>DATAWH010000036.1:0-24590 GCA_036267315.1 Candidatus Cybelea sp. | reverse complement strand
CAATACGTCCACGGTTTCTCCTCCTGGAAATCCCTCTGATGATCCAGGCTACTGCGCGTAGCAGCGCCTCCTATACTGTTCGATCTTTGGGAAGAGATATGCGGCCGGCCGTCTATCTGAGCACGGACTCGAAGTCACAGGATGACGCGGCGTACCGGCCGCACACCCCCTTCGACAAGGGGGTGTGCCCAACATATCAGGATGACACCGACAAGCTCATCCTTCGGCAGGCTCAGGATGACACCGACAAGCTCATCCTTCGACAGGCTCAGGATGACACCGACAAGCTCATCCTTCGACAAGCTCAGGATGACACCGACAAGCTCACCCTTCGACAGGCTCAGGATGACACCGAACAAGCTCACCCTTCGACAAGCTCAGGATGACGCCGAACAAGCTCACCCTTCGACAAGCTCAGGATGACGCCGAACAAGCTCATCCTTCGACAGGCTCAGGATGACACGCGGGCCCTTCGACTTCGGCGCTTCGCGCCTCGCTCAGGGTGACACCAATTCACCCTTCGACAAGCTCAGGGTGACACGGGGCCCTTCGACAAGCTCAGGGTGACACGGGGGGCCTTTAAATGCTCCACTTCCACGCGTTCCAAGCCTCGTTTACCGGGTTAGGTGCAAAGCCGTGAAAGTCGACGCTGATTGCCTCTTGCTGGCGCTGCCACCAGAAGAAGAGGATGGGGTTGTCGACGGCCAGGAGGTTCTCGATCTTTGAGTAGGCGACGGTGCGCATCGCCTGGTCGTAGTGCGAGAGCGCCATCGCTTGCGCGGCGTCCATGGCGGCGCTGCAGTAGTGCGGATCGTTGTAGCCGTGCGGCGGGAAGTTGTCGCAGGTGAGTTCCGACGAGTTGTCGGGATCGATCCCCGCGTACCACGAGTAGAGCAATAGATCGAACTTGCCGCTGTGCTGGATGCCGCCCATGCCTTCGGGCGCGTAGAGGATGTCGAATGGGTAGTACTTGACTTCGAGCGAGACGCCGATTTTGTGCAGCGCCGCTTGAATGAGGATCGCCTCCGAGCGATGCGTCGCAAGGGCGTTGTCGGTAACGAAGAGCAGCTCGAGCGGCTGCCCGTTTTTGCGGGCGATGCCGTCGGCGCCCGCGACCCAGCCTGCTTCGGCGAGCAGACGCTTCGCGGCCGCTGGATCGTAGGGAACCGCGCGCACGTTTGGGTCGAAGGCCCAAATCCAGTTGGGAAGATCTTCGGTCGCCACCGTCGTCTGCCCGAACGTCAATCGTTGCGTCAGCGACACCTTGTCGATGGCGGCGGCGATCGCGTGCCGCACTCGTGTATCGGCGAGAACCGGGTGGGAGAGGTTGAACTCGACGCCTTCGAAGCCATTGACGCTGACCCAGACGATGCGCGAGTCGGTGAGCGTGCGCAGCGTCGGGTAGGTCTGAATCGATGGTTGGAAGATGTAGTCGATCGCGTGCGTTCGTAAAAGGTTGATCGCCGAATCTTCGTTGGGAACGAAGTCGACGTCGATCTGCTTGAGGCGGGGCTTCCCTTGGAAGAAGTCTGGATTGGCCGTCAGCTCGATCCGATCGCCGCGCAGCCACCGCTCGAACCGGAAGGGCCCGTCGCTGACGGTCGGTGCGCCGTTGAACGGGACGCGATTAATGTTTGCGTAGCGCGCGAGAACGTGCGCCGGAACGACGTCGTACGGCTGGTCGCTTTCGGCGAAGAACGTGTTGACGAAGGGCGAGAAGCGTTTTTTGAGGTGAACGACGAGCGTGTACGCGTTGGGAGTGTCGATCGCGCGAACCTCGTCGTAGCCGTGCCGGGAGACGACGTTGTTGTTCGAGTTCTCGATCGCGTCCCAGGAGAAGCGTACGTCCTTGGCCGTTACCGCAACGCCGTCGCTCCAGCGCGCGTCGCGGCGGAGATGGTAGACGATCGTCAAGCCGTCGGCGCTCACGCCGCCGTTGGCTTGGGTGGGGACGGTCTCCGCCAGCATCGGGACCGGATTGCCCTTGGGGTCGGCCGAGAGCAGCGGCTCGAACATCAACCGGTCGACGAATCCCTCGCCGGTGGTGCCAAAGAGCAGCGGATTGAGATCCTTGGGCTCTTCGGTCAGGGCGATGCGCAGCACTCCGGCGCGCGTCCAGGAGTGCCGGCCTTCGGAAATGCTGCCGCTTTTGACGCAGCCCGAAAGCGCGCAACTCAGAACGAGCAGCAACGCGCCGACCGCCTTCATGCGCTCCTCTACGGTGACGAGGCGGAGCCTTCCCGCGAGGCGAAGGGCATTCGGCAGCCCATGGATTATCGCACCTACGCTTCGCCGTTCTCGTGGAGATACGGCCGCGCGGAGCTTCGTTCGCTCTTCTCCGAGCAGACGCGCCGCCGGCTGTGGCGCGCGGTGTGGGTCGCGCTCGCCGAGGCGCAAGCCTCGCAGGGGCTGATCGCGCAGAGCGAGCTCGACGACTTGCGCGCGCACGCTGGCGACGTCGATATCGACGCAGCGCTCGCGATCGAACGCGAAATCCATCACGACTTGATGGCCGAAATTCGCGTCTACGCGTCGCAGGCCACGCACGGCGGCGGCAAGCTTCACCTCGGCGCCACCTCGATGGACATCGAGGATACGGTCGAGACGTACCGTTTGCGCCTCGCGCTCTCGCTCATCGGCGCGAGCCTGCGCGAGCTGCTCGCGGCGCTGGGCGCGAAGATCCGCGAAACCGCCGATCTCGTCTGCATGGCCTTCACGCACCTGCAGCCGGCCGAGCCGACGACGCTGGGTTACCGGTTCGCGCTCTACGCTCAGGATTTGCTCGTTGACGACGAGCAGTTACGCTTCGTCTTCGAGCATCTAACGACCAAGGGCTTACGCGGTGCGGTCGGTACCGCCGCCACGTACGAGCGGCTGGCAGGCTCGGGCGGCGCTTCGGCTGAGATCGAATCGTACGTCTTGGAGCGGTTCGGGCTCGAGGCCCTCGAGATCAGCACGCAGACGTATCCGCGCAAGCTCGACTACCTGTTGCTCGGCGGTCTGGCCGGATTAGGGGCCTCGCTTTCAAAGTTTGCTGCCGACGTGCGCATTCTGGCGAGCCCCGGGTTCGGCGAACTTGGAGAGCCGTTTTCGAAATCGCAGGTGGGCAGCTCCGCCATGCCGTTTAAGCAGAACCCGATCCTTTCCGAACGGATCAACTCACTCGCGCGGCTGCTTCCCGGCTACGCCGACGTTGCGTGGCAGAACGCCGCGACGAACTTTTTGGAGCGCACGCTCGACGATAGCGCCAACCGTCGCGTGATACTGCCCGAAGCGTTGCTCTGCGCCGACGAACTGATAACGCTTGCCCGTAAGGTCGTCGATGGACTGCGAGTCGACCAACGTCGCATCGTTGCGAACTGCCGGACTTACGCACCCTTTGCCGGAACGCAAGCGGTGATGATGGAGGCCGTTCGCGCCGGCGGTGACCGGCAAGCGCTGCACGAGGTGCTGCGCGCCGCATCGGCGCAAGCGTGGGAAGCCGTGCGCCGCGGCGAGGAGAACCCGTTGGCGCGCCTGCTTGCCGAAGATCGCGCGCTCGTCGCCTTTTTGGACCCGGCGGAGATCCGCCAACTGCTCGATCCGAGCGGACACGTCGGCACCGCGCCGCAGCGCGCCCGGCTTTTGGCCGATCGCATCGATCGGCTGCCGGAATTTCCGCGTCAACGCGAAGTGAGCCTAACGTGAACAAAGGGATCGAAATTGCGCGCGGCAAGACGAAGGTTCTGTACGAGAACCCGGGCCAGCCGCACCAGCTCGTCGTCGAACAGACCGATCAAATCTCCTCTGGCGACGGCGTACGGCGCAACGTGATTGCGGGCAAGGGCCGGTTGGCGGCGCAGACGACGGCGCGCGTCTTCCGACTGCTCAACCTCTGCGGCCTGCCGACCCACTATCTCACCGGCGGTGAAGACGACGACAACAACGAGATGGTCGTGCGGCGTGCGAACATGATTCCGCTCGAAGTCGTGACGCGCGGCGTCGCGGCGGGCTCGTTCGTCAAACGAAATCCGGGGCTCGCGCGCGGGACCCTGCTGGTTCCTCGGGTCATCGAGTTTTTCTTCAAGGACGACGCCAATCACGATCCGCTGATCTCTCCCGATCAGATCGTTGCGCGCGGCATCGCGGCGCCGCAAGAGGTTGGCGTCATGAGCGAGCTGGCGCGCCTGACCTTCGATATCCTTTCCCACGCTTGGCGGCGGCGCGACGTACTGCTCGTCGACCTCAAGATCGAGTTCGGCCGCTTGGCGGGCGGCGAAAATCAGGGGCAGCTCGTCATCGCCGATGTCGTCGACAACGACTCCTGGCGAATCTGGCCGCAGGGGCGCGAAGAGCTGATGCTCGACAAGCAGATGTACCGCAATCTCGAAACCGTCGACGACAGCGCGCTCGACGCCGTCAAGCGCGCCTACGAACGCGTCGCCGATCTCGTCGGAACGTTTCCGGTGATGCGCCCGGGCATGGTCGCCGTTGTCGCCGATTCGCCCGAACGCATCGAACGCGCGAACGAAATCGTCAGTGCGTTGGGACAGCTCGGGCTTCCGACCGTCCGTCACGTCGCCAGCCCGGCGACGACGCCGGGTTTCGTGCTGCAACTCCTCGGCCAACTCGAAGCGAGCTTCGCGCGCCTGTCGATCGTCGCGGTAAGCGCAGACGGTCTGCTGCACGCGATGCTCGACGCGTCCTCGTCTGCGCCGGTACTCGACGGTCGCGACGACATTCCCGGCTTAATGATGCAGTGCGCCAAACTCTTCGGCCTGGAAGACACGGTGCTCTTCGGGCGAACGCTTTTGATGCAGGCGAACTCGCGCACCGCCGTGCTGCACGCCGACGCATCGCTGCAGCAGGCGCCGCTTATAACGCAAAAGCCGGCGCTTGGCTAATCTCCGCGACGACGAACTCGAACGCATCGCCCAGCGGCTTGGGCGAACCCCGACGGCGGTGGAACTTGCCGCCTTCGACGCGGCCTGGAGCGAGCATTGCAGCTACAAGTCGAGCCGGCACTTTCTCAAGCGTCTGCCGACCGAGACGCTGCGCACCGTGCTGGGACCCGGAGAAGACGCGGGCATCCTGCACCTCGGTACGCACGAAGGCGTGCGCTACGGCGTCGTCGTCGCGCACGAATCGCACAACCATCCCTCGCAGGTCGTTCCCTTTGAGGGCGCCGCCACCGGAATCGGCGGCATCGTGCGCGACGTACTCTGCATGGGCGCCGAGGTGATCGGCGTCGCCGATCCGTTGCGCTTCGGCCGCTGCGAGGATCTGCACTCGCATCAAAGCCACGTCGCGCGCGGCGTCGTCGACGGAATCGGATCGTACGGCAACGCCATCGGCGTGCCCAATCTTGCCGGCGACGTGTACTTCGACGCCGGCTTCGACGAAAACGTACTCGTCAACGTCGTGGCGCTGGGACTGGTCAGAGAGGATCAGATCGTCCACTCGTACGCGCCCAAAGGGGCGGCGGGGTGGGCGATCGTCCTCGTCGGCAAGGCGACCGATCCCAGCGGTTTCGGTGGTGCATCGTTCTCCTCAATCGCGCTCGATGCCGACGATGCGCAACTCAACAAGGGCGCCGTCCAAGTCCCGGACCCGTTTTTGAAAAACGTCTTGATGCGGGCCAGCTATCGCGTCTTTGCGGTGCTGCGCGAGCGCGGGATCGAGGCGGCCTTCAAAGACCTCGGCGCCGGCGGCATCGTGGGATGCTCGGCCGAGATGACCGGGCACGGCGGCTACGGCGCGCAGATCGACCTCGATCGCGTGAACGTCGCATTCGATGGTTTGCCGCCCGAAGTGATCGCCGTCGGCGAAACGCAGGAGCGGCTGATGTGGATCGTGCCGCCGCCCTTGGTCGACGAGCTGCTGTGCATCTACAACGAGCAGTTTAGCCTGCCTGAAATCGCTTACAACGCGCGCGCGGTCGAGATCGGCGTCGTCACCGAGGAGCCGCGCTACGTGCTGCGAGCGCACGGCAGCGTCGTGATGGACGTTGAAAGCGAGTTTCTGACCGGCTCGATTCGAGACGAACTCCCCTACACCGAAGTGATCTATCACGAGCCCCCCCAGGAGCTGCCGGCGGTCGACGTCGGTAACCTTTTGCCGCGCGTGCTCGCGCATCGCGACGTCTGCTCGCGCGAACCGCTGTATCGGCGCTACGACGGCGTCGTGCGCGGACGCACCGTTCTAGCGCGCGGCACCGCCGACGCCGGCGTCCTCGCGCCGATTACGGGCTCTCCGCTTGGGGTCGCGATCGCCGTCGCGGGAAATCCACGCTACGGGCGCATCGATCCGGGCTACGCCGCGCAACGCGCGGTGCTCGATTCGGTCCGCCGAGTCGTCGCGGTCGGCGCGCAGCCGATCGGCCTCACCGACTGCCTCAACTTTGGAAGCCCGCGCAAGCCGGAGCAATACGGCCAGTTCGTCGCCGCCATCGACGGGCTGGCGCTGGCCGCAAACGAGCTCGGCCTGCCCTTCGTCTCCGGCAACGTCAGCTTATACAACGAGTCGTCCGCGGATGAAGCCGTTCCGGGGTCCGCCATCGTCGCGTGCATCGGCGTCATCGACGACGTCTCGGTGACGGTGACGCCGGGTTTCAAGGCGCCGGGTTCGACGCTGCTCTGGGTGGGAAGCCGCGAGCTTGCTATCGGCGGCTCCGTGCTCGCCGAACTGCTTGGTGTGGAAGGCACGCTGCCCGCCATCGAATACGATGCGGAGCGTGCGGCGATCGGCATCGTTGGGGACGCGCACGCGCGTAACGTCCTGCTTTCGTGCCGGGCACTGGGCGATGGAGGCGTGCTCACCGCGATCGCCCGCCTTGCCTTCGACGCCCTTCAGGCGGGGCGAAAGATCGGCGCGGAGATCGACTTCGGCAACCCGCTCTGCGAAGCGGGCGGCTTTTTGTGTGAGGTTACCGGCGACGGCGGCGTCGACGTCACCGGGGCGCTGCAGATCGGGCGGACGATCGACGCGCCGGAACTCATCGTCAACGGAACGCGCTTTGCGGTGAGCCGCTTGCACGAAATTTGGTCACGGCCGCTGGAGGCGCTCTATCCGTGAAGGCCCGCATCGCGGTGCCGGTCTTTCCCGGCACCAACTCCGAAGAAGAGACGTTGCGGATGCTGCTCGACTGCGGTGGGAACGCCGAACTCGTGCACTGGTCGGACGTTTCCGGACTCGCGGCCTACGACGCGTTCGTTCTTTCCGGCGGCTTTGCGTACGAAGATCGCATTCGCGCCGGCGCGATCGCGGCCCACGACCGCGTGATGGACGTCGTCATCGAAGCCGCTCGCAAAGGAAAGCTCGTTTTTGGTGTCTGCAACGGCGCGCAGATCTTGCTCGAGGCCGGCCTGGTGCCCGGCACCGGCGAGATCCGCCGCCCGACCGCGGCCTTTACCCGCAACGCGCCCGAGCCGCACTTCGTCTGCCGGCACGTGCACATGAAGCTTGCCGTTCCGCCCGAGCGCAGCGCGATTACCGCCGCGCTCTCCGAACAGGCGCTCGTGCCGGCGTGGGCCGCCCACGCCGAGGGGCGGCTGGCTGCCGGCGGCGAGCACTTGGAGGAGATCGTCGACGGCGGTCACCTCGCGTTCGTCTACGCGCACCCCGACGGCAGCGTGGACGCAGCCGCGGTCCCAAATGGCTCCGCGCTCGGCTGCGCGGGCCTGCTCAATCGTGAAGGCAACGTGCTCGCAATCATGCCGCACCCCGAACGAGACGGCTGGGATTTCAACCACCTGGAGCGGCGCCGCCACGAAGACGTGCTCGCGCCGTCGGGCGGCTCCGTGCTTTTCGAGAGCTTCGTGAAGGCGCTCGAGGTGCTCGGCTAGCGATGACCGAGTCGACGAAAGTCGCGGTTTCGATCGCGTTGAAGATCCCCGACAACACCGCCTACACGACCGCCGTCGCGCTGCGGCGGCTGGGGCTGGGGATCGGCCGCGTCGAGCGTAGCGAGATCTGGTTCTTTGACGACGGTGGAGACCCGCGCGCGCTCCTGGAGCGCGTCCGCGCCGACGAGACGATCTTCAATCCGAACAAGCACGTTGCGACGATTCTCGAACGCAGCGCGCCGCGTGAGGGAGAGGTGTGGATCGAATCGCTCGACGCCGGCAATCGTGACTCCGAGCGCGGTCGCGGGCCATCCGCGGTCGCGTGGCGGCTGCTCGACGCCCACGGCGCGGCGATCGGGGCGGGCGGTCTGCGCGCTGCGATCGAGCGGCTTCTCTGCAACCCCGCAATCGAACGCGCGATCTGCTGACGCCGCGATGAAAACGGGACATTCCCAGCAAGGGCGAGTAGACTTAACACGATGAACCGGCCGTACACGATCGCGACGCTCGGCTCGCATTCCGCGCTGCAGATTCTCAAGGGCGCGCACGATGAGGGTTTCCGAACGCTGGCGATTACCAATCGCGATACCGAGCGGCTCTATCGCGATTTCGCGTTCGTCGACGACGTCATCGTCCTGGAGCGGTACTCGGAGTTCATGACGCTGATGGATGAGCTCCAGCGGCGCAAGTGTATCATCGTGCCGCACGGGTCGTTTGTCGCCTACCTCTCGCTCGACGAGCATAAGAAGATGACGATTCCTTACTTCGGCAACAAGGCCGTCCTCGACTGGGAGGCGAGCCGCGAGCTGCAGCGCGATTGGCTATCGCGCGCCGGCCTCAAGCTGCCGCGCCAGTTTCGGAGCGGCGCCGAGATCGACCGGCCCGTCATCGTCAAGCTCTACGGAGCCGCGGGCGGTAAGGGCTACATGTTCATCAGAGACGCGCAAGATTTTGAGGCGCGCGCCGCCGATCTCAAGGAAGCCTACATCATCCAAGAATACATCATCGGCGTTCCGCTCTACATCCACTACTTCTATTCGCCGCTACAAAACAAACTCGAAATCATGTCCATGGACCGCCGCTACGAGACTAACGTCGATTCCCTCGGGCGCATTCCCGCCGCGGCGCAGGAAGGCATGAACGTGGATCCATCGTACGTCGTGGTCGGAAATCAACCGGTCTCGCTGCGGGAGTCGATGCTTGCCGAAGCCCTGCGCATGGGCGACGACGTCGTGCGCGTGAGCAAGGAAATCTGCGGACCGAAGGGCCTCTTCGGCGCCTTCTGCATCGAAACGATCATCACGCCCGACATTCACTTCTACGTGATGGAGATCTCGGCGCGCATCGTCGCCGGAACGAACCTCTTCATTGACGGGTCGCCGTATTCGTATCTCAACTACTCCGAGCCGATGTCGACGGGGCGCCGGATCGCGCGGGAGATCAAAAACGCGCTGCTCACGAACAATCTTCGCCTGGTACTGGATGATTCGAGCGTACTATAGATCGATCGCCGCGGCTCTCTTAGCCGCCGCAGTTTTCGCCGCCCCCTGCGCCGCGCGCGCGGCGCTGATGGCCGACCCGGCGGTGCTCTACTCGCAGATGAAAGACGCGTTCGCCAAAGGGAATGCCGACGGTTGGAACTTTCGCTCGCAGTCGGTCTATCTTTCGACGATCTTCAACGCCGGGCGCGCCTACTCGCTGCAGTATCCGACCGATCCTAACTACGCGGTGCTCTGCTCGCTGACCGTCGCGATCGGCACCGGCCTGCATTATAATCCGCTGACCAATCACGACGGCGCGGTTTGGTGGGTGCGCGAAGCGTCAGATTGGGTCAGCAAGCACTCCGAAGACCTCACGACGATCGCTCAAGCGCAGGCGCTGCTCGCGCGCGTGAACTCGGAGAACAGCCCCGAGCAGCTGGCCAAGTACGCCGACGAAGACGCGACCGCCAACGTGCGCGCCTATCCCGGCGACCGCGACGCGCTCATCGAGCAGGTCGAAGCGAACTGGCGCGGCTGGCTGCTGACGCGCGACCCGCAGTGGCGATCGCTGGCGCTGGGCCGCGCGGCGGCGCCGGCCTTCCCGGTAGCGCATCTGCCAACGACCTGGGGGAACGAGTTCGTTGCCGCCGCGCAGAGCGCGCAGGACGATCGCGACGGCTACAGCGCAAAGGACGTCGCCAACGCGCAGACGTTTCTGACGCGATTGAAGGCCGTCGATCCGATTCGCGTGATCGCGTCGGTCACCGTGATGCCGCACGACGCCTATCTTTCGACGCTGGCGCCGGCCGACGAGTACTTCGGGCCGCTGGGCATGTCGATTCTGGGAATCCAGAACGAGCTCAAGCACATCAACTTCATGCTCGACTACAACTACGGGAACCGCGAGAGCGACCCGGCGTTTCAAGTCGCCAAAGCGATCGTTGCGATGCAGGAAGTCTATCCTCGCGATCGTGACCTGCCGATGCTGCTCTACTGGTGTTACACCACGCTGGCGCGAATGACCGACACCCAGTCCGGGCGTGCGGCTGGGCAGCTCAAAGCAATTCTTACCGTCGAATACCAGGACAGCCCGCAAGCCCGTAAGCTTCTCGGCCGCTCGTGAACGGCGCCGTACCGGCCGGCTACGATCGTTCGGCGCTGACGCTCTGCTCGATCGGCAGCCACTCGGCGCTGGAAGTTGCCTACGGCGCGCGAGCGCAGGGTCTGCGTAATTTGATCGTCACGGCTCGGCGCCGCGAGCAGACCTACACGCGCTACTTTGCGCGCAGAGAATCGCCCGTCGGGCGCGGCTGCGTCGACGAGGTGCTCGAGCTCGACGCCTTTCCCGACATCCTCGACGACGACGTGCAGAGCGCGCTGCTTGCGAAAAACGTGATCTTTATCGCCAATCGTTCCTTCGAAGTCTACCTCCACGCGAAGTACGGTTACGACGAGATCGAAAGCCGGATGCGCGTCCCGTTCTTCGGCAGCCGCCGGCTGCTGCGGGCCGAAGAGCGGTCGCTTCACGGCGCCGTCGATCAGTACGCTTTGCTGCAGCAAGCCGCGATCCGCCATCCGCAGCGCTACGAATCGCCCGATGAGATCGATCGGCTGGTAATGGTAAAGGCACCCCACGCGCGGGTCTCTTTCGAGCGGGCGTTCTTCCTGGCGTCGTCACCGCAAGAGTATCGCGCGACGTGCGATCGTTTGTTGGAAGAAGGCACGGTCAGCGCGCAAGGCCTCGCCTCGGCGCGCATCGAGGAGTTTGCTCTGGGCCCCTCGGTCAACTTCAACTTTTTCTATTCACCGCTGTTGGAAGAACTCGAACTCTCCGGTACCGACACGCGGCGCCAGACCAACCTCGAGGGCTTTCGTAACGTGCCGCCATCGGCGTTCGGCGCCGTAAGCGGGGTGGCGATGCGTTTAGAAGAGGCCGGGCACATCGCGGCGACCGTCGTCGAATCGCTGCTGGAGCCGGCATTCGAAATGGGCGAGCGCTTCGTCAAAGCGGCGCGCGAACTGGTCCCGCCGGGCATTATCGGGCCGTTCGCGCTCCAGTGCATCGTCGGTGCGGGGCCGCCCAAGGAGCTGATCTGCTACGACGTCTCGCTGCGGATCGCCGGTTCGCCCGGCACGCGCTACACGCCCTACTCGGCCTATCGCTGGGGGCGCGACGTTTCGGTGGGAGAACGGATCGCGATGGAAGTCGTGATGGCTCGCGACACCAATCGTCTCCCCGACGTGTTGACCTAAATTCCAGAATCGACAAACCGAACTCATCTTTTCGAACGGAGGAACCACTATGACCGTCGGCAACGTGCCGGAGCGCACCGGTGCGGTAGCGTTCAAAGGCAACCCGATGACGCTGCTCGGCCCCGAACTGCATGCCGGAGCTCCCGCGCCGGAGTTCGAGCTCACCGCGTCGGATCTTTCGACCGTAAACCGTGAGGCGCTGCTCGACGCCGGAAAGCGAGCCGCACTGCTGATCGTCGTGCCGTCGCTCGACACCGGCGTCTGCTCGCTGGAATCGAAAAAGTTCGACGCGCGCCTCAACGAGCTCCCCGAGAACGTGAAAGCCTGGGTCGTCAGCATGGATCTGCCCTTTGCGATGACGCGTTGGGGCACCGAACAAGGCGGCGTCTCACTCGAAATGCTCTCGGACTATCGCGGGCGCAGCTTCGGACTGAACTACGGCCTGCTGATCTCCGAACTCGGGCTGCTCGCGCGCGCGATCGTCGTCATCGCCAAAGACGGCACCGTTTCGTACGTGCAGTTGGTGCCCGAGGTCGCCTCGGAGCCCGATTATGACGCCGCGCTGAAAGCGGCGGCAGCCGCCGCAGCTTAACGGCGTAGCGATGCCGCCGACGGTCCTGATTCTCGACTTCGGAGCGCAGTACAGCCAGCTGATCGCGCGCCGCACTCGAGAATCGGGCGTCTACTGCGAGATCGTTCCGTACGATACGCCGTGGAGCGCGCTCTCGCTGCGCGATCCCGACGCATTGATCCTCTCCGGCGGCCCCGAGAGCACCCTCGCCGAGGGCGCGCCGGAGATGGATACCGAGATCGTCCGCGCGGGCGTGCCAATCTTGGGCATCTGCTACGGAATGCAGCTGCTCGCGCGCGACATCGGCGCGGACCTCGTCCAACTCGATCATGCAGAGTACGGTCCGGCGACGCTGCTCGTCGCCGACCGCGAGACCCCGCTCTTCGACGGCGTGCCGCAAGAATCGCGCGTTTGGATGTCACACGGCGACTCGGTCGTGGAGCTGCCCTCCGGCTATCGTGCGCTCGCGTCGACCGCGCGCTGCCGCGTTGCGGCGATGGGCGACCCGAAGAAGAAGATCTACGGCGTCCAGTTCCATCCCGAGGTCGTGCACTCCGAGTTCGGGCGGGTCGTGCTCGACAACTTTCTCCATCGGATCGTCGGCCTCGGCAGCGATTGGGCGATGGAGTCGTTTTTAGAGAGCTCGGTCGAGGAAATTCGCGCGCGCGTGGGCGGCGACCGGGCGATCTGCGCGCTCTCGGGCGGAGTCGATTCGGCCGTCGCGGCAACGCTGGTCGCGCGTGCCATCGGCGAGCAGCTCACCTGCATCTTCGTGGACCACGGTCTCTTGCGCAAGAACGAAGCCGCCGAAGTCGTCGCGGCTTTCCGCGACGTGCTGCACCTCAACGTCATCGCGGTCGACGCACGCGAACGCTTTTTGCGCAAGCTCGAAGGCGTGGAAGATCCCGAACGCAAGCGCGTCGCGATCGGACACGAGTTCATCTCCGTCTTCGAAGAGGAGGCGGCGAGAATTCCCGGGGTCAAATACCTCGTTCAGGGGACGCTCTACCCCGACGTCATCGAATCGAAGACGCCGCAAAGCAAAGCCGGGCAGAAGATCAAGTCGCACCACAACGTCGGCGGCCTGCCCGAACAGATGAACCTTTCGCTGATCGAGCCGCTGCGCACGCTCTTTAAAGACGAGGTGCGGGATCTCGGGCGAGCATTGGGGCTGCCCAAGGAGATCGTCGCCCGCCAGCCCTTCCCCGGCCCGGGCCTGGCGGTGCGGATCATCGGCGACGTCACCGGAGATCGCCTCGAGGTTCTGCGCTCCGCCGACGCGATCGTTCGGGAGGAGATCGACGGCGCGACGCTCTCACCGCATCCGTGGCAGTATTTCGCGGTGCTGACGCCCGTCAAGAGCGTCGGCGTGATGGGGGACGGACGAACCTACGATAACTTAGTCGCGATTCGCGCGATCACCAGCGAAGACGGCATGACCGCCGATTGGGCGCGCCTTCCGCACGATCTGCTCGCGCGGATCTCTTCGCGCATCGTCAACGAAGTGCGCGGGGTCAACCGCGTCGCTTACGACATTACGACCAAGCCGCCGGCAACCGTCGAGTGGGAGTGACGCGTGCGCGTACTGGTCGTCGGTAACGGCGCGCGCGAGGACGCGCTCTCGTGGCGTTTAGCGCAGTCGCCGTCGTGCAGCGCGGTGTTTGCCGCGCCGGGAAACGCCGGCACCGCATCGCGCGGTGAAAACTGGGAGATCGCCGCGACCGACGGCAAAGGCATCGCCGAACGTGCGCTCGCCGAGAAGATCGACCTCGTCGTCCTCGGCCCGGAAACCGCGATTGCCGCGGGCGTCGGCGACCGTTTGCGCGATGCGGGCCTGCCCGTCTTCGGGCCGAATCGCTCGGCGGGACGTCTGGAATCGAGCAAGATCTTTGCCAAGCGCTTCATGGAGCGCCACAATATTCCAACCGCTAAAGCCGTCGTCGTGCACTCGCTCGACGCGGCGCGCAGCGCGCTCGATGCCTGGCAGGCCGAAGGCGTCGTCGTCAAAGCCGACGGTCTCGCCGCCGGCAAGGGCGTCGTCGTCGCGCCGCACGTCGACGCCGCTCGAGCGCTCGTTACCGACTGGTACGAGCGCGGGAAGGTCCCGGGCGGCGGCCTCGACCTGTTGCTCGAAGAGCCGCTGGAGGGCCGCGAGGTCAGCGTCTTTGCGATCTGCGACGGGCGCGCGATGCTTCCGTTTGCCGGCGCCTGCGACTACAAGCGCGCGGGCGACAACGACACCGGTCCGAACACCGGCGGCATGGGCGCGTATTCACCGCCGGCTGGCTTTCCCGACGATCTCTACGACTGCGTGCGCGAGCGCATCTTAGCGCCGCTGCTGCGCGGATTGCTCGCCGAAGGTGAAGAGTACGTCGGCGTCCTCTATTGCGGGTTGATGTGGTGCGCCGGCGGCCCGAAGGTCATCGAGTTCAACGCGCGCTTCGGCGATCCCGAAACGCAGGTACTCGTGCCGCGAATCGGCGGCGATTTCGCCGGGTTGCTGTATTCTGCCGCGCAAGGCGCGATGGATCTCTCGGCGACGACGGTTCTGCCGCAGCACTGCGCCGGCGTCGTACTGGCGAGCGCCGATTATCCGCGCAGCAGCACGCCGCTGCAGGGCCTGAGCCCCGACGTCGCGTTGCCTCAGGGCTGCCAGGTTTTTTGGGGCGCCTCCAAGCGGAGCCGCGACGGGGTCAGCAGCGGCGGCGGCCGCGTGCTGACCGTTACGGCGCTGGGCGACGACCTCGAGCAAGCGCGCGCGCGCGTTTACGAAAACGTCAAAAGCCTGGCAAAACGGTTGGGCGCCGCCGATCTCACCTACCGGACCGATATCGGCAAGAAGTAACGATTTCTCGCCCCCGCGCTGGGGGTAAACGGAGCCCCCGGTCTACGGGAGGGCTGCTGGGAGTGTTGCCCGCCGACGCCGTGGCAGCGGCCCTAGCAATCGGCGGCTTTGGTGCGGGTCGCAGGACGCGTACCCTCTCGACTGCAACTTGCGGCTCGGGAAAGGGATATTAAGGAACGTATGGCTGATCGCTTTCAACCGCAGCGGCCCTATGGAGGGCCCGTCGCACCGGCCGTTCCCACGAACTCGCTGCTCGCCCAAGTGCTGAGTCTCACCGCGTTAGGCCTCTGCGTGACGGCGCTGGCCGCGTGGCTCTTCCAAGGCATACCCTTCGGCCTCGGCTTGGTCGCGATGATCGTCGGGTTCATTCTGCTGCTGGCGATCAACGCCGTGCGCCAGAACGAGCCGCTCTCGCTGATCCTGTTCTACGCGTTTACGTTCTGCGAGGGGATCGGCATCGCGCCGGTCGTGCACCAGTATCTTTACGCGTTCGGCCCGAGCGTGGTCGTCAACGCGGCCGTGACGACGGGCCTAGGGATGTTTGCTTTGGCCGCGATCGTCTATGCGACCGGATTGGATCTGCGGCGCTTCCAAGGAATCTTCACGATCGCGCTGCTCGGCCTGGTGGTTGTCGGGGTGATCTCGCTCTTCGTCCGGTTCATCCATCCGGAGACCTATGCGTGGCTGACGCTGGTGATTTTCTCCGGTCTGGTGCTGATCGATTTCGCCCGCCTACGCGCCGGCGGGGACGGCCTGACGCCGGTCCAGATGGCGACCAGCATCTACCTGGATGCGATCAATATCTTCCTTGCCTTGCTGCAGATTTTCGGCGGTAGGCGATCTTCGGAGTAGCGGCCTGGTATAATGGTGCGAGATGTGCGGGATAACCGGAGTCTTCGCACCCGGACGCGATGCAGCCCGCCTCGCGTTCTTTGCGCTCTACGCGCTGCAGCATCGCGGGCAAGAGTCCGCAGGCATCGCCGCCGCTGACGGCGGCACCATCCGTTCGCACAAGGAGATGGGCCTGCTCGGCGCCATCTTCGACGAAGAGATCCTCAGCGAGCTCAGCGGCCACGTCGCCATCGGCCACACGCGTTATTCGACGACCGGATCGTCGATCGTCGTCAACGCACAGCCGCTGCTCGAGCGTACGGAACTGGGCGACTTCGCTTTTGCCCACAACGGAAACCTAACCAATACCGACGAGTTGCGCGAATCGCTGGCCCCGAGCACCGTTTTGCAGGCCACTTCCGATTCCGAGGTGATGGCCAAGCTCATCGTCGAGTCGAAAGGAACGATGCTCGACCGGATCTCCGCGGTGCTCGCGCGCGCCCGCGGCGCCTACTCCGTCGTGCTGTGCACCCAAGACGAGCTCTACGCATTTCGCGATCCTTGGGGCGTGCGGCCGCTCTGCCTCGGCGCGCTGAGCGAGGGCGGTTACGTCGTCGCCTCCGAGTCGTGCGCGTTGGGCACCGTGGGAGCGCAGTACGTGCGCGAGATCGAACGCGGCGAGATCGTACGGATCGGCCCAAACGGAATCGAAACGCACCGAATTACGGTCGACGACGCGCAGCAGGCGCTCTGCATGTTCGAGTACATCTACTTCGCGCGTCCGGATTCGCGCCTCAACGATCGCTCCGTCTACATGGCGCGGTACGAGATGGGGCGCCGCCTGGCGCGCGAGCATCCGGTCGACGCCGACGTGGTGATGGCGGTGCCCGACTCCGCCGTCGCCGGAGGAATCGGATACGCCGCCGAGAGCGGCTTGCCGTACATCGAAGGCCTGATCAAAAATCGTTACATTGGGCGCACCTTCATCAGCCCCGATCAGCGGATGCGCTCCCGCGGCGTACACCTCAAGTTTAACCCGGTCGTCGAAAACCTGCGCGATCAGCGCGTGATCGTAGTGGACGATTCGATCGTTCGCGGGACGACGACGCCGCGAATCGTCGCGCTGCTGCGCGAGGCCGGCGCGCGCGAAGTGCATCTGCGCATTACGTCGCCGCCGATCAAGCATCCGTGCTACCTCGGCGTAGACATGGCCACCTACGACGAGCTGATCGCCGCCAACTACACCATCGAAGAGATTCGGCAAAAGACAGGCGCCGACTCGTTGGGTTATCTGAGTCTGCCTGGACTCGTCGACGCGGTCGGCCGCCCGAGGGAAGACATGTGCCTAGGCTGCTTCATCGGCGACTACCCCAACGTCCCGTCGACGCACGCTCCGCAAGAACTCCACGCAAGCAGCGCCTAACCCCTGTCACCCTGAGCCATGTCATCCTGAGCTTGTCGAAGGGCGAAGGGCGGCGCCGCGTGTCACCCTGAGCTTGTCGAAGGGCGTGTCACCCTGAGCTTGTCGAAGGACGTGTCACACTGAGCTTGTCGAAGGGCGTGTCACCCTGGGCTTGTCGAAGGGCGAAGGGCTAAGGGCTAAGGACTAAGGGCTAAGGACCAAACGGCAAGACCGCGTGGTTCAAGGGTCTTGCTTGCGGCGCGCTACAGTCCAAATGGGTGACGCTGGGAAAGAGGATTGCCGCGCGGCGCCGTGCGTTGGGCTGGTCGCAGAACGAGCTCGCGCGCCGAGCCGAAGTCAATCATCCGACGCTGTTCAAGATCGAATCCGACCAGCGCCTAAATCCCTCAATCAGCGTTATCGTGCGCATCGCTCGCGCGCTGGGAACCTCAGCAGAAGCGCTCTACGGACTCGAGCGCGAGGAATCGCGCCTGTTGGTCGAGGCCAACAAGTCGTCCATCATCTTGGAAGTCCGTCCGATAGGACGCAAGCTCACCGACGCCGCGCGAGCGCGCGCCGCGAGTTTCGTTACCGCGGCGCTCGAGCGTGCGGGCGCGCGCGTGCGCGACGCGACGCCTACCGGCGCCGAGGACGAAGCGGAATCACCGTCGCCGGCGCAGGCCGGTCAGTTGGCCACGGGTGGTCTGGCGCTTGTTGACGAGGTTGGCTTCCTGCGGCGCCGCGTCGACGCGCTCGAGGCGTGGCGTCGCACGCAAGAAGGACGCGCTCGAAAGCGCGGAGCGCGATGACCAGAGGATCGGACGAGTCGTTCGTTTCCAGCATAGCGCCCAGTTTGGACCCGCAGAGTGCCAACTGCCAGGCACTGTCGGGTTCGCCTAGGCGGGGAAAATCCGCTCGCAGACTTCTTTGGCGTACTCTTTGAGCGCCTCGGTCGCCGCCTCGCCTATTTCCGCGTAGCGCTTGGCAAAACTCGGCGAGTGCGGATACATCCCGAGAATGTCGTGGAGCACGAGCACCTGTGAGTCGCAGTGTGGACCCGAACCAATGCCGATCGTTGGGATCGAGAGCATCTCGGTGATCTCGCGCGAGATTTCGTAGTCGACGACCTCGAGCACGATCGCGTACGCTCCGGCCGTTTCGACCGATCGCGCGTCGTCGATGAGTCGATCGCGATGCGTTCGCATTTTGAAGCCGGGGCCCAGGCCGGCGGTCTGCGGCGTGACCCCGATGTGGCCGACGACCGGAATGCCGGCACCGGTGATGGCGCGGATGCGTTCGGCCTGATCGCGACCGCCTTCGAGTTTCACCGAACACGCGCCGCCGGATTTGACCAGCGCGATCGCCGAGCGAAGGGCGTCTTCGTTGCTGACTTGATAAGAGCCAAACGGCATATCGGCCATGATGTGCGCCCGTGTGGTTCCGCGCGCGACCGCTTGCGTGTGGTAGATCATGTTCTCCAGCGTGACCGGCGTCGTCTCGTCGAAGCCGAGGACGACGTTGCCGACGCTGTCGCCGACCAGGACGACATCGATTCCCGCGCGTTCGACGAACTGCCCGAAGGGCGCGTCGTACGCGGTCGCAACCGGAAAGAGCGTCCTGCCTTTTCGGCGTTTGATGGCCCCCGCCGTCAGGCGGCGGATCGCCGGATTTTTTTCCGGCTCGTACGGCCGAGCGCTCTCGCTGCCGTTGCGCGCTGCCTTCACACCTTTAGCTCTGCGGGCCTCGCTCCGTTGGAAGAGGACTTTTCGGCTCCGTTGTGCGCGAGCGATTCGACCAGCGCGAGGAAGGCGCGCACCGGCGTTCCGGTCGGACCCTTCGCCTGCCACGCCGATTCGTTATCGAGATAGGCGGTGCCGGCGATGTCGAGGTGAATCCACGGCGTCGAGTCGACGAACTCACGCAGAAACGCCGCCGCCGTCAGCGTGCCCGCCGCGCGGCCGCCGGTGTTCTTGAGGTCGGCGATATCGCTCTTCATTGCGGTCAAGTAATCGTCGTAGTAGGGCATCTGCCAGTACCGTTCGCCCGTCGTCTTGGCCGCTGCGAGAAACTCGCCACCGAAGGCTTCGTCGTTGGTGATGGCTGCCGAGCTCGCGTGCCCGAGCGCGATGACGCAGGCGCCGGTCAGCGTAGCCGCGTCGATGATCTTCGTCGCGCCAAGCTTGTTCGCGTAACAGAGCGCGTCGGCCAAAATCAGCCGGCCTTCGGCGTCGGTGTTGATTACTTCGATCGTCTTGCGGTTCATCGCCGTGACGACGTCGCCGGGTTTGGTGGCCTTGCCGCCGGGCATGTTCTCCGTAGCCGGAACGATGCCGACGACGTTGAGCTTGGGTTTGAGCGCACCCAGCGCAGTCATCGCCGCGATGACGCCGGCGCCGCCGGACATATCGTACTTCATGTCCTCCATCCGCTCGGCCGGCTTGATCGAGATGCCGCCGGTATCGAAGGTGATGCCTTTACCGACGAGCGCGAGCAGTTCTTTGCTTCCCGGGTCGCCGTTATAGCGCATGACGATGAACTTGGGCGGCTGCGAGCTGCCCTGCGCCACTGAAAGGAAGGAACCCATGCCTTCACTGCGCGCCCGCTCTTCGTCGAGGACTTCGATCTCGATTCCGCTCGCCTTCGCCGCCTTCGTCGCTTCCTCGGCGAGGTGCGTGGGAGTCATGTCGTTGGCGGGCGTAATCGCCAGTCGTCGCGCGAGGTTCACCGCGTTGCCGAGCGCGGTACCGCGCGCGATTCCGCGCTGCAGCTCCGCTTCGTCGAGCGATCCGGCCAAAACGGTGACGGTGCTCGTCACGATCTTCCGGTCCGGCTTCTCTTGATAGAGCGTCGTTTCGAACGCACCGGCGATCGCGCCCTCGGCGACGAAGGACGCGCATGCTGCTTCGCGACCCTTTGCTTCAGCCGGCAGCGCGAAGGCAATCTCTTCGACGTTGCGGCGGCCTAAATAGCGCACGGCGGTGCCGGCGTAACGCGCGAGAGAGTTTGGCTCGAAGCGAGCGCGTTCGCCGAGCGAAACGGCCAGAACGCGGCGATACGGTCGATCTTTGGCGTACACGAGAACGTGCTCGCCGAGACGCCCGGCGATCTCTTTGCCGGCGAGCGCATCGGCGATGACGCCGCCGAGCGCGGTATCGACCTGCGCGGTAGTGCCGTCGAGAGCGCTGTCGGAGAAGAAGGGCACGACCAGAGCCCCGGCCCGCACGTGGTCGGGCGCATCGTGACTAAGACGAACTTGCATGGTGAACCTTTCGAACGGTGAACTACTGCCAGCCTATGGCGGAAAGCTGGGAGAATCCTCGTACGGAGCAAAAAGCCGCCCCGGATAGTTACGCCCAGGCGGGCGTTAACGTCGCCGCCGGCAACGAAGCCGTGGCGCGCTACCGGGAGGTGCTCGGGCAGTGGCGGCATCCATCTCAGCTCGACGTCATCGGCGGGTTTGCGGGCATCTTTCGCCTTCCCGATGGGGGCGGCCGCGCGCTCGTCGCCTCGACCGACGGCGTCGGCACGAAGGTGCTCATCGCCACCGAGCTCGGACGCTACGGCAGCGTCGGAGCCGATCTCGTCAATCACTGCGTTAACGACATCTTGGTGTGCGACGCGACGCCGCTGTTCTTTTTAGATTATCTCGCCGTTGGGAAGCTCGATCCACCGGTTGCCGCCGAGATCGTACGCGGATGCGCCCAGGCGTGCCGCCGCCACGACTGCGCGTTGTTGGGCGGCGAGACGGCGGAGATGCCCGGGCTCTATCAAGCCGGGCACTTCGATCTGGCCGGCACCATCGTCGGCAGTGTCGACGTGGAAGCGCTGTCACGGCTCGGGGGCGTTGAGGCCGGTGACGCGATCGTCGGGCTGCCGGCCGTCGGCCTGCACACCAACGGCTATTCGCTCGCCCGAGCGCTAATCGACCGGTCGGAGTGGAACGCGCCGTTTGGCGCCGGTACCTTCGCCGATGCACTGCTGGCCGAGCATCCTTCCTATTATGAGGACGTGCGCGCGATCGAGCGCGTCGCGCGGGTGAAGGCCATGTCCCACATCACGGGCGGAGGTCTGCTCGAGAACGTGGGCCGCACGCTGCCGCCCGGCGTGAAAGCGGTTTTCGAGCAGCAGCGCTGGAGTATACCGCCGATCATGGCCGAGCTCGTGCGCCGCGGCAATCTGCCGCCGGACGCGCGCTACCGGGTACTGAACATGGGCGTCGGTTACACGCTCGTCGTACCGGTCTCCGACGCTGCCGCCGCCGTCGCGGCGGTGCCGGGCGCGAGCGTCGTCGGCTGGATCGAGACGCGGACCGGCGACGAACCGCAGGTCATCGTCCATAGCTGACGTGCCGGCGCTCGTCAATCTCGTCGTCGACCTCGATACGCTCTCCGCTTTCCCTCTTACGGAACACGATGCCAACGTGTCCTCGCCGGCAGCCGCCGACGAGCGTACGCTGGCGTGGATCGACCAGACGTTTAGCGCTACGTGGGGCTGCGAAGCCGCGCTCGGAGCAACGCTGCTCGTGCGCGACGGCGAAACGCCGGCTGGTTTTGCGACGATCGACGCGCGTGGCCTTACGTTTCGTTGGCTCACGGGCTTGGGCCACGCGCGCGACGTCGGTCTCTTCGGCCCGTTCGGAGTCATTCCGGCGCGGCGCAAGAGCGGCATTGGCGTTGCGTTGTTGCGACGCGCGCTTGCGGAGCTCTCTGCTCGCGGCTACGCGCGCGCGCTGATTCCCGCCGTTAGCGGAGCGTCTTTGATCGACTACTATCGCGACGCGGTGGGCGCGCGGGTCGCCGAAACCTTCGATCGGGATGCCCTGCTCGCTCCGCGCCCACGTACGGTGGTGATGGCGTCGGGCAACGGCACCAACTTGCAGGCCGTGCTCGACGCATCGACCGCAGGAGCCTTACCGATCGACGTCGTGGCGGTTGTGAGCAATAACTCGCGCGCGTTCGCGCTGCAGCGCGCGCGCGACGCTGGGGTGCCGGAGGTACGCGCGCTGGTCTGGAATCGCGCCAACGAAACGCGCGCGCAGTACGACGCGCGGCTCCTCGACGAAGTAAGAGCGCAGCAGGCCGATCTCGTGCTGCTGCTGGGCTGGATGCATCTGCTAAGCGGGCCCTTCGTGCGCAGTTTCGAGAACGTGCTGAACCTGCATCCGGCCTATCTGCCCCTCGATCCCGCCGAGGATTCTGTCGTCATGCCCGATGGGACGCGCACCGCGGCCTTTCGCGGGCCGCACGCGGTGCGCGATGCACTTGCCTGCAAAAGCCCTTGGATCGGCGCGACGGTGCATCGCGTGACGCCGGCGACCGATCGAGGACCGGTGCTTGCCCGCAAACCGCTGCGCGTCTTACCGGGAGAAGAAGAAGCCGAGCTAATGGAACGCCTTCACCGCGAAGAGCACGCCCTCGTGCAAACGGCAGTCACCCGTTGGCTCTTCGAACGTCCGCTCAACGGCGATAGAAAGGAAAGGCTCGAATGACTCAAACCAACGGCGTCGAGAATCATCCACTCGTCGACGACGTCAACGCCGAACATCAAGATCAGCTCAGCGAGACGGAGAAGATCTGCCGGCGCATCGCCGACGCGACGGGTGCTCCGCTCGCGCTGCTCCTCGCCATTATCGTTCAGATCCTTTGGATTGTCGTCGGCTGGGCGACGCACTGGGATCCCTTTCCGTTCGTCTTCCTCCTAACGTGCTCGAACGTTCTGCAGCTCATTTTGATCTTCGTCATCGCCGTAGCGCAGAAGCAGCAGACGCAGCACGCGGAGCTGCGCGCCGAAGCCGACCACGACTCGATCTCGCGGCTGCTCTACCATCAGGAGCTTCAGAATCAACTGCTGCTGCGGCTTGCCGCGCACGCGCAGATCGACGTCGCGGATCTTGCGGCAGAGGCGAAGATGTTGGCGACGTCGCCCACGTAAGGTCCGAACGGTGTGCCTGAACCGGCCCTAGCGCGAACATAGGAAATTTGCACCCCGCAGGTGGCCTTCAGGCGGCGCCGTGGATCCGAGGACCGGGAATCTCGCGGTAGCGGACGCCCAAAGCGTCTTCATTTATCAACGGGCGCAGGGAACGCCGCTTAGCCTCGTCGCTCAGCCTCTTATGGCCGGAGCTTGAAAACGGTACCGCAACCTCCGCCGCTCGTCAATCCGCAAGAGTAACCGCTGCCTCCGATGGTGGTTCCGTAGAACCTGTTTCGAAAGGCCAAGAGCGCAGCTCGAGGGTCTCCACCATCATTGCCGCCCTTGAATGCATAGATCACTCGCTCTGCACCTGAGGTTGTAACTTTGAAAACTGTCCCACACCCAAAGGACGCGCTGCATCCCGAGCCACCGTTGCCCGTCGTACCATAAAGCGCACCTCTAAGCGTGATGAGGCCCGCAAGCGCCTGGCCGCCATCTGCCCCACCGCTGAACATATAAATTGCCTGCTCCGTTCCGGTGGGACTCACTTGGAACACGACGCCGCAATCAGGACAGCTTCCGCCGAAGCTAGCTACTCCATAAAGCATTCTTTTGACTTCAACGACGCCGCCTATAGGGTAGCAACCACCCTTCGTGGCGTTAAAGCGATAAACAACACTTTCGCGCCCGGACGTCGTTACCTTAAAAACCGTTCCGCATCCGCCCTGGGAGGAACCGCCGTAGGTCGTCGTGCCGTAGAGCGTCCCGTTCATAGAAAGAAGAGGGCCCGATGGTCCGGCACCGTCCTTGCCGCCATTAAAAGCGTGGAGTACGCGTTCATTGCCTGAAGTGCTGATTTGGAAAACTGTACCGCAGCCGTCGTACTGACACCCGTCGCCTTTTCTTGAACGGCCGCCGCCTACGGTCGTACCGTAGAGCACGCCGTTAACTGCGATGAGGTTCGCGGACGGGCCAATGCCGTCGGGAGAACCAGTGAACCTATGCAGAACGCGCTCCCGTCCGGAGAGACTGAGCGAAAAAACCGTCCCACATAATTTCTCGTACTTATTGTCGCAATGTGGGCTGCCGCCGGCGCTCGTCGTCCCATACAGGGTGTCGTTGAGCGCGAACAGGCCCGCTTTAGGGTAGAAGCCATCCTCGCCGCCCGCAAATCGATAGAGCGCTCGCTCCTCACCCGAGGTGGTCGTTTCGAAAACTGTTCCGCAACCGGCAAAAAACTTACCGCGTCCACAGGCGGAGTAATTATCATCGCCACCCTGAATCGTCGTGCCGTACAGCCTATTGTTGATCGCGATCAGGCTGCTATCGGGGATCGTGTCCCGACTCGTGGTGTATGAACCACAACCTCGGCGAAGTGGCGATCAGCTGATAACGGCCGAAAGCCTGGCGGTCTGATTGTCGCTAACGGCAGTCATTCCTTCGAGCTGCATGTATCGCCGCTGCAACTGCC
>DATAWH010000035.1:0-41182 GCA_036267315.1 Candidatus Cybelea sp. | reverse complement strand
GCTTACGTCGTCGTGGCGATAATCGTCGAAACTGCCGGGGTCGTCTTGAGCGGACAGCCGCTGGGGCTGCACAGTACGATCATCAAACACTAGGCCGCTTCGCGAGCCGCGAAGCCCAGGCCGCCGCGGCGCGTCCGATCGCGAGGCCAACGAGCATCGCGACCGCGACCACCGTCGACATCCGGCCGGCTGGGCCGCGCGCGCCGATGATGATTCCGACGATCAACGCCGGCGCGGCCGCCGCGACCCGGTAGATGCGGACGACGCAGCGCCCAACGATCTCGGGCGGAAGGTAGGCGCGGCGGTCCCGCAGCCCGACGATGAGAAGCACGGCCGACGCGGCCCATATCGCGGTGAGGCAGCCCCAGTAGAGCTCGTTTGCGTAGATGAGGTCGCGTTGCGATCCGGTCTGGTTCGAGCGCAATAGCACCTGGACCATGAAGATGAGCAGAACCGTCAGCGCCAGTTTCGCGTAGTTGACGATCAGGCAAAACGGCGTCGGGACGAAGACGTAGCGGAAGGTCCAGTAGTGCGAGGCCCACATGATGCACACGAGTGCAAACGTCCAGACGTATGCGATTAGCCAGGTCGGATTGTCGACCAATGCTGCGGCGTGGTTGGGAACGACGAGCGTGAGCCCGAGCAGCGCGAGGCTGAAGCCCATGACGATGTCGCCGAACGCTTCGAGACGGCGAACGAAGACTTCGTCACGCATGCGGCGGCGCTTGCGTTTGGAGCGCCCGGCGGCGGCCCAGCAGAAAGATTGCGACTCCGGTAAAGACCATCGCTCCCGTCAATCCGATGACTTTCACGACCGCGAGCCCCTTGTTCGGGTCGTCGTCGGCGGGAAAGCCCGCAAAGACCATTGCCGCGAGGGTGGTTACGAGGCCGACGAACGCGGCGACGCAGACCGTGACCGATCCACCTGGAATGCGAATGCCGGCCGGCGTGCTCGCCAGCGCGTGAAACTTCAGCGCCGACGCGAAGAGCAGAACGAATGGCACCATCGTGACGATGACCGTCGAACTGACGAGCACGTCGTAGGCTCCTTTGACGCTCGTCCCGCCCTGCCCCAAGAAGATGAATATCGCGGCGATTGCGGCCATCGCGATCAACGCCGCAACGGGCGAACCCCAGCGCGGATGGATGCGCGCGAAGACCGGCGGCAGATAGTGATCGATGCCGGCAACGTAAGGAATCCGCGCGGTGGTTCCGAGCCACGCGCCGGTGCTGCCGAGACAACTGACGGCGACGAGCAGCGCCGCAACCGGGGTGAGAAACTCCCAACCGAAGCGCGCGGCGGTGCGTGAGATTCCGTCCATGACGCCGACGGACGAGTTGATATCGTGCGGCGCGGCGGCGACGAGCAGGCTGAGCGTCCCCACGACGTAGATGACGGCGATTGCGGGCGCGGCGATCGCCAAACCGATCGGAATCGAGCGGCGCGGATTCTCGATCTCTCCGCCCATGAACGAGGCCGCTTCCGGGCCGGTCCACGCAAAAGCGATCACCGACCAAAAGATCAGGTCTTTGAGGCTCAAGCCCGGTCGCAGCGAGGCGCTCGTGAGCGGCGTCGCCGAGCCGAAGTGCCACCACGCCACCGCGCCGAGAAGGATTAGCAGAAGCGTTGCGACCCAGCGCGCGAAGCCGCCCACGTTCGTTAGCCACTTCCCGATGTTCAGGCCGTAGAGGTTGACGATGGTCGCGAGCGCCAGACCGGCCAGCGCGAACGAGATGAAGTAGGGCGGCGATGCGGAGAGCGCGGCGCCGTGCGAACCCGCCATGAAGAGCGCGTTGCCGGCGGCGAAGTAGAGCAACGCTGGAAAGTAGGGAATGTTGCTCGCCCAGTACGTCCAGCCGGTCATGAATCCGGCAAACGGTCCGAAGGCGCGTTTGCTCCAAACGTACATGCCGCCCTCGTCGGGATAGTGCGACGCGAGGAAGACAACCGAAATCGAGATCGGGGCGAACATCGTTATCCCGCCGATCAGCCAGACGACGAGCGAACTGGCTCCGGCCGCCGCCGCCGAGGCAATCCACTGTAAGTTCGAACCGGCGACGATAAAGAAAAGTACGACGTCGAAGAGGCGCATCGAACGCCGAAGCTGCATGAGCCTCGTCGTTCAACGTCCGTAACGCCATCGCCCACCGGTGGAAGCAAGCCGGTGGGCGAATCTTAGCGATCTGGTGGGGCGTCGTTTTTGCTAGTAGGGGCGGGCCCAGCGGCCCTGGTGCCAATACCATCCGCCGCGCGCGTGCGTCCAGTGTCCGCCGTACCACACCGCTCCGCGATACGGCCGCGTCGCGTAGTACCCGCGACGCCACACGTACCGGTAGCCGTTCCAGGTCCAGAATCCGCCTACCCAATAATAGTTCGGCCCAGGCGAGACGGGAACGGTCTCATACATCGGTGCGGGCGGTCCCGTTTGGACGTAAACACCGCCGTAGACTTGAGCGGCTGCCGGCAACGCGGCCGCTCCGAGGGCTCCCACGCCGAGCGCGCAGGCGAGTAACACGTTGCGAAGTTTTCTCATGCCTTATCTTTACCACCACGGGCGGTCGCATTCTAACCGAGAATGATTAGAGGCTTATTCGAAACGCATGAGAGCGCAGGCGTGCGCAAGTTCTCGTACCTGCGGCCAGAGTACGCTCGCCCGGTCGACGTAAAGTTCGCGCGCTTCGCGCAGCGTGCGTTCGGTCTGCGGCAGCGTCGGCGGAAGGATTGAAAGCAGCACGTCCCGGTCGTGCGCCTCACCGAGAGCATCCTGCAAGAGCGCCAGGCGTTCTGCAGCGGCGTGCAGCTCGGGTTCGCGGGATGCGAAACGTTCTAAGGCGTAGCGCAGGCGCTTACAGGCGATGCGAAACTCATGCAGACCCTGCTTTTCCCGGCGCGCGAGATTCCCGGCCAGCGCGCAGGCTTCGCTCAGGCGCGTCTGCAGAACGCGTTGCGCGAGCGCGCTAACCCCGCGAGCGCCGCGCAGGTCGACGGGGGCCGGCTTCACGCTACGGTTGCGAGAATCGGGCGCACCGCAGCCGGCGGTGCGCCCGCTGCGTCGCCTCAGCCTGTCGCTGTCGAACCTCGGTGAAAAGCCACGCGGCGCTTTGCCGTTCGTCCTCGGGTACGGAGGCGTCGAGCAGGCGTAGCGCGATGGATGCATCTCGCGCTGCGTCGGTTGCGGCCGTGGCGCGCTTGACGCGTGCGAGCAACTTCGGTGCGGCGGCGAGATCGGCGACGTCTTCCAACAGCGAGCGGAAGCGTCGACCGCTCGTGCGCACGTCGTGCAGCCGCTTCTCGGTCGGCTTGCGGACGAATTCGCGACGCGCCCGCTCGAGCGCGTCGCGCTCGCGCCGGATGGCCTTCCGCAGCCATTTCATAACGCAAGCGCGTTCGACGGGAGTATTTCGGGCGCCCTTCGAGAAGTAAGCGTTCCGACGTGAGATTGCCGCGCCTACTCCTTCTCGTCGTACTTTTGGTCGTCATCGCCGCCGGCACGTGGTACGTGCTCTCCAATCGGGCACCTCACACCGCCGAAATGCTCGGCGTCTACTACACGAAGCTCGACGGAAACTCGATGGCACAGATGCACGTCACGCTGCGCCCGCCGGAGCCGGGTGAAAGCGCCGCCGAACATCTCCACAACACCGTGCGGTATGCCGCCGTGCAAGCCGTTGCCGGGCCGCCGAACGACGTGCAAGCGATTCGCTTTCCACCGGCAACGCAGGTGCTCGGCGTGACGCTTGAGGGATCGACGGCGACGATCGATCTTTCCAAGCAGGTCGAGCAGCAAGCCGGCGGGACGTTCGGTGAAAACGGCGAGTTCAAGGCGCTGGTCTACACGATAACCGGCATCCGCGGCATCGAAGCCGTGCAGATCCTCGTCGAGGGAAGCCGCCTCGAGACGCTGCCTGGAGGTCACATTGAGCTGGATCAACCGCTTCACCGTTCGGATTTTTAAGCTCCTCGCAGCGGTATCGTTTGCGTTTGCGGCGGCCGCTCCAGCGTTGCCCGCCCGAGCAGACGCCGCGATCACCGCACTCTACGGCGGCCGGACGATTCGCTTTACGCACGTCTCATCGCAGGCGGGCGCGCCCGCGATCGGCGTCTTCGATCCAGGCCTGGCGGCGCTGCTGCGCGATGCCGGCGCGGTTCTCACCTGGCGTCCGGGCGAACGTTACGTCTTAGTCACCAACTCGGTTCCGGTCGTCATCAGTTTTGCACTCGGCGACCGGCGGTACGACGTCGGCCCCATCGCGCTGCAGGCAAACACCGCACCATTCGTTATCGGCGACGAAGCCTATCTCCCCATGCGGGAGCTGCTGCGGTCGCTCGACCTCGCGCTGCGCCAAGATGGTCCGGTCGCCGTGCTGCAACCGCAACTCTCGAGTTTCGACCTGCGTCAGCAGGGCGGCCGCGCAACGATGCTGGCGCACGCGGGTGCCGTGCTGCACGCGCGGGTTGTGGCACAAACGCCCACCTCGATCAGCTACGCGTTTGACGGCGTCGGCACGACGCTGAGCGGTAGCCGGCCGCCGGGCGGCGTCGTGCGCAGCATTACGATCGCGAGTTCGGGAACGGTGCGGGCCCCGGTCACGACGGTGACGATCGCGGTTGCGCCCGGCGCGATCGCGCAGGCACCGCAGAATCCCAGCGGCCACGACGTCCTGCTTACGATCGACGGACCCGTCACCGCAAACGCGTCCGAAGCAGCCGAGGCGCCTGCGTACGCGGCCGCCGTACCCGGCGCGTCTCCGACGCCTGAACCCGAGCCGGGCGCGCAAAGCGCCGGAGGCCCGGCGCAAGTCACCGGCGTCACGGTGCAGCAGGGTAACGACGGCATCACCGTTGCCATTGCGATCGGCGGCGATGCGAGCTATCAGTGGCATCGCTTGCGCGAACCCGATAACCGCTTTTGGGTGGATATCGAGAACGCCCAACTGCAGGGCGCAGCCATCGAGCAGAGCGAGGCGGGTCCGTTGCTTTCGATGCGCGTCCGTCAGGTGGACCCGACGACGGTGCGGATCGCGCTTTCGCTCTCCGGACCGAAAGATTTGACGCTGACGCCGTCAGCGTCGGGGCTCGGCATCGCCATCGCCACGCAGAACGTTTCCGACGCGCTGCGCTCGGGCAGCGGAAGCGTCGGGAGCGTGGTGGCGTCGGCCGCGTCTGGCCCGGCGGTCACGCCGGCTCCGTTGGATCAAACGGCCAACGACTCCAGCGACGACGACTCCAACGCCTGGAAGTTCGGCCCGCGCAGCGGTTACGTGGCCAACAATCCGCGCCTGATCGTCATCGATCCCGGGCACGGCGGCAGCGACCCCGGCACGGCGCACGGCGGCGTTTCGGAAGCGCAGCTCACGCTGGATATGGCCAAGCGTTTACGCGACTTACTCGTCGCATTGGGCTGGCAGGTCAAGATGACGCGCGACACGGACGTCGACGTCTACCAGCCCAACGACAGCGCGCGCGACGAACTCCAAGCGCGGGACGACGTTGCCAATAAAGCCGGCGCGCGAATGTTCATCAGCATCCACGTCAACGGTTTCATCAACTCGGGTCCGTACGGCACGACGACCTATATCTCTAAGTCCGACGACGTCGCACTGGCGCGCGCGATCGAGCGCCATCTATCCGCTGACGGCACCAAAGACGACGGCATCGTCAAGAGCCATCTCTACGTTACCCTGCACGCGAAGATGCCGGCGGCACTCGTCGAGACGGCGTTTCTCACCAACCCGAGCGACTACGCGTTGCTGACTTCGGCTGCATGGCGGCAGAAAGTCGCTCAAGAGATCGCCGACGGGATCGGACAGTACGCTCGCGAGTATCCCGTTACGGGCCAGCCCGCGCAGTAAACCTTAGGCGTGATCGGACTCTTCGACTCGGGGCTTGGCGGGCTCACCGTGCTCGCGCGCGTTCGCGAGCGCCTGCCTTCGGTCGATGCGATCTTTTTCGCCGACCAGGCAAACGTACCGTACGGCGATCGCACGCATGCGGAGCTCCTCGAACTCGTCGCGGCAAACCTCGCGCTGCTCGACGCTCGCAACGTCGACGCGATCGTCACCGCTTGCAATACGTCGTGCGCGGTGGCCGAGCGATACGGCTGGCCGAGCAGCCGCGCGCCGATCGTCGACCTCATCGAATCGGCGGCGATCGCGGTGGAACTCGGCGGCTTTCGCCGCGTGGGCGTCGTCGCGACGGCGGCGACGGTCGGCGCCGGATCGTACGGACGCACGATTCGGGCGCGCGTCGGCGGGGTCGACGTCGTCGAAGTGCCCGCGCCGGCGCTCGTACCGCTTGTCGAAGCGGGTAACGCGGAAAGCTCAGAGGCGCGCGCGGCGGTAGCAGAGGTCGGCTCGCATCTTCCGCTCGATCTCGACGCGCTCGTTTTGGGATGCACGCACTATCCACTGCTCGAGGCGCACTTCCGGGCGGTTCTCGGCGAGAGCGTCGCGATCGTCGACCCGGCGATCGTTCAAGCGGATCGGGCCGCCGAACTGCTCGGCGAGCGCGCCGCCGGTACGGGCATCACCGAGTACCTCACGAGCGGCGATGAGGCCGCTTTCCTTCGCAAGGTCGCGCGCTTTAACGCGCCCCTCGACAGGCTCGGGGTGACACTGGGCCCCTCGACAGGCTCGGGATGACACTGGGCCCCTCGACAGGCTCGGGGTGACAGTAGGCCCCTCGACAGGCTCGCGGTGACAGTAGGCCCCTCGACAGGCTCGGGGTGACACGAGGCCCCTCGACAGGCTCGGGGTGACACCTGGCCCCTCGACAAGCTCGGGGTGACACGGCAGTTATTTTACCGAGAGTAGACCGACATGGAACAGCGAGAAGAAGAACGCCGTCGTGCAGATCGCCAGCGCGACGCCGGCGACGACCTGCATGATCGTGTGCGCTTTGAGGTAGACTCGCGCCCAGCACACCATCGGGATCAGCACCATGAACGGCAGCGGCTGGCGGGCGTAGATCAGCGTCAGCGCGGCCAGCGGGGCGGTGATACCGATCGCGTGCGTGCTGATCTTCCAGTACCGCGTGATGTACTGCACGATCAACGTCGAAACGAGATAACCGAGCATCGCGGCGATCATCAGCCGCGGCGCGTGGACGATCCAGAGCGCGATAGCGCCCAGCACGTCGAAGATGACGAATGCGGTGAAGACCAGCTCGCGTTCGGCGCGCACCGACATATCCAGATCGGAGATCTGGTCGGTCGCATAGAGCCAAAAGACGTACAGCATCGGCCCGGTCGAAAGGAAGAAGGTCGAGATGAAGAGCAGACGCCAAAAGTCCAGCGTGTCTTTCGCACCGACGTGGGCCAGTATCACAAACAGCGCCAGCGCGGTCAGAAACGGATTGAAGATCGTCGATAGAATTCGCGCTAAGTCGCGCCAAACGCGCCGGTTCTTGATCGGAACTACGGCGGAGAATTGGTCGGCGCGGCCCTCGGATTCCGGCACTGCGGCCTGCCTACTCGGGCAGGCCGCCCGGGGCCTGCGGTCGTACTGAAGATGCCGCCATCCCGTTACTCCCGATACTAAGGAAGAGAAACGTCTTTTGAACCTCGTGCTCCTCGCCGCAACCGCGGCTGCAAAGGCCGTACCAGCGGCCGTGGCAACCAGCTTGCCCAAAGGGGTCGTCCCCCAGAACGTTCCCGTTGCGCCGCCCCTGCCGGCGCCCCAGACTCCGATCGCAATGCACGCCCCATGGCTGACGCACGGTCTAGCGGGGCTCTTCGTCGTTTCCGCGATTGCGATGATCGCACTGCTCGCCGTCCAGACGACGAAGCAAGAGGGACTGACCGGCACGATCGGTGGACGGGTTGAATCGGCCTATCGAGGACGGCTCGGAGCCGACGAGCAACTCAAACGCTGGACGGGCATCGCGGCGGTGACCTTCGTGGTGGTCGCGTTCTGCCTGTCGCTGACCGGAATTTGAGGCCATAAGCGACCCCGCACAGCTGCTCGAGGTCCGCAATCTTCGGACGACTTTCCGTACCGAAGACGGCCCCGTCACCGCAGTAAACGGTCTTTCGTTCTCGCTCGCGGCCGGCGAAACGCTCGGCATCGTCGGCGAATCCGGCTCCGGTAAGTCGGTCACCGCTCTTTCGATCATGCGGCTGCTGCCCCGCACCGCCAAAGTCACCGCCGACCGAATCGATCTGAACGGCGAAAGCATCCCCGCCAAGAGTGAGGCGGAGATGCGCGCGATTCGCGGGCGCCGAATTGCGATGATCTTCCAGGATCCGATGACGTCGCTCAACCCCGTGCTGACGATTGGCGAGCAGATCTCCGAAGCGGTGCGGCTGCACATGGGCGTCGACCAGCGCGAGGCGCGCGACCGGGCGATCGACATGCTGCACAAAGTGCGGATTCCGATGCCTGAAAAGCGCCTGCGCGACTATCCCCATCAGTTTTCGGGCGGAATGCGCCAGCGGGTGATGATCGCAATGGCGCTCTCGTGCAATCCCGAACTGCTCATCGCCGACGAGCCGACGACGGCGCTCGACGTTACGATACAGGCCCAAGTCCTCGAGTTGATGGCCGAACTCCAGCGTGAAACCGGAGCCGCGATCGTTCTGATCACCCACGATCTCGGGGTCGTCGCCGAGTTCTGCCGCAACGTCTTGGTAATGTACGGCGGCAACATGGTGGAGTATGGAACCGCCGAGCAGATCTTCGCGCAGCCCCGCATGCCGTACACGCAAGGCCTGCTTTCATCGCTTCCGCGCCTCGATCAGACGGAACGGCATCGTCTCGTTCCAATCGCCGGTCAGCCGCCGAATCTTTTGCGGCTGCCGCCGGGCTGCGCCTTCGCGCCACGCTGCGCGTACCGAATGCCGATCTGCGACGAGCCGGTTCCGCTCTACGATTTCGGCGACGGACACGTCGCGCGCTGCTTTCTCTACGACGAGCGCGCCCGCGACCAGCGCCCCGAAAGCCAGCGCGACCTTCCGACGATTCCGGCAGGCGGCACGTGAACAACGGCTCGCTGGTCGAGGTCAAAGATCTCTACAAGTACTTTCCGATCCACGCCGGGCTGATGTCGCGACACGTCGCCGACGTGCGCGCGGTCGACGGGGTAAGCTTTACGATTCGCGAGGGCGAGACGCTGGGTCTGGTGGGGGAGTCGGGCTCCGGTAAGACCACGATCGGCCGGCTGCTCTTAAGGCTGCTTCCGGCGACCAAGGGTGAAATCGTCTTCGAAAACCGCGACGTCCTGGCGATGAAGCGGAACGAAATACGCCGCTTGCGACGTTCGGTCCAGATCATCTTCCAGGACCCGTTCGCCTCGCTCAATCCGCGGATGTCGATCGGTGAGATCATCGCCGAACCGCTGCGCATCCACGGAATCGCGTCGGGCAAAGCCGCCGAGGCCCGCGTCCGCGAACTCCTCGCGCTGGTCGGATTGCAGCCGTACCACGCGAACCGTTATCCGCACGAGTTTTCGGGGGGGCAGCGTCAGCGCGTCGGCATCGCCCGGGCGCTGGCGGTGGATCCGCGCTTCATCGTCTGCGACGAACCGGTCTCTGCACTCGACGTCTCGATTCAGGCGCAGGTCATCAACCTGCTCGAAGACCTCCAAGAAAAGTTCGGCTTGACCTATCTCTTCATCGCCCACGACCTGTCGGTCGTGCGGCATATCTCGACCAGGGTCGCGGTCATGTACGTCGGCAAGATCGTCGAGCTGGCCGACCGGGATGCGCTCTACCAGACGCCGCTCCATCCCTATACGCAAGCCCTCCTCTCGGCGATTCCGATTCCCGATCCGGTGCTCGAAAAGCGCCGGAAGCGGATCGTCCTAACCGGCGACATCCCGTCGCCCGTCAATCCGCCGCCAGGCTGCCGCTTTCACACGCGCTGTCCGGTAGCGTTCGAGCGCTGCAAGACTGAAGAGCCCGCGCTGCGCGAGTACGCGCCGGGGCACTTTGCGGCGTGCCACTGGGTCGAAGAGCACGGCGGCAAAGCGCCGCAGATCGTCTAAGCGCGGGCTTCTAGAAGAAAAACGGGCGACCGCATCGCGATCGCCCATCGTTCTCTCTGAAGCTCGGGCCTAAGCTTTTTTCTTGCGTCCGCCCTTGCGTGCCGCGGTCTTCCGTGCGCCTTTGCGTGCGGTCGTTTTGCGGGTCGTACGCGCGCCTTTACGGGTTGCCTTACGCGCCTTGCGCACGCCCTTGCGCACGCCTTTACGGGCCTTGCGCGCACCTTTACGAGCGCCTTTGCGCACACCCTTACGAGCGCCTTTGCGCGCTTTACGCACGCCCTTGCGCACGCCTTTACGGGCCTTGCGCACGCCTTTACGGGTCGCCTTACGCACGCCTTTTCGGGCCTTGCGCACACCCTTGCGAGCCGTTTTGCGCGCGCCGGTGGCGGCCTTTTTCCGAGCGACTTTCTTGCGGCCCGCTTTTTTGCGGCCGTTCGACGCCTTCTTTGCAACTGCGGCGCCAACGGCTTTACGGCGACGTCCTTTACGACGCGGCTTCGGAGCTTCTGGCGTCGCGTCGCCGTTCACTGGGGTATCTGAGTCCATTCATTCCTCCTCGTCCCCGGGGACGATAAGCGTTATTGGACAGCGCTTTTTTTTCCAAGCGCTTTGCACGCATCATAGAGGATTTTTCCCAATCATGCAAATTCGCGTGCGCGCGTGTAACGGCGTCGTCGCGCCGCGACAAAAAGGGACGCAAATTTGCGAGACCTTGACCCCGGCGGTATACTAAGCCCCGTGAAAAAGCCCCTGATCATCGTCGAATCGCCGACGAAGGCTCGGACGATCAAGAAGTTTCTCCCGCGTTATGCGGTGAAGGCCTCGGTGGGGCACGTTCGCGACCTTCCAAAGAGCACGCTGGGCGTCGACGTCGAGAACGATTTCGCGCCGCGTTATTTGACGATCAAGGGTAAGGGCGACGTCATTAAAGAGCTGCGAGGCGCGGTCAAAAGTGCGAGCGACGTCTTCCTGGCGACCGACCCCGACCGCGAAGGCGAGGCAATCGCCTGGCACCTGGCCGAGTTGCTCAAGCTCGCTGAACCCAAGCGAATCGAGCTCCACGAGATCACCAAAGAGGCCGCGATGGCGGCGATCAAATCGCCGCATCATATAGACATCGATCGGGTGAACGCGCAGCAGGCGCGCCGAATTCTCGACCGTCTCGTCGGCTATAAGATTTCACCGCTGCTCTGGGCGAAGGTGCGCGGCGGCCTGTCGGCGGGGCGCGTACAATCCGTGGCGGTCAAACTGATCGTCGATCGAGAGCGTGAGATCCGAGCGTTCGTCCCCAAGGAATACTGGAGCGTTACGGCGCTGCTCGCCGGCGCGAGCGATCCGGAGAAGCAGTTCACCGCCGACCTCGTCTCCCACCGCGGGGAGAAGCTCGAGCTGCACACGCAGGCCGAGACGGAGAGCGTTCTGGCAAAGCTCGACGGCGCGTCTTACCAAATTTCCAGCATCAAAAAGCGCGAGGTCCGGAGGCAGGCACCGCCGCCGTTTACGACCTCGACGCTGCAGCAAGAAGCCTCGCGCAAGCTGCGGATGCGCGTTCGCCGCGCCATGCAGGTCGCGCAGAGCCTCTACGAAGGGCTCGACCTCGGCGGGAGCGACGGCACCACCGGCTTGATCACGTACATGCGAACCGACTCGACCCGCATCAGCGATCAAGCTCGCGAAGCGGCCCGCGAGTTCATCGTCGGGGAGTATGGCGAGGCCTTTCACGGCGGCCGCGTGCATCGGGTCCGTGAAGGCGCGCAAGACGCGCACGAGGCGATTCGTCCGACCTCGATGCGCCACACCCCCGCGAGCCTCGCGCACGTGCTCAAGCGCGACGAGTTGAGGCTCTACGCGATGATCTGGGAGCGTTTCCTCGCCTCGCAGATGGCGGCCGCCGTCTTCGACCAGACGACCGTCGACATCTCCGCAAACGAGTACGGCTTCCGTGCCACCGGAACGGTGATGCGGTTCGCCGGCTTCACGCGCGTCTATGAGGAAGGCAAAGACGAGGAGGCTGCGGGCAAGGGCCGCGTCCGCCTGCCCGAACTGCGCGAAGGCGAGTCGCTCGATTGCCGCAAGCTCGAACCCAAGCAGCATTTTACCGAGCCGCCGCCGCGCTTCACCGAAGCAGCGCTGGTCAAGGCACTCGAAGACAACGGCATCGGCCGGCCATCAACCTACTCGGCGATCGTCGAGACGATTCAAGCGCGCGGCTACGTAACGCAGCAAGAACGCCGCTTCATGCCGACCGACATCGGCGAAGCGGTCAACGATCTGCTCGTCGAGCACTTTCCCAAAATCCTCAACCTCAAATTCACCGCGCAGATGGAGGGCGACCTCGATAAAGTCGCCGACGGGCACGAAAACTGGGTGGCGCTTCTCCGTCGCTTTTACGGACCGTTCGAAACCGAACTGCAGGAGGCCGAGAAGCGGCTTCCACGTCTCGAACTGCGCGACGAGCCCACCGACGAGATCTGTCCCAACTGCGGGCGGCCGATGGTCATCAAGACCGGGCGCTTCGGCCGCTTCATCTCGTGCACCGGATATCCGGAATGCAAAACCGCCAAGCCGATCGTCAAAGTGACCGGCGTCCCCTGCCCGAAGTGCGCTGGTGCGATCGTCGAGCGGCGTTCCAAGAAGGGGCGCACGTTCTACGGCTGCGCGAACTATCCGAACTGCGATTTCATCTCTTGGGACAACGTCGTCGCGCAGCGTTGCCCCGTCTGCAACTCCTACGTCGTCTCGAAGACGCGGCGCGGCGGGGTGACGCAGCTGGAATGTGCGGCCGACCGTCAGCACGAGGTAAAGGAAGAGTCTGCGCTGGTCTGAACGGCTGACGGTTATCGGCGGCGGACTCGCCGGCTGCGAAGCGGCATGGCAAGCCGCGCGACTGGGCGTCGACGTCGACCTCTACGAAATGCGGCCGCAGCGGAGCGGCCCGGCGCACGCGACCGACGCGCTTGCCGAACTCGTCTGCAGCAACTCGTTCCGCGGGGCGGCGCTGGAGAACGCCGTCGGCTTGCTCAAAGAGGAGCTGGCTCGAATCGGTTCGCTGATAGTAATCGCGGCGAGGGAGAACGCCGTTCCCGCGGGCGGCGCGCTTGCGGTCGACCGAACCCGTTTCGCGCAAGCCGTGCAGGCGCGCATCCACGAAGAGCCGCGTATTACGCTGCGGCGGGAAGAGATACGCGCGATTCCGCTCGACCGCCCCGCGATCGTTGCGTGCGGCCCCTTACCGACCGAAGAGTTTCTGGGAACCCTCGACGCGGTGCTCGGCGGCGGCCGGCTGCATTACTACGACGCCGCGTCACCGATCGTCGCGGCGGACTCCTTAAATGAGGCCGCGATGTTCCGGCAATCGCGCTACGACAAGGGGGACGGCGACGACTATCTCAACGTCCCGCTCGATCGCGCGCAGTATGCGACGCTCCTGGCCGACCTGCGAACCCTCGAACGGCACGCTACGAAGAGCTTCGAAGAGACGCGCTACTTCGAGGGGTGCCTACCGATCGAAGAGATGGCCGATCGCGGTGACGACGTGCTGCGCTTCGGGCCGCTCAAACCCGTCGGCTTGCGAGACCCTAAAACCGGACGGTCGCCGTACGCCGTCGTGCAGCTGCGCAAAGAGAACGCGCAAGGTTCGGCCTATAATCTCGTGGGCTTTCAGACGCGCTTGGCGTGGCCGGCGCAGCGAGAAGCGTTCGGCAAACTCCCCGGTCTGGAACGTGCGGAGTGGCTGCGTCTCGGCGTCATGCACCGCAACACGTTCATCGATTCTCCGCGTCTGCTCGACGCGCACTTGCGGCTCAACGGAACCCGAGCGCTCTATTTCGCGGGCCAGATCACCGGCGCCGAAGGATACGTCGAGGCGGCGGCCTGCGGCGCAATGACCGGCATCGCCGCCGCCCGGCAGACGCTGGGGTTGCCGGCGGTGGAGTTTCCGCGCGAAACGGCTTTTGGCGCCGTCGTCGCCCACCTTCAGAACCGTCATACCGCCGATTTCCAGCCCTCGAACGTAACCTGGGGGGCCTTTCCTGTTGGCGAGGCTGAGAAATCGCTTGGTAAGCGAGAACGTCGCCGGAAGATGGCCGAGCGTGCGCTCGAAGCCATCGATCGCTTTGCGGCTGAAACTGTGGCGGCGCCCGCGGGGTACTGACAGAAGCGAATGATGAGATCGACGACGATATTAGCCGTCCGGCGGGACGGCAAGCTCGCGATCGCCGGAGACGGGCAAGTGACGCTCGACAAGACGATCGTGAAGCACGGCGCGCGTAAGGTGCGAAAGGTCAGCGGTGGAAAGGTGCTTGCCGGTTTTGCCGGCTCGGCGGCCGACGGCATCACGCTGCTCGAAAAGTTCGAGGGTAAGTTTGCGGAGTTCAAAGATATTACGCGCGCGGCCGTCGAGCTCGCCAAAGAGTGGCGCCAGGATCGCGCGCTGCGCAGACTCGAGGCGTTGATGATCGTTGGGAACCCCGAGCATCTGTTCTTGCTCTCGGGCACCGGCGACGTCATCGAGCCCGACGAAGGCATCGTGGCGATCGGCAGCGGAGGCCCGTACGCTCAGGCGGCCGGTGCGGCGCTGTTTCGCAATACGGAACTCTCCGCGACCGAGATCGCGCGCAAGGGCCTGGAGATCGCTTCAGAAATTTGCATCTACACCAACTCGGACATCACCGTGGAGTCGCTGCCGTGACCGGCATGCTTCCCGTTACGCTCGATCCCGCAACGCTGACGCCTCGCCAGATCGTCGGTGAACTCGATAAATACATCGTGGGTCAGGGAAAGGCGAAGCGCGCGGTGGCGATCGCGCTGCGCAATCGCTATCGCCGCGCCCGCGCCCGCGAAGATTTGCGTGAAGAAATTACGCCGAAAAACATCTTGATGATCGGGCCGACCGGCGTCGGGAAGACCGAGATCGCGCGCCGTTTGGCCGCGCTCGTCGGCGCGCCGTTCATCAAGGTCGAAGCGACGAAGTATACCGAGGTCGGCTACGTCGGGCGCGACGTCGAGTCCATGGTGCGCGATTTGGTCGAAGCGGCGATCCGCACGGTTACCGACGAGCGGCGGGACGACGTTCGCGAAGCGGCCGCGCAGCACGCGGTCGAGCGGGTGATCGACGTACTGCACCCCGAGACGCGCCCGCCGGGCAGCCCATCCGGCGGCGGACCCCTCGGCGCGGCGCTTGGCTCCATCTTCGGAAGCAACTACGCCCAGCAGCAACCTCCGGGCTCGGGAGCGACGCTCTCGAGCGACGCGCAACGCGTACGCGAGCAGACGCGCGGCGAAATCGAGCGCGGATTTTACAACGTACGCCTCGTCGAAATCGAAGTCGAAGAGACGCCGAGCCTGCCGATCGGCGTTATCGGCGGCGGCATGGATCAGGGCGGCGACATCGGCGAAATGCTCGGCGGCATTTTGCCAAAACGGCGAACGAAGAAGCGCGTGACGGTTGCCGAAGCGCGGCGCATCTTCGAACAGGAAGAGGCGGCAAAACTCATCGACGGCGATGCGGTCAAGCGCGAGGCACTGCGGCGCGCGGCCGAAGACGGCATCATCTTCATCGACGAGATCGATAAGGTCGCGGCGGGCTCGCAGCAGCGCGGCGGTCCCGACGTTTCTCGCGAAGGCGTGCAGCGAGATATCTTGCCGATCGTCGAAGGTTCGACCGTCAACACGAAGCACGGTCCGATCAAAACCGATCACGTGCTCTTCATCGCGGCGGGCGCCTTTCACATGAGCAAACCGTCCGATCTCATTCCCGAACTGCAAGGGCGACTGCCGATTCGCGTCGAGCTCGACTCGCTGACCGCCGACGACTTCAAAACGATTCTCACCCAGCCGAAGAACGCGCTCGTCGAGCAATACAAGGCGCTGCTCGCTACCGACGGCGTGACCCTCGAGTTCCGCGACGACGCGATCGACCAGCTTGCCAACTTCGCGATGCGGGTGAACGAGCAGACCGAAAACATCGGCGCGCGGCGCCTGCACACGGTCCTGGAACGGATGCTCGAGGACGTGAGCTTTGAGGCACCCGAGGACGGCGGCACGGTCGTGGTCGATCGGGAGTACGTCCGCCGGCGCTTGGCCGACGTGGTTGAGAACGCCGACCTTTCAGGGTATATACTCTAAGAGAATTCACATTAGTCCAGGGAGGGTCCGTCCGGCGCGAGTCGGATTTTGTCTATATGAAAAAAGCGCTCACGGCACCCGTCTTCCTCGTCGCTCTTGCCGCCGTCCTGACGGCGTGCAACGGAAATAGCGTTAATAACTCTCCCCCGCCGGGCACCGGTACGAACTGCGGCGGTCCGCCGAGTTCCAATAAACTCGAGGTGCTCTATCCGAAGCCGAATTCGAAGAACGCCTTCCAGTCGCTCGGGAACGTCTACGTCGCGACCCAGGGTCAACTTCCGCCCAGCAACTCCTTCAACTTCCTGCTCGTGCAGTCCAATGGGGCGCAGACCTTCACCGGTAACTTTGCCGGGATCAGTAAGTCGCAGATCCCGACGCCGCACGCCAATCCGTCCTACTCAAATCCAATCTACTACGCGACGCCGATCGCCGGCCCGTACGGTTCCAGCTGGACCATCGGTCCCGATCAGGCCGTCAGCCTCTTTTGGAACGACGGCGGGACGGGGTGCACTCCGCACTTTCTCGTGAGTTCCTTCCAGACATCGAAATAAGCGCGTTCGTGGATGCGCCGGAGTAGCGGGCGGCTTTTTTCGCGAACAGCCGCTCGCGATGCCCTATATCCGCGAAATTCTCGGCGACGGCCACCCGACGCTGCGCAAAGTTGCCAAAAAGGTCTCTCCGAAAGAGATCGGTGACCCGCTCTTTCAGCAGCTCATCGACGACATGTTTGAAACGATGTACGATGCGCCGGGCGTCGGTCTGGCCGCGCCGCAGGTCAACGTTTCCAAGCGCCTCTTCGTCATGGACATCCACGACGACGAACACGAACCGATTGTCGTGATCAATCCCAAGATCGAAGAGCTTAGCGAAGAGGTCGAACTGCGCGAAGGCTGCCTATCGGTGCCGGGAATGGTTGGCGAGATCGTTCGCTTCAAGCGCGCGACGGTCAGCGGTTTGGATCGCGACGGAGAGAAGATTCGCATCGAGGGAGAAGGCCTGCTCGCGCAGTGCATTCAGCACGAAGTCGACCACCTCGACGGTGCGCTCTACATCGATCGCGCGAAGAATCTTCGCGAAGCCGTCAGCGACGAGGAGAAAGAAGCCGCGGAGGCTTGAAGACGCTGTTCTTCGGCACGAGCGAGTTCGCGGTGCCCAGCCTGCGCGTTGTCGCGCAGCGAACGCAGTGCGCCGGCGCGGTTACGCAGCCCGATCGCCCGGCCGGTCGCGGCCAGCGGTTGTCGCCGACGCCGGTCAAGGCCGCCGCCCTCGAGCTCGGCTTGCACGTTTACGAGCCGCAGCGTCTGCGCGCGTTCGCCGCCGAGATCGCGGGGGAACGCTTCGATCTATTCGTGCTGGCGTCGTATGGGCGCATTCTGCCCGCCGAACTGCTCGCGCTGCCGAGACTCGGTTCGCTCAACGTGCACCCGTCGCTGCTTCCGAAATACCGTGGGGCGACGCCGATACAAAGCGCGATCCTGCACGGCGAGCGCACTACCGGCGTTTCGATCATGCTGATGGACGCAGGACTGGATACCGGCGACGTGGCCATCGCCCGGGCGGTGGATATCGAGCCGGAGGAGTCGTACGGGGAGCTTCACGACCGCCTCGCAGCGACGGGCGCCGAACTCTTAGGTGAAGCGCTCGACGCCGCGCGGCGCGGCGAACTGCAGGCGCAACCGCAGCGCGGTGAGGCCACGCTCACGCGGCCGATTGGACGCGACGACCTGCACGTCGATTGGAGCTGGGCCCCCGAGCGGATCGCACGCACCGTGAGGGCCTACTCGCCGCGCCCCGCCGCGCGCGCCGAGATTGACGGCAGCGTCGTCAAACTCTTACGCGCGCACGTTGCCGACGGCAAACTCGTCCTCGACGAGCTCGTCGCGCCGAATCGCGGGCGAATGAGCGGCGAAGCGTACCTGCGAGGGCGCAGTGGGCGCTCGTGAGCTCGCGCTGCGCGTCGTGCGCGACGTGTTTCCAGATAGCGGACCGTCGCGCACCGCGCACGCCGCCTTCGACTATCGCCTTCGGCGCGCGCGCCTACACGAGCGCGACGTCGCCTTCGCCGCAGAGCTCGCCTACGGCTCGATTAAGATGCGCCGCGCGCTGGACGCCTATCTTGCCGGGCGCGTCAAAACGATTCCGCCGGTCATCGGCGAGATCTTGCGCCTCGCGGTCTACGAACTGGTCTACACCAAAGCCGACGAGTACGCGACCGTCTTCGAGTTCGTCAACCTCGCCAAGCGTTTCGGTCATCGCGGTCTTGCCAACCTCGTCAACGCCGTTTTGCGCGGCTTTTTGCGCGATCGTCCGGGAGCGCCGAAACGAGAAGCCTTCGAAGATGAAGAAGAGTATCTCGCCGCCCGTTATTCCCTGCCGACCTGGCTCGTGCGCGAGTGGAGCGCGCTCTTCGGCGACCGTCTGGAGCAAATTTGTGCCGCCGTAAACGAGCCCGCCCGCAGCGCGGTCGTCGTCAACGCGCTGCGCGAAGAAAAGAGCGAAGCTGCCGCCGCGCTGGCCGCCGCGGGGGTCGAGACCGTCGCATCGACGCTGGTCGCCGAGTCGCTGCTGATCGAACGAAACCGAGCGGGCGAAATTCACGGCGACGGCCGGCGGTGGCTGCAGTCGGAGAGCTCCGCGATGGCGGTCGATATTTTGAACCCGCAGCCGGGTGAGGCGGTCCTCGATGTCTGCAGCGGGCGCGGCAACAAGGCACTACAGATCGGGGGCCGGCTGCTGCGCGGAGGCACGCTGTGCTGCATCGAGCGTGACGAGCGAAAAACGGTGCTCCTCGGTCAACGCCTCGAGCAGGCCGGCGTTGTCGCGGCGATCGTCACCGGGGATGCGACGCAAGCGCTGCTGCCGCCGGAGCAGCGTTTCGACCGGGTGCTGATCGACGCGCCGTGCTCGGGGACCGGAATCGTCGGACGTCAACCGGAGGCGCGCTGGAAGAAGCAGCACACTGACGGCGAACGCCTGGCGTCCACGCAACGAGCGCTGCTCGGACAGATCGCGCGTCACGTTTACCCCGGCGGCGCGTTAGTCTATGCGGTCTGTTCGGTAGACCCGCGCGAGACGACGGAAGTGATCGATTGGTTTTTGGCGCGAGAGAACTTTGAACGCGGCCTCATCCCAGCGGCCTACGAGGGCTTGCTGACGGAGGCCGGCGACGTGCTCGTGCCGCCGGGGCTCGACGGACGCGACGGCTTTTACATTGCCCGTTTAGAGCGCCGCGCGTGAGCTTCTTCGAACGGATGGAACAGGCGTGCGCGCAGTTTATCGAGCGGGCTTTCGCCAAAAGCTTTCCCAGCGACGTCGAGCCTTCGCAGATCGCGCGCAAGCTCGTCGCCACGATGGAGGCCCAGACGCGCGATGAGGGAGGGACGCTCGGCGCACCCTCGGCGTACGCGGTCTTCGTCAGCCCGCAAGATTTCGAGCGCCTTGCGGAGCACCGGGAGTACCTCGAAGAGGCCTGGGCGGATCTCTTGCGGGATCTTGCTGCCAAGGTCGGCGTGCGCTTTGTCGACGGCGAGCCCCGCGTGACGATGTCCGCCCGTTCGAACGTTCCTCTCGGCGCCATCGCCATCGAGCTCGGCGACGCCGGATCGCATTTCTCCCTGCGAATGATCAAAGGTCTGCCCGTCGATGGGGTATACTCACTATCGGGGACGACCCGAGTCGGGCGCGGTGACGACAGCGAGATCGTTCTGCTCGACCCGAGCGTTTCCCGAGCGCACGCGATCGTCGAGTTCGATGCGGGCGAACCGGTCGTACGCGATCTCGATTCGACCAACGGCACGTACGTCAATGGGCGGCGAGTTCGCGTGGAATCGTTGAGGGATGGGGACGAGCTGCGGTTTGGAAATACTCGAATGAAGTTTGAAGGCGCATGAACCTGCGGATCGGATCGCTCGAGATCACGGCGGCACTTGCGCTCGTCGCGGTCGTTGCCGCGCGACCGAGGCTGCGGGGAGCCGTCGAGATTGGCAGCATCTCGCCGATGCAGCTCGGCCTCGACGTCGTCGAGCGTCGCGCGCGGCGGCCGGCCCAGGGACGTCCTCCCTTCTACGTCGGGCGCGCGAAAGACGCGGGAGTTTCGCTAGCGGATCCGGAGGTCAGCCGGCGGCACGCGCGTTTTTCCAGCCACGACGGCGGCGTCTATCTCGAGGATTGTAAGAGCCGCAACGGCACGTTTCTCAACGGACGGCGAGTCACCGATTCGATCGAGGTGCGCGAAGGCGACGAGATCGACGTCGGGACGACGCGGATGATCGTGACCGCGGTGCGTCCGGCATGACGCTGGCGATTCGCGGGGACCGGACGTCGTGCCTGAGCCTGCAACTCGGGCCGGGAACCTGGCTGCTCGCCGTCGCGCGCGGCTTCGGACAGATCGGCGGCCTCCCGACCGAGACGGCGTTTCTTTCGCGTCTCAAGCTGGAGTGCCAGCGCCGCATGCGCAGCCCCCGCTTCCGCCGCGCGATCGACCGGCCACAGGCCGCGGCGACGGCGATGCTGGCGATCATGGGGCGCGTCAACGGCGCGTTGTACGCGTGTACCGCCAGCCACGACGATTACGTTACGGCTGCCGCTTCCGTGACCGCCGTCATCGTCGTCGCGCGGTACGCGTACGTGATCCATGCGGGAGCGACGGCCGCCTACCTCGCGCGCAACGGCGAGATCATTCCCCTGTGCGCGGACGACGGGCTGGACGACCCGCAGATTCCAGTGCTCTCGCGCGCCTTTGCGACGGGGCCCGCGCTCGACGTCAGCGTCTCGAACGCGCGCCTCGCGCCGGGAGACGCGATCGTCTTGATCGGACGGCGCGTCGCCAGCGAAATGGAAGTGCGAGCGCTGCTCGCGCGCTTGGAGGAGAGCGAACTCGCCGAACAAGTTCTCGTCGCGCGCTTCGAAGATGACGGCGCCCCGGCCCCGCTGCGCGTAACGTCCGCGCGTCTGCGTTTCTGGCCGCTGCTGCTGCGAGGTTTGGCTCTGATCGGGTTTGTCGCGGCCGCGGTTATCGCCCACTGATCGCCGCAGTCCTTCGCCGGGTCGCGCCGATGGCCGGCGCCCTGGCCGTTGCGGCCCTGATACTCTCCTACGCGCCGCCGCGGACGATCGGGCCTCCATGGATGCTGGTGCTGCTCGGAGCGCTTGCGCTCGCGTGGGTACTATGGCAGCCGTCGACGGGCGTACGCGACGACGTGATGTTGGCGCTGCCGATCGTCCTTTCGGCGCTGGGGCTGGCGATGGTCGCGCGTCTTGCGCCCGAACTCGCGCAGCGCCAGCAGTTCTGGCTGCTCGTCTCGATCGGCCTGGCGATGATTGCCGGGCCGGCCTTCACGCACTTCCGGCGCTTCGCTGCCTTCAAGTATCTGTGGGTCGTTGCCTCACTAGTGCTCTTCGTGCTCCTGATTCTCTTCGGTCAGGAGGTCAACGGGGCGCGTCTGTGGATCAAGATTGGCCCGATTCAGTACGAGCCGATCGAGCTGATCAAGCTCTTCATCGTGCTCTTCCTGGCGGCATATCTTGCGGAAACCGCCGACGTCATCGCTAAGGCGAAGCTGTGGTCGCTGCGCGCCAACCTCAAGTATCTCGGGCCGCTCTTTATCGGTTGGGGCGCGTCGATGGCGATCCTGGTGGTGCAGCGCGACTTGGGGATGGCGACGCTGCTGCTGGCGACGTTTGCAGCCATGCTCTACGTTGCGACGCGCCGTTGGGACATCGTGCTTTTCGGCGCGCTGCTCTTTGCGCTCGGGGCGTTTTGGGCGGTGCATCATTATCCATACGTGAACGCGCGGATCGCGATCTGGTTCAACCCGTTCTCCGACCCGCACGGGGCCGGATATCAATCATCGCAGGCCTACTATTCCATGGCCGCGGGCGGTTTGCTGGGGACCGGATATCGGCTCGGCCATCCAAACTTCATTCCCGACGTCGCGACAGATTACGTGTATGCCGCCTTCGCCGAAGAGTTCGGCGTCGTCGGGGCGATCGTCGTGCTTGGGATCTTTCTCGACCTCGTGCGGCGCGTCTTCGCCGCGGGACTCGAGCAGCCCGATCTCTACTCGAAGCTGCTGGCGACGGGTCTCGGGGCGACGCTCGGCTTTCAGGTGGTCATCATCGTCGGCGGCGTCATCGGATTGCTGCCGCTGACGGGCATCACGCTGCCGTTCATCTCCTATGGCGGAAGCTCGCTGTTGGCGAACTTCCTGCTCGTGGCACTCGTCTGGGCGATCAGCGCCCGCCGTCGGAGGGTTTCATGAGATTCGCGTTCGCGCTAGCCCTTGGATTGGTGCTGGCGGCCTGCTCCCGGGGATCGAACGACGCGAACTCGCGGGCCGCCGCCGCGGCGGCAGCACAAGCGCAGAACCCCGCCTCGGCAAGCGATGGCGCGACGGTCTACCTCGAGAACTGTTCGAGCTGTCATCAAACCAACGGCGAGGGCGTCGCCGGTGCGTTTCCGCCGCTGGCCCGCAATCCCGTGGTCACCGGCAACCCGGTCGCGGTCATCGCGATCGTCAAAAACGGACTCGAGGGAAAGATCGTCGTGCACGGGAGCGCCTATAGCGGCATCATGCCGGCCTGGAAGAAGCAGATCACCGATCAGCAGATCGCCGAGGTGATCTCCTACATCCGCACGTCCTGGAACAATAATTCGCACGGCGTGAGCCTCTCCCAGGTAGAGGCCGTCCCCTAAATCGAGACGACTTCGCCGAGGTTGGGACGCTCGCCGAACTCCCTTTCAAAGAGCATCTCGACGTAGTCGTGCATCCCGGGATCGACGTGGCGCAGACGGGCCCGCGTCGCGCGCGGCCACGGCGACGCGCTGTCGTTGGCTTCGACGTACGCCCGCAGAGACTCAGCGAAGTATTCGTCGACGCCGGTCGCGGCATACGGCGTTACGAATGCGCCGGCGTTGGCGAAGAGCCCGCGAACCTGCGGGTCGATCCCGCTCCGGTACACGCCCCCGCCGAGCGCGCAGTCGAGCGCGTGGCCGAACTCGTGGGCGACGGTCATCGGGCTGCGGGAGCGGAGGTACAACGCGCGCTCCTCGACGACGAAGAGTCCCGCCGGCGGCGCGGGCCACGCGTCGACGTCGATTCCTAGGCGCGCCAGCGCGCCCGAAGCGTCGCGGTAGAGCTCGGCCTGCCGGAGCAGCAGGATACGAATGCCTCGCCGGACGGCATAAGCGAGCGCACCCTGGCCGAAGAGCAAAAGCGTCGCGACGACCGGCGGCTCCGCCGGCCGGCGCCGCGCGCCGTCGAAGAGCCGGCGCGCCGTCGCGGCGGGATCTTTCTGCATAGCGCCATCGTTGCCGATGGCCGTTGCGCGCTAGTTACCGGAGATTTTCAGAATTTCTTCATATTCGCCACCTAGCTTGGGGGCCGGAGCAAAAACAACTCAGAAGGAGCTTTATCCACCAATGGGAGCCGCTACAAATCCAATTGTCTTCCGGTTTCCGCTGCTACAACTCGTCGCCGTCGCAGTACTTCTCTCTGGCTGCGGCGGCGACGTTTCGGAGCCGGGCGCCGCGCTTTCTCCGCACGTTCGCACGGCCGCGGGCCACGCGGTGGGCCTCGGCGCGGTACTGACCGCGCACGGCGGACAAATCTTCGGTTTCGACCTCAACCAGCACGGCAGCGACGGAGTCCTGGCGACGGCATCCGACGTCGAAACCTTCGATCAGAGCACCGGCGCGATTACGAAAGTCTTCCCAAAGAACAATCCGCCCCGAACCTCGTACGTCGCCATGGGAATCGTTGCGAACGACGTCGGCTTGATCAACCGCCAAGTCGAGCCGAAGGGATCGATCTACGCCAAGCGGCTGTACGACGTGATGCAACCGGTAACGGCGAACAAGTTCACCGGCAAGTGGACGCCGCCGGTTAAGGACTTCCAGGTCGAATCGGCCGGCCCCAATCAAAGTACCGCGCAGACCGCGATGTTCGGGATCGAACTCAAGAATCAAGATATCCCCGACGTCTTCTCGTCCAACGTCGCCAAGAACACGTTCGGCAAGCTGATTCACCTCGACCCCGATAAGTTCGGAGTGGGAAATCAACCGCAAGCTGCGCAGGATACCGCGACCAATGAGGAAGTTATCGCGACCTCGCCGGACGGCGGTCGCGTTGGCGGAGCGCCGCCGATCAACGTGTTGGTCAATCTGAAGACCGGCAAGCAGGTTCAGTTTAACGGCTTCAACAACGGCTACTTTCATGCGGGGGACGTTAACGGACTCGCAGTCGATTCGGCGAGCGGCATCGCGGCGACCACGACAGAACTCAACGCACAAGTCGAGTTCTACAACCTCGCCAAACAGAACGGCGTCTTCGCGCAGCTGCCCTGCACCGGCGACACCTCGCAAGGAAATAGCGGCGCGGGCATCGCCAACGACTCGGTCAATGGGCTCTTTCTCGTTACCGATCCGACCTATTGTGCAGGCAGTCAGGGCAGTGCGATCGTCGTCTACGACGAGAGCGGCAATTTAATCGAAACGATTACGGGCTTCAAGTTTGCGATTGGAGAGCCGGCGCCGGTCATCAATCCGGCGACGCGTACCGGCTGGGCGTTCGGCCCGACGTTTGGGCAACTGCAACAGTTCTTTTATTGAAGGAGGAATGACTATGTTGCGATCGATGCTGACGGCGACAGCGGTGACGGCGGCGCTCCTTACGGTCTGCGGTGCGGCAAAGGCCGCCGGCGCGCAGTCTGATGCCGATTACATCGCGCAGGTTTCGACGGGCGCACCCGCGGCCGTGGTAAAAAGCGCGACGATCGTCCAGATGAGCGCGAACGGAACGATGCGCACGCTTCAAACCGGCGATAACGGCTTCACCTGCCTGATGCTGGGCCCCCAAGAGCCGATGTGCGCAGATAATAATGCAATGGCCTGGATGAAAGCGATTTTGTCGCACGGTACGCCGCCCGCTTCGACCGGCTTTGTTTACATGCTCGCCGGCGACCAAGGAGCCAGCGATTCCGATCCCTATGCAAGCGCGCAATCCGCCAGCAATCACTGGGTGAAAACGGGACCGCACGTCATGATCCTTACTCCTACCGCGAACAGCATGGGCTATCCGATGGGACTCGATCCGGATCCAACCAAGCCGTACGTGATGTGGCCGAACACGCCGTACGCGCATTTAATGATTCCGGTCACCACGACTCCATAGAGCGGGCGCACGCTCGCGCGAACTAGCGGCGCCGTAGGAGTCCGGCCCGCGGCATTGGAAAGCCGTTTAGCCTATGGCTAGGAACGGTTTCGGCGTTGCATTGGTCGGACTGCTGTTCGTCGCGGCGTGTTCGGCGAACGGCGAATCGCCAATTGCGACAAACCGTGCAGCCGACGTAAGCGCGATTTCCAACGTTTCTCCGGCGAGCAGTTCGATCGGTCAGTATATTTCCCACGTCGTCGTCATCATTCAGGAGAACCGCAGCTTCGAAAACTTTTTCGCCGGCTATCCGAAAGCAAACGCGCCGCTTTCGGGATGTTCCCTTCCATCAGGCGGAGCGGCGGTGCAACGCCGCATCGTTCCGCGGGTCAGCCGCAAAACCGGGTCGGGTTGCCCGCCCGGCGACGTAACGGTACCGCTCAAGCAGGTTACTTTCGATGGGCCAGATCTTCAACACAACTGGGTGTCCTCGGGAGTCGAATACGATAAGGGCAACATGGACGGCTTCGGACGCGAGGGAAAAAAAGGCGCCAACGGTGCGTACTCGTTCGTAAAGCGATCCTTGATCGAACCGTACTGGTCGATGGCAAATCAGTACGTCCTGGCGGATAAGATGTTTCCGACTGAATGGGGCGGAAGCTTCACCGGCCACTTGACGCTGATCGCGGGAAACGACCGCATCAGAGCGATCCCCGATCAATCGGAGGTCGACTTTCCCAACGGCTTGTACGATGACTGCGACTCGCCCGCCGGTACGAGAAGCTCGTTCATCCAGCCCAAAGGCGGCCCGCGCTACTATCAGGGCCCCTTCCCGTGTTTCGATCAGTTCAACACGATCGCCGACGTACTCGACCGGGCCGGGATCTCGTGGAAAATTTACGCGACGAAAATTGTCGGCGCGGGCATGTGGCAGCCGTTTGAAGCGATCAAATCGGTGCGCTACGGGCCAGATTGGCGCACGAACGTCGTGGCTCCGCAGACGACGATACTCAGCGATCCTGGAGCGGGCCGGCTCGCCGACGTCACCTGGGTGACGCCGAGCAAAAAGGATTCCGACCATCCGGGCAACGGCAGCGACACCGGGCCGTCGTGGGTCGCTTCGATCGTGAACGCGATCGGTCTGAGTCCGTACTGGAACACGAGCGCGATCATCGTCGTGTGGGACGACTGGGGCGGCTGGTATGATAACGTGAAGCCGCCGCAGCTCGATTACCGCGGCCTGGGTTTTCGCGTTCCTTGCCTCATCATCTCGCCGTATGCCAAGACCGGTTTCGTTGACGACACGCAATACGAGTACGCGAGCATTCTGAAGTTCATCGAGGAGGTGTACAATCTGCCCAACATCGGGCCGGCCTCCGAGATGTACACCGACGCCCGCGCCAAAGGTCTCGACAAAGCGTTTGACTTCACGCAACAGCCGCGGCCGTTCGTAACGATCGACGCGAAGTATCCGCGCGCGCACTTCTTGGCGGAACCGCCTTCGAACGAACCGGTCGACACCGAGTAGCCCTTCGCCCTTCGCCCTTCGTCCTTCGTCCTTCGACAGGCTCAGGATGACACACGTCCTTCGACAAGCTCAGGATGACACGAGGGTGACGCGCGTTAGCGCGTGAAGCCGGGGCGGGAGTTGGGGATGCGGATTACGTGGATGGTAACCGATGCGTTTTGGTGGCTTGAGTCGGATACGGAGACGCGCCACGTACCGAGGCGGAGAGGCCAAAAAGCGTTGCCGCCGGCGTCGAGCGCGAGCGGGGCACCATTAATGCTCCAGCGTACGTCGCCGTTAGCTCCGAGCGCGTGCAGCGCGATCTGCTGAGAGCGCCGTTGGAGCGCGCTGCGGGCGTCGTTTAGGACGAACGTATCGCCCTCGTTTGGAAAGGCGACGTGCAGCGCGACCGGTTCGATGGGCGCGCGAAGCGCGGCGATATCCTGTGGCCTCACCCATTCTTGCACGACTGGGGAGCACGGCTGCCGGCGCGACGGCGTGCGACCGGTCGTCGCGCAGATCGCGACGCGCTGGTAGCCCTGCGGCGATTGAAACGGCGGCGGCTCGGCGTTGCGTTCGTAGAGGTGCAGCATGATGCGGTTCCACAGCGGGCCGGCGCCGGTGACACCCGAGACGCCGCGCATCGCACTGCCGTCGAAGTTCCCGACCCAAACGCCGACCGTGTAGTCGCGCGTGAAACCAACCGTCCAGGTATCGCGGAAGTCCGAAGACGTACCGGTCTTCACCGCCGCCGGAAACGGCATCTCGAGCACCGAGTGCATCCCGAACGAATGTGCGCGCGCGTGCGGATCGGCCAGAATGTCGGTGACGAGTTCCCAATCCGGCGCGGCGCCGACTTGCCGATTGGCGTCGCCTTCCCCAACGAGGTGTAGCGCTTTAAAGCTTCCGTCGCGCGCCAGCGTCGAGTACGCCTGCACGAGTTCCCATAGGCTCACTTCACCACTGCCCAGGGTCAGTCCAAGCCCGTAGTACGCGGCCGGACGATCGAGGTGCGCGAAACCGAGCTCGTGCAGGCGATCGAGGAGATTGGCGACGCCGAGATCGGAGAGCACGCGCACGGCCGGCACGTTGAGGGAGTTGGCCAGCGCGTAGCGCACGCGAACCGGCCCGCTGAAGTGGCCGCTGTAGTCCGCGGGCTGGTAGAGGTGGCCTCCGGGTATCGCGTAGGCGGCCGGAACGTCGGGAAGGATCGTCGTCGAGCGAATCGTCCCGCGTTCGAGCGCGAGTTCGTAGGTGAACGGTTTGAGCGAGGAACCGGCCTGACGCAGTGCCTGCACGCCGTCGTTGCGTCCGAGCGCGGCGTCGGAGAAGTAGTCCGGCGAGCCGACGTAGGCGAGCACCGCTCCGGTTGCGTTATCGGTTACCAGCGCGGCGGCATCGGTGACGTGATAGGGCGCCAGCGCGCCGATGACGTCCTGTGCTTGCGCTTGCACGAATCGCTGCAGCGACCGATCGATGGTCGTACGCACGCGACCGCCAACGTTAGCGCCGTCCCGATAGAGATAGAAGAGCGCGTGCGGCGCGTCGGCGATGCCCGAATCGTGACGGCGAACGTCGAGCGTTTCCGCGAAGGCCGCCGCGGCCGTCGTGGGGTCGATCTTCCCGAGTGCGACCAGCCGGTCGAGCACGTAGCGCTGACGCTGTCGCAGCGCACGCCAGTTTGCATCGGGCGTGAGGTGCGCGGGATCGTTGGGAATCGCTGCCAGCAGCGAGGCTTGCGCGAGGTCGAGATCGGAGGCCGGCTCGCCGAAGTACGTGCGCGACGCCGCCTCGACGCCGTACAGGTTTCCTCCCATCGGCACGCGGTTGACGTAGGCTTGGAGCACCGCCGCCTTGCTCGAACCGATCTCGATGCGTTCGGCGGTCACGATCTGCGCGAGTTTATCCTCGAGCTGCGCCAGCGCCCCGGCGGTAGCCGTCGCCGGATAGAGTAAGCGCGCGAGCTGCATCTCGATCGTCGAGCCGCCGCTGCGCGCCTCGCCGTAGATCGCGTACTCGCGCGCCGCGCGCAGGAGCGCCGGGGTATCGACGCCGCCGTGCCGCCAGAAACGCGCGTCTTCCGCGGCGACGACCGCTTCCCGAAAACTCGGCGAGACGGCGGTAAGCGGGACGCCGGCGGCGTGGGTCGAGTCGCTGCCCAGGATCGTGCCTAGTGCGACGCCCGTGCGATCGGTGAAGGTGACGGCTTCACGACCGCTGCGGATCTGCGCGACGTCGATTCCGGAGCGTGCGAGCGCGAAGATTGCCCCGACGGCCGCAAGTGCGAGCAACGGAGCAAAGAGTTTCATCGGCCCGGAGTGAAAAGAGGCATGCGTGCGTTTGCTCTATTCGATGCTCGTCGCCGCGGCCATCGTCGCGGTGGCATCCTGCAACGGCCAAACCGGCCCGTCGAAGCTCGCACCTGTCTCCGCGGTCCCTAAGCCGTCGCTCCCGCCCTGGATCGCCTCGATTTCGCCGACGCAGAGCGCTCAGACGCTCGCGCAGGTTCGCGTTATCTTCGCAAAGCCGATCGCGCCGCTCTCAGCCCTCTCGGGGGACGGTGCTCGCAGCATCCTCGCTCACGTCAGGGTCGATCCGCCGCTTGCGGGGCAGTTCACGCTGCTGACGCCGCGGATGATCGGCTTCGTGGCCGATCACGCCCTGCCGATCGGTACTCGGGTTCGCATAACGCTAGGTGCGGGGCTGCGCGATCTCGATGGCGATTCGCTGCCGGCGGACCTAGCGTGGAGCTTTGAGACGGAGCCGCTCGCGTTCGCCGATCTGCCGCAGGTCCAGAGTGGCGACGACGGGTCGACGGCTCCGCCGGTCGACGTGCGGCCGACGCTCGACGTTACCGCGAACGCCGCGGTCGACGTGGGCTCGCTGGCCGCGCACGCGACGCTCTCGGGCGGCGATGACAGCGTGCCGGTTTCAGTCGCGCTCAAAGCGACGCCGACGCCATATCCGGGCAGCGGCGCGCAGGAGCTTTTCGATCCGTCCCTGAGCGCGTGGGTCTACGAACTGAGGCCGGCGCGCGAACTGCGCAAGGGAACGAAATACACGCTGAACATCGCGCCCGGGGTCGAGCCGGCCTACGGCAACGTTTCCTCGTCCAAGACGTTTAGCGGCAGCATCAAAACGTACGATACGCTCGCCATCGTGCCGACCCCGGTGCCCAGCCCCGATAGCGGCGGACGCTTTGCGGCGGGCGATCCGGCGATCGCGTTCAGCAATCCAATCGACCCCGCATCCGTTGCCGGCGCGGTGACGATCTCGCCCGCTCCGGCGTCGCGCAAGAACCTTTACAGCGTTGCCGATCAGTCCGACACGATTGCGATCGATCCGTACGCGCTCGATCCAAACGCGACGTACGTCGCCACCGTTGCGTCGACCGTGAAGGACGTCTTCGGACAGACGCTGGGCAGCGAGCAGAAGGTAACGATCCACACCTCCGACTTTGCGGCCGGCGCCTGGGCTCCGACGGGTACCAGCGTGCTTCCGGCCGGCGTGCCGGTCGCTCTGAACTTTTACGCGACGAACCTCCCGGACAATGCGTACTCCGCGCAGTACGCGCGGATGAACCCGACGCAGCTCCTGGGCAATACGGATGCGCTTTCAGCTTTGCCGCCGTGGAAGGCGTGGCCGGCTGCGACCCTCAAAGGCGCGCGCCGCAACGCGCAGAGCGTCGTGCGGGTTCCGCTGCAGACGCGGCTGCGCGGAGGGTACGGCGCACTCGCGTACGGGTTTCGCACGGGGCTCGACGCGAGCGATTCGTCGCCATCGCTCTCCGGCATCGCGCAGTTGACGAACCTAGGCGTCTTCTCACAATGGTTTCCGGCGCACGGCATCGTGCTCGTGCAGCACCTTAGCGACGGCGCGCCCGTTCGCGGCGCGAGCGTCACGGTCTACCGGCTCGCCGATTCGGGAAAGGTGCCGCCGGCCCGGTGCGCGTCGGGTACGACCAACGCCGCGGGCGAGGCGGATTTTGCGGGCGTCGACGTCGAGCGCTGCTCGGCGCTGGCCTCGTCGAACCAAGGACCCAATCTCGGCGTCGTCGTCAGCGAAGGGAGCGACGTCGCTACGGTGACCACTTGGAACTACAGCGGCTACGTGCGCTTCGACGTGTACGGTTCGTGGACCGGCGGCGCGCCGCTCTCGCGCGGGACGATCTTTAGCGACCGGCAGATGTACCAGCCCGGCGAACGCGCGCAGCTCACCGGTATCGCCTACTACGTGAAGGGTGACCGCGTCGTTCCGGACGCGAACGCAAACTACGCCGTCACGCTGAGCGATCCGAGCAATGCGACGACGAAACTCGGGACGCGGCGCACCGATGCGTTCGGCGTCTTCTCGATCGCGGCGCCGTTTTCGAATCAGCAGCCGCTCGGGTACTACTCGATCGCGGCCAAGGGGACCAACGGCAACGAAATCGACGGTTCGCTGCGCGTCGCACAGTTCAAGCCGCCCAACTTCAACGTCACCGTGAAGCTGGGGGCGGCATCGGCGGCGGCGGGCGCGAGCGTGCTCGCCGACGTTTCGGCGAACTATCTTTTCGGCGCGCCGCTGCAGGGCGGCACCGCGCACGCCTACGTCACCCGCGAGGTAGCGACGCTTGCGCCCAAAGGCTGGGACGACTTCGCCTTTGGGCCGCAGTGGTTCTACCCCGAGGAGAGGCCGGCGTTTACATCCGACGTTCTGCAGCGCAACCTTTCGCTCGACGAAAAAGGCAACGCCTCGCTCGCGGTGGCGGTGCCGAGCGACCTGCCGTTCCCGATGACCTATCGCGTCGATATGGAGACCACCGACGTTTCAAATCTATCGGTCGGCGATTCGCAGAGTTTTCTTGCGTTGCCGGGCGATGCGACGATCGGCTTGGCCTCCGATTCGGTCGGTAAGGCCGGGAGCGCGATGCCGATTCGCGCGATCGTCACCGATGCCGCCGGAAAGCCAATTCCAGGACGGGCCGTTCACCTCGAACTGCAAAAAATGACGTACACGTCGGCGACGCAAGAAGAAGAGGGCGGCGAGAACGCGGATCAGTCGATCAAGTACGCGACGGTATCGACGGCCGACGTCACTTCGGAGGAGAAAGCGGTCACCGCGCAGCTGACGCCCAGCGACGTCGGGCCGTACCGCGTCACCGCCACTTTCGTCCAGGCGCCGGGCGATAAACAGCGAGCGGCCAGCGCGACCCAAATTCAGGTCTTCGCCTTCGGCGCGGGAGAGGCCGATTGGGGCTTGCAAGACGCCAACGCCGTCGCGATCAAGCTCGATAAGAATCAGTACGCGGTCGGCGATACCGCCAGTGCGCTGATCGCGTCGCCCTACGATCGCGCCGACGTTTACGTCGCGGTGGTTCGCAACGACGCGATCTACCGCACGACGCTGCACGGGGTCAGCGGCACCGTGCGCTTCCCCTTTAAGGTGACGCAGCAGATGATGCCCAACGCGGCGCTGCAGGCGGTCGTCGTGCGCCGCGGCGGCCCGCTGGGTACTTCGCCGAGGCAGCCGACCCTCTCGCTCACCGGAATGACCGCCTTCAGCGTCGACGTCTCCGGCCGCTACCTCAAGCTCGCGATCGCTCCGCGCAATCCGAGCGTGCGGCCGGCGAGCGCGCAGAGCGTCGATTTTACGCTGAGCAATGCGAACGGTACGCCCGCGCGCGGCGAAATCGTGGCGATGGTCGTTAACGACGCGATCTTACAGCTTTCGGGATACCGCCTGCCCGATCTCGTACAGACCGTCTTTGCGCAACAGCCGATCTCGACGATCTTCTCCGATAACCGCGAGAACGTCGTGGTGAAGACGCAGACGCCGGCAGTCGAAAAAGGCTTCGGTTACGGAGGCGGCTTTTTGGCGGGCGCCGCCGGCACCCGCGTTCGCGCGAGCTTCCAACCGATGCCCTATTACGGCGTGCTCGCCGTCGACGCCGGCGGCCACGCGCACGCGACGTTCACGATGCCCGACGACCTCACGACCTGGCGCGTGATGGCGGTCGCGCTCGGCAGCGACGCCTCGCATTTCGCGACCGGCGACAAGACTTTCGTCTCGACTCAGCCGCTGATCGCCAATCCATTACTGCCGCAGTTCGCGCGGCCGGGCGACCGGTTCGACTTAGGAGTTTCGATCGCGAACCAAACCGGCGCCGGCGGCGCGCTCGATCTAGTGCTGCAGCTCAGCGGAGCCCTGGCCTTCGCGCAGGGCGATCCGCGCACGCAAAAAGCGACCGAGAGCGTGCAGAACGGGTTGCAAGCATTTCGCTTCCCGGTCGTCGTCGGGACGCCGGTGCCGAGCACTCTTGCGGTCTCGGGGCGGCTGGAGAGTCACAGCGACGCGTTCAACGTTCCGTTTACCGCAAGCGACCGCGCCGTCACCGATTCGGCGATCGACAGCGGCGTAGGGACCGGCAGCGCGTCCATTCCCGTCGATTTGCGAGCGGGAGGTTCTATTCAGTTGACGCTCGCGAACTCCATCGTTCCGCAGTTTGCCGTGCCGTCTGCGCGCCAGCTGCAGGGTGAAGCGCTCCCGCTCGCCGACGATTCCGCCGCGCGCCTCGTGATTGCCGGCGCGCTGGCGCGGCTGAGCAAGCCATACGCGCTCAAGCTGAACTTCGATCCGGCTCAGGCCGCCGCGCAGAACCTGCGAGCGTTGCTGTCGTACCAGCGCGGCGACGGCGGGTTCGGTGAAGTCGCTGCGGCAAAAGAGAGCGATCCGTTCGTCACCTCCGCCGCGCTCGACGCCCTGCTCTTCGCCCGCGCGCACGGCGTCGCGGTCGACGGCGGCGCGATCGTCCAAGCGTCAACCTTCATGGCGCAGACGCTGGCCAATCCCGGACGGTTCAAGTGGTGCAGCAACGCGCTGTGCAAAGCGCAGCTGCGCTTCGAGGCGCTATGGGCGCTGGGCGCAAACGGCAAGCCGCGAACCGATTTCCTCTCCGACATCGTCGCGCAGTCGCCCAACTTCGATAGCGCCACGCAGATCCGCCTCGCCCGCTACCTGCTGCGCGCGCCCGGTTGGGAGAGCAAGGGTGCCGCCATGGCCGATCGGTTGGCGCAGACGCTCTACGTAACGGGGCGCTACGTCACGGCGAATCTGTCGAACCCCTGGAGCGAGTTGGGCTCGCTGGTCGACGCGCAATCTCAAATGCTGCAGCTTCTGATCGAGCGGCACGCGCCGCCGGAACAGACCGATGGCGCGGTGAAGGCGCTCGTCGCGCAGCAGTGCCGCTGCGGCTGGCCGACGGCCGACGACACCGCGTCGGCGCTGACGGCACTCTCCGCGTACGCCGCCACCGAGCGGCTGACGCCGGGCACCGCGACGGCGACGGTCAACGGCCATCAGATCGCACACGCGGTGTTCGGTACGACCGCTTCTGCGCAAACCTTTACCGTGCAGGCTTCGTCGTTGAACGGTGGATCGGCGATCGTGGTGACGTCGTCGCTGAACGCCCGCGTTCACTACACGCTGCTCTACACGTATCCCGTCGCACCGAATGCGCCGGGAGAACTCGCGGCCTTTCGCGTGATCCGCACCGTGAACGACCCAACCGTGGGCGCTGCGGCGGCGACGGCTGTGCCGTTGGCAACGATGGATTTGACGACTCCGGCGCAACCGCTGAACGTGCCAGCCGGGCGGGTCTTCGACGTCGGCGTTCGGACGATCGTCGATCATCCGGTCGACCGGCTCGTCATCGAAGATCCGTTGCCTGCAGGCTTCGAGGCTGTCGATACGTCGTTCCGGACGACGCTGCAAGCGATCGTCCCGCAGAGCGACAGTTGGCAGATCGACGCGACGCAAATCTATAGCGACCGCGTCGTTGCCTATGCGCAGCACCTCGATCCGGGCGTCTACGACATACACTACCTCGTACGATCGGTAACGCCGGGAACGTTCGCGTGGCCCGGCGCGCGCGCGTATCTCCAGAACGCGCCCGAACAGTTCGGCCGGAGCGCGAGCACGAAACTCGAGGTCGCGCAGTCGAAGTAACAACGCGCAGTCGAAGTATGAACGAAGAGCGGTGTCGTGCTTGCAGTCCGCTCAGCACGACACGGCCTTCAGGCAGAGGTTAGGGGCAGTAGAACTTGGCCATCGCGCTGCCGGCGATGGAGATGTTCTTGTTGGTGCTGTTGACCCAATAGATGTACGTGTTGGAACCGCTGCTGCCGGTTTGCGTAACGTCGATCGTGAGCGGCGTGCCTCCGTTGGATTTGTTCCAAAAGTTGGCGTAAAAGCAGCCGTTTTGGTTGACGGTCTTCGAAGCGCAGATATCGCCGGGTTTGCAGACTTTGTCGGGAGAGAAGGGGCCGGCGCTAATGGTGCCTTCGGTCGGGCCCATGTGCGCACGCGGCGCCATCGCCGGGTTGAGGGCTACTACGGATAACAAAAGTGACGTAAGAAGCATCGCTGTTTTATGATCTCCTGAGACGACGGTGAAGTATGATGTAACGCAGTACGGCAAGCATATCGAAAGTTGTTGCGATCAGTCGCAAGCAGGCGGAATCTTTTTCACAATTTCTAATGCCCCGTCGAGCCGAAAACAGGCCGCAACCCGACGCCTCGCGTATATATTATTTTTAATAGGTTAGCCAAGAAGGGACCAGGATGAGCACCTACCGAGCCCCCCTGCGCGATATGCAGTTTGCCCTCCGCGAGCTGGCAGACATTGCCGGCGTCGCGACCTTGCCCGGCTGCGGGGACAGCCTCGAAGTCCTCGATTCCGTGCTCGAAGAGGCGGCCGCCTTTGCCTCGGGAGTACTGGACCCGCTCAATCGGACCGGAGATAAGGAAGGCTGCACGTGGGTCGCCGGTGAGGTCAAGACGCCCACGGGCTTCAAGGAGGCCTACCGGCAGTTCGCCGATGCCGGCTGGATCGGGCTGCCCGTTCCCCCCGAGTACGGCGGTCAGGGTTTGCCGCAGATCTTGCTCGGGCCGACATTGGAGATGTGGAACGCGGCAAACATCGGATTTGCCAACGGTCCGCTGCTCAACCAAGGCGCGATCGAGGCGATCGAGCTTGTCGGCTCGGAGGAACAGAAGAAGCGCTACATCCCGAACCTGGTTTCGGGAAAATGGACGGGGACGATGTGTCTGACCGAGCCGCAAGCCGGATCGGATCTCGCCCAGGTGCGCGCTCGTGCGGTTCCCGACGGCGACCGTTACCTGCTCTCGGGAACGAAGATTTTCATTACCTTCGGCGAGCACGATATGGCCGAGAACATCATCCATCTCGTTCTCGCGAGGCTGCCTGACGCACCCGAAGGAACCAAGGGCATCTCGCTCTTCATCGTCCCGAAGTTCTTGGTGAAGGACGACGGAACGCTCGGCGAGCGCAACGACGTCGTCTGCGCGAGCATCGAGCACAAACTCGGGATCAACGGCAATCCGACGTGCACGCTGAACTACGGCGAGAAGGGCAACGGCGCCGTCGGTTATCTGGTGGGCGAGCCCAACCGCGGCCTCGAGTACATGTTCATCATGATGAACGCGGCGCGCTTTTCGGTCGGCGTTCAGGGGATCGCGCTCGCGGACCGCGCCTATCAGAGTTCGCTGGCCTATGCGCTGGAACGCGTGCAAGGGCGCGACCTCAAGCCCGGCTCGCGCGCGCCGGAGGTCATCTTCAAGCATCCCGACGTGCGGCGGATGCTGATGCTGCAAAAGGCGACGATCGAAGCGATGCGCGGCCTCGCGTACGTGACCGCCGCCTCGCTCGACTACGCGCTTCGTCATCCCGACGAAAAGGTTCGCAAACAGCATAAAGCCTTCGTGGAGCTAATGATTCCGGTCGTCAAGGGCTGGTGCACCGAGAACGCGGTCGACCTGTGTTCGGTCGCGCTGCAGGTCTTCGGCGGCATGGGTTACATCGAAGAGACCGGCATCGCGCAGCAGTACCGCGACGTGCGCATCATCACGATCTACGAGGGTACGACCGGCATTCAGTCGCTCGACCTCGTCGGGCGCAAGCTCTTGCGCGACATGGGTGCCACGGCGCGGACCGTCGGCAAGCAGATGGAGGACGTCGCCAAAGAATGCGCCGGCAGCTCCGACAAGCGCGTGAAGCGCATCGGCGAGTCGCTCGGTGCGGGTCTCAAAGTCCTCAACGAAACCTCGCAGTGGATCGGCATGAACGCGATGGGCGATCTGCATAAAGCCTTCGCGTGTTCGGTGCCCTATCTGCGTTTGTGGGGAACGGTCGCAGGTGGCTGGCAGATGGCGCGCGCCGCGCAGATTGCCGCCGCAAAGATTGCCGCCGGCGATCCCGAGGCCGATTTCTATCGCGCCAAGCTTGCGACCGCGTCGTTCTACGCCTCGCACGTGCTGTCGCAATGCGCGTGGTATCAGCGCCAGATTGTCGACGGATCCGGCGACGTGATGGCCCTAAACGAGACGGAGTTCGAACTCGACCGCAAGGCAGCCGTAGGCGTTTCATGATTCCAACCGATCCCTCCACCGGCTCGGCGGCGAGCGTGCGCGTCATTACCCTCGACAACCCCCCGGTCAACGCGCTGTCGTTCGCCTACTGCGCGAAGTTGCGCGAAGAGCTTGCGGCCGCGCAGCGTGACGATGCGATCGGAGCGGTCGTCATCACCGGCGCAAACGGTCTCTTCAGCGGCGGCGCCGACGTCAACGACTTCAACCGCGAAATTCCCGCCAACGCGGTGACGATCCGCGACGTCATCTCCGATATCGAGCGCAGCGACAAGGTCTTCGTTGCAGCGATCGACGGCACGTGCCTGGGCGGCGGCCTCGAACTCGCGCTGACGTGCGACTATCGCGTGGCGACGGTGCGTTCGAAGATCGGCCTACCGGAGATCAAACTCGGTTTACTGCCCGGCGCCGGCGCGACGCAGCGGCTCACGCGGCTAATTGGTGCGCGCGCGGCGCTGGAGTTCATGCTCAAGGGATCTTCGGCCAAAGCCGAGCGTGCGCTCGAACTCGGGCTTCTCGATGAGGTCGTCGAGAACGAGGTCGTCGCGCAGGCCGAGGCACTCGCCGCGCGCCGCCCCGTGAAACGGCGCGCTTCGGCGATGGCTGCGACGATCGCACCCGACGTCCCCGCCCAAGCCGGGCCGTTCGTCGTCGCGCAAGCCCACAAAATGGTTCCCCCGGAGAACGACGGCGGATTTGCCGCGCACAAACTGATCGATGCGGTGCAGGCGGCCGTCGAGCTGCCGTTTGCGTTCGGGCTCGCACGGGAGCACCGGCTGTTCGACGAATTGGTTCGCTCGGCACCATCGGCGGCGCTGCGCCACGTGTTCTTCGCAGAACGCGAGTTAGATAAAGTTCCGCCCTTCGACAAGCCCTTCGACAAGCTCAGGGTGACAGAGGTGCCCTTCGACAAGCTCAGGGTGACAGACGGGCCCTTCGACAAGCCCTTCGACAGGCTCAGGGTGACAGAGGTGACGGAGGTGGGAGTTGTCGGGGCCGGCACGATGGGCAGCGGCATCGCGATCGCGTTCGCACAGGCCGGCTTTCCGGTCGTCGTGGTAGACAGCAACGACGAGGCAGTCGAGAAAGCGCGCCAGACGGTGATGGGAATGTTCATGTATCAGGTGCAGAAGAAGCGGCTGACGCAAGAAGAGGCCTGGGAGCGCGCGCAGGCGATCACGTTTACGGAGGATTGGAACGAGCTCGCTCATTGCGATCTCGTGGTCGAGGCCGTTTTCGAGAATCTCGAGGTCAAGCGCGAGGTCTTTGCCAAGCTCGACGCCATCGTCAAGCCTGAAGGAGTGCTGGCGAGCAATACTTCGACGCTCGACATCGACGCGCTGGCTGCGGCCACCAAGCGGCCCGAGCAGGTTTTGGGACTGCACTTCTTCGTTCCGGCCAACATTATGCCGCTGCTCGAGATCGTCCGCGGCAGGGACTCGTCGCCGCAAACCCTGGCGACCGGCTTTGCGATCGGCAAGCGGCTGCGCAAGAAGGCGGTGCTCTCCGGTAACGCCTTCGGCTTCATCGGCAACCGGATGGTCTTCGACTACGTCCGCGAAGCCTACGCGCTCGCCGAAGAGGGCAACACGCCGTGGCACATCGACGCGGTGATGAAGGCGTTCGGCTTCCCGATGGGGCCCTTTGCAATGAGCGATCTCTCCGGGCTGGACATCGGCTTGCACGTGCAGCGTTTGCAAGGCGCGGCCGCGCAAGGGCGTACCAACGTGCTCGAACGGCTCGTGGGGCGTGGACGCCTCGGGCAGAAAGCGATGGCGGGCTTTTACACGTACGACAAAGCGGTCGGAAAAGGGCGCGAACCCGTTGCCGATCCGGAGGTGGAGGCGCTCTTTGCCGAGGCCGCGCGCGAGGCCGGCGTCGATCCGCGTGAGGCAAGCGATGCGGAGATTCGCGATCGTCTCGTATTCGCGCTCGTCAATCGCGGCGCGTATCTGCTCGAAGAGGGCGTGGCGCTGCGCCCGGGCGACATCGATATCGTGTACGTGTACGGCTACGGCTTTCCGCCGCATCACGGCGGCCCGATGTGGTACGCCGACGAGGTCGGCGTCGCGCGCGTCTACGAGCGCATCGAGGAGTTCGAAGCGGCCTTCGGTCCGCAGTGGAAACCGTCGGCGTTGCTCGCGCGCATCGCACGGAGCAACGGTAAGTTTGCAGAAATGAAGAGCGTCGCGCAGGAGGCCGTTCATGCGTGAAGCGGCGATCGTCTCGGCGGCGCGAACGCCGATCGGCCGCGCGTTTCGCGGCGCGTTCAATCAAACGCCGGGCGCGACGATGGCGGGGCACGCCCTCGCCCACGCGCTCGAGCGCGCAGTGGTCGCACCGCACGAAGTCCAGGACGTCATCATGGGTTGCGGTCTTCCCGAAGGTGCGACCGGCAACAACATCGGGCGGACGGCGGCGCTGCGCGCCGGCTGCCCGGTAACGGTTCCGGGACAGACGGTCAGCCGATACTGCGCCTCAGGCCTCGACGCGATCGCGGGCGCGGCCAAGCGCATCATCGCCGACGGGGCCGGAATCGTAGCGGCGGGCGGGGTCGAGTCGATCAGCATGGTGCAGAACGAGCTCAACCTGCACTTCTTTGCCGAAGATTGGCTGCTGCGGCACGAGCCCGATATCTACACGCCAATGCTCTACACCGCCGACAACGTCGCGAAAAAGTACGGCGTCTCCCGCGCGCGCCAGGACGAGTATGCGCTGCAGAGCCAACAACGTACCGCCGCCGCTCAGGCGGCCGGGCGATTCGATGCAGAGATCGTCGCGCTGCCGTCCTGGAAGTACGAGCAAGATCGAGAGAGCGGTGCGGTCGCCGAAGAGCGCGTGGAACTTTCGAAAGACGAGGGGAACCGTCCGGACACGACGCTCGAGGGGCTCGCCTCACTGCGCGGCGCGGTACCGGGCGTTGCCGACACCACGATCACCGCGGGGAACTCGTCGCAACTCTCCGATGGGGCCGCGGCGGTCGTCGTCATGGATGCGGCACTGGCGAAAGAGCGCGGCTTGACGCCGCTGGGCTTTTATCGCGGCTACGTCGTCGCGGGTTGCGACCCCGGCGAGATGGGGATCGCACCGGTCTTCGCCGTGCCGATGCTCCTCGCGCAGCACGGACTGTCGATCGGCGATATCGGATTGTGGGAACTCAACGAAGCGTTCGCGGTACAAACGGTGTACTGTCGCGACACCCTCGGCTTGCCGAACGATCGCTTCAACGTGGATGGCGGCGCGATCTCGATCGGCCACCCCTACGGCATGAGCGGCGCGCGGATGACGATGCACGCGCTGATCGAAGGCAAACGGCGCGGCGAAAAGTACGTCGTGATCACGATGTGCATCGGCGGCGGCATGGGTGCCGCGGCCCTCTTCGAAATCGCGTGAGCGTCGGATACCGGTAAAAAGACACAGCTCACGGTCGTGCCGTGAGCTGTGCGAAGCTCCGATGACGAAAAGGGTGATTCGGCTTAGCTCTTTTTGCTCCAGGCGATGCACCAGCCGTTCGGACTGATCGAACCGTCGACGACCTTGCAACTGCCGTTTGCCGTGGCCGTCTTGCCCGGCACGAACTGGCTGCAGCCCGAGCACTTCTGGCCGTTCTTGGGCGTCTTCTGATACTTAAACTGCGCCTGCGAGCCCTTGGCTTGGGCGCCCGTCGTTTGAGTGAGGAACAGCCCGGCAAGGGCCGGCAGAACGATTATGCCGGAAAGAAAACTACGTCGCGAAAGGTCGCGCTCCGTGTCTTGCATTGATCCACCTCCGCCCTATCGATTAGCGGCACGAACGCGGTCCCCTCTCACTGGAGCTTAATGCTACGCTAATCGGCAGTCGATGACTTCGATACGCAGATTCGGGTTCAATGGTGGTGAGGGAAACGAACACACATATGAAAAGCAAATGGTTTACCAGCCTCCTGTGCGGAGCAGCGCTCGTCGGGGTCAGCCTCGGCAGCGCCCTTCCCGTTTCGGCAGACCAAGCGGCGCC
>DATAWH010000034.1:0-135659 GCA_036267315.1 Candidatus Cybelea sp. | reverse complement strand
CGCTTCTCGCGACTTCGGCGTGCGGTGGTAACGCCGCCGTTCCAACCGGACCGGCGGGAACCAACTTCAATTCACTAAGCTCTCAGGCGTCGCCGGTCTCTGCATCGCGCGAAGGGTCGGTCGTCCCTGACGACTCGACCTCGATTTTGAAAAAGCTTAAAAAAGACGTCGAAATCGGGTCGACCGTTGATAAGAAAAACGGTGACATGGGTCCGCGCGCAATCTCGGTCGTCCGATCGACTTTCGGCCTTAAGAAGGGGCAGCTGCTCGTTTGCAACTTCGAAAACTCCGCGGGCGTAGCCGGGAAAGGTTCTACGATCGAGGTGTTCGATCCGAAACCGCATTCGAAGCCGACGACCTTCACACAAAACAGCAAGCTCGCGGGATGCGACGGCGACGCCGTCACCGCCACCAATAAGGTTTACGGTACGGCGTATAGCGGTGCGATTACCCAGTACGACCAAACCGGCCAGCTCTCGAATACCTACACTTCCCACGTCGAGGCGCCGTTTGCCGATGGCGACGCGTTTTGCGGCCTGCCGTACGCGCCTGAAGACGTTTACGTCTCCGATGCCAAGACCGGAGCAGTTGTCAAAGCGTCGTTCGTTCCCGTGAGCGGCGGAGTGACGCTGACCGAAGTGATGGCCGGTTTCGGGGTAAATAAAGCGTCCGGTTGGAGTGCCTTAGGCCCGTCGGGCATACAATACAATAACACGAGAATCGGGCCCCTTTGTAACGACACGCTCTATCTCGTCGATGGCGTCGATAACACGGTCGTCTCCATCTCCAACGCCAGCAATCTGTTGGTGAAGGACGAGATCGTCGCGCAACCGGGCGGCAAGAAGTTTAAGTGCTTACACCCGACCGCGACGTGTGCGACGCTCGTCTACAGCGGCTCGCCGCTCAACGCGCCGGTTGCTGCAGCTCTTCTGCCAAACGGGAACCTCGTGGTTGCGAACACCAACGGCGGCAATGTGCTCGTCGAGATGACGCCAACCGGAAAGATTCTTGCTACGAAAACGCTCGACACGAGCAAGACGGCGCACGTTTTCGGGCTCATCGCGACGGGTACGAGCGATAACGATACGGTGATCTTTTACACCGACACCGCTACGAACACGCTGCACGAGCTCGAGCAATAACGGGCGCAACGGAGAAAGAAGCGGGACGGCCTCGCGCCGGTCCCGCTTCGAACCGGTCGACGCTGCCGAGCCGGCGCTTACGGCGTTACTAAAGCCGTTCCAACGCGACGACCGAAGAGCGTATCGCGCATGGCTCTATTTCAATGGCTTTGACGTTCGGAAACATCAGCTTGGCTTGGGGGTTGGTCGCAATCGCGCTTCGGACGTAGCCGGCAGCGTCTGGAGCGCAAGATCGTCCGAATGCCGGATCCACGGCCGCGTGCGTCGCGCAGACGGTGAGCGTGCCCCCGTCGAAAGATGCGACCGACAAGCCGCGTCTCTCCAGCATCGCTAAGAAGTCACGGGCCCCCGGCTGCCGGGGATTTCCCATGGTTGCATCCCCACGAGTTCGTTGAATCGTTCCCTGCGTCGAAGCGGTCGGTTCGAGCCTGTAGGTGTGCGCCATGGAGCAGCCCTCCCAAACTGGTAGGCGCATCGTTCCTCGAAATGCGCCGTTCTAAACCCTCGCCAGTTGGCCGCTTAACGAACTGCTGCTATTACCTCAGCGCTAACGCGTTCGCACCTCAAAACGACGCAGCCGCAGCGGCTCGCCGGCGAGGCCGCGGGAGCCGGAGCGCGCGCTTTTGCGGCGCTGAAGGAACGACGCTGCGAACAAGAGAGCAATCGGGAGCGCGAGCACCGCGACGGTGACGGTGAACATGAGGGTTTGCGCGGCATAGCCGTTGCCCGGTGAAGCGGAGAGCAGGTCCATTTCCGCCATCATAGAGGAGCGAGCGCACCCAAACGTACGAGTTAAGGCGCCCCCGGGCCGTTCGGCCCTCCCGCGTCCCCGCGTAATGCGCGCGGCGCCTCGAAGGCGGCGCCCCGCAGGTCGAATGCGGAGAGGCCCGCCCCCTCGTCGAAGCACGGCGTGATGATTCGCGACACCCGGTTGTACCTCGCTATGAACGCGATCGGCGCACTGGCCGCTCTGGTCGTGGTCGCGTCGTCACTTGCCATCTCGCGAACGCATCCGTCGTTATCGCTGTGGCTATCGGTTGGGGTCTCCCTGACGCTCCTTTGCGATTTTCTTTACAAGACGTTTCTGGCGCTGCGCGGCCGCCCCATCGAGATCACCCCTTGGGCGAGAGGCATGACCGAACGTCAGCTATGGCTCGTAAAGGGTGCGCTGGCCGCTGTCGCCGCGGCCGCTCTCCTTCTGTTGTTCGTTCGCCACAGGTAACGCTAGGCGCAGGTCACGCGGCGATATCGCGGAGGATCTCGGTAAACTCCGGCCGGGTCTCGATCGCCGAGAACAACGGCAGCAGGGGTAACAGGAGGAGGGCCGGATCCCGCTGCGCATAAGCGTCGCGGAGCAGCCAGAGCGCTTCGTCATCACGGCCGCAGTTCGCGGCACCGAGCGCAAAGTTCCACGAGCCGACATACCGCCGGCATCCGAGCTCGCGCAGTTTGAGATAGGTTTGGCCCGCTCGCTCCGGTTCGCCCATCCGCGAGTAGGCGCATACGAGCATCGGCAACCGGTAAACGGCATCCTCGGACGAGTCACCACCATGCGCGGAAATTCCCTCGACCGCCAGATCGGGACGACCTCCCATGATGTAGGCGAGGGCGAGAAAGCGCCGCGCGATAATGAAGTCGGCGTCGATTGCCAACAGTTTTGAAAGCGATGAGATCGCCTCGGCAACCTTGCCGGAATGCAAAGCAACCCGTGCCTCGAGCAGCTGCAGCGGCAGCGAAGCGGGCTCGATCATGAGAGCCTCGCGCGCCTGCAAGGCCGCTTTGTCGAACTCCCCGCGATACATGTGGTACCAAGCGGCATTGTTGCACGCAAAGGCTAGCCGCGCATCGGAGGTGAGCGCGGCGTCGAGCGACTCCCAGGATTTCGACCAGTTCCATTCGCCGCAGAGCTGGATCTCGGAGAGTGCGGCCAGCGCCATCGGAGAGTGCGGATCGAGCTCGATGGCGCGCTCGATGCTGCAACGTGCATGCGTCATCGCCGGCGATGAAGGAACGTGCCAGTACTCCGCCAGCAACGCCCACGCCCGGCCGAGCCCGACGAGGGCAGGTACGAACGTTTCGTCGCTCTGCAATGCCGATTGAAAGGATCGTACAGCCTCTTGCAGCGCCGGGGCGGTGCGCCGATCGAGTAAGTAACATCCGCGGCTATAACTAAGCAGCGCCTCGAGGTTCACGCTCTCGGCGGTCGCGTGCGCCGGCGCAATGCGTGGGCGTGCAGCGGACTCCGTTTCGATGCTGACGGAACCGGCGAAACGATAGCCCCGGCACGGTACCGTCACGATATAGCCGCCTTCACGGCGGTGCTCTCCGAGGAGCTCGCGCAGCAAATAGATGTGCTGCGTGAGATTGGCGTCGGTGGCGCCGTCGGCGCCCCAGACTCGGTGCGAGAGTGCCTCGCGATCGACTGGCTCGCCGTCTCCTTCGATCAGAGCAACCAGCAGCCGGCAGAGTCGCTCCGACAACGCCCGCGGTTCTCCCGCTTGGAAAAGCACTCGACGTCCTGCATCGAGCTGAAACGGTCCGAAATTATAAAAGCGTGTGGTCATTTTTCGATCCCTGAGATCAATGGATATAAAAACCCGCCCCAACGCAACGAACTATTTTCGCTTGCGGCACCTCCGGCTCCGCTCGACCGGTAAGACTCGATGTCCGGTTCGTCTACACGCCCGCGGATGTGCGCGAGCGAACGCGCAACTACGGCTGTTTGGGCAGACCGATCAGAGGCGTCTTTACCGGGTCGGCGATGCCGACGAAAACGACGAGCCCGTCGCCGAAACGAGGCTCGTGGTGCCGGCACACGCCGACGCGGCCCAATACGATAAAAACCGCGAGACATACTCGAAGGCTCACGGGGGTGGGTAGCCTACTGTACCGGGGCAACGCTTCCTGTGGCCCGAACAGCCACGGCCTATGAAGTTGCGATATCTTCTTTCCGGTACGTGCCTCTGTGCGGCCGTCCTTTCGTTCACCGCAGCAGCCGGCGCCGATGAATGTTCGGCCAACAAGAGCATTGATTGGACGAAGACGCTGGCTTCCAACCCGAAAACGGCCGATCTCGTTTACGTCGCCGGCGTAAACACCGTGGCGGCCGGGCAAGCGGGAGCAACGACGATCGCGCTGATACCACTGAGCCTGAGTGGTTCTTTCGGAGTTCAGTCGCTGCTGATCTATCGCCTCACGACGCGTCAGCCGTGTGCGCCGCCGGAGCTACTCGGTTCTTTTAAGACCGCTACCACGCTCGTAAGAAGTTACTTTGCGAATGGAACCCTGCACCTCATCACGCTGGCGGATCAGAAAGAGAGCTCTTCTCGGCACCCGAACGATTTTCTCGATACGGGGTACCACTTCAAGGATGGTAAGCTCGTAAAGGTCTCGAGCAAGGAAACAAAAGCGCCGTAGCTTTTCTATTCGTCTTTGGGCACAGCCCGGCTATAGCGCGCCAGTTCGAAGACGTCGTCCTTGGCGAAGCCAAGGCTTGCGTAGAACTTTGCGAGGTGAGGTTCTCGGCGCGGGAGTTCGACCATCACGCTCGACGCCGCCGTCTCGTCGGCGTGCGCGACAACGCGTTTGACGAGTTGCGCCCCAATGCCGCATCCGCGCGCCGCTTGCGCGACGTACAAGTCGCTGAGGAACCAGATGCGCCGGCAGTACCACGACGACCACAAGGGATAAAGCTGAACGAAACCGTTGGCTTCGCCGGCGATCCAAGCCACGAAAATGACCGACTCCTCGTTTGCCAGCCGTTCCTCGAGAAATCCCCGCGATGCGCCATCCGAGCGGCCGGCAAAAAAGCTTCGATAGGAGTCAAACAGCGGCACGATGTGCGCAACGTCTCTCGCCGACGCTCGCTCGATCCGGTAATCTGACGATTTCATTGCATCCGGATTCGACGCGAGCTTCAGAAATCTCACCCACAAGCGACCGAGGCATCGTCCGTTAACGCGTGGACGTTCGGACGGCACAGGCTCGGCTGTATTGGTGCCGAAGGGGAGCGCCAAGCCCAACGCGAGTTGGGCGGGCTATTGCTACTTGGAGGTAGGAAGCACATGCGACACTCGTCACGCGTGACAGCGTCTTTACTGGGGCTCACGCTCACCCTTACTGCATGCGGAGGACAAAGCTCCTCGCTGCCGTCGATGCTCGCGAGCAACGGCGGACCAAGCACGGAATCTTCAGTGCGCAACGCGTCCCCGGATAAGCCGCTCGTCGCGGTTCCAAAGTTTTTCGGCGCTCTGAGCTATACCGACGCCGGACGCCGATCGCCCAACGCGCCAGTTAGAGTCTCCCTTACGTTACGCTACAATCACCAGGACGAGCTCGACCGGTTCGTCGCCGCGGTCAACGACCCGCGCGCCGGCTCGCATCGTCAATTTCTTACCGCAAAGGCGTTCAACGAGCGCTACGCGCCGACACCCGAACAAGAGCGCCGAGTCGTCCGCGAACTCAAACGCGCCGGCTTCAAGATCGAAAAGCGTTATCCAAACCGCACCATCGTCGATGCGACCGCGCGGACGGCGACCGTCGAGCAGTTCTTCTCGACGCAGATCCACGTCGTGCATCAAGGAAAGTACGGCGACCGCTATACCAACGTGACGCCGGCGACGGTACCGAAATCGATCGCTTCGCTCATCCGCGACGCTTCGGTCAACAATTTAGTCGTAGCACGGACCGTTGCCGAGCAGAACGGCGTGGAGACGCAGCGTACCGCCCCCGTCTTCCAGACCGACTCGCAAGGGCGAACGGTCGTTCCGCTGAGCGGAATACGCCCGCTCGACCAAACCGGGCAACTGGTCAATGGCGGCTTTGAAACCGGTTCGCTCACACCGGGCTGGATCAACGAAAGCACGACTCGAGGCAACTACGTCTCGGTGACGACCGCCCAAGCGTATCAAAGCACGTACTCTGCTTTCATGGGAACGCTCGGTCCGCCCGAAGTCAACGGCTGGGCCGCGATTGCCCAGGAAGTCAAAGTCCCGACCAGCGGAGTCCTGAGCTTCTGGGTCTATCAGGGGTCCAATGAGGGCGCCCTCGGGTACGGCACGAAGTACGCCTGGAACGCGGGTTACCTGCTCAACTCTCGAGGGTCGATCCTCGTTACGTTCTACAAGAGCGTCACCAACACGAACGGGTGGGTCAACTATTCGGTTAACCTGAGCAGCTATGCCGGACAGACCGACTACATTTATTTCGGCAGCTACGGTGACGGGTACTCACAAGCGTACGTCTATCAGTACGTAGACGGGGTGGCCTGGGCCGGCGCAACGCCGACACCCTCACCCACGCCGACGGTAAAGCCGACCGCAACGCCGACGGCCCAACCGACGGCAACCCCAACTGCCCAGCCGACCGCGACGCCAACGGCGCAGCCTACCGCAACCCCAACTGCCCAGCCGACCGCGACGCCAACGGCGCAGCCTACCGCAACGCCGACGCCGAGCGGAAACTGCAACAACGCGCCGGCGTTGAACGGGCCACTGACCAACTCGAGCGGGACGCTCGCGACCGGCGTCGCCAAACCGTTTGACTTCCCGGTGCAGCACGGCTGCAACGGCGCAGGCTACACGGCGGCGATCGTCATCGACGATCCGGCTAACAAGAGCTACCTCGCGACCTATCTCTCGGCCGCCGGCGTGACGCAAACCGGCACCGTCACCAACGAATCCGTCGACGGCGGCGGCAGCGGTGACGAGCCGGAGACCGATCTCGACGTCGAGACGATCTCGGGCCTGGCACCCGGCGCAAACGTCATCGTCTACGACATGGGCTCGCTCGGCGATCAGCAAATCGAAGACGCCTACAATCAAGTGCTCACGGATGGGAAAGCAACATCGGTGAATTCGTCGTTTGGCGGTTGTGAATCCAGCGACGTCCCCTTCGCCGACTCGACCAACTCGATTGCCGAACAAGGAGCCGCCGAAGGCGTTGAGTTCTCGGCGTCCAGCGGCGACACGGGAAGCAGCGAATGCAGCGGCAAGAAGGGCGTAAGCGCGCCCGCCGGCGGTCCGTACTTCTCATCGATCGGCGGCATCAACTTCACCGACACGGCCGGTGGCGTGCTGGAAACCGTCACGATGGGTACGGCCGATGGCGATTCCGGCGGCGGCGGCGTCTCGACGGTCTTCGCGCTTCCGAGCTATCAGAGCGGCATTACCGGCATGATCACCACAGGCCGAAATCAACCCGACATCTCGCTGCCGTTCTTCCCGGTCGCGGTGTACACCGGCGGGTCGTGGGGTGAGTATCTGGGCACCTCGTGGTCGTCACCGGCATCGGTCGCGCTGATTCTGGAAGCCAACGAACTGCACGCGAGCAAACTGGGCTGGGTCGACCCAACGCTGTACAGCCTCTTTGGTTCGACGGGATACAACAGCTACTACACGCCGTGCACCTCCGGCAGCAACGGAGCATATGCGTGCAGCGCCACGCAGTATAATCAAGCCGCCGGCATCGGAGCTCCAAAGGGCTGGGCTTTGGCCAACGCCCTCTAGGAGTCGCCAGCGGTTAAACGCCAAACGGGACGTGCGCGAGCACGTCCCGTTTTCGTTTCTGGCTTCGAACGACTCTTCGGCGAGCTAAATTGGCGTAAGAGAAAGGGTCTGCGTATTGAGGTTGTAGCTGCCAGCCGCGACAAGGTTATTGGGATTGGCGCAGATCACGCTGTTTTGCGGACCGTACACCACCACGAGGTTGGGTGGTCCGCACTCGACCTGCACGAGCTGATAGTTTGAAAGGAACGTCGAGCCGGGGCTATCGGGTGCAATCTGATATGAGTTGTACGTGACGTTGTTCGACACAACCGATCCGTATACGGCGGCGCCTACTGCAGCCGACGTTACGCCGATCGCCATCGCACCCCAGAAGCCGCCGCCCCAATAGTAGGGTGCCGCTGCCCACGCAACTCCGTGATTCCAGCCCCAGGCGCCGCCCCCGCCGTAGACCGGATTGTTGATCACGGTCCGGTTTACGTTGATGTTACCGTTATTGACGTTCGTGCGGTTGTTGTAATTATTATTGTTGTTGTGGTTGTTGTTGTAATTATTATTATTGTTGTGGTTGCCGTTGTTGGCATTACCGTTGTTGCGGTTACCGTTGTTGGCATTACCGTTGTTGCGGTTACCGTTGTTGGCGTTGCCGTTGTTGCGGTTACCGTTGTTGGCGTTGCCGTTGTTGCGGTTACCGTTGTTGGCGTTACCGTTGTTGCGGTTACCGTTGTTTCCACTCACGGGAGCTCGGTTGCCGTTGTTGCCGTTCAGGCTGCCCCTATTGCCGCCGGTCGTGGGAGCGCGGCCGGTATCGTGCGACAGGTTGAACCCCCCGCCGGGGTTGCTCGGCCGCGCCGCGCCGCCGGATCGCGTTCCGCCGCTGGATCGCATTCCGCCACCAGCCCGCATTCCGCCGCCGCCGCCGCCGCGCCGCTGGGCCGATGCCATCGCCGGGGAGAAGGCGACGAGCAATGTCATCAAAATGCAGAGCTTCTTCATCACTTGACCACCTTGTCGATCCGGCCGCTGAGGCTGACGTACGTTCCGCGGTCGGTAGTAAACGAGAGCATAATGCTGTGCGGGGGAACCTTCGCCGTCGACATGACCAGCGGGGCCGGTGAGTCGGTATTGTTCACGTACAACGTACCGTGCCGAAGGTCGAGCGACTTCGTCGTTCCCGATTGCACGAGCGCGCCGCTGTGCGTCAGGCAGACCAGAAGGTCGCCCTGGTACGAGCACGCGGCCCGGGTGATGACGATCGTCCCTTTTCCGTCTTCGGAGGTGACGTACAGCGCGTTATGGATGATCTTGATCTTGACTCCGACGTAGCGATCGGAGTGCCCGTCGTTTTGCACGATTACTGCGGTGCCGGCGGCAGCAGCCGGGGCCGCTGCTAAAGCCAACCACGCCGCGACGCTGAGGGCCGCCGCCGCCGCTTTGTATCTTCCAGAGTGCGATTGCATAAGTTTCCTTTGTTTCCGGCAAGAGGCATTGCGCCCCAAAACGGCCGGCGTCGGCCGGCCTGCTGCATAAAATTTACCACTCCGGCCGCTAGCAAGCAATGCCACTGCCGGTTAGAGCCTAGTGGATGGGGCAGGTGCTGGCGCTTAGCGGAGTGCCGTTGCGCTCGTGCCGGTTTGCCACGATTTCGGCAAGGATCGATAGCGCGGTTTCCGCGATCGTCGCACCTCCGATGTCGAGGCCCGCGGGGCCGCGAATGCGCGCCAGGTCGCTCTCATCGAAACCCTCTTCCGCCAGTACGCTGCGGCGCGCGGATTGCGATCGACGGCTGCCGAGCAGCCCAACGTACGGCGCTCTCGAACGCAGGGCACACCGTAAAGCGGGCAAGTCGAACTTCGGGTCGTGCGATAGCATGACGACGTGCGTGCGCTCCGAGAGTACCTTTGGCAGATAATCGGCGGGCCAATCGCGGACGATCTCCGCCGAGTCACCGAGTCGTTCTCGGGTAGCAAACGAAGGGCGCGGATCCACGACGATGACGTTAAAGTCCGCGCGAGGGGCGATCGCGGCAAGCTCGGCGGCTAGGGCAGTCGCCCCGATCAAGATCAAGCTTTCCTTGGGTGGATACTCGATTTCAAATGTTCGTTTTGATCCGCCGGCGTCCACGTAATCGAACGCGACGCGTGCTCGTTGCTGCCCGGCAACGATCGCGCGCGCTTCTTGCGAGAAAGCACGCGGTGGTCGCCACGTCACGACCTGCAAGATCGCGCCGCAACCGGGCAGGTTGAAGATATCGTCCTCCGTAGAGAGGTTGATGTCGACCCGGCGAGTTCGTCCGTCTCGAGCGGTCTGCTGCGCGGCCTCGATGATCTCGGACTCATGGCAGCCCGCGCCGATATTCCCCACGATCCTGCCGACGGCGTCGACGGCGACCGTCGTGCCGACCGGCGCCGGTGCGGCGTCTCGCAGCGTGATCAGCGTCGCGAGCGCGAACGGACGCCCGTCATCGAGCCACCGCGCGGCGGTATCGAAAACTTCACGCATTCGAGGAACTCGAGTTTAGCGGGGCGGACTCGGCCAGTCGCCGCTCTCGACGGTGTGCATCAAATCGGCGTTCCAGGGAATCGCTAAGAAACTCTCCCGGTCTTCGGGCTCCAGGTCGTTGGCGCTGGTCTGCACGAGCTTGCGCGCCTTCTCGAGCATTTGCGCGGCGCCCGAGCGGTCGCCGTCGAGATTGTAGACCTGCGATGCGGCCCAGTAACAGTACGAAGGCCAGTCAGTTGCCCGCATGATCGCGTCTTCATCGGCAAGCAGCCGGCGTACGGCATCGCGCGATGCCGGCAGATTTCCTAGAGCTGCGTACCACACCGCAAGGTTTGCCAGCGTCATGCTCGACCACACCTGCGACTCCGAGCGCGAGCGCAGTTCGAACGACGACTCTGCGCGCTCGATTGCAGCTTCGTAGTTTCCGGCGAGCGCCTCTGCGAACGCGAGGTTTTCGAGGATGGAGGCTTCGAGCAGGCCGAAGCCGTGCTCGCGAGCGATGGCCATCCCCAGCTCGGCCGCCTCGCGCGCTCCCGAAAAGTTATCGATGCACGCCCTTAGGAAGACGAGATTATTCAATCCGTTTGCCAGTCCGCGCTGATCGTTGGCCCCCTCGAAAATTGCGGAGGCCTTCTCGCTAGCATCGCAGGCACGCTGAAAGAAGCCCAGCCGCATTTCCAGTAGCGCCTCGTTCATGAGCGGGCCCGCACTGCCCGTAGGCCGCCCGGTTTCACGGTAGATGCGCTGGGAATCGGCGTAGTGCCGGCGCGCGTCGGCATACTCCGTGCCGACGGCGGCAAGGGTCACGCCGAGCCTCCCGTGCGCCTGGGCTTCGGCGGGACGATCGCCCAGTTTGAGGGCGAGGACGAGACACCGCTCGGCAACGGAACGACAGCGTTTCATATCGCGGCGTTGATACGCGATCGTCCAACCGCTGCTGAGCGCCAGATGTTCCAGTCGCGGGTCGGCCGCGCGTGCCGCCGCCTTCGCCGCTTCGTCGAAGAGCGATTCGGAGGTCGAGAGATGCCCGCGGTGCGCTTCGACCTGGGCCAGCGCGCAGAGGGCCGCCGTCGTTTCGCCCTCATCGTGCGCCGCCCGGCTGCAAACCAGCGCCGTCGCGGCGGAGGCGTACGACTCCGCAAGGTGGCCGAGGTTGAAGGCCATCTTCGCTTCGGCTAAGTGCAGCGCGGCGCGCGAGCGGGCGTCGTCGTCGGAGATGCACGTCTGCAGCTCCTTCGAAGCGCGCTCGTGCATTTCGCGATCGCCGATGCCGGCTGCAAACTCCAGTCGCTGCAGCAGCGCGGCGCGGTGCACCGCGGCATCGCCAAGCTCCCGGTCGACCTCCTCCAGCGCAAGAAGGGCAGCGATGCAGGAGTCGCGATCGCCCGAGCGCGACTCGATCGTTATGCGTTCTAACAACAAGTCGGCGCGGCTGCGAGCGTCGGACAATGCGAGCGCGCGATCGCAGAGGGTCCGCGCTTCAGCCAAGGCACCGATCGAGATCGATCGCCGAACCGCTTCCGTGTAGCAACGCGTGGCGTTGGGGGTGTCGCCGCCGGCTTCGTAATGAGCTGCGAGAAGTCCCGAGAGCTCGGAAAACCGCTCGGGATACAGTTCTTCGAGAACGCGCGCGACCCGGCGGCGACGCACCGACGCGGTCTTGGGCGGAATAGCCGCCGCGATGGTCTCGTGAATCAGATGATGGGTGAACGAATACTCGAGGAGCCCGCGCGAGCTGGCTTCGCGAATGATCCGCCGATCGAGCAGCTCGTCGAGCGCCGCGGTCAAATCGGCTTCGTCCCAAGCGCTGACGTCCGCCACCGCATCGCGCGAAAACCGGTCGCCGATGCACGCAGCAATCTCCGCTGCCGTTCGCGCCGGTTCGGAAAGGCGCTCGAGGCGCCGTGCGACAATCGCGGCGAGCGAAGCCGGTGCAGCGCGTTCGTCCTCTCGAACGTCGACGACGAGCTGCGTCAAGAACAATGGGTTGCCCTGAGACGCGGCGACCAGTGTCTCTGCGGGACGATCGCGCACCTCCGGCAGAGAAAGGCGGAGTTCTTCGATTTCGGCAACCGAAAGGCGGCCAAGCGACAGGCTCTGCGCTCCCGCTGCCGCGCGCGCCTCCCGTCGCAGCCGGTGCAGGGCGTGCAGCGGCGCCGCGTCGTCGTCGCGATAGGTAACGACGATCATCACCGCCGTGCCGGCGATTCGGCGCAGCAGAAACTCGAGCAGGTCCATGGAAGCGGCCTGCGCCCAGTGAAGATCTTCGAGCACGAGCAGCAACGGCCTCGGCGTAGCTAAGTCAGCGAGACAGCGAAAGAGCGACTCGAACAGACGAATTCGTTCGCTCTCGGCATCGAGGCGCGGCACCGCGGGAAGGCCGACGCGCGCGTGCACCTCCGGGAGCAGCGTTGCGACGCAGGCCAGCGCGATGCTCGAACGCAGCGAAGCGATGAGCGGAAGCCCAGTGCGGAACCCATCGACGATGCTCTCGTACGGAACCGCCTCAGGAGAACTCGTTGCTCCGACCAGCACGCGGCCGCCGCGATCTTCGACCGCATGCGCGAACTCCCAAACGAGTCGCGATTTACCGATTCCGGTCTCGCCGCCGACAAAGACGCACCCTCCGTGCCCGCGGCTCACGCGCGTCCAGGTTTCAAGCAAACGCTCCATTTCGTCGTGCCGCCCGACAAAGGGAAGGATCGGACCGATGCGCCCGGCTGGAGGACGGTCGACCTCGTCATCATGCTCGCCGGCGGTCTGCCCGCGCGCAACACGCTCGGCCAGCGCCGCCGTTTCGGGCATCGGCTCGGCTCCCATCTCCGAGCGCAAGCGTTTGGCGAATCCGGCGTATTCGCTCAGGGCGCCGGCGCGGTCGCCGAGTTCGTACCGGATCGCGATGATCCGGCGCACCATGTCTTCGCGCCACGGATCGACCGCCAGCACCTTACGCGCCGTCTCGATTGCGAGCGGAAAATCGGCGGCGCGCCGCGCCTCGGAGACGCGTTCGGCCAGACAGCGCAGGTAGGCGTTCCGATGCCGCTCGCGGATGGCGTCGAGCCACTCGTCGTAGACTTCCGGCAAGAGATCGCCTCGGTAGAGGTCGATGGCCTCTCCAAGGCGCTCCTTGTCGCTGCAGGCGTCGACGAACGCATCCACATCGAGCCAGACGTCGGCCTCGGGATTCCACGCAATCTTGTCGCCTTCGATCGACACGTACCGCTCGGCGGGTTGCGGCAGAATCTTCGGCAACTCGCTTAACGTCGCGCGCAGCTTTGCTCGCGCAGAGCTTTCCTCGTCGTCGGGGTAGAGTAAAAAGGCGAGATACTCACGCGAAACCGCGACGGCCCGGTGCAAGAGCAGATACGCCAGCACCTGCAGCGAACGCCGCGGCGTCGTCAACCGCAACGGCGTACCGTCGAGCGCGACCTCCAGGTGGCCGAAGAGACGAATGTCCAGACGGCCGCCGGCGATAACCTTGCCCACAAAGGCAGCCTTCTCCCAGCCCGCGGCGGCCTCCCGGGGCCTCAGAAAAAGCGTCTTAGTATGAAAACTCCTGCAGCTGATTGCTGCCGGGGCCGTTCACCCAGCCGGTACGCGCGTGCGGATTGATGCTAATCCTAATAGGGACGACGAGAAAGCCGGCGTCGGTGAAATCGAAGCCGTCGATCGATTCGACGAAATCGCCGTTCTCGGCGTAGACCTGGATGCTGCTTCCCGAGCTCGTGCTCGAAAACGGCTGCGCGATCAGGAAGAGCTGATGCACGGGATCGTTGGCAACGTAGGCGCCGGCGTTGAGTTGCGAGCCGCCGCTCCCCAGGCCTTCGCGAAAGCCCGTTTGTTTGGCAACGTTGTAAAACTCGATGCCGCCGTCGAGCTCGGTCGTCGTACACGCCACCCCCGTCGCAGAATCGTACGCGATGCCGTTGGCGTAGCCGCAGCCTGCCAGACCAGGGCAGGTCGCGCCGGAGAACTGGGATTCAACCTTTCCGGATTTTAGATCGACCGCGGAGATCACCGGCGGTGGGCCGCCCGCACCGCCGAAACTCGGAGAACTCGCCATGACCGCTCGATTGTGGACGGTATCTTCGGCAAGTTGCGGCTGCGTGGAGAGAAAAAACTGGTTGGGATTGAGCGGGATCATCCTTTCGAACGCTCCTTTCGCAACGTTTGCTACCAATAGGCCCGGCGGATCAGACCCGGAGCGCTGATATCCGAAGAATACGCTTGTAGAAGTGCTTTGGTTCGGCGCCCACTGCAGCACGTTGAAGAGCTTTGCGGGCAGCTTCCAGCGCGCGCCCAAACGTTGCTTGGTCACGGGGTCGAGTGATTCGTAGCGGTCCTTGGCGGGCGTCTGTCCCGGAATTCCCGCTTTCTGGTGGTCGACGAGTCCGACGTCGCCGGCGAAGATGCCGTCGACGAGATAGTCGTCGCCGCGCAAGGCGCGCTTACCGGAGATCCTGCCGAAAGTCCGTGTGATTTTGCCGGTCGCGGTATTGAAGGTCTGCACGGAGATGCTGCCGGTATGCCACGACGCGAGGACGCCGTCGTCGCCGTTCTGATCGATGTCGAAACCGAAAATTTGGCCGCCGTCCGACGTGCTGAGGATGGGGCCCAGCGATCCGCCGTCCGCGCCGGCTGCCGGCCGAGCGGCGCTCGCCGGTGCGGTAAACCCGTTATTCCCGCCGCCGGCGCAGCCGGACAACGCAAAAACAATGGTGGCGATGCTCCAACATTTCATCGCCCTATGGTGCGACGAAGCTATGAATAAACTCTGAACCTACCTCAGCACTGTCGGGTGAGACTGTAGCCGCCGCCGCGCAGGTGCTTGCCGTCGGGCGAAAGCGTCAGGGTATGATTTCCATAGTACGTCAGCGTGACCTTATTTCCGTCGAGGTTCCAGTTACCGGAGACTCCATCGCTGTCGGTGAGGTCGCCGTCCAAACCCATCTTGAACGTGAGCTTGGGGTTATCGTCAGACGTCCAGTTTCCGACGAGATTATTCGTCGCGCATCCGCTGGGAACCGGAGTCGGAGTCGGCATCGCGGCGAGCGGCGTGACCGCGCCTCCGTAGAATTTGTGGGCGATATCGAGGCACAACGCGTTTGCGCCGTACGGATTCACGGGCAGCTGCACCGAGCAGATGAAGGTTGCAACGAAGCCTTTGGGCAGAGGATAGCATCGCACCGAGGCCGCTGCGCTCGGAGCGCCTGTCGCGGGGTTCTGCGCCGTCGCGAGCCACTCGCCGCTTCCCGATTCGGATTCGGCGGCGCCGGGCACGTACGCTTCGATTGCCGCCTTCGCTTTGGCACTGCAATCCGCGAGCGTACCGCTGGGACTCACGTAGCGAATACCCGCCGAGAGATCGACCGACGCTAGCGCGACGGCACCGCAGGTAAACACGGCGAGAAGGAGCGTCGAAACGAAAAGCCGTCCACCGCGCATACTAGTGCCTCCCCGCGTTGCCGGCGCGACCGTTCATTGCCGTCGCCTTCGAATCGAACGCGGCGGCGACTTTCGCGCACAAGGCGCTCGCCGTGTCGGTGCTCGGCGGCACTTGCGCCGCACACGTAAAGGTCGCCACGTATCCGCTTCCGACCGGATAGCAGTGGACCGCCGCCGCCGCGGTGCTCCCGTTAGCGGTGTCTCCGGCATTGTAGGCCTGCCATTCGCCGGTGTCTCCGCTCCCGATCTCCTGCGCGCCGCCGATTACCGAATCGAGCGCGCTCCGCGCCGCCTGATTGCACGCGCTGACCGGCTGACTCTGTACGACCTTGCGCGGCCCCAGTGCCATGTCGAGGGCCGCGGGCGCGGCGAGCGGCGGAACGACCCCTGCGAGCACGCCCACGGTCAAAAGTAGAAAACGATGACGAAGCCTGTTCACGTCGATCTCCTTTGAAGCGAGGGCGTTAGACGGCTGCGCGCTCTACTCCCCTGCGCTTGTGAGCGGCCGCCGTTCCGTGAGATACTAGCCTGCGAAAGCATGCGCTCTCTTCTCTCGCGTTTGTTTGGGCCGGCGGCCGTACTCGTACTGAACGCGTGCGGCGGCAGCGTCGGAGGCGGCGTGGGAACGCCGGTTCTTTCGCCGCTGGCAGCCGCGCACGACGCGCGATCGTACACGAAGATTCACCACGTCGTCATCGTCATCCAAGAGAACCGAAGCTTCGACGACTTTTTTGCGACGTTTCCTGGAGCCGACGGCGCAACCGAAGGATTGATGAAGACCGGCAAGGGCGACCGTAAGATCAAGCTGATCTCGGCTCCGTCGGACTCCGATAGTTTGGGCCACCAGCATTACTCCTTCGAAAAAGAGTTCGACCACGGTAAGATGGACGGATTCAACCTGGTCGATCGCGCGCTCTCCAGGGGCGATAAGATTCCCGCCGGCAGGTACGCGTATCGGTACTCGCGGCCGAAGGATATCGCTCCCTACTGGACCATCGCGAAGACCTACGTGCTCGGCGATCACATGTTCCCGACCCAAGGAAGCAGCAGTTTCACCGGGCACCAAGATCTGATCGCCGGGGGCACGCCCGTAGACGGCGACAACGTGATCGATTTCCCGACGCCGGCGGCCTGGGGCTGCGACGCTCCGGCCGGAACGGTGACGTCGCTGATCACCCCGCAAGGGAAATACCTGCGTGGCAAAGGTCCCTTCCCATGCTTCAACTACGCGACCCTACGCGACTTGCTCGATGAAAAGGCCGTTTCGTGGCTCTACTTTACCAATACGACGGCGGGCTCGTTGTGGAACGCCTTCGATGCAATCAAAGCGGTCCGGTACGGTAACGAGTGGACCGCGAACATCGTGAAACCGGAGACGAAGTTTTTTAAAACCGTCGCCGATCGTGCGTTACCCGACGTCTCGTGGGTCATCCCCGACGCGCTCAACTCCGATCATCCCGGAAATCACTCCGATCGCGGCCCCTCTTGGGTCGCCAGCATCGTCAACGCCGTCGGACAGAGCGAGTACTGGGATTCGACGGCGATCTTCGTGGTGTGGGACGACTGGGGGGGAGAGTACGACAACGTGCCGCCCCCGCAGCTCGACGGCCAGGGGCTAGGCATCCGCGTCCCGCTGCTTTTGATCTCCGCCTACGCGCGCGAAAAAACGCCGGGCAAACCCGGATGGATATCGCACACGCGGTACGAGTTCGGAAGCGTGCTCAAGTTCGTGGAAAACAACTGGCACCTTGGACGGCTCGGCACTAGCGACGTGCGCGCGAAAAGCATGATTGACTGCTTCGACTTCGCGCAGCCGCCGCGACCTTTCGTTATGATTCCGTCGAAGTATTCGAAGGCGTACTTCGAACGACAGCCGCCTTCGGGGCTGCCGCTCGATACCGACGACTAAATCTCTTTGACGAGACGCAGTCCGCGACCGCCGTCGATGAACTCGATGGCGTCGAGCAGTTCGTGCATGATGAAAAGGCCGTAGCCCCGCGGGGCTCCGGCCGGCGGAGCGCTGACCGCCGCGGGAGGTACGAAGCCGCGCCCCTGATGCCATATCTCGGCCGTTAGACGGCCGCGATCGCACCAGCAAACAACCACGAGGGTCGGGCCTCCGGCGTGCTCTACACAGTTCGCAAGAGCCTCGCCCGACGCAAGTTCGAAGCCGCTGAGGTCATCGCCGTGCAGCCATTCTTTCGCAAAGCCGGCGAGCCGCCGGCGCGCACGGCGCGCGCCTCCCGCGGAGCACGGAAACTCTGCGGTGAAGCGCGCAGCGGTGTTCAGGGTGCCGCCGGGGGCTTGACTTGAACGGGTCCCTGGCGCAGCGGGTTCGCGCTGACGCCGGCCGCCGTACGGATCTGCTCGACGTCGCCAACGAGGGCCTTTCCTTGCGCATCGCTCGGCGGACACGTCAGATCGGCGGAGCGCCAGCCCTGCCACGTAACGTACGTCGAGGATCCGAACGAGGCGCTCTTCATGCACGGCTCGGTCACGCTTTTGGCTTCGCGCGCCGCCGCGAGATCGCTGAAGAACTGCTTGACGGTCGCCGCCGAAACGCTAAACGCCTTTTGCGGGCTCGGTGAGGCGCCCGGCCCGTGCACCATTGCCACGGTCGCAGAGCCGTCGGTGCGCACCTCGATGCGGTAGCCCAACGTGTTCGTCGAACCGGAGTTGTTAATGACGGCGCTATCGCCCGTAACGGCACCCGTCGCACCGGTAACGGTGAAGAGGATCGCCGCCGCGGCCAGCCATCGGTTACAGTGCGCCCAGGCCATTTGGACTTCCAAATCCCGTCGGGCCGTCGAAGCCCTTGCGAGCGGTGCAGATATATTTATTGCCCGACGCGCAGTTTATGCCGCGTGCGGGCGCGATGTTATTGCCGCTCAACACGTCGTACGTATGCCCCAAGTGGTGTTTCCAAACGTTCGAGGCGCCGTTTTGCGTGCTGGCGTTGCCGGCAAGGGCGTACGCCGCGGCGATGATCTGCGCAGACGCGCTGGTGCCGCCGTAGAGCCAGAAGCAGTTCGACGGACACGAGCCGCCCTCTTCGGAGTTGTAGACGATTACGGCCGATCGCAACGACGCCGACGCCGAGATGTCGGCCTCCGCGCGCTTGGCGCACAGGCCGTCGGTCTGCCACACGGGCTTAGCGATCATGGTGCTGCATCCGCTGCCGGTCGCGCCGCACGGGCCACCGCAGGCGTCGTAGCTCCAGTCGTTCCAGACAGTCTCCGTCCAGCCGCGCTTGCTCTTCGAACGCACGAGGTGCGTGCCTCCGACGCAGACGACGTAGGTATACGTGCACGGCTGCTGCGGACCGCCGCTCGCACCGCCGCCGCCTTCATCGCCGGCAGCGACGGCAATCACGACGCCTGTTTGATGGAAAGCGCCGTCGTCACCGCCGAACTCCTTGACGCCCCAGGATGCACCGATGTATTTCGCGCCGAGCTTCCCCGCGGTCGTAACGCCGGCGTAGAGATCGTTCGTGTAATCGTCCTTCGTCTGAACGAGAATGATTTTGCAGTTCGGGCAGATCGCCGAGACCATGTCGAGATCGAGCGACTGTTCGCCTTTCCAATCGTCGTCCAGTGGCGGTTCGGGCGGCAGCGGAGAGGACTGTCCGCTCTGATTGACGATTCGCAGGCACCCGCTCTGCGTCGTGCACGCCTTGAGCCCCATCGTCTTTCGATACACGGCCAGATCCGCCGCAGCGTGATGGTAGCCGTACGCGTCGACGATTGCGACGACTTTTTGAAAGCCGTTCGTCAGCGACGGCAGGTCGTACGCCGTCTGGAGATCGATCGGGCAGTAACCTTTGCTGAAAATATCACGGCAGTTCTGAACTTCACCGGCCGGCGCGACGCCGTCGGGCGCAAACATCGGAGTCGGGCCCGCGACGACGTCCGTCCGGACCATCGCGAAGCAGCGCGCCCGGCCGGCGGAGGCCGGCGCCGAACAGAGGCCTCGAACCGGATTGGCACTTTGGAAGGGAGCGTCTCCGTCGTCGGCCATCGGCGTTCCGAACGACGAAGCGTTCGGCAGCAGCGAGGGCGCGCTTACGCCACTCGAGCAGGCACCTAAAGCAAGGATGGCTAGCAACGAGAGAACTCGAACGGATGCTCGGTTATTTTGCATGTATCACCTTGAAAACGAGTCCCCCGCCGGTTTAGTTTCGGACCGGCGCACGGGATGCCTCGTTACGACCCCTTTCGCCAAAGATTTGTTGATCGTAGGCAACGGATCGGAGATCGTCGAGAGCACGTTTGTAGGCCGCGGCCGCCGCGCCGCGGCCCCGCAGCGAAACGATCCGCTGCTGCGCGAAGCGGCCGTCCAAGTGCGCGCGTACTTCGCGCGAAGGCTTCGGTGCTTCGACCTGCCCTTGCATCTGCGTGGAACAGAGTTGCAAGTCGCCGCGTGGCGCCTCGTCGCCACGCTGTCGTTCGGCGAGTTCGTTTCGTACGCCGACGTTGCCGCCGCGATCGGACGGCCCGGCAGGCATCGCGGCGTTGCCGCGGCCATGTCCGCGACGCCGCTGGATCTTTTCATTCCCGCACACCGCGTGGTGGGCGCGGACGGCCGCGTGCGCGGCGCGGCGCCGAACTCGCTTCGCGCGAAACTCGTCGCGTTCGAGCGCGCTCAGCGTTCGAGGCGCTCGCCGTAAGCGGCATGTTCGAGCGTTTCACGTAAGAAGGCGTCTTGGTACGCGACGATGTCGCGCACGTAGGGGAACTGCGGATGATGGCGCTCGGAGGCGAGCCGGTAGCGCGCGTTCTCGCGTTCGAGAATCTTCCATTCGACCATCAGCGGCAACGCCGCGTGCACCATTCGCTGCGGATCGCGCTTCAGTTCGGGGTCGACGAAGAGTCGCGCGGGAAGCTCGGCGAGTTGCTTGCGGACGCCGGCCAACGCCTCTTCTTCGGTAAACCAGTCATCGGTGCCGGCAAGCCATGCGCCGAGCAGTTGGCTCGTGACGACCGGTCGAATCGCGGCGAGTTTGGGCACCATCGGCTCCCCGTCGAGCGGACGGATCCGATAGAGCATCGACAACCGCTTGGAGACGAACGGATCGTAGCTGACGCCAAAGACGTAGATTTTCGCGAGCGGAGCGAGCCGGTCGACTGCGCCGCGCATCGTTCCAATCCGGCCGTCGAGCGAATATCGTCCCTCCGGCGTTAAATAAAACGTGGCGCCGCGGCGCACGACGTCCTCAAGGCGAGCTAGGTCTCCGTCCAAATTGACGCGCGTCTCGTCGAGGATCTCGCGACGATAGGGCTCGCGAACCGAAGAGAGCTTCACCACCTGCCGCGCGAGTGAAAAGTGCTCGCGCTTCCAAAGATCGCCAGTCGTCGTTCCCGGCGCAAATCGCGATGCGACGCGCTCGTCGAAGACGTCGCCGAGCAAGAGGGAGCCGTGCCGGCGCTGGAGCGTCCACGCGAAGGCCGCAAGCGCACGCGAGCCCAGCTCGTTCTCCAACGGCAGCATCCCGAGCGCCATCAGCATCTTCCCGGCATTGACTTCGCGAAAAAGAAAGCTCAGCCACGGCAGGCGATCGGCAAAAAAGCCCGGCTCGTACATTCTCCGGGAGCTCGCGGTGAAGATTGGGTGACGCCAAGAACCGCTGCGCACGGTCGTCGTCGACACGATGGCCGGCGACTCAAAATCGTGTTGGTGATTGGCAACGATCAGCGTCGCCCCGCGCCGGCGGGGCAACGCGCCCCACCCGCGGACCCGGTAGGCCGTGTGATCCCACAGAAAGTTCGACGTAACGGCGGCAAAGCGCAGCGGCCAACCCCACAACGATGAAAGGGGACGGCGCCCAACCCGCATCACCGAAAGGGCGGCGAGCGCAAAGCTAAAGCCGGCGAGTCCGAAGACGGCCTGATACCCGGCTCGCGTCCCTCCGAAAAGCCCGATCAGCCAGCCCCCGACCAACGGCGCGACGATGTTGGGCAGGCTCGTCGCCGTTCCCCAAAGGCCAAGATCGCGACCGACGTCGCGCATCTTGGGAATGGCGTCCATCGCCAACGCCCAACCGCTGGACATTACTCCGCCGAATCCGATCCCGAAAAGAACGGCAAACGGCAGCATCCACGCGAGCACGGGCGCCAACGCGAAGCCGATCGTCGCGAGCGCCATGCAGCCGATCGCCAAGGCGGTGATAACTTTGCGGGGGGCACGGTCGGAGAGCATACCCAAATAGACGCTGGAGATCACCGCGCCGACGATTGTCGAGAATGCGTAGAGCGCGGTTCCGGCCGAGGGGTTGCCGATTCTTTGTACGTCGCGTACGAAGAAAAGGATGAACGTTTGCAGCATCGTCAGTCCGAAGAAGACCAGTACGCGGGCCGCGAACACGACGAGGAAATCGTGCCAGTCGCGAACGCGGGCGTGTTCCTCAGCGTCGTACGTCCCGTCGCTGATTCCAAAGAGCGAGAGGCCGCCCGCGGCTAAGATCCCGGCCGTCACCAAGAAGGTTAGCGACGGATCGGGCATCGATCCCGCGATCGCAAATCCGAGGACGCTGCCGACGAGCGTCGCCGCGCCGCGAACGCCCGACGCGATTCCCCATCGGCGCTGCGGCACCGACTCGGGAAGTAGCACTTGATAGGCGCTCAGTGCGACGGTCGCTCCGAGCGTCGCGATGACGAGCAGAATGGCAAACCAAACCAGGGAGTTCGCATAGGCCAGCGCGGCGAGCGCCGCAACGTCGATGGCAAGGCCAGCGCCGACGAACGCCCGGCGAGAGCCGCCGCGGCGTCGCAGCGCATCGGAGAGCCAGCCGGCGAAGAGGGGCACGAACGCCGTCGCGGTCGCGACGATGCTCACGAGCACGGCGAGAACGTACACGTGGTTCTCGGGTGCGAGGCGAATCGTCGTCGCCGGTACGGCGATTGCCAGCAACGCCGTATCTTGAACGGTCAGCGGAACCCACAGCGCGTTGAGCATGACCCAACCGCCGATCTCTCGCAGATTGGCTTTCGAAAATTTCACGGGAGCGGCGTTATTGTTTAGCGGCGTCGATCAGCACGATTCCGCGACCGCCAAAGTCGCGCAATTGACCTAACGCGGCGATTGCCGCACCGATGGGAGTATCGGGATTGGTCGCGTCGCTCAAGGAAAACCCGGTTTGGCGCTTGACCTGCACGTCGATCGGGTCGCGCCACATCGGTGGCATGTTTTTGAAGCGCGAAATCAAGCCGAGCATCGGTCCGGCCTTTTCGTCGAGCAGCTGCGGATCGACGGCCATCACCACGACGCCGTGGCGTCTTCCGTTCTGCGTGTTCGTAAAGGCTTCAAAATCAAACCCGAGTTCTCGCGTGTGCGTACGCACGGAGTCGATGGTGTTGCCGGTAACCGCGACGCTGTATCCCTCGGGCGGATGAGCGACTAAATCGCCGAGCCACGCCTCCAACACCGGCATCATCGCCTGCGTTCCCGCGACGACGTCGTGCCCGTCGTAGGTGCCCGCCCCTTCGGAATAGATCGCCCGATCCGCCGCGCCGGACTGCTTAACGACCGTACGATGCCATTCGTGCGACGAAAGTACGTTCGCGCCGTCGTAGATCGGAAAGGCGATCGGATTGCCCGGCGAGGACGCTGCCGTTGCGGACCCGTGACTGGCGCTCGAGCCCGAGCAAGCCGTCATCGCGACGGCAAGTGCCGTGAAGAGCGCACTTTTCAACTTACTGGCCACTCGGCGGCGTTTCGAGGAGAACCCCACCGGCCCCCGTAAGCCTCGCATCGTGTCGCTTTCGTACGGGTCCTACCTTCAGGTCGACGAGATCCTCTCGCTGCAGCGGCCGCTGTCGCAGCCACCGCATCACGACGAGATGCTCTTCATCATCATCCATCAAGTCTACGAACTCTGGTTCAAACAGCTCCTTCACGAAATTGACGGTTTGATGGCGGCACTGGACCGGGACGATCTTTTGCGCGTCTCAAAGCAGTTCGGGCGCATCCACGCCATTCAGCGGCTGCTCGAGCAGCAGGTCGATATTTTGGAGACGATGACCCCGCAAGAGTTCAATCAGTTCCGGGATCACCTCAATCCGGCGAGCGGATTTCAATCGGTGCAGTTCCGCGAGCTCGAGTTCACGTGCGGGCTGCGCCGCACCGACGTGCTCAAGTGGGTCGAGCTCGACGACGCGCAGCGCGCGCGGCTCGAGAGCCGCGCGAACTCGCCTTCGCTCTACGATCGCGTTAAAGGCGTGCTGCGGCGACGCGGATTCGCCGTCGAATCGCACGACGAACTGATCGAGACGTACCTGCAGATCTACCGCCACGAAGGGCAGAACTACGACCTCTATCTTTTGCTCGAAGACCTCATCGAGCTCGACGAACGGTTCTTACTGTGGCGCGGCCGGCACGTTCGTATGGTCGAGCGCATGATCGGCCAGCGCCCAGGGACGGGCGGGTCGCCGGGTGCGGCGTATCTCGCCAATACGCTGCAGTACCGTTTCTTCCCCGAACTCTGGGAGTTTCGCAGCCACCTCGGCGAGGGCACGTACGGATGAACCAGTGGCGCGGGCAGTTTCCGATTCTCCAAGACTCGACCTATCTCGTCAGCCATTCGATGGGCGCAGCGCCGGTGCGCGCGCGTGAGGCCCTCGAGGCGTACTGGAACGAGTGGGCGGCCGATGGGCCGGAGGCCTGGGAACGCTGGCTGCCGAGGATCACTGAAATCGCCGACGGCATCGGTGCGATCGTCAACGCACCGCCGGGCTCGGTTTTCTTAGGCCCGAACGTATCGGTCATGCAGGCGTCGCTGGGAACCTGCATCGACTTTAGCGGCAAGCGCAACGAAGTCGTCTACGAGTCGCTGCAGTTTCCGTCGCTTACCTACGTTTGGCGCGAGTGGGAACGGTACGGCGCGGTCAATCGAGTGGTCGACTCCGACGACGGCCGCACGATACCGACCGAACGCATCTGCGCGGCGATAACGGAGAAGACCGCGATCGCGGTCATTTCGCACGCGTACTACGTGTCGGGAGCGCTGGCCGATATCGAAGCGATTCAAGATCGCTGCCGGCACGCGGGAGCGTTGCTGTGCGTCGACGCCTATCAAACGACTGGGATCGTTCCGTACGACGTGCGTCAACTCGATCTCGACATCGTTACCGGCGGATCCCATAAGTGGCTTTGCGGCGGCCCCGGCTGCGGCTGGATTTACGTGCGACCGACCCTGATCGATGAGTTGAAGCCCGCGATTACCGGGTGGATGGCGCACGAGCGGCCGTTTGCCTTCGAGGAGGCTCCGATCGTCTACGCGGCGTCGATGTACCGCTTTGGCCACGGAACGCCGACGATCCCGGGCTACGTCGTCGCCGCGCCCGGCCACGAAACGATCCGCTCCGTCGGCGTCGAGCAGATCCGCAAACACAACATCCGTCTGACGGAAAAGATCGTCGCGATGGCGCTCGAGCGAAAGCTTCGGGTCAATACGCCCCTCGATCCGCAGCGCCGCACGGGTTGGATCGGGATCGACTTCGACGGCGCCGAAGCGGCCTGCCGGCGCTTGACGCAGCGCCGCGTCTTTACCGACTACCGGCCAAACTGCGGAATCCGCGTCGGGCCGCACTTCTACACCTCCGAAGACGACGTCGACGCATTTTTCGCCGCCTTGCAAGAGGTGACCACGACGGGTCGATGATCGTCGACCACACCAAGATCGGCGCCGCGTTCCGGCGCCTTTCGCTTCCCGTCGCCCTGCAGCTGTTGGGCGATCAGCTTTTAGGCACCGTCGACACGATCGCGATTGGGAGCCTCGGCACGGTCGCACTGGCCGGCGCAACGGCTGCAAACGCGATCGTACTCGTGCTTTTGTTCACGATCTCCGGCCTCATCAGCGGAACCGCGATCGTGGCGGCGCAGCGCGTCGGCTCGAACGATCTCGACGGCTACGGGCGCACCGTCCGGGCGGGAGCGATCGCGCCACTCGTGCTGGGCGCGTTTTGGATACTGCTCTCCCTCTTCTTCGCCGCGCCAACGGTGCACTGGATGATCGGCGACCTGCACAGCGCGCCGGCCAGCGCGACGTACTTGATCCTGCGCTGCGTCTCGCTGCTTCCGATCTCGCTCTCCGGCACGCTGATCGTCGGCATCGGCGCCGCGGGAAATCAGCGGCTCGGCGTGCTGGTGCTCGTCGTGGTCAACCTCATCCACATCCCGTTGTTGGCAATCCTGGGGCTTGGCTGGCTGACGCACCATCCGTTCGGCATCGTCGGCGCGGGAGTCTCGTCGCTGCTCTCCGAGACGATCGCCGCGGCGTTTGCGATCGTCTGGGTCGCACGCCGCCCGCAGTATCGTATCTTTCGCGAGCGCGCCATTTCGTGGGCGCTCGCCTTACGCTGCGCGCGGCTCGGATTTCCGGAGATGATTTTCTTGATGGGCGTTTCGATTCCCGACGTTTTCATCGTGGCGATGCTCGCCCCGCTGGGTGCCATTTTCGTCGCGGCCTTCCGGGCGCTCAACGTCGTCTCCGATCTCACGTTCGTCGTGCCCAGCCCGCTGCAGAATACGGCGCAGATCGTTATCGGCCAGCGTCTCGGCGCCCGCGATCCGCAAGGAGCCCGCTGGTTTCTCGAGCGCGCGCTGCGCGTGTCCCTGATCGTCACCAGCCTGTCTGCGGTCGTTATGGCGCTCTTGGCATGGCCGCTGGCGTACGTTTTTACGCTCAACGCCGCGGTCGCCTCGATCGCCGCGCTGCCGTTGGCGCTCCATATGCTGACGCTTCCGCTCAAAGGCTGGGCAATGGTCTCGCTCGCTCCGATTCGCGCCTCGGGCGACACCCGTTTTTCGATGACCGTCGGCCTGGCCAGCAGCGCGCTCGTCATCCCGCTGGCGTGGTTGGGCATCGAGCGTCTGCACCTCGGACTGTACAGCGTTCCGCTCGGCTGGATCGCAGCGTGGACGGCGCGAGCGCTGCTTACCCGATGGAAGCTGCACGGCGGAGCCTGGATGCGCAGCGCGCCCCTCGCGGCGTAGCAGCGGGTTTTCCCAACGATTTAGTCCAATTGCCAGAGAATGGCGTTTACCGAGGGGTTCGTCTCGGAGTTGGTCGGACGGCGCGCGACGATCGACGATCTGCCGATCGGGCGGGTCGCCGATTTCCTCGTCGGTAAGCCCGACGCCGTCTTTCCTCAGGTAGACGGGCTCGTCATCAAGACGGCCCAAGGCTTGCGCTTCGCGCCGATCGAGAGCGTCGCCGACGTCGACCGCAACGGAACCGTGGCGTTGACCCTCGCCCCCAAAGAGCCGGCACCCGCCGAAGAAGAGGAACTCTATCTCGTCGCCGATCTGCTCGACAAACAGATCGTCGACATCGACGGGCGCAAGGTCGTCCGCATCAACGACATCGAGCTGGCCAACGCGGGTGGACGCCTGCGCGTCGTCGCCGCCGACGTCGGCATCGCCGGGCTTCTTCGGCGCTTGGGTTTTCGTTCGATCGGCCGGCGTTGGCTATCGCGCATCAACAACGTGCCGCGGTCCATGATCGCTTGGGATTCGGTGGCGCCGATTCGCGAAGTCAATCCTTCGCACGTACGCCTTTCGGTCAAAGAGAATCGGTTGGCGCGCCTCCATCCGTCCGAGCTCGCCGAAATCATCGGCGATCTTTCGGCGCGCGAGGCCGCCGCGGTCGTCGGCCAGCTCGACGACGAGACCGCCGCCGACGCATTCGAGCACCTCGATCCCGACACGCGCAAGAACCTCATCGAAGACATCGGCACGGAACGCGCCGCCGACATCATCGAAGAGATGGACGCAGACGACGCGGCCGATCTCCTCGCCGAACTTCCCGAAGAACAGCAGACGGAGCTGCTCGCGGAGATGAACGCCTACACGGCGGGCGAGCTGCGCGCGCTGGTTCAGTATCCCGAAGATACGGCCGGCGGAATGATGACGACCGACTACGTGTGGATCTATCCGCATCGCACGACCGAAGCGACGATCCGCAAGATTCGTGAGATCGCGCCCGTCTCGGAGTTCATTTACTACCTCTACGTTCTCGACAAAGACGACCATTTGCTCGGCGCGCTCTCGCTGCGCACGCTGCTCCTGGAACTGCCGACGGCGTTCATCGAGCGAATCATGGAGACGGATCTGGTGACGGTCGCGCCCGATACCTCTGCGGTCGACGTCGCCTCGACGATCGCGAAGTACGATCTGCTCGCCGTGCCGGTGCTCGACGACACCGGCAAGATGCTCGGGATCGTCACGGTCGACGACGCGATCGACGCGATCATGCCCGACGACATCGCGCGAAAGCTGCCGCGCGTTCGCCCCCGTCAACGTCGCACGCCCGCCGCGGCACCGTGAGGCCCGAAGAGATCGTCGATTTCGCCGAGGCGCTCGCGCGGATCAGCGCGTCGGGCGGCGGCCCAAAGGCACTGGCTGCACATCTGGCGCAAGCCACCGGCGCGGGCGTTCTGCTCGAAGATCCGCAGTGGCACCATATTGCAGCCGCCGGCGGCCACAGCATCGCTCCGAGCGGCCGTCCGATCGTCGAAACGGGCGCCCCGGGGACCGCCTCTCGCATCGCTTGCGGCGACCTGCACTTAGGTTGGCTCTCGCTTTTCGGTAACGGCGCAAGCGCCGCTCTGCTCGTGCGTCTTACCGCCGCCGCGATCGCGGTGGAAATGGGCCGCGAAAGCGGCACGCGCCGCGCGAAGCGAGGCGCGTTCTGGAGTTCGCTGCTCGACGGCGGCTTTATCGACACCGCCGCCATTCGCGAGGAAGCGGCGCTGCAAGGCGTCGCGCTCGCGACGCACTACGCCGTCGTCGCACTCGAAGCCGAGGAGAGCACCGGCGCGACACCGATGGAAGAGATGCGCGCGCTCGCGGGCGAGGCGTTTCGCGCCGCGCGCGAAGAGCTCGGCTTTTACGAGCGAGCGCAGACGCTGTTCGTCTTCGTTCCCGCGGTTCGCAGCGTCGATGCCAGCAACGCGCGCACCGCTGCGGGGCTGCTCCCGCGCGCCGCGGCACGCAGAAAATCCAGCTTGCGGGTCTGCGGCGGCCTCGGAACCGTGGAGCCGTTAGCGACCCTAGCGCGCAGCGGAACGACCGCGCAAGCGGCACTCATCATCGGACGGCGCGTTTTTGGCAGCGGTCACGTCGCTTCGTACGACGCGCTGGGAGCGTACCGTCTGCTCTACGACGGTGCCGACGCAGTCCGCTTGCGCTCGTTCGCGGACGAAGTCCTCGCGCCGATACGCGCCTACGACCGAAAGCACCAGACCGATTTGGAACGCACGCTCAAGCTGTACTTCGCCGTCGGTCAGAACATCAAGACGGCCTCCGAGCGCCTCTCCGTCCACCGTCAAACGATTTTTTACCGGCTGCGGCAGATCGGTGAAATCACGTCGCGCTCGCTCGAAAGTCCGCACGATCAACTCACCTTCCGTATGGCGGTTGCGATCGATGAACTCCACACCTAAGGCGCAGTGGCGCCGCCCGGCCGGCAAGCGCGACGTTGCCAAGATCGCGCGCGACGAAGACGTGCGTTTCGTGCGCCTTGTCTTCGCCGACATCTTCGGCGTTAGTAAGAACGTTTCGATACCCGTCGATCGTCTCGAAGACGCGCTCGACGGCCGCGTCACGTTCGACGGCGGCTCGATCGACGGATTCGTGCGCGGAGAAGAGCTCGACATGGTCCTGCGGCCCGACGTGTCGACGTTCGCCGTTTATCCCTGGCGAGCGGCTCCCGAGGGCCGCGAGGGGCGCCTGATCTGCGACATCGCGATGCCCGACGGATCGCCGTTCGAAGGCTGCCCACGAACGACGCTGCGCCGCGCAGTCGAAAGTGCGCCGCGCCTTGCGGGCCTACGCATCGCCCTAGAGATCGAGTTCTATTTATTTTCCCGCGCCGCCGGTAACGAATCGTCGACCGCGACGCCCGACGTCGGCTCCTATTTCGACTTCTCGGCCAACGATCGCGGCGAGGAAGCGCGCAACGCCATGGTCGCCGCGCTGCATGCAATGGGCGTCCCAGTCGCGTCTGCACACCACGAACACGGTGCCGGCCAGCACGAGCTCGACGTCGCGCACGACGATCCGCTCGCCGCAGCCGACCACGCGCTGACGCTGCGAACGATCGCCAAGCACGTCGCCGCCGACTTCGATCTCGACGCGACGTTCATGCCCAAGCCGCTCGAAGAACGAGCCGGGAGCGGCCTGCACGTCGACCTGCAGCTTTCCGGCGAGAGCGACGAGGAGACGGCGCTCTACGTCGTCGGCGGCTTGCTGACGCACGCACCAGCGACGACGGCAATCTGCAATCCGACCGTCAACTCGTATAAGCGGCTGGTCGCCGCTTGGGACGCGCCGATCTACTCGGTATGGTCGGCGCGGAGCGCAAACGCGCTCGTGCGCGTACCGCCTGAGAGACGGCCGCCGCGCGTCGAAATGCGCAGCCCCGACCCGGCGTGCAATCCGTACCTCGCGCTCGCCGTCCTGATCGGCGCGGCCGCCGACGGCATTGCCGCGGGCGCATTGCCTGGGCCGCCGTTTTCGGGCTCGACCTACGAACTCGGTGAAGTTGAGCGGCGCGAGCGCGGCATTACGACGCTGCCGAAGTCCTTACGGCAAGCGATTTCGGAACTCGACGGGGACGCGGTCGTGCGCAGTTCGCTCGGCGATCACCTCTATCACGCTTTTCGCGATGCAAAACTCGAAGAGTACGAACGATACCGCCGCGCGGTCCACCCCTGGGAGCGCGACCAGTACCTTCGCCTTTACTAGCGCTGCCTACAAATTGAAACCGATGGCACGATGAAATCGTTGGCCGCTGTCAACAAGACTCACTCGTCGTGCAGAAAGATCTCCTCGACCGGACGCTCGAAGAGCCGCGCGATCTTATAGGCTAACGGCAAGCTCGGATCGTACTTCTGGATCTCGAGCGCGTTGATCGTTTGACGGCTCACCCCGAGTTCGCTGGCGAGCTCCGCCTGCGACCAGTTTCGTTCCGCCCGCAAGACCCGCAAGCGGTTTCTCATTTGTAACGCTGCCGCGCGATGAAACCGCCGAGGCTCCACGTCAACCCGAGCACGGCCCACACCCAAAAGTACGAGATGTCCGGGGCACCGACGGTGCGCTGCAGGAACCCATACGAAAACGTGACGATCGCCGTCGCGCCGAAGGCGAACATGATCGACTCTGCGGTGATCCGCTGCTGCAGCTCGTCGGCGGCGCGGTACTCGCGCATGATCAGACCCAAGATGCCGAAGCCGGCAATCATCGGCGTCAGACCGACGACGACGCGCAGCGGCATCGCGGTGACGACGTGGTGGTCGATCAGCTTGAGGCTGACCAAGAGCAGCACCGCGTACAGCGCGCACCACGCGCTCAGAGCGATAAGGTAGCCGGGACGGCAGAAGACTCCCATCAGCCGAGCCCCACGATGCACGCGACGACGGGTGCTAGGGAGATCACATGAAAAAGCGCCGCGTCCAAAGCGCCTCGATCGACGAGAAACGGAGCGGCGAGCACGGCGGCCGCAAAAAGCGCCATCTGGCAAAGCGGCCGGAACGCGCGACGAGCAGTTGTTGGGAGTCTCATGCGCCCATGGTATAGCACCCTTTACTAAATGTCAAGCGCCCTTTACATACCCATTTGGGCGCCGTGACCCAGAGCGGCCTGCGACCGCAGCAGGTCCCAGGCGAACTCGACGTCGCCGCGTTGCGTCCGCAGGTTGCCGATCGCGAGCCGGAGCGCGTAGCGCCCGTCGACCTTCGTGTGCGACAAAAAGATTTCGCCCGTCGCGTTAGCGGCGTGCAAGATTTCAGCGTTGAGCGCGTCGCGGGTGGGCTCGTCGAGTTCGGCGGGGGCGTAGCGGAAGCACACGACCGAAAGCGGGTGAGGCGCTAGGACTTCCCAGTCTGGCTGCGCGCGCACCCACGACGCGAACTCTTGCGCGAGTTCGATGTGCGCCCGCAGCCGTTCGCGGATTCCACGCGCCCCGAAGTGGCGCATGACGAACCACAACTTGAGCGCCCGAAAACGGCGCCCGAGCTGCAACCCGTAATCCATGTAGTTGACGACCCCCTCTTCGGGTGTCGTCAAATAGTCGGGAACCAGCGCGAAGGCTCGCCGAACGATCGCTTCCTCTTTGACGAAGAGCACCGAGAGATCCATCGGCACGAACATCCACTTGTGCGGATTCACGACCAGCGAGTCGGCCAGCTCTACGCCGTCGAGCAGCGGTCGAAACTCCGGAATCAATGCCGCCGGGCCGGCATATGCCGCATCGACGTGCAGCCAGACGTTTCGCTCGCGCGCGATCCCGGCGATCGCCCGCACCGGATCGATCGACGTCGTCGAGGTCGTTCCAACCGTTGCCACGACTGCGAGCGGCACCATCGCGCGACCGAGATCGTCGTCGATTGCGGCGCGCAGCGCCTCGGGCTGCATGCGGTGCCCGGCGTCACACTCGATGCGCACGACGTTGCGCTGCCCGATGCCCAAAGCAATTGCCGCTTTCTCGACGTGCGAGTGCGTTTCGGCGGTGATGTAGACGCGCAGCGGCGGCAGATCTCGTCCGGTCATCCCGAGTTCTCGAATTTGTAGTCCGAGCGCCTCGCGTGCGGCCGCAAGCGCCGTGAACCCGGCGATGGAGGCGGTGTCGTAAATGATTCCGGTCCAAAGCGGCTCCAGGCCGAGCAAATGCCCGAGCCAGCGCATCGTCACTTCTTCCAACTCGGTCGCGGCCGGCGACGTGCGCCAGAGCATCGCCTTCACGTCGAGTGTGGCGGCCAAGGCCTCCGCTGCGATTCCGGCGGGCGCCGCACTGGTGGCGAAGTACGCGAAGAACCGCGGATGGTTCCAGTGCGTCGTGCCCGGAACGACGATCCGTTCGAAGTCCGCCAGAATTTCGTCGAAGCCGACGCCTTCTTCGGGCGCCTCGGGCGGCAGCGACGCGGCGACGTCACCCGGTCGCACTGCCGGCATGACGCGATAACGCTCCGGGTGTTCGAAGTACGCCTGGATCCAAGCGACAACCCGCTCGAGTCCGCCTTCCAATACGTCGTCCTTCATCGGATGGAGTGTTGGCGGAAGCGACGGAGAAGGCCCTGGAATGAAGTATCGTACCTATCCCAATAGCGACGTTTCGGTCAGCGAAGTCGGCTTCGGCCTCTGGACGACGGCGACGGGATGGTGGGGCGACAAAAGCGACGACGACGCCGTCGCACTGCTCCGGGAAGCGCTCGATCTCGGCGTGACTCTTTACGACGCGGCGGATACTTACGGGAACGGGCGCAGCGAGGAACAGCTCGCGAAGGCGTTCGCCGGACGCCGAGACCGGGTCGTGTACGCCACGAAGTTCGGATACGATTTCGCCAACGCCCGCGACGCTCGGCGCGGCCAGATGGAGCTCCCGCAAGATTTTTCGCCCGCGTTCGTGCGTAAGGCGCTCGAAGGGTCGCTGCAGCGCCTGCAAACCGATTACGTCGACATCTACCAGATGCACAACGCGCGCATGGCGCAGATTGACGACGACGCGTTATGGGAGCTGCTCGCGGCGCTCAAGAGCGAAGGCAAGATCCGCACGTACGGAGTCGCGTTGGGCCCCGCCATCGGCTGGCTTTGGGAAGGGGTCGAAGCGGTCCGGCGCCGTCACGTGCCGAGTCTGCAGATCATCTGGAACATCCTGGAGCAGCATCCCGGCGACGAGCAGATTCGCGCCGCGGCGAACGCCGGTGCGCCGACGGGCTACATGATTCGCGTGCCGCATTCCAGCGGGATGCTCGAAGGACACTACACCGCAGAGACGACGTTTCCGCAGAACGATCATCGGCGACATCGTCCCCACGAGTGGCTGATCAACGGCGTCGCCAAGGTCGAGAAGCTGCGCTTCCTCGAGTCGGAAAATCGAACCCTCGGACAAGCGTCGATTCAATGGCTTCTCGAAGAGCCGCGCGTCATGACGGTACTGCCCAACATCTACAATCGCGACCAGCTGCGCGAGTTCGCGGCGGCACCCGACGCGCCGGCTTTGAAACCGGAAGAACTCACACGCATCGCCGAGCTCTACGCGCAAAACTTCGGAATCGAGGAGCCACCGATGAACTTTAAGGGAACGATGACGATGCCCGAACACTCGTTATCATCATGAAGCCGGAGCAAATTCTGACGCAGCACGCTCCCGAACCGATCGGGCCGTACAGCCAGGCCATTCAGATCGGAAGCGAACTCTATTGCAGCGGACAGATCCCGCTGGATCCGCAGACCGGAGAGATGGTCGAAGGGGCCGTCGAGCTGCAGACCGAGCGCGTGATCGAAAATATCGGGGCCGTTCTGTGCGCGGCCGGTTGCCACTACGTCGACGTCGTAAAAACGACGGTTTTCCTCGTCGACATGAAGGATTTCGCTGCGGTAAACACCGTCTACGAGCGCTATTTCGGGGCGTCGAAGCCGGCCCGTTCGACCGTCGCCGTCGCGGCTCTGCCGCGCGGCGCTCGCGTCGAAATCGAGTGTATCGCTCGGACCTAGCGGGTCCCGGTCCGGAGCAAAACCGGGACCCGGGCCGGTATCACTGTGGCGTGGTTACCGTGGAGGTCGTCAGTCGCGCCGACTCTTCTCTGGCAATCTGCGCGACGTCGGGATCCAAGGAGCTCGCGGCCGCTTTGAGCTGCTCGAGCGCCAGCGTCTTCTCGCCTTGTGCGGCGTAGGCGCGGGCAAGCAGATAGCGGATACGTCCGTCCCACGGGGCCGCAGCAACGCCTTTGAGCAGCGCCGACTCGGCCAGAGAGTAGAGGCCGTTGTGTTCGTAGTCGATCCCGAGATTGACGTACGACTCGGACACGTACGGGTCGACGCCGACGGCTTGGACGTAGTAGGAGACGGCGCGCTTCCAGTCACCGCGTAGATCGGCGAGGTATCCGAAGTTTACCAACGCCTCGGGACGCTCCGGTTCCAAACGATGCGCGACGGTAAAGACTCCAAGCGCGTCTCCGTAAAGGTTTCTCTGAATTTTCGAAACGCCGAGGTTATTCAGGCACGCGTAGTTCAAACGGTCGATGTTCAGACAATCCTGGAGATATTTCGCCGCCGAGGTGTTATCGTGGACGTCGAGATACGCCATTCCGAGGCCGTTGAGCGCTGCGATCGACATCGGGTCGTCGTCGAGCGCACGCTGGAAGTACACGATCGCTTCGGTCGGACGGTGGATGGCCTGCAGCACTTCACCGTACTCTTCCTGAAGATCGCCGTCGCTGGGATTCTGCCGCGCCGCCCGTTCGACGTCGTCCCGGTACGCCGCGAGATCTCCCTTGCGCAAGTGCAGCAGCACGAGATCGCGGATAGAGTCGGTTCCCGGCAGCGCGCTTTGAAACTCCGCGATCGCGGCATCGAGATGATTCTCCGTCGCCAAAACGACGCCCAATCGATTGTGCGTCTCTTTATCGCGGGCATCCTTAGCCAAGAGTTGCCGGTAGACCGATTCGGCCTGGTCGAACTTCCCTTGGCGGTAGTACAGATCTCCTAGGAACCGGGCAGCGTCGGTGGCGCCCGGGTGGCTCGCGACGAACTCCGCGAGCTGCTTGACCGCGGCGTCGAGCTGCCCTGCGGCGATCTGCTGGCGAGCATAGAGAATCGCCGCGTTCTGGTCGGCCGCTTTATATGCGTCGGCCGGAAGGATGACCGTCTGCGCGCGCGCCGGAATCCCGGACCCTGCCAGAGTCGCCACCAGCGCGGTGAGAACGAGTGCGGAAAGATAGCGTCGTGTCATTGCAAGCACCTCAGACGACTATCATAGCGCTTGGCCTCCGCTTGCCGTGACACCCGCGCCCCCGGGAGCGCGGTTTACCGGACGAGCGGCAGCACGTTGCTCGGGACGAGCGGGTAGAACGTCATGATGACGACGACGACGGCGCAAACTGCGGCGCTCAGCCAGGCGAGCGGAACGACCGGCTTGACGCCCTCGAGACCGTGCTCGTCGGGCGCGTACATTGCCAGCACGACTTTGGTGTAGGCGTAGAGCGAGATCGCCGTGCCGGCGATCAGCGCAGCAGCGAGCCAAATATATCCGTTTGCCGTCGTAGCGGCAAGGATCAGAATCTTGCCGAGAAATCCGGCGGTGGGCGGCAAGCCCGAGAGCGCCAAAAGAAAGATCGTCATCGCTGCCGCAAGCCAAGGGCGGCGCCGTCCCAGACCGCGGTAACTGCTCAGGTTTGCGCCTTCTTCTCCGGGACCGGAAATCGCAGCGGCCACGGCAAACGCGCCGAGGTTCATGAACGCGTAGGCGGTCAAATAGTAGATCGCGTATCGCAGGCCTAGCGGCGTGCTTCCCGCCATCGCGACGAGAATATATCCCACCTGCGCGACGCCCGAGTAGCCCAGCAGCCGTTTGAGATCGGTCTGCGCGAGCATACCGGCGTTCCCCACGATCATCGAGACGCCCGCGGCGATCCAAACCGGCAACAACAGCTTGGAACCGACGCCCGCCGGAAGCGCGGCATAAATGAAGCGTGCAAAGACGGCGAGGGTTCCCGCTTTGGTCACGACCGACATGAAAGCGGTCACCGGCAGCGGCGCACCCTGGAACACGTCGGGCGTCCACGTGTGGAACGGCACCAAGCTGAGCTTAAAGGCGAGCCCGATCAAAAACATGCCGCCGCCCATCCAAAAGAGCGGGTTCGAGGCGAGGGCGGGGTTGACGATGTCGGCGAGCATGACGCTGCCTGTTGCGCCGAAGAGCAGCGCCGAACCGAAGAGCAGAAACGCCGTCGCGGTCGAGCTCAAGATCAAGTATTTCAGCGCAGCCTCGCGCGCCGGCTTGCGATCCACCGCGGCGCAGAGCGCGTAGAGTCCCAGCGAAAGCAACTCGAGGCCGAGAAAGACCGTGATCAGGTTCGCAGCGCCCGACATCAGCATCGCGCCGCACGCGCTCCACAGCATGATGGCCGTCGTCCCGGCCGTGCGCTGAGGGACGCCGAGTGCGCCGTAGAGCAGCACCGCGCCCGCCGTTCCGATCAGCACGATCTCTTCGAAGACGGTTGTAAACCCGCCGGTCATGAAGCCGCCGAAAAAGGCGTTGTAGTCGTGCCCGAACTGACCCGCGGCAACGACGCCGCCGGCGATGACGCCGGCGAGCGCGAGCGCCACCGACACGTAACGCGATTGATTGCGGCCGAAAAGAAGGTCGGCCAGCAGCACGACGAGTGCCGTAGCCGCGACGACTCCGATCGGCAGAATCGCCAACCAATCGGCGTTGGTGAAGGGCAGCGTCACGGCGGCGCGATCCTCTGCGTGGCGACGGTACTCTGATGCATCAGCAACGGCTTGGGATACACGCCGACAAGCAACAATGCTGCCAGCAGCGGTGCGATCGCCAGAGCTTCCACCAGCGTCAGGTCGGCGCGAACGGGCAAATCGGCGCGCTCCGGCCCGTTCATCACGTCTTGATAGAGGCGGAGCATATAAGCAGATGCGAGCACGATTGCGATCAGCGCGACGATGGCGGCCCACACGTAGCCGGCCGCATAGAGTCCGATCAAGATGATGAGCTCGCCCGCAAATCCCGCGAGGCCCGGTAGACCCAACGCGGCCAGGGCCGCGATGCAGAGCGCTCCGGATAAACGCGGATTCACCCATCCCAAGCCGCCGAGGCGCGAGAGCGCCCGCGTTCCTTCGCGCTCTTCGACGTAACCGAGCAGCAAGAAGAGCGCGGCCGAAAACAAGCCGTGCGCGACGATGTAGACCAGCGCCCCGTCGAGCGCCAGCTGCTGTTGCGAGGCGATGGCGATGACGATGAGGCCGAGGTGCGAAAGCGACGAATAGGCGACGATTCGCTTGACGTCGTTTTGAACCAGCGCAATGACCGCGCCGTAGACGAGCGATATCGCGCCCAAAACGATCAGCGGCGTCGCGTATTCATGGACGTAGGCCGGCAACAAAACGGTCGCAATGGCCAGGAGACCGTAGAGCCCGGCCTTCGACTGAACGGCCGACACGACCGCAGCCATCGGGGAAGGCAGCGAACTGTAGGTCGGCGGCATCCACGTGTGCAGCGGCCAAACCGGCGTCTTCACCAAGAATGCGAAGGCAAAGCCCGCGTAGATCCAAGGCGCCCATCCCCCGGTCAGCGGCGCGCCGGCACGTCCGATCACGTCGGTCGTTCCGGCGATGACACCAAAGGCGGCGGTCGCCAGCAGCAGCGTGAGGCCGCCGGCAAAGTTATAGATGAAGTAGCGCCAGGCGGTGGCGCGGTGCTCGCCCCAGCCGATCAGCCCGAAGAAGACCGGGATCAGCATCAAATCCCAAAACAGCGCGAAGACCAGCAGGTCGCGCGCAAGGAAGAGCCCGAGCATCGTGCCCTCGAGCGCGAGCAGCAGGGCGACGAAATTGCGCGTGCGTTCGATTCGGCAAGACGCGATCGCCGAGGCCGTGCAGATCGTCAGCAGCAGCGCGATCCAAAACGAGATCGGCGTCGCGCCGAAATGGAAGGCCGCATCGAATGGGCGCGAGAGCCAGTGCACGCTCCACTCGCTGGTTCCAGCGGCGATGACGGTCGCAAAGGTGACGACCGCAACGAGCGTTCCGACGATGCGGGAAACCGTTTGGTCGCCGCGCGGCAGCAAGAGCAGCAGCGCGGCGGCCGCGATCGGCAGAAGGATCGTGACGAGTACGAGCGCCATCAGCGAACGCTCCCCACGAGCGCGTAGTACGCGATAAAGCAGGCCGCACCGAAGACGAGGATCAGGGCGTAGGCGCGAAGCAGGCCGGTCTGAAACGAACGGACCAGCGTTCCGAACCACCGCGTCGCCGCGACGATGTCGCGCACCGCACCGTCGAGCACGTGCGGATCGAGCAGTTGTCCGAAAAACCGTCCCGCCGCCTGCGCCGGCCGGACGAAAATCAGGTCGATTGCAGCGTCGAAGTAGAAAAGGTTTGTGAGAATCGCGGGCATTCGCCGGCTCTCGTCGGCCAGACGCGTGGCCGCGTCGCGCTGCGCGGCGGCGGTCGCGTAGCGCATCCACGCCACGATCAGGCCGATCGCCACGGCGACTAGCACCAGCACCGAGGTCAAGCCTTCGGAGATCGCCGGCGGCGCAAGGTTCGCTGCCGGCACGGCGGTCGCGCCGAAGAGCGGCGCGAAGTAGCGGGCCCACGGCGAGGCTTCGCCGCCGAACATGAGCGCGCCGCCGATGGCGACGGTCGGCGCGACCAGAATCGCTACCGGAACGTTCATGATCGTCGCGGCCGTACCGCCCGTGTGTACGTGCGCGTCGCCACGATATTCACCGAGAAAAGCGACGAAGAGAAGTCGGAACATATAGTATGCGGTAATGCCGGCCGTTACGACGCCCACCGCGTACAGCCAGGGATGCCCGTGCGCGAGCGTTCCGTAGATGATCTGATCCTTCGAAAAGAAGCCGCTAAACGGCGGGATGCCCGAGATCGTGAGCACGCCGGTCAGCATCACCCAAAACGCAAACGGCATCTTCTTCCACAATCCGCCCATGCGCCGCACGTCTTGCTCGTTGGCAAGCGCGTGAATGACGAGCCCCGACCCCAAGAAGAGCTGTGCCTTGAAGAACGCGTGGGTGAAGAAGTGGGCGATCCCGCCTTCGTAGGCACCGACGCCGACACCCATGATCATGTAGCCGATCTGAGACATCGTCGAGTATGCGAGAATGCGTTTGATGTCCCACTGCGCCATCCCGAGGATCGCTCCCAGCAGCGCCGTAAGGCCGCCGATCGTACCGACGAGCATCTGCGCGTCGTGACTGACGTTCCAAAGCGGAGCGCAGCGGGCCACGAGATAGACGCCGGCCGTCACCATCGTCGCTGCGTGAATCAACGCTGAGACGGGCGTCGGACCCTCCATCGCGTCGGGAAGCCAGGCGTGCAGTGGAATCTGCGCCGATTTCGCAGCCGCCGCGATGAAGAGCCCGATGCAGATCGCGAAGACGAGGCCGCCGCCGAGTGTCCCCGCGGCGGCAAACGCGTCCCCGAAGCCGACCGAGTGCACGTTGGCCACGATCAAAAAGATCGCGAACATCATGCCCACGTCGCCGACGACGTTGATGACGAAGGCTTTGCGCGCCGCGGCGACCGCCGTCGGGCGCTCGAACCAAAAGCCGATCAGAAAATAGGAGGCCAAGCCGACGAGGCCCCAACCAATTAGCAAGCCGACGAAGTTGTCCGAAAGGACGAGCGTCAGCATCGCAAAGACGAAGAAGCTCATGTACGCGAAGAAGCGCGCGAAGGCGCGGTCCCCCGCCATGTATCCGACCGAATAGAAGACGATCAGAAAGCCGACGCCGGTGATGATGAACGTCCACAACAGCGAGAGCGGATCGAGCAAGAGCCCGAAGTCGAAGCCGGGCATCCACGACACCAACGCCTGGTGCGCGCCGAGCGCGCCTTGCGCGGCCGCGGTACCGTCGCGCCACGAAAGCACCGCCAAAACGAACGACGCACCGACGAGCGCGGCAACGAGCCAACCCGCGGCGTTGCGAAGCTGCGGCCCGAATGCCCAGCAGAGGATGGCTCCGGCAAGCGGCAGCAGCCACAACGAGAGCAGCATCGGATAGACGCCGGTCAACCCCAGCACGTGCTGCCCGGGCTCAGCCATGCAGAGTTCTCACGTCGTCGACGTCGACGTACTTCTCGGGCCGGAACGTCGTTACGACGATCGCAAGGCCGATCGCGGCCTCGGCGGCGGCCACGGTGATTACGATGAAGGCGAAGATATGGCCGGCGTTCTGGAGCCAGAGGCGAGCGAACGCGACCAGCAGCAGGTTGGCGGCGTTGAACATCAGCTCGACGGCCATCAGCATGACCAGTGGATTGCGGCGCACGATCACGCCGATGACGCCGATGAAGAACATCACCGAGGCCAGGGCGATGTAATTGCCGATCGGGACCGCCATCAGCCTTTGCCCTCTCTCAGGATGGCCTCGCGCATCTGACGATCGGACCGCGCTTGCCCGCGGTGGCCCTCCGCGTCGCCCATCTGCTCCCCACCCAGCGTGATGACGCCGATAACGGCTACCATCAGAACGAGCGCCGTTACCTCAAACGGGAGCAACTGCACGGTGAAGAGCGCCTTGCCGAAATCGGCAACGCTGCCAAAAACGTTTGCCGCGCCGACCGGCCCGGTAGGAGGTGCGGGGAACGGCTGGACGGCCGACACCGCGTAAACCAAAAATCCGAGCGCCGCCAGCGTTAAAATCGCGCCGGGAATCCATATTTTCGGTAGCCGGTTCGGGCCCATGGCAAAGGGCGCGACTCCGCTGCTCAACAGCGCGATCACGAAGACGAACAGTATCAAGATCGCACCGGAGTATACGATGATCTGAATGACGGCCAGAAATTCGGCGGAGAGCGTGATGTAAAGCACCGCTAGCGTCGCAAAATTCAACAGCAGCGCGACGACGCTATAGACCGGTTTGCTCGCGGCGATCGTCCACACGGCGCTGACGATCAGTATCGCTCCCAGAATCCAAAAAGCGCTCATTCGACCGCTTTGGGCTCCTTGATGATCGCAAGGCCCTGGTGCTGGTTCTTCAAAATCGTACCGCGCCACGTCGCGTCGTACCCCGTCGCGACGTCGGTCGTCGACTTGATCTCGCCGACGCGCCCGAGGTCGCCGGGGATCCCGCCCGGACGGTCGTCGGGTGCCGTTCCTTTACCCGCGTCGGCCGGCACGAGGAGCCGGTCTTTCGCGTAGATGAACGAGCCGCGGCGGTAATCGGCCATTTCAAAGCGGGGTGTTAGGACGATGGCATCGGTGGGACACGCCTCTTCGCACATCCCGCAAAAGATGCAGCGCAACTCGTCGATCTCGTAACGCGCCGCGTAGCGCTCGCCGGGCGAGCGGCGCTCGCCGGGTGCGTTCTCGGCGCCGATGACGGTGATCGCATTAGCCGGACAGACGCTCGAGCAGAGTTCGCAGCCGATGCAGCGCTCCTTGCCGTCGGCGTAGCGTCGCAGTTCGTGCAGACCATGAAAGCGCGGGGCGTGCTGTTTCTTGCGCGAAGGATACGGAATCGTCGGCCGCTTGCGAAACATGAAGCTAAACGTGATCGACAGACCGCGCAGGATCGCGCCGACGTTGTAAAGGTGTTTTTTCGAAGTGCCGGTCGCCATCAGCCTGCGTATGCCACGACGATTGCCGTCACCACGAGATTGAGCGTCGCAACGGGGAGCAGTACCTTCCAGCCCAAGGCCATCAGCCGGTCGTAGCGCAGGCGCGGCAACGTCGCCCGCAGCCACATGTAAAAGAACATAAAGCACGCAACCTTCAGGACGAACCAGACGACTCCGGGAACGAGGGTCAGGCCGAACGGCGCGTCCCACCCGCCAAAAAACAAGAGCGTCGCGATGCACGAGACGGTCAGCATGTTGACGTATTCTGCGATGAAGAACAGTCCGAAGCGCAGTCCGGAGTATTCGGTATGGAAGCCGGCGACCAACTCGGTCTCGGCCTCGACTAAGTCGAACGGCGCGCGATTGGTCTCGGCGATCGCCGTAATCGTGTAGATGACGAAGCCAACGAACTGCGGCAAGACGAACCACCAGCGCGCCTGCGCATTGACGATCCCATCGAGCGAGGTCGTACCCGCGAGCAGCAGTACGCCGACGAACGAGAGCGACATCGCGAGCTCGTAGCTGATCATCTGGGCGGTCGAGCGAACGCTGCCGAGCAGCGGATACTTCGAGCCGCTCGCCCAGCCGCCCAAACAGATGCCGTAGACGCCCAGCGATGCGATCGCCAAGATCAGCAAGATTCCGGCGTTGACGTTGCCGATCGCCCACGTTCCCGAAGCGGACGCGCCGAACGGGATCACAGCGTAGACGGAAAAGGCGGTCAGGAGCGAGATAAACGGCGCGAGCCGATAGAGCAGCGGATCCGCTGTCTCCGGCGTCAGGTCTTCTTTGAGAATCAACTTTGCGGCATCGGCGGCGGGCTGCATCAGCCCCCACGGACCGACGCGATTGGGACCGGGACGCAGCTGCATCCAACCCAGCACCTTGCGCTCGACGAGCATCGCGTACGCAAACGACGTCACCACGACGAAGAGCAAGATCACCGACTTGATGAGAACTTCGAGCCACCAAGGCATTACGTCACCTTCATCCCGGCGATCCACGGGTCGTGCTGCCACGTACCGCCGCCCGAAAGAATACTTTGCTCTTCCGGCGCCGCCGGGCCGGCCGGCGCCGTCTTGTAGCGAGCATCGCCGAACGTCACGTCGCTGCGCTCTTTTGCCGCCTGCGCGACGACCGCACGCTCGATGTCGGTGTCAGACGGCAGCGGTACCTCGAGCTGTTCGGCGAGACCGGCGACGATCTCCAAATCGGATCGAACGAAGTCGGGAGGCGCCAGCGCCGCGTTGAGGGGCAGGAGCGCGCCACCGAAATTGATCGTCGTACCGCTCTTCTCCAATGCTCCCGCGGCGGGTAAAACGAGCTTCGCGCGTTCCGCCGTCTCGGTCATGAAGAGTTCGCTTACGACGAGAAACGGCGTCGCCTCGAGCGCCGCTCGCACCGCCGCCCGATCCGGGGCATTCCGCGCAGGGTTTCCGCCGAAGATCGAAAGCACCGCGAGTTGACCGCGCCGCGCTCGCTCGAACATCGCAAACGTGTCGAGCCCGGCGCCGGCCGGAAACATGCCCATCGCCTCGGCCCCACGCGCGTTAGCTTGTTCGCCGGCAATAAAGGTCGCCAGCTCCGGGCAGTCGGCAAAAGCGCTTGCGAACCCGCTTCCCATCGCGAGATCGATCCCGTCCCAGACGACCGCCACTCGGCGTGCGTCTCCCGCTGCGGCGCGCGCGGCGCTTGCATCCGCCAGAGAAATCAACTTCGCCCCTCGGCGTACGGCTTTTTGAATCCGCAGCCAAAGAACCGGCGCGCGCTGCACCAGCGCGGATCCCGCGACCACGATCGCATCGGCGCGATCGATTGCGCTCAGTTCGCCCGCCCGCGATCCCGGAGTCGCTTGCCGCTGCGTTCCGCAACGCCAGTCGAGGTTTTCGACGCCGGCCGCTCCGAACACGCGCGCGATCAGATACGCTTCCTCGTTGGTCAGCCGTCCGCCGCCGATCGCACCGACGCTCTGCGCGCCGTTGGCGCCGATTGCCGCACGAATCGCCTTTGCCCACAGGATGAAGGCATCGTCCCAACCGATCTGCGTCCAGCCGGTGTCTTTGCGGTAGAGCGGCTGCTTTAATCGGTCGGGAGACTCGTGGAAGCCGATGTTGTAACGTCCGCGATCGCACAGCCAGCCGTCGGAAATCGGATCGTCTTCGACCAGCATCGTCCTTCGCAGCTGTCCGTAGCGGACGTCGGCGAACTGCTGGCAGCCGACCGAACACTGCGTGCAGGTCGTCTGCGTCCGCTCGAGATCCCACGGGCGCGATTTGAAACGGTACGTCTTCGACGTCAGGGCGCCCACCGGACAGAGCTCGGTGACGTTGCCGGTAAAGAGGTGACGATAGGGTTGCCCCGTCGCCGTCGCGATGATGTCGTGCGCGCCGCGATCCTTGACGATCAACTGGCGCTCGTTAGCGATGATGTCATCGAAGCGAACGCAGCGCTGACAGACGATGCAGCGCTCCTCGTCGAGCACGATCGTCGGCCCCAAATCGACGGCTTTCGGTTTGGAAAGCTTTGGATCGGCAACGTCGGAGGTACCGCGCGCGTAGGCCATTGCGTAATCTTGCAAGTCGCACTCGCCGCCCTTATCGCAGATCGGACAGTCCAATGGGTGGTTGACTAGGAACAACTCGAGCACCGTCGCGCGCGCCGCGTCGACCTTATCGCCCTGCGTCTTGACGATCATTCCGTCGGCGACGACGGTGTTGCAGGCGATCTGCAGCTTGGGCATTCCTTCGATTTCGACCATGCAGATCCGGCAGAGTCCGGCCGGGCCGAGCTTGGTGTGATAGCAGTAAATGGGGATTTCTTGCTGGATCTGTTTAGCCGCCTCGACCAGCAGCGTTCCCTTGGGAACCGTCACCGGCACGCCGTCGATCGTCAGCGTGACCGTCTGAACGTTCGGTTCCACGGAAGTACTCATACCGGTGCGGCCGCCGTTGCCGGGATCCGCGCCTTGAACTGATCCGGAAACCGCGTCATCACCGACTTGAGAAACGGTTCGATCGAGTCGCCGAGCGGGCAGAGATTCAAGCCGGTTATCGAGCGCGACACGCGCAGCAGCATATCGTAGTCTCCGGAAACTCCTTGGCCCCTAACGAGGCGAGACAGAACGCGCTCCATCCAGCTTCCACCCTCGCGGCAGGGCGTGCACTGACCGCACGATTCGTGCTTGAAGAACCGCACGAGATTGTGCGACGCTGCGACGAAGTCCGTCGTGTCGTCGAATACGACCATCGCGCCCGAACCCAGCATCGATCCGGCTTTGGCTAGGCTCTCGTAGTCGTACGGCCAGTCCAGATGCTCCTCAAAGACGCACGCCGAAGATCCCCCGCCGGGCTGAATCGCCATCAGCGTTCGCCCGGGGCGCAGCCCGCCGGCGATCTCGACGATTTCGCGAATCGTCGTACCGAGCGGAACTTCGTAGTTGCCCGGACGCTGGACGTGCCCCGAAACCGAGACGATTTTGTAGCCTTTGCTGCGCTCGGTGCCGACGGCGGCGAACCATTCCGCACCGCGCTCCAAGATCGGCACGAGATAGGCCAGAGTCTCGACGTTGTTGACGACGGTCGGTTGGCCGTAGAGGCCCTCGACGGCCGGGAAGGGCGGCTTTAACCGGGGCTCGCCGCGCTTGCCTTCGAGCGAGTTGAGCAGCGCCGTCTCCTCGCCGCAAATGTATGCGCCGGCGCCGCGGTGGACGGTGAGTTCGAGATCGAATCCGCTGCCGAAAATATTCTTTCCGACGTAGCCCGCGCGCTTTGCCTCTTCGAGTGCCGCGCAGAAGACTTCGTAACCGCGCTTGAACTCGCCGCGAATGTAGATGAACGCGTGGTGCGACGCGATTGCATAGGCGCCGATGAGCATCCCTTCGATCACCTGGTGCGGCGTCTCTTCGAGCAGCATGCGATCCTTGAACGTGCCCGGCTCGGCTTCGTCGCAGTTGCACACGAGATAGCGCAGGTTCTTGTCCTTGGGCAGAAACGACCACTTCCGGCCCGTCGGGAAACCTGCCCCGCCGCGTCCGCGCAAGCCGGATTTTTCGGCAAGGTTGAGGACGTCGACGGGCTGGAGCTCGCGAACCGCGCGCTCCCACTGCTTGTAGCCGCCGCGCTGGCGATAGACGTCAATGCTGCGCAGGTCCGCTTCGCCGATCCCAGCGGTAAGCACCTTAGTGACGGGCACGCGCGCTCTGCTCCTGGCTGCTCTCGACGACGGCGCGGGAATCGACGACCGCGCGCTCCGTCGTCTTGGTGAAAAACTCGACATTGCGATTGATGATGTGATCGAGCATGATGATGCCGCTTTGATCGCCGACGCCGCCCGCATTGTTCGGCCGCTCGACGCCGACGGCTCCGGGTGACTTTTCACCGCGCGAAATTTGGTCGTCCTGCGGAATCTCCCACGTCGGCCCGGGCGCATCGGTTCGCGCCATGGGCGCAACGGGGTAGGTTCCGGCGCGCATCGCCTCGAGCATGTCGTCGATTCGCCGCGGCGTCAAGTCGTACGCGAACTCGAGGTTTACTTGCATGCAGCTGGCACGATCGCACGCCGCCAGACACTCGACCTCTTCGTACGAGAAGACTCCGTCGGGCGTCGTTTGCAGATGCCCGATGCCGAGCTTTTCACGAAAATACGCCATCATGTCTTGAGCGCCGTCGATCGAACACGCGAGGCCGCGGCAAACTTGCAGCACGTACCGCCCAACGGGCCGGCGGAAGAGCAGCGAGTAAAACGAGACCGTCCCCTCGACTTCGGCGGGCGTTAAGTCGAGCATCTCCGCGGCCGCCGCCATCGCGCCGGCGGTAACGTACCCTTCGTGCTGCTGGAAGAGGTGCATGATCGGCAGCAGCGCCGAGCGCTTGTGCTCGTACCGCGCGGTGATCTCGTCGCACTGCGGGCGCAGACGTTCGCGCAGCGCCGCAAAGTCTTTCTGCTGCTCCCTCACCGGTCTGCGCGCACCCGCGACGTAATGGAGCGCGCAACGCTTTGCGACGGAGCAATCATCGGTCGACCTCACCAAACACGGGGTCGAGCGACCCGATCATCACGACGAGGTCGGCAATTAGGTTGCCCGGGGCGATTCCCTTGAGCGCCTGCAAGTTGTAGAGACTCGGCGGTCGCGTTCGAATGCGATACGGGCGGTTTTCGCCGTTGCTCACGATGTAGTAACCGAGTTCTCCGCGCGGCGATTCGACGGAGTGATAGACGTCGCCGGGCGGGACGCGAAAGCCCTCGCTGACCAGTTTGAAATGGTGGATCAGGGCCTCCATGGACAACGCGATCGTCTCTTTCGGAGGCAGCGCAACCTTCGGGTCGTCGATCATCACCGCTCCCGGCGTATCCAGACGTTTGCGGGCTTGCGCGACGATCCGCATCGACTGTTCCATCTCGTCGAGCCTGACCAAGAAGCGCGCGTATGCGTCGCCGTCGGTTCGCGTCGGAACGTCGAAATCGTAACCGTCGTAGCCGGTGTACGGAAAAGCTTTGCGCACGTCGTACGCGACGCCGCTGGCACGCAAGCTCGGCCCGGTGACGTTCCACTGCAGGGCTTCTTCGGACGAAAGCACGCCGATGTCGATCGTCCGGTCTTGAAAGATCGGGTTGGCTTGCAGCAGCCCGCGAAGCTCGCGCATTCTCCCGGGAAACTTTTCGATTAACGCGTCGAGCTTGGCGATGTAGCCGTCGGGCAGGTCGCCGTTGAGGCCGCCCACCCGTACGTAGTTCGGGTGCATGCGCGCGCCGCCGCTGAGCTCTTGAAGATCGAGAATGTTCTCTCGTAGATCGAAGCAGTAGAAAAACACGGAGATCGCGCCGAGGTCGATGCCGTGGGTGCCGAGCCAGACGCAGTGCGACGCGATTCGCGTCAGCTCGCCGATAAGAACGCGAACGACCTGCGCGCGGGGCGGGATTCGATCGGTCAGGCCGAGCAGCTTCTCGACGGCCAGCGCGTAGCAAAGTGCGTTGGAGGAGGGCGCGAGATAATCCATCCGCTCGATGACGGTCTGCGCCTGCGTCCAAAAGAGGCCTTCGGCGCTCTTCTCGATTCCGGTATGGAGGTAGCCGATTTCGGGATCGGCTTTAACGACGTTCTCGCTATCGATCTCCAAGACGATTTGCAAAACGCCGTGCGTCGACGGGTGTTGCGGACCCATCGAAAGCACCATCGTGTTGCCCGTCTGGCTGACGATGTCGGGAACGGGCATGACCGGCGCGCTCACTTCGTCTCACCCTCCGTTTCGGCAGCACCGCTCTCTCGCGCGCGCTTCACTTGTTCTTGCAGCGCTTCGAACGTACGCCCCGAGGGCGGGGTACCGGCCACGACGTTGGTCTTGTTGGCAAAGGCCGGACGAGGCGCGCGCTCGCGCGCGGGACCGCGCATCGGATAGTCTTTACGCAACGGATGCCCTTCCCAGTCGACCGGCATCTGAATGCGGCGCAGCTCCGGATGACCGTCGAAGACGATTCCGAAGAGATCGTAAACTTCGCGTTCCGCCCAATCCGCCGATTTCCAAAGCGCCGTCGCCGTCGGGAGCGTGTGCCCGTCCTCGACGCCGCAAAGGATTCGCAGCCGTTTGGGTTTGCCGATTTCCGCGGAGGTCGCGATTTTGGGCGCGAGCGCTAAAAGATGATAGACTACGTCGAATCGCGGGCTTCGCTCGAGATAATCGACGGCGCCCAGATCGAGCAGCATCGCGTACCCTTCAACTTTGAGCGCCGCGAGCCGTGCCGCCAAATCGGCGGGCACCACGCGCTCGATGACGGCGTCGTCGATCGGCGGGCGCAGGCTTGGCGGGTCGATCGCTACGCCCGCGATCGGCGGGTTCTGAGTGCTGGGCATGTGTTCGTTTTCTCGGAGTGTTAGTCGTTAGGCTCGCGCCAGAATGCCGCCACGCCCACCCTCACGGATCTGCTGTTGAATGAGGTTAACCGCGTAGAGAAGGCCATCGGGAGTCGGCGGGCAGCCTGGAACGTAGACGTCGACCGGAATGATCGTATCGACGCCCTGGATGACTGCGTAGTTGTCGAAGATGCCGCCCGAGCTCGCGCAGGCACCCATCGAGATAACCCACTTCGGGTCGGCCATCTGATCGTACAAACGTTTGACGACGGGACCCATCTTCTGCGCGACGCGTCCGGAGACGATCATCAAATCCGCCTGACGCGGAGAACTGCGGAAAACCTCCGATCCCAACCGCGCAATATCGTATTCGGATGAGGTCACCGTCATCATCTCGATCGCGCAACACGCCAGACCCATCGTCAACGGCCACACGGACGAACTCTGTGCCCAGCGCGCGACGTCGTCGAGCCGCGCGAGCATGAACTGGCCGGGACTTACCGCCACACGAAGCCGCCCTTCTTCCACACGTACGCGTAACCGATCGCCAGCACGACGATAAAGACGACCATTTCGAGCAATCCGAAAACGCGCAGCGCGTGCATCTGCACCGCCCATGGGTAGAACGACGCCGCTTCGACGTCGAAGATGACGAACAGCATCGCAATCAGATAAAAGCGCACGGGGAAGCGCCCCGCCACCGGCGACGTCGGTTCGACTCCGCATTCGTAGGCTTCACGTTTGTGCGCGTTCGGCTTCGCGCGCCCGAGAAGTCCCGGCAAGACGCTGAAAAATAAGGCCGCCCCCAGGGCGACGCAGAGATAGATTGCAACCGGGCCGTAGGGATTCATCGCTACGAGGACCTTTGTGCAAATCGGGCGCTATACCTGTCCTGGGGGGACACCGCGCGCTCCGAAACGTACACCTCCGTATGCGGTACGCCGTCCTCGGATTGCTGATCCTGTTTTCGCTAGGAGACGGATGCTCGCCGCCGCCAAATGTCGTAGGCGTTCAAGATTATGGCCGCGTTACCGGCCGCGTGCTCGACGCGATGACGAACCGGCCGATCGCAAACGCGCTGGTCTCCGTCGGCTCGCTCTACACCGGTCGGTCCGACGCGACGGGGGCATTCAATCTGCGCACGATAGCGGGCGACCAAACCGTCACCGCGCGGGCCCCGGGTTTTACCACCGCAACGGCCGACACCACGATCCCCAAAGACGGGACCGTCTCGATCGGTTACATTCGCTTGGTTGCGCTCACCGCGCCGGTCGGACAGCCGACGCTGCAGCCGCCCCCGATCCCAACACCGGCTCCGACGGCGTCGCCGTCGGCTGCCCCGAACCCGCTTGCGTCCGGTGCGCCGGCCTCGGGCGTTCGGGCCTCAGCGGCTCCGGCATCTGCTGCTTCCGCCGGACCCGTGGTTACCGCTTCACCGGCAATGCCGTCGCCGGCGCCCCCGGCAACGAGCGCCTCGCCGTCACCCTAGGGCTTTATAGCGGCTCGCAATCGATCGGTTTGCCAATCGCCCGAAGGTCGACCGCGCATCCGGCAACGACGAGATAGACGTGGGCCGCGCGCTTCGCGACCCGTTGCACCATCCGTCCCATCGCGTCGCGCGAGAGCCGCCCGGTCGCAACGACCGGGACGACGTCCCATCCGATCTGTTCGCTTACGGCTATAATTGAAGCGCGCGAGGAGAACATCGCGTCGACAAATGCCGCAGCCTCCTGGTCGAGCGCGGCAGCGAAGACGTTGTAATTAATTTCGAGCAGGTCGATCCGCGCGGCGACCCGCGTCTCCAGCCACGTTCCGAGCGAATCGACGAGCAGGCATGCCGTTGCCGGGGCATCGCGTAAGAGCGTTAGCTGAGCCTCGGGCGTGAGGGAAGCCGTCTCGACCGTGCGCCACGATCGGGGCCGATCGCGTACGTGGCGCGTCAGTCGAGCGCGCCATTCGATATCCTCAGGCGCCCCCGCGGCGGTGGCAACGTAGGTTACGTCGCAGCCGCTTTCGAGCGCGAGCCGCACCGCAAAGGCGCTCTTCCCCGAACTCACGGGGCCGGTAACGAAAATGACCGCCATACGTCGAGGCCGTCTTCGCCACGCGGCCCGGAGCGGCTTGCCGCCGGTAGCCGACGAACCACGCGCATCAATGGCGATCAACGTCCTGGCCGTCGCAGCGGGCATCGTGCTCGTCGTCTTGACCCTCAACGATATTTTTCAATCGGTCGTCGTTCCGCGCGCGACCGGCCGGCGCTTGCGAATCAGTTTTTACGTCTGGCGCAGCGCGTGGCGGGCGTGGCCCGCGCTCTCGTGGCGGCTCTCGCCCAACGACGCCGATCGCCGCGAGAATCTGTTGGCGCTCTTTGCACCCTTTATGCTGCTCGGCCTCATCGCGCTGTGGGAAGCGCTGCTGATCGCCGGCTTCGGACTGATGTTTTGGGGTCTACGCGGCGGTTTAAGCTCTCCGAACATCTCCCTAGCAACGGCACTCTATTTCTCGGGAACGTCAGTCTTGACGATCGGCTTCGGCGACGTGGTCGGGCGCGCCGGTTCCACCCGCCTCGTCTCCGTGCTTGCCGGACTCGCCGGCCTTTCTCTGCTGTCCATCAACACGGCGTATTTATTCGCGATTTTCGGCTCGTTTCAGCAGCGCGAGACCTTCGTCGTTACGACTGCAGCGCGTGCGGGAACGCCGCCGAGCGGCGTCAACCTGCTGGCAATCGCGGGATACTCCTTGACCCTCGAGGATTTGCCGGACCTGATGATCGACGCACAGCGCTGGTCCGCTCAGGTGATGGAGAGCCACCTGGCATACCCGGTCCTCGCGTTCTTCCGCTCGAGTCACGACGATCAATCGTGGGTCGGCACGCTGGGAACGCTGCTCGACGCCGCGACGCTGCTGATGACGACCGTCGAAGGCGCAAGGGACGGTCAAGCGCGGATCTTTTACAACGTGGGCCGCCACGCGACTCGCGATCTCGCGCACTACTTTCGATTTGGAGATGCCGACCGCACCGTCGGCATCGAACGCCCGGAGTTCGATCAGGCCTGCGACCGTCTCGTCGCCGCCGGCTACACGATCGGCGACCGCAACGAGGCCTGGCTGCGATTCGGCGAGCTGAGATCTGCCTACGCTTCAAATCTCAACGAGCTGGCGCGGGTCTTCATGATCCCGCCGATCGCGTGGATCGGAGATCGTTCGAAGATCACGCTTTCGCAGCATCTTTGATCGCAGCCAGACGCGCGGCGATCGCTTCCCGAAGCGCGGGAAGTCCGGCTTTCGTGCGTGCGCTCACGTAGAGCGCGTCCTGCTCGGCGGCGTCAGGCACCACTCGATCGGACTTATTGAAGACCAACAGACGCGGCGCGGCTTCGAGTTCGAGTTCGCTCAAAATAGCGTCGACAGCAGCGCGCTGTCGCTCCCACTGCGGATTGCTTGCATCGAGCACGTGCAAAAGTAAATCGGCCTCTCGCAACTCCTCGAGCGTTGCCCGAAACGCGGCGACCAGATCCTTCGGTAAGTTGGTGATAAACCCGACGGTATCGGTAAGGCGCACGTACTCGTTGGTTGTCAAAAACGCACGCCGCGTCGTCGGATCCAGCGTCGCGAACGGCCGATCGGCGACGAGCGCGTCGCCGTGCGTCATCGCGTTGAGCAGCGACGACTTACCGACGTTCGTGTACCCGACGAGCGCGACGAGCGGTTCGCGATGCGGCCTGCTCCTGCGCAGGGTTCGTTGGCGTGCGATCCCGCGCAGTCCGGCGTTGAGCGTCGCGATGCGCTGACCGATGCGGCGACGGTCTACCTCGAGCTTGGTCTCGCCCGGCCCCCTCGTTCCGATGCCGCCGCCCAAACGCGAGAGGTCGGCGCCGCTGCCGATCAGATTCGACTGGCGATAGCGCAGCTGCGCGAGCTCGACCTGCAGCTTGCCCTCCCGGCTGCGTGCGTGACGCGCGAATACGTCAAGGATGAGCATCGTCCGGTCGACGATCGGAAGCGGTATGACGCGTTCGAGATTCTTTCGCTGGCGCGGGCGCAGGTCGTTGAGCACGAGCACCAGGTCGGCGCGCTCCTCGCGAGCTCGCTCTGCGATTTCGAGCACCTTGCCGCTTCCGATCAAGCTGGCCGGGTCGACGTTTTCGCGGCGCTGGACGATGCGCTCGAGAATCGACGCGCCCGCGGCTTGCGCGAGCGCCGCAAACTCGTCCAGCTCGGCATCGAGCGTTTCGTGCAGCGCGCGCGTCTCCACGGCGACGACGAGAGCGCGCTGCATCAACGCACCGTTCCGGACGCCAGCGGCTCCAAACGCGCGATCAGCCAGCGAATTGCGTCGTTGTATTGGGGGCCGGGGCGTTCCAGCAGATCGGGCTCCGCTTCGTAGACGCGCCGCAGGCGGACGGCGCTCAGGCTCCGCCAGGGCTGGCGATCCAGCACCGCGTCGAGCTTGGCGATGCGATCGGCGATCAGCACGTCGGGTTGGCTTTCGACCAGCGTCTCCGCGCTGTACTGCGAGTACGGTGCGGCCAGTGCGGCGGCGTTACGCCCGCCCGCGAGCGCGATCAACCGCGAAATATACGACGTCGTGCCGGCAGTCCAAATCGGCGTGGCTTGCAGTACGACGAAGACGCGCGGATGCCACGCGAACTGCCGTGCGCGCCGTGAGAGCGACGCCGTTTCGCTTTTGAGGCGGGCAACGACCGCTTTGGCCTCCGCGGAGTGGCCGGTCAACGCTCCGATTTCAAGCAGGTTTGAAAAAATGCGATCGTAGCCGTCGTCGGAGAGCAGTACGACGCGCAGACCGGCACGCCGCAGCGGCTCGACCAAGCGCGCTTGAGACGGGATTCCCAGGACGAGTGCCGGTCGCAGCGCGACGATCGCTTCGGAGTTGACGCCGTTGGCATCGGAGACTCGAGGAAGACCGGCGGCACGACGATCGTCGGTGAAAGCGCTTACGGCAACCAGCCCGTGCCCGGCGCCCAGCGCGTAGACGTCGTCGGCAAACGAAGGGACGAGGGTGACGAGGCCGCCGCCGGCCGCCGGCTTCGCACCGGCGCACGCCGCGAGCAGCGCCACGAGGAAAAGGGTAGTCGCACGGATCTGCACAATTGGCGATTCTACGTTTTGCGCGGGAAGCCGGTGTGAAGCCGGCACGGTCGCGCCACTGTATGCGGGGAGCCGCCCAAAGCCACTGTCCGGTAACGGATGGGAAGGCTCGGGCAACGGCTACGATCCGCGAGTCAGGATACCGTCGCAAAACATTCGAGCACGTCCACCTCGCGTCAGGGAAAGGATTGCGATGTTTCCATTGATCGCCGCACTAATTGCGGCCGTTTCGTCACCCTCACCCTCCCCCAGTCCAGGCGCCGTGCCGGAGATCGCGCACGTCGTTACCAGCGATCGCGGCGTCGAGTCCGCCCAGCGCACCGCGCGCACTACCTACGTCGTCACGAGCGCGCAGATCGCACAAGAGGGTGCGCGCACCGTCGCCGATGCAATCGCGTCGGTGCCGGGCGTCGACATCGTTCGTTACGGCGGTTTCGGCGCAGTCGCCAGCCTCGGAATTCGCGGGAGCTCGTCGGAGCAGGTGTTGGTTTTGGTCGACGGTCTACCGACCGCGGGCGGACAGATCGACGACGTCGATCTCGAGCAGATGCCGACGAGCGGCATCGACCGTATCGAGATTGTCGAGGGCGGCGGATCCACGCTCTACGGTTCGGGCTCCATCGGCGGCATCGTCAACATCATCACCGCACCGGTGCCGGCGGACGTCAAGGCCACGGTAGCTACCGGCTCGTTCGGCGAACAAACCTATCAGGTGCAAACGCCCTACCTCTCTTTTCAACGAACCTATGCAACCAACGACTATTCGGTGCAAAACGCGCCGGATCGTCAAAACGCGCAGGCAGGTTTGACGGGCTTTGCCGCGCACTACGCGCACCCTGTCGGGGCGGTCGATCTTACCTTGAGCGGCAATATTGCCAGTTCGAACGTCGGAACGCCGGGAGAACTCGACTTTTTCTCACCGACGAGCGAACAGGCGAGCATCAATCGCAACCTGCAGCTGGAAGCCCAGACGCACGGCCGGCGGTCCGTGGCATCGCTGCAGCTCGGCGCCTCGTCGGCAGATCTTTCGTACACCTGCAACACTCCGGTCGACTCGAACTGCCCGAACGCATTCTACCCGACGCCGAGTCCCGGCTCGTCGTCGAATCCGCCCTACGCGCAGATGCTCTACGATCGGCACCTCATGGCGAGCCTGCGCGACGTCGCCGGCGACGCGCGCCAGCGCCTCGTCTACGGCATCGACCTGCTCCGCGGAAACGCTCGCGTTGACGGGGGCACGGGAGGCGGTTCTCCTTCGGCGGCCGATAACGCGCCGGTCTTCGACTCGTACGCGCAGACCGCGGCTTACGTTCAGTCACAGTGGTTTTCAGCAGGCGGCGATCAGATCTATGCCGGCTTGCGCGGGGAACGCGATGGCGGCCTTGGCGGAGCGTACTCGCCTTCGATCGGCGGGATCGTGCACCTTGCCGGCCCGTTGCAGCTGCGTTTGAACGCCGCAACCGCTTTCCGCGCCCCGACCGCGGAGGAGCTCTACTACCCCGGCTTCTCCAATCCGAATCTCGCACCCGAGCGAACGCGAGTCGGCGACGCAACCTTCGTGGATCCATCGCTTTGGGGTGGCGTCAGCTTCGGGTGGTTCACGACCAGCGGCTCGAATTTCATCGTCTCGCCCCCGCCGTACTATATCCCGGAGAACGTCGGGCATGCCTCGCTCCAAGGACTCATGCTGGTCGCCTCGACGCCGCCACTCCACGGTCTCGTTGCGAACCTTGGGGTCACCAATCTCTATCGCGCACAGGATCTCGACTCTCAGACGCGCCTGCCGGGACGCGGCCCGGTTTTTGCGGTAACGACCGGCCTTCGGTATAACGCGCTTCCTTCGAGCCGCTTCGACGGATTTTCGATCGGCGTACGAACGCAAGGCCCCCAGGAAGCGCAGGATCCGTATCTGTCGCCTGCCTATGCCGTGTACCAGCCGTCTACGTTCACGCAGGTCGACGCGTACGCCGGCTATCGGCTGAGCCCATTGCTGCTGGTCGCGTTGCGCGGTTACAACCTCGGTAACGATCGCTACGCACTCTACGCGGGATTTCCGATGCCGGGGCGCTCTTTTAGCCTGGAGCTTCGCACGCGGTGAAAGCCGTCGCGCTGGTTCTCTTGCCGCTTGCGGCGGGAGCACTCAGCCTCTTGGTCGGAGCGGCTCAACTCGAGCCCGGCGCGATCGCGTTCTCGCTCTTCCATCCTTACGAACCCGGCACGCTGCATACGATCGTCTGGCAACTGCGGCTCCCTCGCGTCTGCATCGCGGCTACCGTCGGCGCGGCGCTCGCGTTGTGTGGCGCGCTCTTGCAAGGCATGCTGCGTAACCCGTTAGTCGATCCGTATTTAACCGGCGTCAGCGCCGCGGCCGCGGCAGCGATCGCGATCTCGATCGTTGCCGGCATCTCCGCGGCAGCCTCGCCGGCGATCGGCTTCGTCGCCGGTTTGGGCGCCGCACTGCTGGTCGCGGCGCTCGCGCGCCGGGGAGACGGCATCGACTCGAACCGTCTGATACTCGCGGGCGTTTCCCTCTCGACGCTCTTCGCGGCCATCGTAACCCTGGCGATCGTTCGCGCGCAGTCGACGGAGTACGCCAGTACCGTCGTCGCGTGGCTCGCCGGATCGATGGCCGGGCGCGGCTGGCCCGACCTCGCGGCGACTGCCCCCTACGTCGCCGCCGGCACGCTCCTCGCGCTCTCGGCGGCGGTACCGCTCAACGCGCTGCGGATCGGCGAACTGCGCGCGCGCAGCGTCGGCGTCAACGTCGCGCGCGCGCAATGGGTGATGCTTGCAGCGTCGTCGCTGCTGGCCGCGAGCAGCGTCGTGCTCGCCGGTCTCGTCGGGTTCGTCGGGCTCATCGTGCCCCATCTTGCGCGCCGCGTCGTCGGCTCCGACGCCCGGGTGTTGCTGCCGGCGTGCATCTCGATCGGCGCGGCGCTCTGCATGCTCGCCGATACCATTTGCCGCAGGATCGTCGCTCCCGCGGAACTGCCGATCGGGGTCCTCTTGGCTTTCATCGGCGTGCCCACGTTTCTCTACCTGTACTTGCGCCCCGCGGCGTCGCGCAGCGGCCTCTGATGATCGAACTTCATGGAGTCGAGCTCGCGGTCGGGGGACGTTCGCTTCTGGGGGAGATCGACGCGACCGTCGCACCCGGCGAGTTCGTTGCTCTCCTCGGGCGAAATGGGGCCGGCAAAACGACGCTGCTGCGTGCGATCGCGGGGCTGCATCGCGCCGCATCCGGAGCGATTCTCATCGACGGCCGGCGCAGCGACGTGCTCGCCCCGCTCGAACGCGCAAAGCGAATCGCGTTCGTAACCGGCGATGAAGTCTTTCTCGAAGCGTTGCTCGTGCGCGACGTCGTGGCCATCGGGCGTTTTGCGCACCATCGCTGGTGGCAGTGGAACGCCGGCGAAGAGGACGCCGGCGCCATCGCACGCGCGCTCGAAGCGGTGCGGCTCGAGGGCCTCGCGCACCGTCTCTTCTCAACGTTGAGCGCCGGGGAACGCCAGCGCGTTTGGATCGCGCTGGGCTTGGCGCAGGATACTCCGATCTTGCTTCTCGACGAACCGACGAGTCATCTCGACGTTGCCGTCGCGCACGAGATACTCTCGCTGCTGCGGCGCCTGGCGCACGCCGGAAAAAGCGTTATCTGCGCGCTTCACGACGTCAACGAAGCCGTGGCATACGCCGATCGCGTCGCGCTTTTGGGCTCCGGGCGGCTGCTCGGAACGCCGGCGCCGCAAGAGCTCAACGACGGCGCCCTGCTGGAAGAGACGTACGGCATTCCCTTCACCCGGCGCGGCGCGCTGCTACCGCTTCTTGACCGTCCGCACGTCTGAACCTAGCACCCAACGCGCCGCGCCGCGCATCGGGCCGGTCGTCACGACGATTCCGACCGCATCGGCCGGCGCCGTAAAGAGCGGCGACGTGACGTAATCGGGAATGCACGAGATGACGTCGGCGTGCGTGCCCGGCGGCGCCAAGAGCGCGTGGGCCGAGAGCGCTTGCGCGACGTCGAACGTGGCGGCGTGATAGGCGCGCAATCGAGCGCGCGAATCCCACATCAGTACCGAAGGATCGTCGGTGGTGCTGTACAGGACCACGTGCTCGCCCTTATGCACCCGGCAGTCGGCCGCCGCGCGCGCCGTCAGCGCAATCAAACAGCCGGCAAGAATCGCAAACGCCTTACGCGTCATTCGAGGCCGTCCGCAAAACCCGAATCGCCAGCACCGCGAGATCGTCGCGGACGCGGCTGCTGCCCCGCTCGCGCACCCGTTTGACCACGTCGTCGGCCAGCGTCTGCGCCTCGACCGGGGCCTGCGCGATCATCTGCATCGCGCCCTGCTCGCCGAGCTGAACGCCCGCTTTGTCGCGAACTTCGGTGAGACCGTCGGTCGCCAAAACCAGCGTATCTCCGGCGTAAAGCTTCATCGTCCGCGTCTCGAACGGTTCTTCCATGACGCCTAAGACCGGTCCGGTGACGTCGAGCGCGACGACGCCGTCGCGACCACGCACGAAAATCGCGTCGTGGCCGGCGCTGGCATAGGTCAGTTCAAATTGGCTGGTATCGAGCACGCCGACGAACATGGAAGCGAACAAGTACGGATCGTCGACGGCCTTGGAAAGCACGACGTTGAACTCGGCGAGGATCGCAGCCGGCGCGCTATCGCGCAGCGCAATTGCACGGACCATGAACTTGACGAATGCGGTGAGGACCGCGGCGTCGACGCCCTTTCCGCTGATGTCGGCGATCAATAGCAGAGCGCGGTCTTCGGAGAGACGGTAGACGTCGAAAACGTCGCCGCCGACTGCGAGATGGCTCGTCGCCGAAAGGTAGGCGCTTCCGATATCGCAGTTCGGCAGCGGCGTCGATTCGCTCCGGAACGCTCGCTGCAGGATCCGCGTAAAACTGCGTTCCTCCTCGAGCTCGCGGTTGAGCTGCGACCGATAGGCGTTAAAGACGATCGCGAGCAGACCGAAGACGAGCACCCACGAGGCACGAGCGTAAGAGGACCGATCGAGTTCGTCTTGCGTGCTGCGCGTGAGGTCGTCGCTGGTCTGCGCGAGCGCCCGGCGAATCGCCGCCACGGTCATCGTCTCGTAGTCGGAGAAGAGTTTATTGCGCTTGTCGAGCTCTTGCAGCCGGACCCGAGGGTGCGAGAAGAGCGGGACGGCCACGCCGCCGCGCCATTCGCGCTGCAGCTTCGCGTAATCTTCGAGCAACTGCCCGGCTCCGGTGAGCTGACGCTGCTGCAGGGTCGCTCGAATGGCGCTCTCCTTCGCATCGTAACCCGCGGATGCCGACCGGTACTCGCTCTTATAAAACGGATCGTGCGTCAATAGATAGCCGCGCAGCGAGTTCTCTTCGTCGATTTGCAGGCGCAACAACTCTTCGAGGTCGATCTGCGACTGCTGAATCTGCGACTGCCGCGCGAACGTGTTCGATATCGAGGAGCGCGTTTCAAACGTTCCCTGAATGGCCACGCCAAGGGACAAAAGCAAGAACGCCGTGAGCAGCAGCGTTCCGGTAACGCGAACGAACGGCCCGTTCGTCACAAAGGCGTCACGAGCGTGCGGTCGAAGAAATGCGGGCCGTGCAGGACCGGATGGACTCCACGATTTTCAAATCCTACGACGTTCGGGGCGTTTATCCGTCTGAAATGAGCGACAACGTCGCCTACGGGATCGGCAGGTGCTTCGTTCCCCTCCTGCGTTCGGAGAGTTCGTCGTCCCAGCCCACCATCGCCGTCGGCCGCGATATGCGGCCTTCGGGGAAGCACCTCTTCGAGGCCTTCGCTCGAGGGGCGGCAGAGGCCGGGGCCGCCGTCATCGATATCGGGCTGGTCTCTACCGACGCGCTGTACTTCGCCGTCGGCAAGTACGAATTCGACGGCGGGGTCATGATCACGGCGTCGCATAATCCCGCCGCGTACAACGGAATGAAGTTCACGCGCTCCCAGGCCCAAGCGATCTCTTTGGAGACCGGGCTAGCTTCGCTGCGCGATCAATTGCTCTCCGGCGAACTTCCACCGGCGGCCGGAACGCCGGGAAGCGTCTCGTCGCGCGACGTGCTCGATGCGTTCGCCGAGCACTGCCTTTCCTTCGTCGACCGTGCCAAGATCAAACCGCTGCGGATCGCCGTCGACGCCGGCAACGGTATGGCGGGAGCGACGATCCCGTACGTGTTTCGAAATCTGCCCTGTGAAATCGTCCCACTCTACTTCGAGCTCGACGGCAGCTTTCCAAATCATCCTGCAAGTCCGATCGAACCGGAGAACATGGTCGACCTGCAGGCCGCGGTGCTCGAGCACTCGTGCGACCTCGGCGTTGCGTTCGACGGCGACGCCGACCGAATGTTTCTGGTCGACGAGAAAGGTGCCCTGATCGACGGCAGCACCGTAACGGCGCTGGTGGCGTTGACCGCGCTCAAGAAGCATCCCGGCGGAAAGGTCTTGTACAATCTCACCTGCAGCCGCAGCCTGCCCGAGCTCATCGTCAAGGCCGGCGGAGTTCCCATTCGTTCGAAGGTCGGGCACTCCATCATAAAGGCGATCATGCGGGAACGCGACGTCGTATTCGGAGGAGAGCACAGCGGACACTTTTATTTTCGCGACAACTGGTATGCCGACTCGGGAATGATCGCGTTGCTCTCTTGCCTGGAGCTCTTTAGCGAGGCCGGACGGCCGGTCAGCGAAATCATCGCGCCGATCGACACGCGATTTCGTTCCGGCGAGATCAACACGACGGTTTCCGGCGTCGTCGACGCAAAGCTGGGTGAAATCGAACGCTACTACGCAGGCGCGCAGGTCGATCGGCTCGACGGTCTGACGATCGGTTACCCGAACTGGTGGATGAGCGTGCGCCCTTCGAACACCGAACCGGTGTTACGGCTGAACGTTGAGGGCGATACGCGCGCACTTATGGAACGAAATCGCGACGAAGCCCTCGCGTTGATTCGAGGTTAAGGGGTATGGCTACGCAACTTTTAGGGCCGGCTTTCGTCGCGGTGGGCGATGGAACGTCCACCTTCGGACGCCTCGCGATCGAAAACGGTAGAATCGGCGGCGTGCTCGCCGCCGACGGGCCGTCCGATTACCCGCTCCCGCCGGGAAGCACGATCGCCCCCGGGCTGATCGACGTACACACCAATGGCGCCGGCGAGTTCCTTTTCAACCGCGATCAAGGCAACGCCGTCGCGGCAGTTGCGGCCGACTATCCCCAAACCGGGGCGACCGGTTTCGTCGCCGGCGTCATGACCGCGCCGTGGGAATCGATGCTTCACGCTGCCTACGAAATTGTGGAGGCGGCCAATCAGCTCGAGGAGGACGATCCCAGCGGGGCTCGTTGTCTGGGCATCCATTTCGAAGGCCCGTTCCTCAATGCAAAGTTTCGGCGAATTCATCGCCACGAGTGGCTGCTCCCAGCCGGGGCCGTGCGCGCGCAGGAGATGGTCGACGCGTGCAAAGGCGCATGTCTTTTGATAACCATGGCGCCGGAGATCGACGGCGCCAGCGAAGCGCTGCGCGTCTTCTTGGAGAACGGCGTCGTCTGTTCGGCGGGCCACACCGGTGCGCGCTACCGCGAAGGCATGCTCGCGATCGGATTGGGCTTTCGCTCGTTGACGCACGCATTTAACGGAATGCCTCCGCTCGATCATCGCGACCCGTCGATTCTGGCGGCGTTCATTCAGGATCGCCGCACGCTCGTGCAGGTCATTTGCGACGGTTTCCACGTGTCGCCCGTGATGATTGACATCCTGCATCGCACGCTGGGCGACCGGCTCGTGCTCGTCACCGACGCGATGCCCGTCGGCGATCCCGGCTATCACATCGAAGGCGGCGTCGTCCGCTCCGCCGACGGTACGATCGCCGGAAGCGCTCTGCGAATGGACGAAGCGCTGCGAAACTATATGTCGTACGCGCAGATACCGTTCGCTGCGGCGATCGTTGCGGCAACGCACGCCCCGGCGAGGCTGATTCGCCACGAAGCCGAGATGGGACGCATCGCTCGGGGTCTACGCGCCGACCTCTCCTTCTGGGATAAGGAGTATCGCGTCATCGCGACGATGGTCGGCGGACGTTTCGTCTATAGTACGATCGAAGTCGCTGTTTAGAGGCGTAGCGGCCGCGCGGCGGCGATGCTATTGCCCCTCGGCGTACAGATACTCCGTTTCGCTCGAGGATCGCCGCGCGGCCGAGCGCAGCATGACGACCGCCGCGTAGATTACGACCGCGACGACGATCCAGCGCAGCGTCACGAGGTTCATCTGTTTGATCCAGAAGGCCGCGATTAGCACCCCGGGGATGCCGCCCAGCGTCAAGCCCAGCGCGGAGCGCATCGAAAATGCATCGAAGCGGATGAAGCGCAGGCTCGCGATCGGCATGAGGAACGCGCACGAAGCCATCATGATCGGAAACGCGGCGATCGGATTCATACCCAGAAGGCTCACCATGATCATGCACGGAGCGTACAGGCCGATTCCGATCGTCATCAGCGCGCCCAAGCAAAAGCTTACGAAGATGCCGGTCCAAAGCCGCGCCCCCTCGAGCCCCAGGCCCGAACCGACGAGGCCGAACTGGCTGCCTTTCAAATTGCTCAGGGTGAAAAGCACCCCGGCGGCAAGAAGCGCGGCACCCATCCCGATCTGCACGTACCGGCGCGGCAAGCGCGCGACGAAACCCGCGCCGAGCCACGCGCCGGCCACCGAGGCGACGATCAAGAGAATCAGCGTGCGCGGCTCGACCGAGACGATCGTGATAAAGATCGCCGCTTCGGCCACCGTCGGCAGCGCGTGCCCGACGTTGAGCGTTCCAGGAATTTTCTCATCGGGAACGAGCCGCAGAAACTTGAACAGCGACGTCGTGGTTGCGAACGAACCGATGCCCAGCGTATCGAAAAAGTTCGTCAGGAATCCGATCAAAACGCCGATTGCCGCCCGAGCGGGCTCGGGCACGAGCGGACGATGACGCGGCAGCGCCCGGATCAGCGCGACGATGAGCGCGAGCGCGACGATACCGAGGCCGATGGAGAGAATCGTGCGGACCGTCATTGAGAGCGACGGTACGCCCACAACCGTCCACGGCCTGCTAGGAGCGCCTAAACGGCGAGCTCTTTGGTCGCCGCTGCGTTGAAATACGCGGCCTTGGGATGGTGAATTACGATTGCCGCGGTCGACTGCTCGGGTACGATCTGAAACGCTTCGGTTAGCGTAACGCCGATCTTTGCGGTGGCGTCGAGCAAACGGAAAACGACCCCGTGCTGATCGAGATCCGGACAGGCCCCGTAACCCCACGAGTAGCGCTTGCCGCGCGCGCCGGAAAGTTGCAGCTCGCGACGGATGTTCCGGTGCGCGTACTCGGCCAGCGCCTCGGCGGCCTGTACGGAAAAGCCGTGCAGAAAGTACGATTCGCTATAGTCTCCCGCCGTTTGCAAACGTTCGATCTCTGCCGCGGCCCTGCGTCCGACAGTCACGACTTGCAGCGCGACGACGTCGACGCCCGCGCCGCTCTCCGGCTCGCGCAGGTAATCGGGAAGGCTCAGGTGTTCGCCGCCGGCCTGACGCGGAAAAGCCAAGCGCGCGATCTCCCGATCCGGTTGCGCCGGGTCGTAGAGCAATAGGTCGTTGCCCAGACCGGCTGCCGGAAAGTAGCCGTAGGCTACTTTCGGTTCGATCAGTCGCTCGCGCGGTGCCCGCGCTTGGTAGTGCGCGAGCCGCGGTTCGAACTCCGAACGGACGAGCTCTTCGAACGCTTCCCCTTTGGTGTTCGCCGCGCCCCAGGAAAGCCGGTAGAGACTGCGCAGGTCGAAGCACTCCCACAACGCTTCGAAGTCGACGTTCTCCAGCGTTCGCGCGCCCCAAAACGGCGGAACGGGCACCGGCGCGAGATCTGACTTCACCGTCGAAATCGATGCCGCGCGCGAGAGGGGCGCCGCCGCGCGCCGCTCTCGCTGCGCGAGCGCTTCCCGCTTCGTGCGTTCGAGCAGATCGGTGCGCTTTTGCGGATCGCTGGTGAGCGCATCGACGAGCTCGAGCCCCTCGAACGCGTCGCGCGCGTAGAACACCCCCGGCTCGAAGAAACGCGTTCCGTCCTCCAGCAGCGCGATGCGCCGGCCAAAATCGCGATTGATTGCCGCACCGCCGATGATGACCGGAAACTGCATGCCGCGCGCGTCCTGCTCTTCGAGGCAGACCGGCATCTGTTTGCTGGTCGAGACGAGAAGGGCGGAGAGCCCAATGGCGTCGGCCTCGACTTCGACGGCCTTTGCGAGAATGGAGCTCATCGGAACTTGCTTTCCGAGATCGTGAACCGTATAGCCGTTGTTCGCCAAAATCGTATGTACGAGATTCTTGCCGATGTCGTGCACGTCGCCGAACACCGTGGCGAGCACCACCGTTCCTTTCGTAGCCCCCTCCGATCGTTCCAGGAACTGCTCGAGGTGTCCGACCGCGCGCTTCATCACTTCGGCGGACTGCAAAACGAACGGAAGGATGAGCTCACCGCGGCCGAAGCGGTCGCCGACGTCTTTCATCGCCGGCAGGAGGATCTCGTTGAGCGTTTCGACGGGCGTCCGGGTAAGCAGCGCCTCGTCGATCATCTTTTCGATGCCGTCTTTGCGCCGGCGTAGAATTGCTTGATGGATCCGGTCGTCGACGGCGAGCTCCTCCGCTTGCGATTCTGCCGCGCCGGTTTGTTCGCCAGGCCGCTCCTGCAAGCGCACCGCTTCGAAACGTTCGATCAAGCGTGCCAGGGCGTCGGGGCGCCGATTGAAGACGAGGTCGTCGCACAGCTCGCGAACTTCGGCCTCGATCTCGAAATACGGAACGATCTCTTTTGCATACACCAACGCGCAATCGAGGCCGGCCTCGACACAGTGGTAGAGAAAAACTGAGTTGAGGGTCGCACGCGCGTCGGGAGTCAGCCCGAACGAGACGTTGGAGACCCCCAGCGACGTCAGCGAACCGGGCAGCTCGCGTTTGATTGCCCGAATGCCTTCGATCGTTTCGACGGCCGAGTCGGCGAACTCCGGATCGCCGGTCGACAACGTAAAGGTCAGTGCGTCGAAGATCAGCGCCCCGGGCGGCAACCCGTATTCGCCGACGACGATGTCGTAGATGCGTCGCGCGACCTCGAGTTTACGAGCCGCCGTCTTCGCCATTCCTTGTTCGTCGATCGTCAAAGCGACGAGCGCGGCGCCGTGCTCCTTTGCCATCGGCAAGATCGTGTCGATCTTCGCGCGTCCCGCCTCGAGATGGACGGAGTTGACGATCGCGCGCCCGGGATAGTTTTCCAAGGCCGTCTGCAGCACTTTGGGCTCGGTAGAGTCGATGGCGAGCGGCGCCTCGATCGACTGCGCCAGCCGCCGCACGAGCAGCCTCATCTGCTCCTCTTCATCGGCCCGTTCGGTCAGTGCGCAGCAAACGTCGAGCACGTGCGCTCCGCCTTCGACCTGCTCGCGCGCCAGCAGACCGATATCGTCGTACGCCTCTTCCAAGAGCAGGTGCTTTACTCTGCGCGAACCTTGCGCGTTGATCCGTTCGCCGACCAGCAGTGGCCGAGGCTCTTGTTCGAGCGAGACTGCGGTGATGGCAGACGCAACCTCTTGCGGCCGTTCCCCGCGCGGCCGCGGGCGCCGTCGCGCCGAGGCTACCGCGTCCCGCAGTGCGGTGATGTGCGCGGGTGTCGTCCCGCAGCACCCGCCAACCGCGTCGACGCCGAAATCGGTAACGAAAGCGCGCAGCTCGGCGGCCAGCTCCTGCGGGCTTTCGGGGTAGATCGTTTCCCCCAGCGGGCCCATGAGCGGCAGGCCGGCATTCGGCACGACGCTGACGAAGCAGCGCGAGTTCTCGCACAGGTAGCGAATCGAATCGCGCATCTGCGACGGCCCCGTCGAGCAGTTGAGCCCGATGACGTCGATCGGCAATGCGTCGAGCGTTGCGCGGATCGCGCGGATGTCAGTCCCGAGCAGCATCCTGCCCTCGGTAATCAGCGTCGGCTGGGCCTGGATCGGAACGCGGCGCAACCCTCGATCGAACTCATGCACGATGCCGGCAATCGCCGCCTTGAGTTCGAGCAGATCCTGCATCGTCTCGAGTACCAACAGATCCGCACCGCCTTCGACCAGCGCTTTGGCCTGTTCGCCGTACGCGTCGCGCAACTGCCCGTACGTAACGTTCGAAAGCGCCGGGTCCGACGACGATATCAGCATTCCGGTGGGGCCCATCGAGCCGGCAACGAAGCGTCGGCCCTCCGTCGAGAACGCGTCGCACGCCTCGCGCGCGATCGCCGCGGCGCGGAAGTTGATTTCGTACGTCTGCTCTCCCAGACCGTACTCGTCGAGCTTTATTCGCGACCCGGTGAACGAGTCGGTTTCCACGACGTCGGCGCCGGCGGCGAGATAGGACTCGTGGATCGAGCGTACGACATCGGGCCGCGTAAGCACGAGCACTTCGTTGCATCCCGCTTTTGCGCTGCCGCCGAAATCCTCCGCCGAAAGCTCGAGTGCCATCAGCTGCGTACCCATGGCGCCGTCGAAGATCAAGACCCGCGCAGCGAGTTGATGTAAGTACTCAGACACTATTTCGGACGGCTATCTCCCCCACGGCAACGCCGGCCCGATTATACAATACCGGCCGCGAAAACTTCTCCAGCCGCGCGACCTTTTTTTCGTCGAGGAGGCCGAGCCGCGAAAGGACCGCGATCGACGCGGGCCCTCTTGCCCGCGACGCGCCGTCGAGCACCTTCGAAGCGAAACCGCAGCCTTGCGCGAGCGCGCCGGCGCCGTGCACGCCCTCCGCGCCGGCCTTCGAAACGATATTTCCTTCGCCGGCGGTCATCAGCTCGGTGTCGAACTGACCGGTGCCGGCGACGTACTGCGGATAGGCGAGCATCGCGTCGCGAGCTACTTTCAGAGCGCTCGCGTCGGCTTCATCGACGCCGCGCAGCGTCGCCAGCCGCGCGAAGGCGATCGCCGCGTTTCGCAGTCCGGTCGCGTAGACGGGAATGCCGCAGCCGTCGACGCCGACGGGCCAAGACGCCGCGTCGTCACCGGAGACTCGCGCACAAAACGCGAGGATACGACGCTGCGCGGCATTGCCGGCTTCCAGATACGTCGCCGGGTCGGCTCCGATGGCCAAACAGAGCGCGAGAATCCCCGCGTGCTTTCCCGAGCAGTTGTTATGAAGCACGGTCGGCGCGACGCCGGCGCGGCGCAACGCCGCCGCGGCGGCTTCGTCGTAGGGCGCGTGAACGCCGCACTGCAGTGCCGACGTAGGCAAACCGATCTTTTGCAAGATCGACTCGACCGCGCGTACGTGAAACGGTTCTCCGGAATGGGACGCGGTCATCACCGCGATCTCGCGCGGCTCGAGCCCGAAGCGCTCGACGACCCCGGCTGCGATCGCTGCGGCGGCGATAAACGGCTTTGCGGCGGAACGCAAGTAGACCGGCGATCGCGCATCGCCGGCCTCGAGCAGCACGCGGCCGTCCTCAGTAGCCGCGCAGAATGCGACGCGATGGACCGATTCGACGTATTCGCCGCGCGTGACGTCGACGAGAAGCTCCGCAGAACTCAAACGAGCGCTGGTTCGACGATCGTCGCCTCCTGCTCGGAGAAGACGGGATTGCTCAGGTAGCGTTCGCCCGTATCGCAGCCGATCGTGACGATCGTCTTTCCGCGCATCTCCGGACGCTTCGCAACCTGCAGCGCGGCCCAGACGTTCGCTCCGGCGGAAATACCGACGAGCATGCCTTCCTCGCGCGCCAGCCGCCGCGCGGTCGCAATCGCGTCGGCGTCCGTCACCCGCACTACCTCTTGGTAAACCTCGGTATTGAGGACCTTAGGAATGAAACCGGTACCGGTACCCTGGATCTTGTGCGGGCCGGGTTTGCCGCCGGAGAGAACCGCCGACGCGTCGGGTTCGACGGCGATGATACGGACTGCCGGCTTGCGTTCCCGCAGTATCTCGCCCACGCCGGTAATCGTACCGCCGGTACCGACCGCGGCAACGAACGCGTCGACGGTTCCATCGGTGTCTCGCCAGATCTCCTCAGCGGTCGTTCGACGGTGGATCTCGGGATTCGCGGGATTCTCGAACTGACCGGGGACGAAGTATTTGCTCGGCGCGGTCGCAGCGATCTCGTTCGCTCGCCGGATCGCGCCGCTCATTCCCTCCGCTCCCGGCGTCAGCACGACTTGCGCGCCGTAGGCCTTGAGCAGGTTCCGCCGCTCGACGGTCATCGTATCGGGCATTACCAAGATTACCGGGTAGCCCTTTGCTGCGGCGACGAATGCGAGCGCGATGCCGGTGTTTCCGCTCGTCGGCTCCAGAATCGTCATCCCCGGTAAAAGCCGTCCCTCGCGTTCGCCGGCCTCGATCATCGAGACGCCGATGCGATCTTTCACAGATCCCGCTGGATTGAACGACTCCATCTTCACCAGGACGGTTCCGGGCAGCCCCTCGTTCAATCGGGGTATCTTGACCAGCGGCGTGTTGCCGAACGTGTCGGCCAAATTGTCGTAGATACGTGCCATAGTGTTGTGGTTAACCCTAGCCTGCCATCGAGCGTTGCACGCGGGTACGTTCGCGTCCGCGACGTCATTTGCCGCCTCGGGAAGGAAGCGGGCGATTCGAAAGCCGACTCCAAGCGGATGCACGACCGGCTTCTTCTTCGGGCGCTCGCGATGCTGAGCGTTGCGGCGCTGCTGCCGTTGGCGAGCGCGAAGGCTCGCGCGGCGTCCGGCATGGACGCCGCGCTCGACGCGATCGCCGCCTACGCGCCACGCGCGATGCGGGAGCAGGGCACCCCCGGGCTCTCGATCGCGATCACCGATCGTTCGAACACGCTGCGAATTATCACGCTGGGGTACGCGAATCGGGAGACGCAAGCGCCGGTTACGGCGCAGACGACGTTCGCGATCGGTTCGATCACGAAATCGATGACGGCGCTCGCCCTGCTCGAGCTGCACGACTCGGGGCGCCTCGATCTCAACGCGCCCGTAACGCGCTATCTCCCGTGGTTCGCGATCGAATCGCTGGGTGGACCGATACTCGTTCACGAGCTGCTCTCGCACACGGGTGGAGTTCCCGACGACTATGCAGAGGAGCCGGGCTACGTGTACGACATCTGGGCGCTACGCACCGCAAAAACGCTTTTTGCTCCCGGCACGTCGTGGTCGTATTCCAACGACGGGTACGCGACCGCCGGTGCGGTTCTCGGACGTATCGACGGACGTTCGTGGCCCGATGCGCTGCGCGCGCGCGTGCTTTCGCCGATCGGAATGACGGCGACTTCGCCCGTAATGACTCCCAGCACGATGAGCGACGCCGCCGTCGGCTATCAACTGCGCGATAACGACCGCCCCGAATCGCTGGCACCGGCGCTGGTCCCTTCGCCGCAGTTCGACTTCGTGGATCCGGCGGGGTCGGTTCTCTCCACGCCTGAGGACATGGCCCGCTACCTGCGCTTCTACCTGAACGGGGGGAAGACGGCCGACGGAACGCGCCTGATCTCTGCGGCGACCTTTGCGGCGATGACGTCGCCCGACACGTTGAAGAACGGAAAACCCGCGGGATCGCCGGAAACCGAACTCGCGGAAGCGCCCGCGTTTTACAAGCGGTACGGGTACGGTCTGTCGACCTTTAACGACGGCGGCGACCGTCTGATCGGCCACACCGGAGGGATTTCGGGATACACGGCCTGCATGCAAGCAAATCTTTCGCGCGGATACGGCGTCATCGCGTTTGCAAATCTCGTTGAAGCGCCCCTTCACCCATGCGCGGTCGTGCTGTACGCAATGAGCGTACTGCGAGCGCAAAGCCTCGGTGAAGCGCTCCCCACGGCGCCGGCGCCGCCAGACCCCGCGCGGGTAATGCGTGCGGGCGACTACGACGGAGCCTATACCGCCGCCATGCCGCCGGTGCGCGTCGTCAGTCGCAACGACCGGCTCTATCTCGAGGGGTCCGGCAACGAAATCGCCCTTTATCCACGTGGAACCGATCTCTTCTGGGCGGACTCGCCCCAGTTCTCGCTCTTCTTGCTTTCGTTCGGGCGCGACAGACAAAAACGAGTCGTCGAGATGACCTACGGATCGCACTGGTACGCAAACGAACGCTACCAGGGACCGCGAACGTTCCCTTATCCGCCGAGTTGGAACGCCCTGACCGGCCGCTACGAAAACACGTTCTTCGGTCAGCCGGCAGTGACGCGAGCCATCGTCGTCAAAGGCCGGTTAACGCTCGACGGCATCAGTCCGCTGACACCGCTGCGGAACGGGACCTTCGATGCAGGCGGCTCGATCGTCCGCTTCGACGCCTTTGCCGGCGGTCACGCGCAGCGTTTGAGCATCGACGACACGCACTTCTACCGAATAGAGCTGCCATGAATGCGATGAAAGCCGCGGTCATCGAGCACCGGGGTGACCGCGGGGAACTCAAAGAGATTGCGATTCCGCAGCCGTCACCGCAAGAAATTTTGGTTCGCGTTACTGCGGCCGGCGTCAACCCGATCGATTGGAAGATTCGCGACCGCGGCGAACGCGCGATGCCGTTCGTTCTCGGACAAGACTTCGCCGGAGTCGTGAGCGCTGCCGGCCACGACGTTTTGAAGTACCGCGAGGGCGAGCGGATCTTCGGCATCGCGCGCCGCGGCGCGTTCGCCGAATACACGGTGGTCCCTCAAACGATCCCGCGCAACCGATTGCGAAGATTCCCGATGACGTCGGTGACGCCGATGCCGCCGCCCTTCCCACGGCCGGCTTGACCGCGCTGGCGGCACTCGACGCGCTCGGTGTACGAAAGGACACCGTGCTGGTCGTACTCGCTGCCACCGGTGGGGTGGGGACCTTTGCCGTACAGATTGCCCGCGACCGGGGCGCGCACGTCATCGGAACGGCCCGTCAATCGAACGAGCAGCTGGCGCACTCTCTTGGCGTCGAGGCGTTCGTTGGTTACGACGAGCACAACGTCGTCGAGTCGATCAAAGCCGCTCATCCCAACGGGGTCGACGCGGTGTTGGATTTAGTCGACGACGCCAACGCGATCGGTAGCATGGCCGCCGTGATGAAAAACGGCGGCACCATCGTTTCGACGATCGGCGCGGCGGACGTCAAGTGGTTCGAGCAGCGCGGGATGCACGCGCTCAACATCGTGATGGCGCAGACGCCGGCCTCGTCGCACAAAGGATTGCGCGAGCTGCTCGAGCTTCTAGAACGCGGGGCGATTCGAGTGATGATCGGCGGCGAGCGCAGCCTTCGCGACGTCGTTGCCGCCCTCGACGAAAGCAAGAGCGGCTCCGTCGACGGCAAGTTGGTCCTTACCGTCGACTAAAGCCGCCTCGTCTTCTCCTACTTGTTTTTGAAGCGGGCGACCCGCTTTTCGTTGTAAGCCGCGAGGCCTTCTTTGGCATCTTCGCTCTTGAAGAGCAGCGACTGCAGCTCGCGTTCGATCGCGAGGGCGTCCTGCAGCGGCAGCTCCGCGCCCGTCTGCACGCTGCGCTTGATATGGCCGACGGCCATCGGCGCTTTGTTCGGCGAACAGAACTGCTTGGCATAGTCGACGATCTGCTCGCGGAACTCGGCGGCGCTACCTTCGAAAAGATCGTTGACGATTCCCCAATCCAGGGCTTGTTCGAAGCTGACGGTCTTGCCGGTCGTCATCAGTTCGATCGCGCGCGACTTTCCAACCAGCCTCGCCAACCGCTGCGTGCCGCCGGTTCCGGGAAGAACGCCAAGCGCGACTTCCGGAAGGCCGATCTTGCCGGCATCTTTGCGGGCGATCCGCAGGTCTGCGGCCATCGCAATCTCGAGCCCTCCGCCGACGCAGTGTCCGTTGAGGGCAGCGATGACGAGCTTCGGCGTCTGCTCGAAACGGGAGAGCGTCTCGTTCGCGTGCAGGCAGAACATGTATTTGAACTCGGGCGTAACCTGGTTGAGCATTCCGATGTTCGCGCCCGCCGAGAAGAACTTCTCGCCCTTGCCGGTCAGCACGATGACTTCGACCTCAGGATCGAAGCGCGCGTCCAAGATCGCTTCGTCGAGCTGACGCATCATCTCGTGGGTATACGTATTGGCCGGCGGGTCGTCGAACTCGACGATACCGACGTGGCCATCCTTCCAGTAGTTGATGACGCGCTTGGTGTCGAGCGGCCGCGCCTCACGCCCGAAGGGCGTCTGTTGCGCTGGTGCGTTAACGGTCGTTGTCATGCGAGCTTTCCTTTGGGAGCGATCCAGCGGGGACCCCGGGCGCTGCGCGCACGGGGGGCGCGAAGTCCAAAGGACGCAGCGTCGGTTAGAATGTTGGGCTCCCAACTGGATCGCGAACCGCGGTGGTTCATGCGAGCTTTCCCTTGGGAGCGATCCAGTTGGGATCCTTGAAGTATTCTTTAAGCGTCGATTCGTCGGCGGTGCTCGGCAGGACAGTCGGCGCGTATGCCGTCCACTCTTCGTCACTGAGCTTGCGCCCGTCGACGCTGTAGCGCTGACCGGCGAAATCTCCGATCGCTCGATTGAATCGCATATCGGGAACGTAGAACTGAGTCGGGCTCGCGTTCACCTCGTTCACGCGCGCGACCGTCGCCGAAACCTCGTCGTAGAACTGCCGGCGCGCGCGCTCGTTGAGGTGCTCTTTGTCGGCGCCGTCACCGGCTTTGTCTTCATCAACGCGCCCTTTGATGCCCCACGTGTAGGCCCACTGCGCCGAACCGGAATGATCGGTTCCGAACAGATCGAGCGAACCGGAGATCCACTTGTTGTAATATTTTTGCTGGAGCTCGACCGGTATGACGCCGGCTTTGGCAATGCGGCGCAAACCCGTGATCCCCGTGCCCATGTGAAACGCCTCTTCGCGCAGCATCGGCCCCATCGAAGCGGCCAGGGGTGCGAAGCTCGAGTGCGAGAGCATCGTCAGCTGGAACTTACCGTCGCGATCCATGAAGTTCGTGTAGGCAAAGAAGTCGAGCCAGTGCGTGACGTCTTCGTTAAACGCGTTGAGCAGCCGGTTCTTCTTGCCGAACGCGCGACGCTCGAGCATCTTCTGCGCTTCGATCTTGCCTTCGCTGCCGAAGTGCTCGACCATTAAATGACACATCTGATAACCGTGCCGCGTCTCTTCCACCATGATCCGAACGAGCGACGCAAGGTCGTATTCGCTCGGCGCATTGTTGACCAGAAAACGCTGCTGCTCGTTGGAGGCAAACTCGGTGTCGCCCTGATAAACAACCATGTTGAGCACGGCATCGCGCATGCGCTGATCGGGAATCTCACGGACCCGCTCCCAGCGACGGTCGCCCTTGAAATCGCCGAAGTAGATCTCCGGCGTCGGCAACTCGCCGTACTTGGCCTCGAAGTTGTAGCCGGGCATGAACCGGTCGACGAGCTCGCGATCCAGGCCGATATCCCGGCGCCACTCGTCCAGCATGCCAATCCAGTCGTCGAAGGTCGATACTCGGGTCAAAATAGCCTCACATGATATAACAGAATTTTGCCGAACGGCGAGAATACCGTCATACTACGGCCGGCGCGCGGGAAAGTCAAGTTAAGCCGGCACCCCTTTTTAAGGAGGAACCTCACCCCTGGTGACTGAGCCTGCGAGCCCTGCGCCGCGTGCGGTCGGGCGTCCCAACTCGTTCATTTTCACCCTCTACGGCGACATGGTGCACCGCCTCGATCCCGAGGGAACCCTCTGGATCGGAGCGCTGATCCGAATCATGGCATCCTTTGGGATATCGTCCCAGGCGGTGCGTCAGGCCGTCTCGAGGATGAGCCGCCAGGGCTGGCTCGTCGCGCGACGGGAGGGCAACCGGGCCTGTTACGCCGTCACGCCTCGAGGGCGCCGCCGAATCGAGGAGCTCAGCCCCCGCATCTACGGGCCCGTTATCGAATGGGACGGGCGCTGGCGCGTCATCAGCTATGCAATCGGAGAAGCCCACCGGCGCCGGCGGGAGCACCTCCGCAAGGAGCTTTCGGCGCTCGGCTGGGCACCGCTCTCGTCGTCAACGTGGATCTCACCCTCGGACACGCTCGACGCGGTTGCAGAAGCGGGCCGAGCCACCGGGACGCTCGAGACGATCCACCTGTTCACCGCGCAGTACAGCGGTCCGTGCAGCGATCGCGAGCTGCTCGAGCGGTGCTGGAACGTCGCGCAAATCGCGGCGGAGTATGGCGATTTCATCGCTCGCTACCGGCCCCGGTTCGAGCGCGAACTCGCGCACGGGGAGCTCGGCGACGAAGCCGCCTTAGTCGAACGGCTCTGGCTCGTGCACGACTATCGCCGCTTCACCTATCTTGATCCGGGGTTGCCGAGCGAACTGCTGCCCGCTCACTGGCCCGGAACCGCGGCCGCGGCGCTCTTTCGCGAGTACTACGCGGCGATCGAGAGAAAATCTCAACGGTACTTTCATCTTTGCGCAGGCTAAGGGACGGGTCAGCCGGACCTCGCGTCGAAGCGACCCCGCCATGCCAAAACGCCTAATGATCGCGCTGGCCATTGCCGCGCTGGCCGTCGTTGCCTGTAACGGTTCCAGTTCGACGACACCGACGCCATCGAGCACGCCGGTCTCGCCGTCGCCCGACCCCAACGATCACAAAGCCACGGTCTTAGTCACGATCAACGGCACGCCGCAACCGATGATCCCCGTTGAGATTTCGACGCCTGCCGATCCCGGAAGCCCGCGTCCCGGCACACCGTTCGATACCGAAACGACGGGCAAGAAGGGCATCGCCCACTTCACGATGCTCAACGTGAAAAAGTCGTACTGCTGGGTAGCGGTCTTTGGCTCGGGGCACAACTCGTCGGCATGCGCCGGCTGGGAGCTTTGGCAGAGCAGCCAGATCTTTCTCGGGACGTAAGACGAACTTTCCGAAGAACTACTCGTCCTCGTGAAGGTGAAGGTGACAGCCGTCTTCTGCGTCTGACAGCACGTCGCGCGCTTCGGCGAGTACGGCACGGGAAAGAGGACGATTTGGCGGCTCGATGCTTCCGTGCTCGGCCAGAAAGTCGATCTCGCTCCAGTCTTCCCACGTCTCCAGCGGCTCGCCGTCGTCTGCGGCGGGAAACCGCACGCAAAATCCCTGACCGAGATGCAGACCGACGACGCTCACTTCCGTGCCGCGCGGAAAGTAGGTTCCGTCTTTCCACAGCGTACCGCAGGTCGTGCTGTAGCGCTCTCCGATCTTGAATGCTTCAACCATGAAAATGAGCGGTTATACTTTAAACGGATCCATCGGTTTTTCGCCGATGTAGGTCAGGATGCTCTTGGTCTCGCTATACAGACGCATCGTCTCCATTCCGAGCTCGCGTCCGTATCCCGAGGCTTTGTACCCACCAAAGGGCACGCCCGGAAAGACCGCATACGGCGTGTTGATCGCGACCGAGCCGCTGCGGACCGCTCGCGCGACGCGGTTCGCGCGGCCGACGTTTGTAGTCCAGACGCTCGCCGCTAGGCCGTACTCACTGTCGTTTGCAAGCGCGATTGCCTGCGCTTCGCCTTCGAAACGCACCAGGACGGCCACCGGCCCGAAGATCTCTTCGCGAACGATTCGATGCGAGCTTTCGGCTTCGTACGCGGTCGGCGTCCAGAACATTCCCCCAGCGAACGAATCGCCCAGCTCCGGCACGCTGCCGCCGAAGAGTGGCCGTGCTCCCTCCGCAGCGCCAACCTCGCAATAACTGCGAATCTTCTCGAACTGTTCGGCAGTGGTAATCGCTCCGATCTGCGTCTGCGGATCCTCGGGATCGCCGACGCGCAACCGCTGCGCTTTCTCCGCAAATCCCTGGGCGAAGCGATCGAAGACCGGCGCGTGAACCAAGATGCGGGAACGCGCTTCGCAGCATTGACCGGCATTGTAATAGACGCCGTAGAGCGCGCCGGCGATCGCCGCGTCAATGTCGGCATCGTCGAAGACGATCGCGGGCGATTTGCCGCCGAGTTCGAGCGTTACGCGTTTGAGCGTTTTTGCAGCGGCTGCAGCGACGATTCTCCCCGTTTCCGTGGATCCGGTAAACGCTATCTTGTCGACCCCGGGATGCTCGACGAGCATCGCTCCCAAGCCGTTGCGCGAACCGGTTACGACGTTGAGAACGCCCTCGGGCACGCCCGCTTCCAACGCGAGCCGTCCGAGTGCGATCGCCGTGAGCGGCGTGACGTGAGCCGGTTTGAGCACGATCGCGCAACCGGTCGCGAGCGCGGGCGCGACCTTCCACGAAGCCAGCAGCAGCGGAAAGTTCCAAGGTACGATCGCGCCGACGACGCCGACCGGTTCGCGCACGGTATTTGCGAGGTACGTCGGCAGCGGTGGCGGCAGCGTGTCGCCGTAGTTCTTTGTGGCGGCACCGGCGTAAAACTCGAACGTATCGACGATGGCGGAGAGCTCTCCTCGGGCGGTTCCGATCGTCTTGCCGTTGTTGCGCACCTCACAGAGCGCGAGCTCCTCTGCGTGCTCGGCGATCAGTTGCGCGAGCCGGTAAATGACCTTCGCGCGGCGAGACGCCGCCATCGTCGGCCACTTTCCGGTATCGAATGCACGGCGAGCAGAGGCGACCGCGTCGTCGAGGTCTTTGCCGGTTGCTTCCGCGACGTCGGCGAGCTTTGCCCCCGTCGCAGGATTGCGAACTTCGTACGTCGCCCCGTCGGACGCGTCACGCCAGGCTCCTCCGATCAAGAGCTGCGTTTTGGTCATCGTTTCCACGGAGTTCATCTCAATGCGCTTCTACCCGATCCGCTCGAATACCGTTGCAATTCCCTGGCCGACGCCGATGCACATCGTCGCGAGCCCGTAGCGAGCGTCCCTCCGCTCCATCTCGTGGAGCAGCGTGGTGACGATGCGTGCTCCGCTGGCGCCCAGAGGATGACCGAGCGCGATCGCGCCGCCGTTCACGTTCGTTTTCCGCTCGTCGAATTCGAGCTCGCGGATACACGCAATCGCTTGGGAGGCGAAGGCCTCGTTGATCTCGATTACATCGAGTTCCCCGACGCCGAGCTTCGCGTGCGCGAGGGCCTTGCGGGTTGCCGGGATCGGTCCCAAGCCCATGACGTTCGGTGGCACGCCGGCGCACGCCGATGCGACGAAGCGAGCCAGAGGGCGAAGCCCGAGGTGCCTAGCGGTCTCCGCTTCGCAAAGCAGCACGGCGGCGGCGCCATCGTTGATTCCCGAGGAGTTGCCGGCCGTCACGGTTCCGTCTTTCAGGAACGCCGGCTTCAGTCGGCTCAGCGCTTCGATCGTCGTCGATGGGCGCGGATGTTCGTCTTCAATGACGTCGCTGGGCGGCGGACCGGCAACGGCAACCGGCACGAGCTCGGCGGCGAACGCGCCCCGGTCGACCGCCGCTTTGTACTTCATCTGCGATTCGAAGGCAAAGCGGTCTTGTTCTTCGCGCGTGATTCCGAACCGGGCAGCGACGTTCTCGGCGGTTTCGCCGAGCGACACCGTGTGTTCGGCGGGCATGTTCGGATTGATCATGCGCCATCCCAGAACGGTATCGAAGAGCTGCTGACCTCGCGCGAACGCCGACCCGCTCTTGGGCAGAACGTACGGTGCGCGCGTCATCGACTCCACCCCGCCGGCAATCATGACGTCGCCTTCGCCAAACGCGATCGCCTGCGCCGCCGAGTTGATCGCCTGCAAACTCGAGCCGCAGAGACGATTGACCGTCGTACCGGCAACTTCCAACGGCAGGCCGGCGAGCAGCACCGCCATGCGGGCAACGTTTCGATTATCCTCTCCGCTTTGATTTGCCGCTCCGAAGTGAACGTCGTCGATGCGCTCGGGCGCGATACCGGTTCGATCGACGAGCGCGCGCACGACGACGGCGGCAAGGTCGTCGGGACGCACCGTCGCGAGCCGTCCGCCGTAGCGGCCGACCGGAGTTCGCACCGCGTCGACGATCCAAACCTCGCGGCTCATTCCGGCGACTCCTCGGCGGCTGCCGTTTCGACGTCGAGCAGCCAGAGCGAGCGATGCGCGGCGAACCGGTCGCCTTCGGCGTCGGCGAGCCGTTTCAAAATTGTCCGGATGCGCGCGCCGCCCATCTCCCGCCCCCAAGCGATCGGGCCGGCCGGATAGTTCGCACCCAGCATCATCGCTTCGTCGACGTCCTCCGGAGAGGCGACGTCTTCGGCGACGGCGATCATCGCTTCGTTGACGATCGACCCGACGGTTCTTCCGAGAAAGAGCCCCGGCACGTCTTCCACGAGCACGCCGGCCTTGCCGATCGAAGCGAAGAGCTCTTGTGCGAGCTCCAGTGAATCGTCTGAGGCCGTCTCGGAGTTGACGATTTCGACCGCGGACTGCGCCGAGATCGAACCGAGAACGCCGAATCCGACGAGGCGCTCGGGAAAGCGCATCCGCCGCGCGCACGCCGCCAGATCGGTCGCGTACGCGTCGGCGATGATGACGCACTCTTTCTCGAACGAAGCATCGAGCGCGGCGATGACCTCGCTCCGGTCCGAAACTCCGTCCCCGGCGTCGATGACGATCGTACTCTCCGGCGACAGATCGTCGAGCAACTCGTCGTTGGCGATCGCCACGACGTTTTCGTACCGCTCGCCGATCAGATCGGCGAGCTCTTGCGCGTAAGCGCTGAGCCCAACGACTGCGACCACTTCGTCGGCGTTGCGCTGCTCGTCGACCGATGGCACCTGCGGCTCGAATCGTTCCGCTTTACCGTCTGCATACGAGTAGAATCCTTGTCCCGTCTTTCTCCCGAGTAAGCCCTCCGAGACCATGACGCGCTGCGTCTGCGACGGCTCGAGCCGATCGGCTTCGGTCCGTTGGTAGACCGACTCGGTCGTCGCCAAATTGACGTCGAGTCCGATCAAATCCATCAGCTCGAAGGGGCCCATCCGAAAACCCGCGGAGCGCGCGAGCGCGTCGAGTTCGGCAACGGAGGCAACGCCGTGCTCGAGCGCGCGAAGAGCCTGCAGATAGTACGGACGCGCCACGCGATTCACGATAAACCCGGGGGTGTCGGCGGTGAGCACGGCGTCCTTACCGCAGCGGGCGACGAAATCGAACGCACGATCGATCGTTTCTTGAGCGGTTTGTTGGGTCTGTACGATCTCCACCAAACGCATGCGCGCCGCCGGATTGAAGAAGTGAAGCCCGATGACCCGTCCGGGATTCGGCGTGCCTTCGGCGAGCTCGTCGACGGAAAAGGACGACGTGTTCGTGGCTAAAATTGCGTCGCCGGGCAGCGCGCTTGTGAGTTCGGCGAAGACGCTGCGCTTGAGATCGAAACGCTCCGGCACCGCCTCGATCGCCAACACGACGTCGCTACGCGGCTCGATTCGTTGCGCCCATTGTATCGCCGACGCCGGCGACGGGTCGGCCGAGCGCTGCGCTTCCCGGGCAAACGAAGCGACGGCGCGTTCCCGCGCCTGGGCCTGCGGCTCGACGATCGTCACGTCGTAGCCGGCCCCGGCGGCAACCAGCGCAATACCGGCGCCCATCGTTCCACCGCCGACGATTAGTACACGTTCGGGCATGGGGCGCACTTCGTTAAAGGAGGGATAAACGCTTCGTCGCGCGACTCGGTCGAAAATGGAGAAGCCGCGGTGGCGCGTTCGATCCTCGAGATACGTCGTGAACTCACCCTACATGCGGTTGCGCGCCGACGAAGTCGAGCTGCCCAACGGCACGGTCGTCTCCGATTACTTCGTCCGCGAGTCGTTCGGGTTTGCGACGATTCTCGCACTGACGTCCGAGCGGGACGTCGTTTTGGTGCGGCAGTACCGCTACGGCGCCGACTCGATTCACCTCGAGCTGCCCGCCGGGATGCTGATGGACGGCGAAGATCCACACGCCTGCGCGCTCCGGGAGCTGACCGAGGAGACCGGATACGAGGTCGAGCGCAGCGAGGCCGCGGCACAGTACTTGCCCGAACCGGTACGCTCGACCGCGCGGGCCTTCGTTTATATAGGGTACGAGGCGCGCAGGACGCGGGAGCCCCAGCTGGACGCAACCGAGCACCTCACGGTCGAGCTCGCCACCCTGCGGCGCTTCCGCGAGATGCTCGCAGACGGGACGATTGACTCGGGCGCCTCCATCGCGGCCGGGTATCGTGCCCTCGACTACCTCAAGGAGCTCGACCGAGCGTGAAACCCGACGCCCCGGGCCCCGGTAGATGACGTCGTGAACTCCACACTCGCGCTCTTCCTCAAGCTTACGGCGGTCATCACCGTCGGGCTGATATTGCTCGTCGTTCTCAGCCATCTGCTCGTACTCGCGCTCAAGGCCGTCGTCGTTGCCGCAGTCATCGCAGCCGTCGCGATCGGCTGCTTCTTCGTTTACAACTTTTTTCGCCGCAACCGATACCCGGTCATTCGCTAAAAACCGCGCGCTCCGTTAAACGGTACGCGCGAGCCACGCGCGTAACGCGGCGCTGACGCAGTCGGGGTTTTCGAGCATCGGCAAGTGCGCGGAGCCTTCGCAAACCGTCAGCTCCCCACGCGGAAAACTCTGCGTTATGCCGCGCGCTTCTTCGCCGCCGACGACGTCGTCTTCGGCGCCCGCAACGACCAGCACCGGCACGTCGACGTCCTCTGCGAAGTCCTCCGCCGGCGAGCGCAGCGCCATTCCGCGAAGCGTCGCCGCCGCCCCGGCAAACGCGTTGCTCGCGGCGATCTCACGAACGTTTTGCGCGATCCGCGGGCGCTCGGAAACCGTCTGGGAATCCAGCAGACGTGGAAGGATCGCGTTGAGTACCGGCTCGATGCTCTGCTCGCGTTCGGCGCGATCGGCCAGTTCGCGTCGCGCCCTCGCTTCCTGCGGCGTGTCTGCTCGCAAGCGGCTCGCGATCAGCGCGAGGCGCTCCAAACGTTCGGTGAACATCCGCGCAAAGGCGAGCGCGACGTAGCCTCCCAGCGAGTGTCCGGCGATCGCGGCGCGCTCGATCCCCAGCGCGTCGAGCACGAGCGCGACGTCCGAGGCGAGCGTCTCCATGAGGTACGGGCCATCGGGAGAGCTCGACGAACCGGAGCCTCGCAAGTCCGGGAGAACGACGCAAAACTCGCGTTCCAGCGCTTGCGCTTGCGCGTCGAAGATGCGCGCGGAGAGCGGAAATCCGTGGATGAGAACCACCGCGTTACGGTGTTGTCGCCCGCGCACGCGCACTTCGATACGTGCGCCGTCATCTGCCAAAACTTGCATTGACGCTCGCAATACGGTATAAGGAGGGCAATACCCCTGGTCGCTTGGTGACCAGAGAAAGGATGACTCGTACCAACAATGGCAGTTCGAAAGAAAGCCGCTCGCAAGGCCGTAAGAAAAGCGGTCGTGGGAGCGTTGGTTCGCAAAGCGGTCCGCAAGAAGGTGCGACGGAAACTGGTTCGCAAGGCCGTCCGCCGCAAAGTTGCGCGTAAGGTCGTGCGCAAGAAAGTGCGCCGCAAAGCAGTCCGCAAGGCGGTCCGTAAGAGGGTCGCTCGTAAAGCAGTCCGCAAGGCGGTCCGTAAGAAGGTCGCTCGCAAAGTCGCACGCAAGGCGGTCCGCAAGAAAGTGGCTCGCAAGGTCGTTCGCAAGCGGGTCCGCCGCAAGAAGGCCGCCTAAACTCGAGCCTTCATAATTCCGCCGATGCGGAGTTGATTAAGCGAGTCGCTTCAGCGGCTCGCTTTTTTCATACGGTCCGGACCGCCGGGGCGCAAAGCCAGATCGCGAGAAAAAGCACCGCGCAGACGGCGCCGGCAAAAGCGAAGGTTTCGCGCAAACCGACGACCGCGCCGATCGCGCCGTCGACGAGCGATCCCAGCGGCACGATGCCGATCGCGATCATCGTGTAAATCGAGAGCGCTCGTCCCCGCACCTCATCGGGAGAGAGAATCTGAATCAGCGTGTTGGTCGCGCCCATCATCGCCATCGTGCCGACGCCGATCGCGAAGAGGACGCCGAGCGCGAGCCGCAACGTCGGGACGAATGCGAGCACCACGAGCCCGAACGACATCACCAATCCCGACTGCATCCAGAGCCGCGAGCGCCGCTCGCGCCCGGCAAAGTACGCGGTGACGAGCGCCCCTCCGAAGCCGCCAACGCCGATTGCCGAGACGGCCCAGCCCAAGCCGCGCGGGCCGGCGTGCAGCACGTTCACGGTAAAGGCCGCGATCAGCTGGCTGTACGGGCGCACCAAGATCGCGGTGACGAACTGGCCGAACACGATCCAGCGCAGCGCGGGGTGGCGCACGATGAACGCGATGCCTTGCTGCATCGCCCGCAGCGGCGGCTCGCGACGGCGCACCACCGGCGGCGACGGACTCATCATCAGCACCGCAACGACGACCGCCAGCGTCGCCCCGGCGTTGAAGTAAAAGGCTCCCGAGACGCCGATCCACACGATCAGCAAGCCTGCGATGGCCGGCCCAACGACCGCCGGTGCGTTGAACGCAACCGAGTTGAGGCCGATCGCATTTCCCACGTACCGGCGGTCGACGAGCAGCGGAACCCAGCTTTGGCGAACCGGCGAGTCAAACGCGTTGGCTGCGGAGTTCACCCCCGAAAGCACGACGAGTCCGGCCAGGTTCAACGCGTGCGTCGTCGCGAGCAGAGCGAGCGCCAACGCCGCCAGCGCCATCGTCGTATTCGTTACGAGCAAGACGCGGCGCCGGGGAAGCTGATCGGCGACGACGCCGGCCAGCGGGGAAAAGAGCAGCACCGGAATCGCGCGAGCCGCGCCGAGAATGCCCAGGTCTAGCGAGGCGGCGTGCACCGAGCCGGCCATCCGCGCGACGAAGAACCCCATAGCGGTAAACTGCATCCACGTCCCGAGATTGGAGACGAGCAAACCGATCCACAGCAGGCGAAAGTCGCGATAGCGAAGCGGAGCCGCGAGGGTCACGTGCGCGCTCGCACGGCAGCGACGATCGCCGCGCAGCCTTGCGCGGCGTCGAGACGAGACGTATCGATGCAAAGATCGTAGCCCCGCATGTCGCCGAACGTCAGACCGTACCACTGCCGGATGTACGTAACGCGAGCGCGATCGACGCGGTCGAGCTCGGCCTCGGCGACTTCGCGCGAGACGTTCGACGTTGCGACGATGTGCGCGATCCGCCACTCCCGGGGAGCGTGCATAAATACCCGCAGCAGATCTTCGCGCTGCGCGAGGATTGCAAAGGCTCCCCGGCCGACGATCACGCAGTTTCCCCCAGCCGCGGCTTCAAGGACCGCTTGAGCGACGGCGTGTACGACCTCTTCGTCGAGGGGCTGAGCCGCCGAAGCTTGTGCGAGCTCGGGGGTGGCACGTTCGAGGCTGTCGATTAAACGCTCACCCAACGAGCGCTGCGAGTCTTCGCTGGCCTCCACCGCCTCCGGCGTGACGCGCAGGCGCTTCGCGACCACGACGGGCAGCTGCCGGTCGACGTACTCGTACCCGAGGCTCTCCGCAACCCGCGCGGCTATCGCGAGAGCTCCGGATCCGTATTCGTTCGAGACCGTTACGATCACCGGGGAAGAAATACGCAATGGCGAATCGCCGTGTCCTGCCAATTGTAGAAGCGCGCGACTTGCGCAAGGTCTTTCGGACGACGAAGCGCACGCCGGGAGCAATCGGCGCACTGCGCTCCCTCTTCACGCGCCAGTACGAAGAGCGCGTCGCCGTGGGCGGGGTCAGCTTCTCGCTCGAGCCCGGCGAGCTCGTCGGGTACATCGGGCCCAACGGCGCCGGTAAATCGACGACGATCAAGATGCTGACCGGGATTCTCGTCCCGACCTCGGGCGAGGTGAAAGTCGCCGGCTTGACCCCCTGGAAAAGTCGCAAGGAGAACGCCCGCAACATCGGGGTCGTCTTCGGCCAGCGCAGCCAGCTCTATTGGGATCTGCCGCTGATCGAATCGTTCGAGCTGCTCCGCGCTATCTACGGAGTTCCGGCGGATCGTTACCGTCAAAATCTCAAGGAGTTCGTCGAGATCCTCGAGATGGACGATTTTCTCCACACGCCGGTGCGCCAGCTCTCGCTCGGCCAGCGGATGCGCGGCGATTTTGCGGCGGCGCTTTTGCACGGTCCGCGAGTGGTGTATCTGGACGAACCGACGATCGGGCTCGACGTCGTCGCAAAGGAGGCGATTCGCGAGTTCATCGCGCGGATCAACGCGGAGCGGGGCGCGACGATCGTCCTGACGACTCACGACCTCGCCGACGTCGAACGCCTCTGCCGGCGCATCGTGCTGATCGACAACGGCGCCATCATCTACGACGGCGACATCGATCGCATCAAGAGCGAGTACGGCCGTTTTCGCACGCTCGTCGTGCGGTTCGGAGAGCCCGTTAAGAATCCCGAGCTCGCGGGCGCTCAACTCGCTTCGGTCGAGGATTCGGTCGCACGTTTCCGCTTCGACCGTAACGTGCAGCGCGCAGATCTCCTCGTGCGCCAAGCCAGCGAGCGTTATCCAGTCGAGGACGTCAGCCTCGAGGAGCCCGACCTCGAATCGATCATTCGGCGCATTTACATCGAAGGCTACGAAGAGCGGCCAAAGGAGGGCGCGCGATGATTCTATCAAGCAATGCCAAACGCCCTAAAGTACACTCGAGCGCGTACGTCTCGCCGACGGCCACCATCGGCGGAGAGGTGACGATCGGAGCCGGCTGCGCGGTTTTGCACGGAGCGGTGATCGTCGCCGAAGGCGCCCCGATTTCGATCGGGGCCGACACGGTGATCATGGAGAACGCCGTGTTAAAGGCGAGCGGAGGGAGCGCGTTACAGTTTCCGCTGCGCATCGGCAGCCGGTGCATCGTCGGCCCGCAGGCCTACGTCGTCGGTGCGACCGTCGGCGACGGCTGCTTCATCGGCAGCGGCGCGAAAATCTTTAACGGCGCGACGCTCGAGGAGGGAAGCGGCGTCGCGCTGGGAGGGATCGTCCACGTGAACGCCCGCCTCCAAAAAGGCGGCAGCGTGCCGATGCAGCACATCGCGCTGGGGGATCCGGCGATCGTATACGCCCCCGACAAGGCGCCCGACGTGGCCGCAAAAATGCACTTCTTTGCCGACGTGTTCAACCTGGAGGGAACCGATGCGGTACGCGCGCGCGCCGCCGCCGCGTACTCCAAGTTCCTGCGCAAGGCTCACGCGGTCGACGCGCCGCTAGACGAACATCGCAGCGTCAAACCACCCCTGCGCCGATCGGGCGAGGAGCCGCCGCCGACGCAGGTCGCCGAGGTCGACAAGGTGGTCGACGTCATGATGCTCGAGCTCGAAGAGATGGAACAGCGGCGCCAAGCCGCGATTAAACGCCAAAAAGGCCGCTAGGGCTCGCGAGCGTGGAAGCAGCGCTTCTTCCGTATCTCGAGTTCGCAAAAAAGGCCTTCGCGCGAGAAGCGACCTACCGCGTCGAGGTACTTACCGAGGTCGGGTCGCTGGTTCTGCGGGTCTACATTCTACGCTCGCTCTGGACCGCGTTGTACGCTCAGAACGCAGCACCGGCTAGTCTTCCACTGCACTCGATGATCACGTACGCGACCGTCGCGATGCTGATGTCGCTGGTCCTGGAAGTCGACGCGACGCGGTTGATTCGTGAAAAGATCCGGGAAGGAACGATCGCGACCGACCTCATGAAGCCGATCAGCGTTCCGTTCTATTTTTTCAGCGACGGGCTCGGCCAAACGATGCTGCACGCGCTGCTCGTCGTGCCGTCGCTGCTCTGCGCGCTGCTGCTCGTGCACATCGACGTTCCATCCCCCGCTACGTTCGGCGTCTTTCTTCTAACCTTCGCGCTCGGCTACGGCGTCAACTTTTTCCTCAATTTTCTCATGAACTGCATCGCGTTTTGGACGCTGGAAACGTTTGCGGCGCAGCTGATCGTCCGCTGGGCCTCCGACCTCCTCTCCGGGCAGATCATTCCCTTGACGTTCTTTCCGGGCGTCTTGGGGCGCGTCGTCTTTGCGCTTCCCTTCGCGGCGATCTACTCGACGCCGCTGCTGATCTACGTCGGCGTCATACCGCCCACGCAGTGGATCGCGAGCATCGTCGTGCAGATCGTCTGGCTGGCGCTCTTCGCCTTGCTCTCGTCACTCGTTTGGCGCGCCGCTGCGCGCCGCGTCGTCATCCAAGGCGGGTAGCGGGCTAGGCTCTCAGCGTTCGGGGCTGGGAAGCGGCGGAAGATCCCAAAGCACGAGCTCGGCCTCGCCGCTCACGCCCAGCTTTGCAAGATCGTAGAACCGCACGGCGTCGCCGGCGGCGAGCGCAGTTCCGTTGACGTGCGCCCGTCCGGATGCAACGAAGAGAAACCCATACCGGCCGCCGTCGAAGCTTCGTTCGAGGACGCTGCGCTCGCCCGTAACCCTCGCGACTTGCAGCGTCGCCCGCTGCGTGATTCGAATCGGCGCCTCCACTGCGGGATCGCCGCTGACGACGTTGAGCCAGCGATCGCGCCGGTCGTTTTCATCGAAGGCCAGCTGCCCGTACGAAGGCGGGGTTCCGGTTCGACCGGGAAGCACCCACATCTGCACGAGGTGCAGCGGTTCCACCGGATCGTTGTTGTACTCGCTGTGTGCCACGCCGGAACCGGCGCTCATGAACTGAACGCCGCCGGGACCGACGACGCCGTGGTTGCCGATGCTGTCGCGATGCGCGAGCTGCCCAGAGAGCACGTACGTCACGATCTCCATGTCGCGATGAGGGTGGGTCGGGAAGCCCTCGCCCCCTTGGATCGTATCGTCGTTGAAAACGCGCAGCGCACCCCAGTTGAGATTTGCCGGGTCGTAGTAATCCGCAAAGCTGAAGGAATAGAACGTTTCGAGCCAGCCCGCGTCCACGTGTGCTCGCGACGCAGCCGGAACGACCTCAAAAACGGGCGAACGCGAAGTGAGCGTGTCCATGCCCCTTTGGACCGCTTACGCGCCCGCTCGGGTTGCGCCACGGGATGGGATCGCCGCGAAAGCACGAAGCGCCCCAGCCATGCTCGGCGCCTACGCGCAGTACTGGCGAATAAACGTCTTGACGATGCTCGAGTACCGGGCGAACTTCGTGATGTGGTTTATCTTCACTATCGTCTATCACGGCGTCGCGCTGGGCGCGCTCTACGTAACGATGGAACATTTTCCGTCCATGAACGGCTGGAGCTTCCGGGAGATGTTCTTTCTCTACGCGCTGTGGATGTGCGGGCACGAGCTGCACAACACGCTCTTCTTCTCCGTCGTCAGCGTTCCGGAGTACGTGCGGGAGGGCCGCTTCGATCGCTTTCTCGTGCGTCCGCTCGACGCACTTTTTCAGGTTTTGACGGTACCGCAGCAGGTGGTGCCCGACGGTTTGATTCTCGGCATCGCGACGCTCGTCGCCGCCACGATCGCCGCCGGAGTGCGGATCGACTGGGTCTTCGCGATCTTCGTGCCGTGCATCGTGACCGGCGGCGCGCTGATCGATCTGGGCATCTCGCTCGCGATCGCGACGCTTTCTTTTTGGGTGATCCGCGTCGACACGCTGCGCTGGGTCGTGATGTCGCTCGAGCAAGATTTTACGAGGTATCCGATCAGTATCTACACGCGCGGCGTGCGAATCGTTCTGGCCTTCGTCCTGCCGTTTGCTTTCATGAACTACTTCCCGGCAACGTACTTCCTCCAAAAGAGCGACGTCGGATTACACCTTAGCTCGTCGGTCGGACTGCTCACGCCGGCGATCGGTCTCGCCTGGTTCGGCGCCTCGTACGCCTTCTGGATCTTCGGACTGCGCCACTATCAAGGCACCGGCTCGTGAAACGCGTCGCGTTCCTGAGCGGAGCGGCCGCCGCGCTCGCTGCGCTCCGAGGTGAGGCCGCATCCTTAAACAACAGCATCGCCGGAATTGCGCGGCGTCTGCCGGGCCAAATCGGAGTCTACGCGCGCACCCTCGCCCCCGGCGCGCCGCTGGCGGCCTATCACGCCGGCGAACACTTTCCAACGGCGTCGATCATCAAAGTGCTCGTCATGACGACGGCTTACGCGCAGCAGGAGGCGCATCCGGGCGCGCTCTCCGCGACGATCGTCTATCGAAGCGGCGACCTCATCGGCGGATCCGACTTTATGTCCGAAGCCCGCGACGGAGAACGCTTTACGGTTGCCGAGCTGATCGTCCCGATGATCACCCTCAGCGACAACACCGCCGCGAACCTGCTGATCGGGCATTTCGGCGTCGGCACGATCAACGCCGTCGGCAAGCGTGCCGGGATGGTCCGGACGCACCTCGCGCGCAAGTTCTTGGATTACACGGCGATCGCACACCACAACGACAACGTCTCGACGCCGCAGGACATGGGACACCTGCTCTACCTCATCGCGCTCGGAGGACACGAGGGCATCCCGACGATCGTCTCGGCGCGGCACTGCCGCGCGATGCTCGACATCATGCGAGGCCAGACCGACCGGGACGGCATCCCGGCTGCGCTGCCGCCGCACGTCGTCGTGGCCAATAAAACAGGCGAGATCGAAGGCACGCGCAACGACATCGCCGTCGTGGCGCCCTACGGCGACGATCCCTTCGTACTGGCGATCATGACGAAGGACGCGTACGATTATGCCGCCGCGTACGCCGCCATTCACGCGGTGACGCGGAAAGTTTACGCCTCGGCCCGGCGCCGTTACTCCTCGACCTGATTGTAAATCGGGCAGCCGTAGGCTACGCCGGCGAGCAGCGTTGCGAGCTTCTCGGCGCGAGTAAGCCGCTTGAAGTGCGCCTCGTGCGACTTCGCTTGGGAAAAGCTTTCCGGAAGCCACCATGCCAGCAGCAGCACCGGCAGACGCCCGCGCGTGTACTTCGCGGCTTTTCGCCGGCGGTGCGCGAGGAGGCGGCGCGGCAAGTCGACGGTCGCGCCCGTATACAGCGATCCATCGCTGCAGCGCAGCACGTAGACGGCCGGCTGCCCGTTGGGAGCGTCCCTCGTATCAGGAGGATTGCACGGTTCCGTACAACCTTGCGTCATGATGCTGCACCATCTACCTCAGGTACGGCGGATCGCCTGCTTCGCTGCCGCGGCCGCGCTGCTCGGGGCCGGCACCGCCGACGCGTTACCGCCGCCGGCTCCGTATCCGCCCATCGCGGCGATGGTCGCGGCCGTCAGTGCAGCCCGGCTGCAAACCGGAGTCGAGACGCTGGTAAACTTTGGAACGCGAAACGACTTCTCGGAGCGCAGCTCGACGGCGACCCACGGCGTCTTCGCCGCCCGCGATTGGATCGCGGCGCAGTTTAAGGCGATCGCCGCCGGTTCGGGCGGCAGAATGAGCGTGAAACTCGACACGTACCTGCAGCCAAAGACGCCTAAGACGCCAAGGGCGGTGACCGAGTCGAGCGTCATCGCGACGCTGGCGGGCACCGAACCCGGGCGGATCTACGTCATGTCGAGTCACTACGACGATTGCGACGGACGCTGCACCGACGGAGCCGGAATCGCTCCGGGGGCAGACGATAACGGATCGAGCGTCGCTGCCGTCTTGGAGGCCGCGCGGGTCATGACCGCAAGCCGGTTTCGCGGAACGATCGTCTTCGCGTGCTTCGACGGCGAAGAACTCGGCTTGTGGGGAAGCGATCACTACGCGCGCGAACTCGCCGCGGCGCACGCGCCGGTGCTCGCTGTTTTAAACAACGACATCATCGGTAACTCCACCGGCGGCGACGGCAGTTCCGAGAAAAACGTGATCCGCGTTTTCAGTCAGGCCTTGCCCAAGGGTGCCGACGACGCCAGGGTCAATCTCGTCGGCTCCGAGAACGATTCTCCCTCGCGCGAGCTTTCGCGCTTTATCGCCTCCGTCGTGCCGGCCTACGTCGATCTTTCCGTCCGCCAAATCTACCGGGCCGATCGTTTTCTGCGAGGCGGGGATCAGGAGTCCTTTCAAGACGCCGGCTTTGCCTCGGCGGTTCGCTTCGTGGAGGCGCACGAAAACTTCGCTCACCAGCACCAAGACATACGCGTGCAGGGCGGCATCCAGTACGGAGATCTGCCGCAGTTCATGGACTGGCAGTATTTGGCGCGCGCGACGCAGGCCAACGTCGCGTCGCTATCGGCGCTCGCGCTCGGTCCCGCGCCTCCCAGCAGCGTTCGCCTCGTACTTTCGCATCTCGGTTACGATTCGACGCTGCGGTGGAATCCGTCGACGGATGCGGTCTCATACGACATTCTGTGGCGCACGACCGACGCGCCGCAGTGGCAGTACGCGCGCAACGTAGGAGCCATGACGCAGGCGAGCGTACCGGTTTCGAAGGACGACTACATTCTGGGCGTTCGCAGCGTCGACGCTAACGGACTTACGAGTCCGGCCGTGTATCCCGTCGCGGCGCGCGAATAAAAGGCCATCGGCGGCCCCGGCGCTTCGGGCTTGGGCCAAATCGCCCCCAGCAGCGCCTTGAAGCGCGCGCGCTGCTCGATCGGCGAAAACCACGGCAAGCTTCTCAACATCAAGAGCGCCGGCTCGCGCTTTGCAAAGGCTGCTTCCAAGTGGCAGAGTGCCGTCTCGAGGCGCCCGAGTCCGACGGCGACCGTCGCCAAATTGAACTCGCAGACGAACTCGGTCCGGGACATCTCCTGCAGCGTTCGATAGATGTTCTCGGCCCGCTCGTTCTCGCCGCAGTCCGCATACGCGCGGCCGAGCAAAGGCAGCCGCAAGGCGAGATCTTCAGCCCGGTCTTGCGGCAGCAAGAGGAGATCCGAGATCGCCCTCGCCGGTTGCTTGGAGAGAATGAAGGCCTGCGCGCGATAGCGCCGCGCGATCGAAAAATCGGGACCGCTTTCGATGAGGCTGGAGAACACGTCGATCGCACGCCGGTACTCGCCGGTGTGAACGAACGTGCGCGCCAGAAAGAGTTGCAGAGCGGGCGACGACGGTTCGATCGCGAGCGCGTTTTGGATGGCCCGCAGCGATTTGCTCCCGGCTCCTTTGCAGAGATAGAACCACGCCGCGTTGGCGTATACGCAGACCGACTTTGCGTTTAACCGTACGGCGCTTTCGATTTCGCGCTCTGCCTCGGCCCAGTTCCACTCGGTGAAGAGCACGAGATTTGCCAGCGTCGCTCGAGCTTCGGCGCAACCCGGATCGATTTCGAGCGCCCGAACGATTGCGGCTTTGGCTTTCGGAAACATGTACGAACCCGGCGCGTACCAGTATTCGGCTTGAAGCGCGTGGGCGCGCGCAAAACCGATCAGCGCCGGGACGTACTCCGGGTCAATCTGCAGCGCGGCTTGAAACTGCTCGGTCGCCGCCGTCAGCGAGGTAGCCGTCCGCTTCTCCAGCAGGTAGCACCCCCGACAGTAGTGGGCAAACGCTTCGGCGCCGCTGCTCAGGAGTGAGTCGCCGAAATCCTCCGAAGGCGCCGCGGCCCCCGCTGCTGTGGGCCCAACGACGGTAACCGGAGCGACAAAACGGTAGCCCCGCCCGCGCACCGTAACCACGTACGCGCGATCTTTTGCGCGCTCGTCGAGCTGCTGCCGAAGCATATACATATGCTGAGATAGGTTGCCGTCGCTGAGCGCTGCGTCGGGCCAAATGCTCGAAGCAATCGTCTCTTTATCGATGACGTCGCCGTTAGCGTGGATGAGTAAGATCAGAAGCTGTGAAAGCCGATCGGGCAGCGGGATCGTCGTGGCGCCGTGATAGAGCACCGCCCGCGCCGGGTCGAAGCGAAACGATCCGAACGCGTAGACCGGCGAGTTCCGGCTTGGGTTCTTCGCCTCGCCTCGCTCCATCATCAACCATCAAATGCGCGAGCGAAGGAGTTTGTGACTGCGATCCTTGCGCTAGCACGATCGGGATCGCGCGCGGGTGCGGTACGCGCACCCGCGCGACGCCCCCAAGCGCAATCCTCGCGCAATGCTCGGCAGCACTCCAGCTCAGGCGTCGGGTCCCTGCGGCGATCAGCGATAACGCTTCGTGTATCTGCGGAAAACAGGGCGCGGCGTAGTGAGCGAACGCGGAGTCCGAGCGGACGACCGCGGCGATTGCCGCCTCGAGCCGTTTTTGACCAGGAACGCGATGCAGCCGCTGCAACACGGCGCCGAAAAGTTCGCAGACGGAGGCCCGCTGCGAAGGCGAGTCCCCGAGCATCTGCGGAACGATCGTGCAGATCCACTCGTAGAGGACGGCGAGCGACGGATCGTCCGAGGCGTCGATCTCGACGCGCCGGTGAAAGAGGCCGGCCGCGGTGAGCGCATCGCCGCTTCGCACCAGCCGCGCAATCGCAAGCGCGCACCACCTCCGCGCACACGCGCCATCTCCGCGCGCGGACGCTTCTGCCTGGAGAACCGCCGCTGCTCGAGCGGCGACCCCAAGAAAGCCGGCCCGTTCGGCGCTTTCGAAGGCCGTTGCGGCAATCGGGCGCGCATACCCGCCGCGTTGGGATTCCAGCGCATCCCAAGCTCGTTCGACCGCACGAGAGAGGCACGACCAGGACTGCGATAAGGGCCGCGCCGATTGAAGGGCGAGCGCCGCACGCGCGTAGCCGGCTCGAGCGGCGAGCAGCATCGCTGCCGTGCGATCTCGTCCATCTGAGGCGCTTGCCGCCTCGAGCGCGAGTTCGCCCGCCTCCTCCGCGGCACCGCGCAACAGCGCGAGTTTCGCGCGTACCAGCGTCGCCGGCACGTCGAGGGAGTCGATGACACTCGTTGCTTCCTCGACCCGCCCGCAGTGCGCGTTGGCCTCGGCGAGCGCGCACTGCGCGACGCTCCGGAGCGGTCCGTCCGCGGCGATGCGCACGAGGTTGCTTGCAACGGCGCGCATCTCGCGCGCTCGCGCGCGCTCGCGCGCGTCGTGGAATGCGGTGCGCTCTCGCTCGAAACGTTCGTCGCGGCACGCGCGGCGCTGCGGTTGGGCAACGCTCTGCGCATAACGCGCGATCGCGCTGACCGCGGCGGCCCGGCGGCGCTGAAAATGCCGCCGGGAAATTCCCTCGCGCGCGGCCTTTTCGGCGTTGCCGGCGCCGTTATCCCAGCCGGTGTCGAGAATGGCACGCCGCAGCGACGCCGTTTTTGGATCGCCCGGCGGAAGCGCGCGGACGACGATCTGCGAGAGCGCTTCGGCCAGCGCCCTTTCGTTCTTCGCGCGGTGCAGCATAGTAAAAACGTACCGCTCCATCGTCGACATGCCATCACGATAGCGGGTTAGGCAACCCGTCGTCTTGTTTCGTTGAAAGCCATTGATGCGAAAGTCGATTTCGTAACGCGTACGTCAACGAACCTCAAAAGGTCGCAAAACGAACCGTTCGTAAGCCGAGCAGTGCGTCGCATGCGACGCATCACTCGAGTTCTACCAAGAAGGAATCGTGCAAACATGAAACGGCAACTCACGCTCCGCTACACGCGTGCGTCCGTTCTGTTTCTGGCTTTCTTCCTGTTCCAGGAAACGTGGGCACTGGCAGGAGTAACCGGAAATCTCAACGGCATCGTTCGCGACACTGCCGGAGCTCCAATCGCGGGAGTAAAGGTTTCGGCGGTCTCGCCCTCACAGAGCGCGGCCGCCACGACCGACTCGAAGGGACAGTTTATTTTGCTCTCGCTGGTCCCCGATACGTACACGATCAACCTCACCAAAGAGGGCTATCAGCCCGTCTCCTTCCCCGGCAACGTCGTCTTCGCAGATCAGACGCAGCAAGTCTCACTCGGCATGACCAAGACCCTTCGAACGATCGGCCGCGTCACGTCGCAGGCGGGAACGTCGCTGGTAAAGTCCGGCGTCGGCGGAGACCTCTACAGCGTCAACGCGTCGCAGGCCGCAGCGGCTGCAGCGCTCGGCGGCGGGGGTAACCTCAATAACGCGTACTCGGCAATGGCCTCGGTTCCCGGCGTGCAGACGTCGCAGACCGGCGCCGGCTGGATGACCAACGCCGCGTACGTTCGCGGCCAAAACCAATACTATACGGGGTTCGAATACGACGGGATTCCGGTCAATCGTGCGTTCGACAACTACAACTCGTCGACGGAATCGACGCTGGGTCTGCAGGAGCTGCAGGTGTACACGGGCGGCGGCCCGGCATCGGTCGCATCGGCCGGCACCTCCGGCTTCATCAACCAGGTCATCAAAACCGGAACGTTCCCCGGCTTTGCGACCGCCAACGTCGGGCTCGGCACGCCGCTGTACTATCATCAAGCGCAGTTCGAGGTCGCCGGTGCGACGCCCGATCGAACCTTCAGCTACTACGTCGGGCTCAGCGGCTACAACTCGGCCTTCGGCATCATCGACTACGACAACGGCGAAGGGTTCATGACGCCCGGAAACTATTTTTCCGGTAACGCCACCGTCCAGAACGCGATCGGTTACGGTTTCGGCAGCGATCAGGTCTTGTCGACCGGATACACCTGCCTGATCGGAACCTGTCAAGGCGTCAAACCGGTCTGTCCGCTCTACGGGCAAAAATGGAATCAGCCCGTGGCGACACTGGGAGAGCAGGGGTGTTGGCAGTACTACAATGGCCTTTCCGGCGCCACTTCACAGATCTCCGATCGGGAGAACGTCGTCAACTTGCACATGGGAATCCCCTATAAAAACGGTCTGCGCGACGACGTGCAGCTGCTCTGGAGCGGTTCGGCCGAAAACAACTACGCCTACCTGACGCCCGACGCCGTCGGCCCGGGCAACGGGCAGTTCATCTACTCGCTCTACAACACGAACTACCGAGCTCCGGTCTGCGGTCCCGAAAACGTCGCGCCGGGGCTTACGCTCAACGGCTGCTCGCGCGTCGGTCAGATCGTTTCGATGGCGGGCATTCCGTCGTCGATCTTCCCCCCGTGCAATCCGGCTCAAGGAGGCCCCGAGTGCGCGCCGACCTATCTCTCCTACGCCGACGGAATCGCTTACAATCTGCCGTTCGGCACGCCGATCGCCAAGAGCATGTCGTCGGTTCGAGCTCCGCTGCCGTATTTTGCTCCGGATACGCCGCAGCATCAGTTCGACGGACCTTTTCCGCTCGACAACTCGGACGTCGACGTCAACCAGAACGATACCGGCATCGTCAAGCTACAGTACACGCACGCGTTGAGCCAGTCGGCCTACTTGCGCGCCTACGGCTACAGCTTTTACTCCGATTGGTTCGAGAACGCGCCGTTTAACGGCGCTACCGGACAGCTGCTGGTCGGTTTCAACGGTGCCGCGCAGTACCAGTTGATCACCCATACCGCCGGCGGCGCGCTCGACTTTCAAGATCAGCTCAACGATCAGAACCTCCTCACGGTCAACGGCAACTACACGAGCGCTACGGTAAGCCGCCTCAACAATAACTCGGCGATCGCCGGAGTCGAAGACTCGCCCATCGGCTACATGTCGGCGAGCGGAAACGGCCAGTACACCTGCTACGATCCGGCGCAGGGGACGCCGCAGGCCTGCGTGCTCGGCACCAGCGGTGAGAACAACAACTACTACGATACGACTCTGCAAGGCGTGGCGTCGCACAAACGCTACAACTGCGCGGTCAAATCGGCTCCTCAGTGTTTCGTCACGCCGAGCTGGAGCAGCACGGCATCGGCCGGCCCGACGGGATTCGGGGGACCGGCGGGGGCGACGTGGGACACCCTTTGGAACGGAAACATCACGGGATCGCTCAACGCGGTCCAGCCAAAGTTCACCAACGCATCGATCAACGATCAGTTCCGCCCAAACGACAAGTTCCTGATCAACGGCTCGGTCCGGTACGATAACTTTACCTACAGCATGCCGGACTCGGCGACGGCCGCCGATTCGTTTTACGCGGGAATGACCGCAAACTACACCTGCGTCCAAGCATCTAGCAACCAGGTGCTGACGATTCCGCTTCAACCGGGAGAGTTTCCACCGGCTCCGGCTCAGTTCGTCAACGGTAACTGCAATCAAGCCGCTGCGGCGCTCCATCCCTCCGGGCCACACACCGGGTGGGTTCATCCCAACGGTACGACGCAGAACGGCGTTGCCGCACCCAACTTCACTGCCGCCTCTCCCGCATCGTACTCACTGGACTACTGGGAGCCGCGCATCTCGGCGACGTACACGCTCTCGCCCGACACCGTTTTGCGTGCCTCGGCGGGCCGCTTCACGCAGCCGCCGATTACCGCCTCGGTTCAGTACCTCAGCCCCTCGGGTGACGACCGTTCGGTCTGGAACAATACCATGAACCTCGGCTTCTACTCGCCGTTCCACCCGATTCCGGGGATCTCGTCGGCCCAATACGATATGTCGCTCGAGCACCACTTCAGCAACACCGACGTCAGCTTCAAGGTCACTCCGTTCTACACGTGGGTCAACGACTGGCAGCAGCAGACGTTCATCGGCGCGGGATTCGTCACTCAGGTCCCCGTCGGCGTCAACCGCGTGTACGGAGCCGAGTTTCAGCTGAACAAGGGCGATTTCAGCCGGGACGGCCTCTCCGGCCAGATCGCGTTTACTTACACCAACTCGAAGGTTCAGTTCCAGAACGTTCCGCTGGCAACCGGCGGCGTCATCTCTAATACCACCCTCTCGCTCAATGCGGCCATCTCGCAGTACAACGCGCTGACCAAGGCCGGCGGAGGAAGTGCCTGCTATCAGGGCGGGAAAGCCGTCTCTTGCAAGACGCCCAACGGTAAGGCCGTCGCCGGTTTCGACACGATTCTCAACCCCTATTACAATCAGCCGCAGCAAGCGTTGCTCGATCCCAACGGCTGGTACAATCCGTACTCGACCGCGGTCGCGCCCAACCTCAACGGCGGGGTGACCACCTACATCTCCCCCGCAGTCGCTTCGCTGCTCCTCAACTACCGCAAACACAAGATCGCGATCACGCCGAGCCTTTCGTTCCAGGCCGGCGGTTACTACGGAAGCCCGCTCGACATCGAGGGACTCGATCCGCGCACCTGCACGCTCAACTCGGCGACGACGGGAATCACGAAGGTCTCACCGCGTACCAATCCGTTGCAGTGCAACTACCTCACGACGACGTCGGCCGGAAGCGGAGCGTTCGGCTACTTGTACATTCCGAACCCGCAGACCGGCAGCTACGCCTTCGGATCGTACCAAAACCCCAACTTCCTGGTCGGCAACCTGCAAGTGACCTACGACCTGACGCCGAAAATCAGGATAATGGTGCTTGGCACGAATCTCTTCCACGCGTGCTTCGGAGGCTCGTCCGAACCCTGGAGCACGGCCTTCCCGCCGGGCAGCAATATCTGCGGATACACGCCGGCGGGCGGCTCGCTCAACAGCACGCTTTATCCCAGCAACTTCTACAACGGTACGAGCATCAATGACTTTGCCGCGAACAAGGCCCGGACTCCGGCTGCGTTCCAGCAGAGTTACCTGCCGACGTTAGGAAACAACGGCGCCATCGGAGGCGTCTTGCAGCCCTTCAACATCTACCTCAACGCTCAGGTGAAAATCTAGGAGATTGCACCTGCGGGTTGCGCTCGTCACTGCAGCGGTTGCACTCGCTGCCTTCGCGCCGGGGCCGTGGCAGGTCGGCCTCGGCGCGGAGCCTGCCACGTCGACGATTCAAAGCTTCAGCGGCGGCGCCGGCTGGCTGAACGGGCCGCCGCTGGATCCGGCGCAGCTTCGCGGTAAGATCGTGCTCGTGGATTTTTGGGAGTACACCTGCCTCAACTGCCTCCGGACGCTGCCGTATCTGCGCGAGTGGTACCGCCGCTATCGCGACGACGGCTTCGCGATCGTCGGCGTACACACGCCGGAGTTCGGATTCTCCGGAGAACGCGCTAACGTGGCAGCCGCGATCGAACGCCTGGACATCGGCTGGCCCGTCGTACTGGACGATTCCTACGCGATCTGGAAGCGTTACGGCAATACCGTCTGGCCGCACGAGTATCTGTACGACCGCAACGGCAGGCTCGTCGAAAGCTTTGAAGGCGAAGGCGGTTACCAAGATACCGAGACCCGAATTCAAGCGCTTCTCCGCAGCGAGCAGCCGAGTCGGAAGCTTCCCGCAGTTATGGCGCTGTTGCCGCAAGATAGCTACGACAAGGCCGGCGCGGTCTGCTATCCGCACACGGCCGAAATCTTGATCCGTCATCGGGATATCGCCAACGCCACCGCGCAGAACGACCCCGCGCGCGACACGAACTACTCGATCGGCTCGCCGCCGCGCGACGGCGCGATCGAACTCTCCGGTTATTGGCACCTCACCCGCGACGCAGCCGTCTCCGGCGAAAGCGGCGGGTACCTCGCGCTACGCTATCACGCCATCCAGCTGGTCGCCGTCTTGAAGCCCGAACGCGGGGGATCGACGCGGATCGCAGTTATGCAAGACGGCAAACCGGTACCGAAGCAAGATGCCGGGAAAGATTTACGCTACGACGCGAGCGGATCGTACGTCCTCGTCGACGCACCCCGGGCCTACGATCTCGTCATGAACTCGGCCTACGGGTCGCACGAGATCGAACTTAGCCCGCACGGCGACGGCGTCGGCTTTTACGATTTCGCCTTCGAGTCGTGCGAGATTCCCCAAGGCGCCCCGCCCAAATGAGCGCCCGTTCGATCGGCATCGGCGTCGTCGCCGGTCTCTGCGGCGCGGTGCTCATCGATCTCTATCTGATCGTGAGCGAGCCGTGGGTCGCGCGGCACGTCACCGCGCTGCTCGTCATGCAGTGGGATGCCTCCAATCTGCTGGGCGCGGCGGCGTATCGCGGCGGGTGGGTGACCGCCGCGTTCGGGACGTTGCTCCATTTCTGCGTCAGCATCGTCTGGGGCATTCTCTTCGTATTTATCGTGGAGCGCGTCGCGCGGCTTCGCGAGCACGCACTCTTCGCGGGCGTGCTGCTGGGCATCGTCGCGATGGCCGTCATGCGTTTGGTCATCCACTTCGGGCACGCGGTCGTTCGCCCGTTTCCGTCGGCCGGCATGTTCCTATATAACTTGATCGCCCACGTCGTCTTCTTCGGCATTCCGGTGGCACTCGTCGCCACGAACATGCTCGCGCAACGGGTCGACGGCCGCCGAATTCGCGTCTAGGCCGGCAGCGAGTCCGCGATCGCCGCGAGCGTCCGGTCGATGTCGCTCGGCGCGTGGGCGGTCGAAACGAACATCACTTCGTTTTGCGACGGCGGCAGCAACACGCCGCGATCCAGCATCGCCGCACAGTAAGCCGAGTACGCATGCCGGTCGGCTTGGCGCGCGTCGTCGAAGTTGCGCGATGGCGCCCCCGGGCGGAACTTGAAATCGACGACCGACTCCAGCTGCACCACCGCGTAGGGGAGACTGCGAGCCGCGAAAATGTCGCGCAGTCCACTCGCCAGTAGACACGCGAGCGCATCCATCTGCGCGTAGTATTCGGGGTGCGTCTCGAGCAGGTCGAGCACGCGATGAGCCATCGCCACACCGAAGGGATTTCCGCCGTGAGTGCCACCGGTGAAGGCCCGGCCTTCGGGCGCGAGGACTTCCATGACGTCTTTGCGGCCGCCAAATGCGGCAACGGGTACGCCGCCGCCCATAATTTTACCGAGCGCGGTCAGATCGGGGAGCGTTCCGACCCGGCCTTGCGCGCCGCCGAGTCCGAAGCGAAGCCAGGTAATGACTTCGTCGAAGATCAGCAGCGCTCCGCAGTCGTCGGCGCGCTGGCGCAGCCCCGCGAGAAACCCGCCGGCCGGCAAGACCAGTCCCATGTTCGCCGCGATCGGTTCGACGACGATCGCAGCCACTTCGCCGCGGCTTCGCGCGAGCAGTTCGTCGACCGAATCGAGGTCGTTGTACCGCGCCGTCAGCACGTCGTCGGAGACGCCCGCAGGGATGCCGGTGGGCGCGCCGCCGCCGACGGCGGCCGACGCGCCCGCATCGAGCAGCGCGAGATCGAAGTGCCCGTGGTAGTTACCCGCAAACTTCAGGATGCGCGAACGGCCCGTGTAGGCTCGCGCGACGCGAATCGCGCTCATTACCGCTTCGGTGCCCGACGTAACGAAGCGCATACGCTGCATCGAGGGAAGATGGGCTCGCACGCGTTGCGCCAACCGAATCTCTTCGGGGTGGGTCGTTCCCCAGACCAAGCCTCCTGCGGCGAGCGCGTCCAACCCGCGCACGAGTGCCGGATGGGTGTGCCCGAAGAGCAGCGGACCGTACGCCATGATGTAATCGACGTAGCGGCGTCCCGATTCGTCGTACGCGTACGCTCCGCTCGCGGAACTCTGCACGAACATGGGAAGGCCGGCTCCCCACCCCGAACGCACCGGCGAATCGCAGCCGCCGGCGAGCACGTCGAGAGCGCGATCGATCGACCCTTGCATACTCTCGCGCCGTTCGCAGGTTCAACCAAGAAGCCATGCCCCAACTTCAGATCGCTCCGCAGACGAATATCCAAGAACTCGTAGCGCAGTGGCCGCTCGCCGCCGAAGTTCTGACCGCTTTCGGCTTGGGCTGTAGCGGCTGCAGCGTCAGCAAATACGAAACGCTCGAACAAGGTGCGCGCGCTCACGGGTTCGACCTTGGGCCGGTTCTCGCCGCGCTCGAGCAAGCGCAGCGCTCGGGCAGGGTGCCGGCGATTCCGGCAGAGGCGCGCCGCCCGGCCGCCCGTGCGCCCGGCGCGTTTGCCGGACGCAACAAGATCGCGCACGCGATCCCGATCATGTCGGGTAAAGGCGGCGTCGGTAAGTCGCTGGTCACCGCGCTGCTCGCGATCGGGTTGCGGCGCAAGCACTTTCGCGTCGGCATCCTCGACGCGGACATTACCGGCCCCTCGATACCGCGGCTCTTCGGATTGCACGAACCGCTCACCATCGTGCCCGATCCGGTTAAGACGACGCCCCAAGGTCAGCCGCAGCCGTTGATGTCGCCGGCAATCTCACGCAGCGCGATCGAGGTGGTCAGCTCGAACCTGCTAACCGATCGCGAGGACACCGCGATGATCTGGCGCGGACCGATCGTCGCGAGCGTCATCAGGCAGTTTTACGAACAAGTGCTCTGGAGCGAGCTCGACTTTCTGCTCGTCGATCTTCCGCCGGGGACCTCCGACGCTCCGTTGACCGTTCTGCAATCGCTCTCCATCGACGGCGTCGTCCTCGTCACGATGCCTCAGGCGCTCGCAACGATGGTCGTGCGCAAAGCGGCAAACCTGATCCATCAGCTGAAGCGGCCGATACTGGGAGTCGTCGAGAACATGTCGTACTTCATCGCGCCAGATACCGGCAAACAGTACGATATCTTCGGGCCCTCCTACGCGCAACGCGTCGCCGAGCTGGCGCAGGCGCCGGTGCTCGCTCGCATCCCGATCGATCCGATAAAGCTTGCACTCGCCGACGAAGGCCGCATCGAGGAGCTCGACGATCCGATCTGCGACGTGCTCGCCGGCAGTCTCGTCTCCGCTTTGGAGGCACAGCCAAAACAAAAAGAAACGATCTCACTGGTCTAACGGCCCGCGGGTACGAAGCAGGAAATGAGCACGAAGAAAGACTGGTCGAGTGAGGTCACGCACGGCAACTCGCCGGAGGTAAGCGCAGGGTATGGACGCGAGTAAGAGATGGCGCTGAGCCTTGGCAAGCTTCTGGCCGGCGCCGGTATCGGCTTGAGCGCTGGATACGTCGCCGTCCGCCTCTGCGAGGCGTGGCAGCAATGGCGCGTTCCCACCGACTCCGTCTCGAAAGGTGCGCGCGCGTACTCCGGGATCCGGAGAGCCCTCGACGTCGCCGAGACGGTTCGCTCGACCGCTGGTTTCGCCGCATTTGCGTACGCGCCGATCGCGGCTCGGGCCGACGACGCAACGTCGACCATTCCGCCATGGCTGCGTCCTGCGGCGTACTTCGCCGCCTTTTCGCTCGCGTCGTCGGCGTTCGAGTTGCCGGTTGCATTCGTGGAAGGGTACGCGCTCGAGGGCCGCTTCGGCTTGAGCGATCAAACGCGCGCCGATTGGCTCGCAGACTACGCCAAATCGTCGCTGATTTCAACGGGATTTTCAGCGCTGCTCGCCACGCTCTTCGGCTTCGTTCTGCGCCGGGCGCCGCGCGCGTGGCCGTTCTGGGCCAGCGCAGGGGCCTTTCCACTCTTCGTAATCGGCAACGTCATCGTCCCGCTCTACATCATGCCCCTGTTCAACAAGTTCGAGCCGGTCACCGGGTCGCTCGAAACGCGGCTTCGCGCGCTCGCGACGCGCTTCGGCGTGGGGGATGCCTCGATTCTGCGCATGGACATGAGCCGTCAAACCCGTAAGGCCAATGCGTTCGTGACCGGAATCGGCCGGACGCACCGCATCGTGCTCGGCGACACGCTCGTCGAGGCTTTTCCCGAGAGCGAGATCGAGTTCGTCGTGGCCCACGAACTCGGACACTACGTCAACAAGGATACGTGGCGCCTGATCGGGCTGGGGGAACTCTTGGCCATCGCGCTCTTCGCGATCGCCGCTCGCGGGATCTCCGAACCGGAACTCACGTCGCTGCGCGACCGCCCGTTGCTGATCGTTCGGCTGTACGCGTTGATGCTGGTCGCGACGCAGGTGCTTCGGCCCCTGCTGTTTGCCTTCTCTCGTTCGCGCGAGTGGGCGGCGGACCGCTTTGCGATCGCTGCGACCGGCGACGCTCTTGGGGGCGCCGCGGCGTTCCGCCGTTTGCGCGATCAGAATCTCACCGACGAAGACCCGCCCGGCTGGTACGAGCTCTTTTTCGCCTCACACCCGTCTTTGCGGGAGCGCATTGCCGCGCTCGAAACCGCCAAAGAATCGCCTTAAGAGAGTAGCACCCCGCTCGGCCGGGTGCGCAGCCATTCGGCGAGGTCCGTTCGCTTGTCGCTCGCTCCTTCGTGCAGTTCGCGGCGCAACTCGCCGAAGATGCCGAAGCTTTCGGCAAACGCATCGTGTTTGTGAATCGACTCCTCGTTGACTTGTCCGGCGAAGACGAACGTATCGTCTCCGAGATCGTCGTACATGTCGAGCGCACTCACCAAAATGCCGCGCACGACGTCTTCGACGAATCGCGGGTTGTGATGCGCTTTGTTGACCACGAAGAACTCGTCGGGACGCTTGAGCAGATCGTAGGTTTCGCTCGACATCGCGTTCTCAACGATTTCGACCAGATCTTCGGCGCGGATCGTGTCGCTGCGATCGCCGGTCGCGCCGAGCAGCAGCGTACCGCGACCGCGCTGGTTGTGGGTCGCCACCGGTAAGGCGTCGAGCGCGCGTCGAGCGTCGCCGTCGCTGAACCCCGCCTCGCGCAGCTCGTGCAGCGAATGTTCGCGAACCATCGCCTGCGCGCACGGACACGCGGTCATCCCTTCGGCTTCGACGCCGACGACGCGCCGGGTGCCGAGCTCGTCGGCGTGTGCGATTCCGACGAGCGTGTAGGTTTCTTCGCCGCGCTTGCCGCTCACCGGCGTCCAGCGCTCGAGTCCGAACTCCGCTCGCAGGCGAACGTCGGCACGAATCGCCCGCTGACTCGCGACGATCTCGCCGGCGATCGCTTCGGCAAGGTTTTCGACGCGCGCCGGCTGCGTCGCGTCGGCGAGAACGTCGAGCATCGCCTCCTCGAGGATCTCCGCGAACCGCGACATGTGCACTCCGGCCCTGTCTGCCGCGAGATCGGCGACCATCGAAAACTCGGCGTTGTAGACGCGGGCGCGGCCGTCGACCTCCAAGTGGACGACTCGCCGTACGCCCGATACGCCGGCGCGCGCCAGCGACAGCCGAATCTGCGGCTCCTCCGATTGCCGGTCCGTATCGAACCGCAGCCCGCGTTCGAGGCGGCGAACGCTTCCGTCGCGCGCAACGGAAACGAGGCCCGGCGCAATTTCGGCGAGCGGAACGGCGTTGTACGGACGCTCGTCGAGCCGGCTCTGGACGATCCGCCCGTCGAAAACGAGAAGGTCGATGTCGATCGGGCGCGGCTCCAAACGGCGCACTCCGCCCGCGCGGCCAACCGCTCGTTCGACCTCGCGGGCGAAACCGATGAAGCGCTCCTCGTCGAATTCGCAACGCAGCGCGGCGGCGACGTTGAGGTACGGAGGCCCTTCCGCGCCGCCGGCAGCCGGCGACTCGTAAAACGCCGAGACGCCGGCTATGTGCGCGCGAGCGCGCAGGCGCTGCAGCGCTGCCAGAATGTTTGCTTGCCGGTCGCCGAGGTTCGAGCCGATGCCGATGTAAAGCTCGTGCACCAGGCGCTCTTCTCTTTGTTTGCGCGCGGGCCCGTTTCCGGGCCGGAATTCGCCCGGAAGACATCGTATCGTAGCCGGGCCATGCAAAGTACTGCGATGTATCCCTACGTTCTCGATCCAAAGCTTACGACGCAGGTCTGGGGTGGCGACGAACTCGTACGCATTTACGGCAAGCACGGCGACCCGGCCGCGCGACTCGGCGAGTCGTGGGAATGCTGGGACACCGATCCGGTCGTCAATGGATCCTTAGCGGGCGAGACCGTGGGCGGCTTGCGCGAAAGCCTTGGCGCAACGCTGATGGGGAATCTCGATGCTAAGCGCATCTTCCCGATCTTGACGAAGATTATCACGGCGCACGATTGGCTGTCGGTTCAGGTGCATCCCGACGACGCCTATGCCCAACGCGTCGAGCATCAACCTTTCGGCAAAACCGAATGCTGGTACGTGCTCGACGCGCAGCCCGATGCCAAGCTGGTCTACGGCTGGACGCGCGATACGTCGCGCAAGGAGTATCTGCAGCGCGTCGCCGACGGCACGTTGGGCGAGCTCCTGCGCCACATTCCGGTGAAAACCGGCGACACCGTTTACATCCCGCACGGCGTCGTTCACGCGATTGGCCCCGGCGTAACGGTCTTCGAAACGCAGCAAGCATCGGATCTGACGTATCGCATGTTCGACTATAACCGCCTCGGGCTCGACGGCAAACCGCGCGAGCTCAACGTCGAAAAGGCGGCCGACGTCCTGGATTACAAAACCACCGCGACCGGAACGCTGCTGCAGGTCCCCTATCACTTCGAAGGCCTCGACCGCACCGCGTTGATCGCCGACCGTCACTTCATCGTCGAACGCGCCGCCGCTACCGCGCAGCCTGCTTCGCTAGCGACCAACGGCCGGCCGCTGATCGTCATGTCGCTCGCGAACCCGCTGGAGGTCGCGAGCAACGGCGACCCCGTCGCCCTCACGCGATACCAAACGGTATTAGTTCCTGCAGGCGCGCAATGGTGCACGGTACGCGCCACGGCAAGCGAGACCGCCGCCTTCATGTTCGTGACCCCGCCACGCGACGCAGAGCTGCTCCCAAGCCGCCTCATCGCCGCGGGAGTCGCGCAAGAGACGATCGACCGCTTTTTGGAGCAGTTCTGACGGCGCTTGCAAGCTGGCATGGTGAACTCGCGCCTGGCCACCGGCGCGGCGCCGGAGGCGACCTGCTCCTCGGCGGCATTCCTGCACTCGATCTAGCCGCAGCTCACGGAACGCCCCTGCTCGTCGTCGATCTCGACGTCGTCGACGAAGCCGTGCACAAGCTCGCCGCTTGCGCGCTCGCGTGCGGCGCCGAGGTATCCTACGCGGCCAAAGCCTTTGCAACGACCGAGTTTCTGCGTCATCTCGCAGCGCATCCGATCGGCATCGACGTCTGTTCGCTCGGCGAACTCGTCACCGCGGAACGGGCCGGATTTTCGCCCGAACGCATCACGCTGCACGGCGCGGGAAAATCCGACGAGGAGCTGCGCGCCGCGGTCGCCGGACGGCTGGGCTGCATCGTCGTCGACGGTTTAGAAGAGCTCGAACGTCTCGCCGCTCTCTCGCAGGGCGCGGCGCCGATCGGCGTCATGCTTCGCTTGAACGTCGGTATCGAAGCGGGCGCTCACGCTTACGTGCGCACGGGCGGAAACGACACGAAGTTCGGAGTTCACTTGCGCGACGAGAACGCCGCGGCCGCACTTCTTTCGAGCCAACCGCAGCTTCGCTTCACCGGCTTGCACGCGCACGTCGGCTCGCAAATTTACGAAAGCGCCGCTTACGCGCACAACGCGGTCGCGCTCGTCGACGCGGCGGCGCGTTTTGCCCGCGCCGGACTGCTTACTGAACGAATCGTAATCGGCGGTGGGTTCGGGGTACCCTCTCATCCGGGAGCCGTGCCCGAGCGCCTGGACGTGGAAACGGCGATCCGCCAAGCCGCCGACGCGTCGCGTACCACGGCGGCCGCCCGTTCGCTGCCGATCCCTCGACTTGGCTTGGAACCGGGTCGCGCGATCGTCGCGCTTGCCGGCACGACGCTGTATCGCGTCGTCGCACTCAAGCGGCAGTCGGAGCGGACGTTCGCCATCGTCGACGGCGGCATTGCGGAGAACCCTCGGCCGGCGCTCTATGGCGCCTATCACCACGTCGTTACCGCCTCTTCGGTTCCCGGCGAACTCGAAGAAATGACCCTGTGCGGGCGCTCGTGTGAAAACGACGAGCTGGGCAACGTTCGCCTCCCGTCGGGTACCGGCGGCGGCGCGCTGCTGGCGATGTGTTCGACGGGCGCCTACACCTATAGCATGGCGAGCAACTACAACCGCTTACCGCGGCCCGCCGTCGTCGGCGTCCAGGCGGGCCGGTGCCGCACCTTGGCCCGGCGAGAGGACGTCGAAGACGTTCTCCGCGCCGACGCCGTGTAGATGCATCCGGCACGGCGGCTGAAGCGTTGTAAAAGTATATGGAGAGCAAGACTGCAACTTTTGCCGCCGGCTGCTTTTGGGGCGTCGAGGACGCCTTTCGCCGGCTGCCGGGCGTGATCGACGCCGTCTCCGGCTATACCGGAGGACACGTCGACAACCCGACCTATCGTCAGGTGTGCGGACACGATACCGGCCATGCCGAGGCCGTCGAAGTAACCTTCGATCCGCAACGAATTTCTTACGACGATTTGCTCGATTTTTTCTGGCAAATTCACGATCCCACGCAACTCAACCGGCAAGGGCCCGACGTCGGCGATCAGTACCGTTCGGCCATCTTCACGCACGACGAAACCCAAGCGCGTGCGGCGGTCGCGTCCCGCGACCGCGAGCAGGCCAAACTCGCTCGTTCGATCGTGACCGAAATCACGCCGGCGACGCGGTTTTGGCGCGCCGAGGAGTATCATCAGCGCTATTTTGAAAAGACCGGCACGGCTTCGTGCCACATCGTTCCCAAGGTGGCGCGATGAGGCGCGGCGAGTTTCTGACCGCGGCCGCCACGCTGGCCTTTGCCGGCTGCGCGGTTCGCGGATCCGCGGCGCAGCAGGCCGAAGTGACCCACACCGACGCGCAGTGGCGCGCGATCCTTGGCCCCGACCGCTACTATGTTCTGCGCCAAAATGGAACCGAACTGGCTTTTTCGAGCGCGCTGATCGCGGAGAAACGTAGCGGAACCTACTATTGCGCCGGCTGCCAATTGGCGCTCTTCTCCTCGAAGACGAAGTACGACAGCGGCGACGGCTGGCCGTCGTTCTGGAACGTCTTGCCGAACGCGACGCGTACCAGAAGCGATTTTCAGCTCGTAGCAGAGCGGACCGAAGTGCACTGCCGGAAGTGCGACGGTCACTTAGGCCACATCTTTGACGACGGGCCGGCGCCGACGCACCTGCGGTACTGCATCGACGGCCTCGCGCTTCGTTTCGTCGCCGCGTAGAGCCGTTCGTACGCGCATTCTCGTCACCAACGACGACGGCATCGATTCGCCCGGCATCGCGGCGCTCGTCGAAGCGCTTTCCCTCGAACACGCCGTCGTCGTCGTCGCGCCGTCGGCGGATCGCAGCGGCGTCTCTCACGCGATTACCGCCGACGGAGCGATAACGCTGGAACGCCGCACCGGAGCGGACGTTCCCTCGTACGCGTGCTCGGGAACGCCGGCCGACTGCGTTTTCCTCGGCACGACGGTGCTCGACGAGCGTCCGGAACTGGTCGTCAGCGGCATCAACCACGGGCCGAACCTCGCCGACGACGTCAACTATTCGGGAACGGTTGCCGGCGCCGTCGAAGCGTGTCTGCTCGGTATCCCCGCACTGGCCGTATCGCTTGCGGCCGATCACGAAACGCCGCTCGCGCGCCGCCACTGGGAGAGCGCGGCGTCGATTGCATGTTGCTGCATCGAGCGCGTCGTTGCCGCCGGTGAAAATCCGGCGTGCTACTGGAACCTAAACGTTCCTAACGTTCCGCCCGAAGAGATCGCCGGAATCGCGCTTACGCGCCTCGGACGCAAACGCATCTGCGGAAGGATGATCGGCCAAGAGCGGGCCGGTGCAGTCCGCTACTACCGCGCGTGGGAATCGCCCTTTGCAACCGATCGCGAGACGACCGGGACGGATATCGGAGCCGTCGCCGCCGGTTATGCCAGCCTTACGCCGCTTCTGCTCGACCGTACGTCCCCGGCGGCGTTGCGGGAGACGGCCGACTCGCCGAGTTTGCGTGCGGGAAGCCTGCGTCCGGCAAACTCTGCCACCCGTTCCAGCTTGCGCATCAACTGATCGAACTGCTCGCGATCCAGCGACTGGCCGCCGTCCGATAGCGCGTTTGCCGGGTCGGGGTGAACCTCGATCATCAGGCCGTGGGCTCCAGCCGCGACGCTCGCGATGGCGATCGGCGCAACGAGCCGGGCGATTCCGACGGCATGCGAAGGATCCACGATCACCGGCAAGTGGGTCATCTCTTCGAGCAGCGGCACGACCGCGATGTCGAGCAGATTCCGCGTCGCCACGTCGAACGATCGGACTCCGCGCTCGCAGAGAACGACGTTTTCATTTCCGCCGAGCATCACGTACTCGGCGGCGAGAAGCCACTCTTGCACCGTGGCGGAGAGCCCGCGTTTGAGCAACACCGGCGTTCTGGTCGAGCCGACTTCGCGCAGCAGCGCGAAGTTCTGCATGTTGCGCGTGCCGATCTGCAGCATATCGGCGTAACTTGCCACTTTTTCGACGTCACGCGGATCGAGGACTTCGGTTACGACGCCCAGGCCGTGGCGATCCCCGGCGTCGCGCAGCATTTTGAGGCCCTTTTCACCGAGCCCCTGGAACGAGTAGGGAGAGGTTCGAGGCTTGTACGCGCCGCCGCGCAAGACGTTGGCGCCGGCGGCGGCTACCGCGCTCGCGGCAGACTCGAGCTGTTCCTCCGACTCAACACCGCACGGGCCGGCACAAATCGCAAGCTCCTCGCCGCCGAAGGAGGCGCCGCCTCGAAGCCGTACGATCGTGCGATCCGAACGCGCGTCTCGCCGGACCAACCGGTACGATTGCGGTACGTTCAACCCTCGCTCCACGTTTCTCGCTTCGACGGCTGTTCACAGCATCATGCACCCCAGTCGCGGCAGGCAACGCTGCTGGGGTCCACGCACTTCAAACGCGGTGGAGCACGTTGCGGTAACCGGAGTGGGGATCGTCTCGCCGATCGGAACGGGGACGTCGGCATTTTGGAGCAGTCTGCTCGCCGGCAAGCGTGCAGTCGCCCCGATGAGCTCGCCGTTACCGCGCCTTTCGGGAAATCGCTTTTGGGCCGCAGTCCCCGACGATTTTCTCGCCGCGGGAATACTGGATCCAACCGTCTTGCGAAATACCGGCCGCTTCACGCAGTATGCGATCGCCGCAGCGGCCGAAGCCGTCGACGACGCCGGTCTCCAACCGCCGCCGGAACGCACGGCGGTCGTCATCGGCAATACGATGGGTGGATTCCCGCTGGTCGCTCAGGCGCAGAGCCGGTTATCTGAGTCGGAGGGCCGGGTCGCTACGCCCAAGCTGATGGCGTTGGTCATTCCAAATATGCCAAGTGCGCTCATCGCGATGCGTTGGGAACTTCACGGGCCGCAACTAGCGATCAGCACTGCGTGCGCATCCTCCCTCGACGCGATCGGCGTAGCTGCGGGCATGATCGAGCGCGGTGAGGTCGACGCGGCGATCGCCGGAGGAACCGAGACGCTGTTGAGTCCGCTCGTCTACGAGAGCCTCGTTCGCGCCGGCGCGCTCTCCCGAAACCTCGACGCCGCGTTGGCTTCGCGTCCGTTCGACGTGGATCGTGACGGCTTCGTGATGGGCGACGGTGCGGCGATCGTGATCCTCGAGCGCCTCGAACGCGCGGTGGAACGGGGCGCGCAAATCGTCGCTCGCATTTGCGGATACGGCTCGCTCGCCGACGCGCATCACATCACCTCTCCGGACCCATCGGCTCGCTTCGAGGTGCAAGCGATGCGCGACGCGATCGATCGCGCCGCCGGCGTAGTCGCGCAGTGCGAGGTCGTCTACGCGCACGCGACCGGAACGCTCGTTGGCGATGCCGCCGAAGCCAGGGCGATCGACGAAGTCTACGCACGGCGTCCGCCCTTGGTTACCTCGATCAAGGGACACGTGGGTCACAGCATGGCCAGTGCCGGCGCAATGTGCGTCGTCGCGGGAATCATGGGAATGCGCGATTCGATGATTCCTCCCACGATCGGCACCGCGCGCATCGACCCGGCGACGCGCTTCGATTTGGTGATGCAGGCGCCGCGTTCTCACTCCTACTCCGCCTTTCAGGTAAACGCGTTCGGCTTCGGCGGTCAGAACGCGTCGCTGATCGTCTCGCGGTGAGCAGGGCGCAATCCGCAACGTTCGGAAGGTTGTGCGTTGGCTGCCTCGAGGTAGGACACCGATGAATCTACTCGTCAAAGGAACGAGCGGGCCGCTGACCGGCGAGGTCGTGGTACCGAACTCTAAGTATCACGCGCACCGAGCGCTCATTCTTGCGTCGCTTGCGCCGGGAACGAGCCGCATCGCGGGCCTCTCGGACGCTCGGCACGTCCACTTTACGATGGACGTTCTGCGTGCGCTCGGCACCAAGATTGAAGTCGAAGGGCAGACGATGGTCGTCTCCGGCGGTCCTTACCGGGTGAAGCGAAAGGTCGTTTCGGTCGGCAGCTCGGGGTCGACGCTCTATTTCATGATCGGCCTTGCGGCGCTGGCCAACGCTCCGCTGACGCTGACCGCTCAGAAGTATTTTCGCCGGCGCCCGGTGGGACCGTTGCTCGATGCGCTCGCGCGCATGGGAGTGCGCTTCGAATCCGCCGGCGGCTGTCCGCCGATTGCGATCTCGCCGAGCCGCCCCAACGGCGGAACGATCGTCATTCCGGGAACGCTCTCGCAGTGGATCTCGGGGCTGCTGCTGCTCGCGCCGTTCGCCGCGAAATCGACGACGATCGAAGTCGACGGCGCACTCAACGAGCGCTCGTACATCGCACTGACCGTGCGGATGATGGGCGCGTTCGGCCTGCACGTCGCGGTTTCCGATGACTGGCGGCGCTTCGATGTCGAGCCGGGCCAAGAAGCGCGTCCCGCGAACATCGCCTTGCCGCCGGATATCGGCTCGGCCGCTTTTGGGCTCGCCGTCACCGCGCTGCACCCATCGAACGTGCTTTTTCGCGGCCTGCGGGAGCTTCCCGGCGAGATGCCCGACCATCCGGAGGGCGCCTTCATGCAGATCGTCTCCGAGATGGGGCTTCCGCTCGAATACGACTCGGGGGCCGATGCGTTGCGCGTGCGCCACGACGGCATCGAACTTCGCTCCGCGCGCGTCGACTGCCGCGACATTCCCGACATGTTGCCGATACTCGCGACGCTGGGGACCTTTGCGAACGGGCAGACCGTTCTCGAAAACATCGCACACGTTCGTCTTAAGGAATCGGATCGCGTCGCCGCGATGCTGCAGCTCAATCGCATGGGCGGCCGGCTCGAGCTTCACGACGACCGGCTGCTCGCGCACGGCGTCTCCCGCCTCTCCGGTGCTCATCTGTCGTCGTTTAACGATCATCGCATTCTGATGTCGCTTGCGGTCGCCGCATCGCGCGCGCGAGGTCAGAGCACGCTGACCTATCCCAACGCGTACCGAATTTCGTATCCTGGGTTTTTCGACGCAATGCGCGGAATCGGCGTTGCGATGTCGGTCTCCGATGCCGCGGGCGACCGCCGATCCGGCGAAAGGCGCAAAGCACCGGAGCTCGATATCGAGCGAACCTCGCAACTCACGATCAACGATCTGCTCAACCGTCGCGCAGACGAGTCTCCCGGCGGGCTGGCGGCGGTCGAGGCGCGCGAAGACGGCGACGTCGCGCTCACTTGGCAGGAAATGCTCGATCGAGTCGAACGCACCGCGACGCTGCTGCTGAGCCTCGGCGTGCGCTATGGCGAACGGGTCGCCTATCAGCTACCCAACGTGCTCGACTTCGTCGTCATTTCGCTCGCGGTGCTGCGGATCGGCGCGGTTTGCTGCCCGCTGATGCCGATCTTTCGCGAACGCGAGATCGCGTTCTGCCTGCGACGCTCCCGCGCGCGCATCATCTTCGTTCCCGACGAATATCGCGGGCGCCGCCACGCAGACGAAGTCGCGACAATGCTTCGGGAAGCGCGCGCCTTTTCCGGAGACCTGCCGCTCGCGCTCGAACACGTGGTCGTCTGCGCGGGGGGACGAAAACCGTACGCGCTGCCGGTGCACGACTACGAAGACGGCTCGGTCCACTGGCTGCGTTATCGCGAGACACTGCAAACGACGCAGCCCGACCGCGACGCGCTCGGAGCGCGGGTGAGCGACCCGCGCGCAATCGCGCAGCTGCTCTTCACGTCGGGTACCTCAGGCGAACCTAAGGGCGTGCTGCATCGCAACGACGTGCTCATGCGCGCGGCCGCAATGGAAATCGAGCACCTCGGCCTCGACGCGCGGGACCGGATCTTCGTACCGTCGCCGCTCGCGCATCAAACCGGGTTCCTTTACGGCATGTGGCTTGCGCTCGTGCTCGGTGCGCCGCAGATCGTTCAACCGGTCTGGAGCGCGCCTCGCGCGCTGCGCGCGCTCAACGATTGGAACGGAACGTTCGTACAGGCCGCCACGCCGTTTCTCGCCGACGTTCTTCACGCCGTCGAGCACGGCGAGCCCCCGCCGGCGACCCTGCGAATTTTCGTGGCAACGGGGGCTGCGGTCCCACGCGGCATGGCCGAGCGCGCAACGCGCGTTCTCGGCACGGCCGTCTGCGGAGCCTGGGGAACGACGGAGTCGTGTCTGGGATCGCTCGCCGCTCCAACCGACGAGCGCAAGAAGGTGTGGGGGACCGACGGCCGCGCGTTACGCAGCATCGAGCTGCGGATCGCCGATGCACGCGGGCGCGTGCTTCCGCCCAATGTGGAGGGTCACTTCGAGGTGAAGTCACCGACGATGTTCGCGGGCTACGCCGACCACCCCGAATGGACCGAAGCGGCCTACACGTCAGACGGCTGGTTCAAGACCGGCGACCTCGGAGTTATTGACGACGCCGGCTTCGTTCGCATCACCGGCCGCGTGCGCGACATCATCAACCGCGGCGGCGAAAAGATACCGGTTGCGGAGATGGAGCAGCTGCTTGGCGACCATCCGGCAATTGCCGACGTCGCGATCGTAGCGATGCCGGATCCCCGCCTCGGCGAGCGGGCATGCGCGTTTGCGGTCCTCAACGAAGGATCGCACTTCGACTTCAATCGGATGCAGCACTATCTCTTCGCCTGCCAAGCCTCCAAGCATTACTGGCCGGAACGCCTCGAGATCGTCGAACGCCTGCCCCGTACGCCCTCGGGCAAAGTGCAGAAATACTTGTTGCGCGAACAGGCACGCGAGCTGCGCGCCGATCGGCGCGACACCGCGAGCGCCTTTTGAAGACCGACGGAACGCCGGTTCTCGACGACGCGTCGTTCGCAGCGCTGCGCGACGGTATCGCGGAGTACGTCGCGGGTCCGGGCGAACGCTGGGCCGAGCGCATCGAACGCGAACGCCACGTGCCGCTCGAACTCTGGGACGAGTTGCGCGAGCGCGGCTACCTCTCGCTCGCAGCCCCCGTGCAATACGGCGGCCGCGGGATTGCATTCTCCAGGTATCTCGAACTCATCGAGCTTTTCTCGATGTCGCACGCGTCGATCCGGATGATCGTCCACGTCGTCAACGGCACGTGGCGGGCGATGGATCGCTTCGCAACGCCCGAGCAGCGCCGGAAGTTCGTTCTGCCGTCGATCGAGGGCACCCTTAAAATTGCCTTCACCTTGACCGAACCGACGGCGGGAACGGGTGCCGACTTGCGCTGCAGCGTCAAACGCGACGGCGACACGTATTTGCTCGACGGCGAAAAGCATTTGATCACCTTTGGAACGATCTGCGACTACTGGCTGCTCTTCGCGCGAATCGAGGGAACGCGCGGTGCCGACGGGACGCTCGCGCTTCTGGTCGACCGTCACGCACCGGGCGCACGAGTCGTCGCGATGGAAGAATCGATGGGCGTTCGCGGAACCGACCACGGGCACTTGACGTTCGAAGGGACGCCGGTTCCGGTCGCAAACCGGCTGGGCGCCGAAGGGCAGGGCTTGGAGATCGCTTTGGGCGGTTTTTTGACGCCGAGCCGCATCTCCGTCGCGATGAGCTGCGTCGGTCTCGCCCGCCGTGCCCAGGAACTCGCGATCGAGTACGCACGCAAACGGGAAACGTTTGGGAAAAAGCTGGCGCAACGGCAAGCGATCCGCTTTTTGATCGCGGAGAACGCCGCCGACATCGAGGCCGCGCGGCAGCTCGTGCTGCACGCCGCCAGAGAGTGGGAGACCGGCAGCGGCGACGCGGCAATGCTTTCCTCGATGTCGAAGCTGCAGGCCGTCGACATGCTGACTCGCGTCACCGATAAAGCGCTGCAAATTCACGGGGGCAGCGGATTCTGGCAACCTAACGCGATCGAGCGCGTCTATCGCGACGCGCGCGCGCAGCGCTTCGAAGAAGGGACCAACGAAATCCAAAAGACCGTTATCGCCCGGGAACTGCTCGGAGCCGCGGGAGACCGCACGTGAGCCGTCGTTTTGAAGGTAAGGTCGCTCTCGTAACGGGGAGCTCGCGCGGCATCGGCCGCGCGCTGGCGCTTTCCCTCGCGCGCGAGGGCGCGATGCTCGTCATCAACTACAATAAAAACGCGCAACAGGCCCAAGAAACCGTCGCGTCGATCGAAGCGCTCGGCACGCGCGCGATCGCCGTGCAGGCAAACATGGAAGAGCCCGAACAGATCGAGCGCCTCTTCGAGAGCGTGCGCTCCGAGTACGGCCGCCTCGATCACTTCGTCTCCAACGCCGCGGCCAGCTCTTTTAAGAAGATCGAAGAGCTCAAGGCGCACAACCTCGACCGCTCGTACGCCCTCAACGTCCGCGCCTTCGTGCTTGGCGCACAGCGCGCGGTCGGGCTGATGGAGAACGGCGGCCGCATCGTCGTACTCTCCAGCTACGGCAGCATGCGCGCCTATCCCACCTATGCGAACCTGGGTTCCAACAAAGCGGCAGTCGAAGCGTGGGTTCGATACATGGCCGTCGAGTTTGCGCCGCGAGGAATCAACGTCAATGCCGTCAACGGCGGGTTGATCGATACCGAGTCGTGCGCGTACTTTTACGAGAACGTCGCCGGAATGGCGCCGATCGAGGGCGTGCTCTCAAAGATCCCGAAAGCTCGAATGGGGACGCCGCAGGAGGTCGCCGACGCGATCGCCTTTTTGCTCGGGCCCGAATCCGAGTACATCACGGGGCAGACGATCTGCGTCGACGGTGGCCTAAGCGTGATCGCGCCGCCCTTCTACGCGGACACGCTTCCGCCGCTCTCCCTGTAACAGCCTAGGTGTTCGAGCGCGCGCTCGAGGCCGGAACGATCGGTACGCTCCGCCTTGCAAATCGCATCGTCATGGGTTCGATGCACCTCGGCATCGAATCCGACGGCGAGGCGCTCGCGGCGTTTTACAGCGAACGCGCGCGGGGAGGCGTTGGATTAATCGTAACCGGCGGTTCCTGCGTCAACCGAGCCGGCGCCGGCGGACGAAACTACAGCTTCATCAACGAATCCACTTCACACCGGCCCTTGCGACAAGCCGTCGACGCGGTGCATTCTGCGGGCGGCCGAATCGCGCTGCAACTCTTTCACGCCGGACGCTACGCCTATCGGGCGTCGTTCGGCATCGTGCCGGTCGCGCCGTCCTCCGTGCCCTCACGCTTCTCCCCCGATCCGCCGCGCGCGATGACCGAATCCGACATCCTCGAGACGATCGCCGACTTCGCCGCCGGAGCACGCCACGCGCGCGCCATCGGCTTCGATGCCGTCGAAGTGATGGCGTCGGAAGGATACTTGCTCAATCAGTTTCTTTCGCCGGTGACCAACCACCGCGACGACGCGTGGGGCGGCGACTTTACGAGGCGGATGCGCTTCCCGCGAGAAGTTTTGCGCGCTGCCCGCGCGGCTGCCGGCGACGAGTTTCCGATCGTCTTCCGTATCTCCGGTGCGGACTTGATGGCGGGCTCGACGACTCAGGCAGAAACCCTCACGTTCGCGCGAAATCTCAAAGACGACGGCGTCGACGCGCTCAACGTCGGCATCGGGTGGCACGAGTCGGCCATTCCGACGGTCGGCCAGATGGTGCCGGCCGGCGTCTGGATTCCCTTTGCCGCCGCAATCAAGCGTGCCGTAGCGACGCTGCCGGTCATCGCCAGCAATCGCATCAACGGACTGGCCGCCGCCGATGCGGTCATCGCCGAAGGCAGCGCCGACTTCGTCTCGATGGCACGCCCGTTTCTGGCCGACTCGCACCTCGTCGCGAAGTCCGTGCGCGGCGCGGCGGCGTCGATCGACACCTGTATTGCGTGCAATCAGGCCTGCATCGATCGTTCGCTGGTCGACGTTCCGGTCTCGTGCATGGTCAATCCGCGCGCCGCGCGCGAACTCGAGTTTCCGCTTGCCGCCGTCTCGCAAGCGCAGCGTCGCAGGTTCGCGGTCGTCGGCGGCGGTCCGGCCGGGCTCGAGAGCGCTCGCGCACTCGCGGCCCTCGGGCACGGCGTCGTGCTCTTCGAGAGCCACGCCGAACTCGGCGGACAGTTCCGCATGGCGCGGCGGATTCCGGGAAAGCGCGACTTCGGTGAAACGATCCGTTACTACACCCACGAGCTCGCGCGCCTCGGCGTCGACGTGCGTTGTAGTGCGCGGTGCTCGGATGCCGAAGCGCTGCGTGGGTTCGACGCGGCGATCCTGGCGGCCGGCGTCGTACCGCGGCGAGTTACGCTTGCCGGCAGCGGCCTACCGCACGTGATGAGTTATGCAGACCTGCTGCTCGGCGGCGCGCGCACCGGACCGCGCGTAGCGATCGTCGGCGCCGGCGGAATCGGCGTAGACGTCGCCCACTTTTTGAGCTTTGGCGAGGCGAACGTTTCGGAGAGTTCGCGCTTCCTCTACGAGCAGGGTCTGGCGGCGCCCGAAGACGGCAGCCTGATCGTTACCGGACGAAAAGCGGTCGCGCTCATGCGCCGAGGGCGGCCGATCGGCCAGCACATCGGTAAGACGACACGCTGGGCCGTTCTAGCCGCGCTGCGGGTCGGCGGTGTTGCAAGCTTCGTCAACGTGGAATACGACGCAATCGTCGCCGGTGGGATCCGCTTTCGCGATGCCGGCGGGATCGAACGGTTTGTGGAGGCCGACACCGTCGTCATCGCCGCCGGGCAGGAGTCAAACCGTTCGCTGTTGCCCGGGATCGAGCGGCTCGGTATTCCGCACCGCGTCGTCGGCGGAGCACGCGAGGCAACGGAGCTCGACGCGGTGCGCGCCTTCGACGACGGCCTGCGCGCCGCGTACGAACTCGGTTCCCGTTAGCGATCAGCGCGAGGCTTTCAACAGCGCCTGCAGTTGCGAGACGTGCTCGGCGAAAGCGCCGCGGCCCCGTTTGGTCAGCCGGTAGCGCGTCAGCGGGCGGCGATTGACGAAGCTCTTCTCTTCGTCGACGTAACCGGCGTCGACGAGCTTCGTCAAGTGGGCACCGAGGTTACCAGCCGTCGCGTCGACGGCGCGCGCGAGCTCCGAAAACGCGACCCAGTCGTAGTTCAGCAGTGCGGCGACGGCTCCGAGACGTACCTTCGAGAGGAGCAACTCATCCATCCCTGCTCTAGTCGCGCGATGCCAGTTCGCTCAAGCCGAAGCCGGTATATCCGGCCAGCATTCCGGCTGCGAGTACGTACCTCGCGATACTGGGAGCGACGAAGTTTGCGGCGACGAGCGAGACGACGACGAGGACGCCTCCGAGCTGCGCGCGGCGATTGCCGTGCATCCCAATGAAGAACAGGACGATTGCTTCGGCAACGCTCCAAATTGCAGCCGCCGCGAGGCCGGAAAAAATTCGAAATGCCGCTAGGTCGACGACGAAGGCCAGGCCAACCGTGAGCCAAAGCACGTTGAAGAACTCTCGCTGCACGAGTGAGGTGCGCGAAACTCGCGAGCGCGTCTCCGCGCCGCGAAGAACCGAAAAAACGATGCCCCCCACCAAAACGACTGGAAGCGCCCACAGCGCCGCTCTCGGAAGATAGTCGTGGGTAACCAAAGCCGGCAGCACCGTGATAAACGCCGAGATCGCGCCCCAGACGACGAAGTATTCACCGCCCGCGCAGAGGCGCGGATGCGACTCGGCCAAGATGCGATCGACCATTTCGATGTGGTCGCGCGCCTGGGGCGCGGTCAACCCCCCGTCCATCAGTTGCGCCCCAGAACGAAGGCCAGGCCGAGGCCGACGACCAGCGCCAGACCCCAACTCGTGAGATCGTTACCGCCCTCGGCGTGCACCGTTGCGCTCAGCGACGCCATCGCCCAGCCGTAAACGCTCCAAATGAAGAGCAGCTTTCCGGTACATACCGGTTGACGCTCGATCGCCTCGTAGATCATTTTGCCTCCAACTTATTCTATTTTACAGACTACTCTGCAACCTTAGCTCCCGCGCGCCCGGCTGTCAAGCAGCCTGGGTCGATATCCTCCAACCGAGCGAAAGCCCGCCTCTTCGACGCCGGCTCGCGCGGAGCCGGATCGGCGACGGCTCTTCGTTGCGCGTACGGCTCTCGAGCCGCGGTTGACTGCGACCGCGCGCCCTGGTATCGTACCGAGGTTATGTACGCGATCATCGAGGCTTGCGGCAAGCAGTTCCGCGTCGCCGAGGGCGACGTCATCCGCTGCGACCTGGTCGCGAGCGAGGTCGGTTCGGACGTTACCTTCGATCGAGTCGTCCTAGCCGCCAACGGCGACGACGTCACGGTCGGCAGCCCAACCTTGAGTGGAGCCACGGTCACCGGGACCGTTCTGCGCCAGGCCAAAGACAAGAAGATTCTCGTCTTCCGATATAAGCCGAAGAAGCGCGTTCGCAAACTCAATGGCCACCGCCAACCGTTCGCCGAAGTCAAAATCACCAAGATCACGCTCCCCTAGGGGCGCAACTGCCGTGCTCCAGGTCACCTTTTTCCGCGACGAGATCGATCGCTTCGCGGGATTGAGTGCGTCGGGCCATGCCGGCTTCGACGAGTACGGCGCCGACATCGTCTGCGCGGCGGTCTCCGCCATTTTGCAGGCGGCGCGGCTGGGCCTCGAACGCTACGCAGGCGACGAAATCATCGCCTTCCAAGAGCCGGGAACCCTGCGGATCGACTGCGCTCCGGCGGCTCGCGAGCGGGAAAGCGTTGCCGCGATTCTCACCGCCGCCGAGCTTGCGGTGACGCAGGTCGCGCAGCGCTATCCGGAGCACGTAAGCCTCGCCTGCGAACGAATCGGGAAAACGTGAAACGGGACGGGCGAATCCGGGTAACAAGCTTGGCAGACCAAAGGAGATCACACGATGTCTGAGAGTTTTCGCACGAGTTCCGCCGACCAGCCGTGGTCGAGTTCGCCCCGCCCCGGTAACGGTCAACAGAGCGCTTTCGGAGAACTTCCGCCGCGCGATGACGAGGACGCCGGCGAAGCCGGAAAGATCGTCCTTGCGGGCGTGCTTGGCGGCCTTCTATCGGCCGCCGGCTATATGATCTATCGCCGGCTTCCCGACGAGCAGAGAGAGCGGCTGCACTCGCAGGTTCGGACGCTCGTCGCGCAACGCATCACCGAACTGCGCCAGAGCTTTAACATCTAGCTCTCGTCGTGCTCCGGATGCTCCGCCGCGGCGGGCTCGCTCGGGGCAGGCGGCGGCTCGACGGGGTAGAGGTTCGGCGCGGGGCCCGTATCGGCCGCGCGCTCCATTTCGGCGACGAACGACTGCGACGTGTTCTGAACTTCGCGCATAAAGCGGCCAGCCTGGCGCATTAGCCCCGGGAGCCGGTCGGGCCCGAAGAGCAAGAGCGCAAGCACCGAAACGACGAGAATATCTGGCACCGAGAACATCGCAGCGTGGCCTTTCCTCGAAGCCCCTCCGACTTCCGCCGGCTACCGAGAAGGGCTTCCCTGCGGGGCTGTGCAAGCATGAGGGCCCCCGTGAAGATCGTCTATACGCGCGGCAATCGCACGGAAACGCTCGCTTCGCTGGCGACCTTGCGAAAAATTCTCAACCGATTCGTTGCACGACGAGTCTTTTATGAGATTTCCAGCCGCAGCAAACGCGGGCACGAGTTCTTTTCGACCAAAAGTATCTTCGTGGTGGGATTGATCGAAGTTACCAACTTCGACGATCTTAAAATCTTGATTTTCGACACCAACAACTCCGCGCACTCGATCGAGATTCTCAATCCCGAAACGATGCGAATTTACGACGAAACTCCTGGTCGCGGCTTCGCGGTCTCCTTCGTCAGCGGGAGCGACGGAGCGGTAGAGACGCGTTGCTACCTGCGCGACGAAGGCGCCGACGGCGATGCGATCCACGAAGAAACGGCGCTCGAACGCATCACGTTGCCGCAGCTTTTCCAATACCTCGAGGGGATCACCGCGAACGAAACCGCGGGAAGGAGCGCAGAGCGCTAGCTCTCTGCCGATCCTCCAGGCGTTGCGCTTGCCGCAATGCGCGAACGCCTTCGGCGATCCGTCCGGCTCGCTTGTAAGCAACCCCGAGATTCATGTACGCGATGGCGTAGTCGCAGTCGCTTCGAACCGCGCGCTCGTAGTGAGCGATCGCTGCTTCGACGTTCCCTTCTTCGAGCAGCAGGCTTCCGAGATTGGTAAGCGCCGGCGCGTAGTCGGCGTTCGCTTGCAGCGCAGCGGCGAAATCTTCCCGCGCGAGGTCCCGCAACTCCAGTCCGATTCGCGCCACCCCGCGCTTGTTGAAAAGAAAGGCCCGCTCTCGACCCGTCGCCGGCTGCTCGAGCAGCGAGCAGAGCTCCAGCTGCGCCTTCGCAAAGTCGTGCCGGTCGAGCGCCTCGAGCGCGCAAGCAAATTCTCGTCGGTTCCGGAACACTTCCGGGCGATGTTCGAGATCGACGTCATCACGCTTTTTCCCGAGGTGTTCGCGCCCTTCGTCGGTCTGTCGATCGTCGGACGCGCGGTCGAGGCCGGAGTCGCAAGCGTGCGCTACCATCACCTTCTCGACTACCTTGCGGCGGGAGACCGCGCCGACGACGCGCCCTTCGGGGGCGGCCCGGGCATGGTCTTGCGGATCGAGCCGATCGCCGCGGTCCTCGATCGCCTGCTGGCCCAGGCGCCCGCAAACGAGCAACGGCTGATCGTCGTTCCGGCGCCCGGCGGTAAGCCGTTCGACCAGTCCGACGCACAACGGCTCGCCGCGCTCGATCGCGTGGTGTTCGTCTGCGGACACTACGAAGGGATCGACGATCGCCTCGGAGAGCTCTTCCCGGTCGTGGAGTATTCGCTCGGCGACTTCGTTCTCACGGGCGGAGAGCTCCCCGCGCTGGCCTTCATGGATGCGACGATCCGGTTGCTCGCAGGGGCGATCCGGCCGCAGTCGCTCGAGAACGAATCGTTCGCGGCCGGGATGCTCGACTATCCCTGTTTCACGCGCCCGGCGACCTTCCGCGGCATCGACGTCCCGGAGGTTCTCCTCTCGGGAGATCACGCGAAGATCGCCCGCTGGAGACGCGAACAGTCCCGCCTGAGAACCGCCCAACGCCGGCGCGATCTGCTCGATAATCCCCTGCTCGATAACGCCTTGCACCCCAAGGAAAGCCCGTGATAGGATACGGAGGCTCTGCCGGGCTCCGCGCCCGGCTATTCCTTGCGCCGCGCCGCGCTTGCACTCAGGAAGACAGATAGATGAACGTTATCGACGCACTCAAACGCGACCAGCTCAAGCCCGACGTCCCGAACTTCCGCGCCGGCGACACGGTGAAGGTCTATTCCAAAGTCGTCGAAGGCGGCAAAGAGCGAACGCAAATGTTCGAAGGCGTCGTCATCGTCCGCAAGGGCGGGAGCTCCGCTGAATCCATCACGGTCCGGCGCATCGCGCACGGCATCGGCGTGGAGAAGACGTTCCTTCTGCACAGCCCCCGCGTCGAGCGCATCGAGGTCGGGAAGCGCGGCATCGTTGCGCGCAGCCGCCTCTACTACCTGAGCGAGAAGGTCGGCAAGGCGGCGCGCATCAAGGAAAAGAAAGCCAAAGGAACCTGATCCGCCGCTCTGACACCGCTCCAGCTCGTAGGGCTCCTCTGCCTTTTAACGATTGCTCGGGCAGCTCTATCGTCCGGAGCCTTCGCGAGTTGGAATCTGCGCGTTGGGAACGCAACGCTCAAAGATTTGCTCGACGTACCGATCCTCGCCGGTTTGATCGCGCTCTTCTTGATTACGTTCGTCATCCGGACGTTTTACATACCGTCGGTTTCGATGGTACCGACGCTGCAAGTTCGCGACGTGCTGCTCGTCGATGAGATCGCTTATCGTTTGCATCGGCCGCAGGACGGAGACGTCGCGTTCTTCATTCCGCCCGTCGCCGCGGGAGGCAACGACTTCGTGAAGCGCGTCATCGGCGTGCCGGGCGACGCGATCGCCGTTCGCGACGGTGCCGTTTTTCGCAACGGCGTTCGTCTTTTCGAACCCTACGAAAACCAGCCGCCCGCGTACGATCTCGCGATTCGAGACTACGGTATTTACGTCGACGGCCTGCCACTCGACCGTCGCGCTGCAAACGTCCCGCAACGCTCCTTCTGGCAAGCACCCGATCGCGTGCCCAACGGCTTTTACTTCGTTTTGGGCGATAATCGAAACTATTCCGACGACTCGCACGTGTGGGGTTTCGCACAAATGAACGGACGCTTCGCCGCGGGACCGCTCGCTGGCCGGAAAATCGAAGCAGCCTTCACCGGTAGAGCTTTTGCGATCGTCTGGCCGCTCGGCCGCCTGCGCGTGCTGGAGAAGTAAGCCGCCGATGACACCGTACGAACTGCTCGCCATCGTCGCCGTCATCGCTATCGTCCGCGGGGTGCTTTCGCTGCGTCCCGTCGTCGCCGGATCCGCAGGACGCAGCACGGCGATCGCGCGCGAGTTTTTGGACCCGTTCATCATCGCCGGACTCGCGGCGTGGGTGCTCATCACGTTCGTCGCGCGCACCTATTACATCCCCTCGGGGTCCATGCTGCCCACGCTGCAGATCCACGACGTGCTGCTGGTGGATAAGTTCGAGTACCGCTTTCATAAGCCCAACGAAGGTGACATCGTCGTTTTTCCGCCGCCCGTTCCGACGCCGGACGACTTCATCAAGCGCGTGATCGGCCGTCCCGGCGACAGCCTGCGCATCTCCGGAGGAACCGTGTACGTCAACGGCACCGCGCTGCACGAACCGTACACCGCAGAAAAGCCGGCGTACAACCTCGAGATCCGCAACTACGGCATTTACGTGAGCTACGGTGCGGGCTGGCAGCGCCTCGACTCGAGCTCCGCGAACGTTCCGCCCGCGTCGGCCTGGTCCGCGCCCGATAAGATTCCGCCGGACTGCTATATCATGCTCGGCGACAACCGCAACGATTCGGAAGATTCGCACATTTGGGGCTTCGCGCAAGTCGGAGGCCGGTTCGCAGCCGGTCCGCGCAAAGGAACGCAGGCAGGCTTTACCGGCCGCGCCTTCCTGATCTTCTGGCCGCCCTCGGAAGCCAAGATTCTCTAGGCGCCTGCGCGAAGTCGAGCGGTGTGCCCCGCATCTTGCGCTGGCGGTCGATCGCGAGCCTGGCGCTGCAGCTGGCCGTACTCTCCCTTCTGATCGCTGCGTTCTTCATGCGCTTGCCGGAGGTTTCGGGGCTCTCGATGGAACCGCACATTCGTTCGGGCGAGTACGTTCTCATCAACACGTTCGCGTACCGGCTCGGTGCGCCGCACCGCGGCGACATCGTCGCTTTTCGTCATGAAGGCGACGACCGCGAAGTCTTCATCAAGCGCGTCATCGGCGTTCCCGGCGATCGCATCGTCATCGCCCGGGGCCGCGTCTACACCAACGGCGCTTCGCTCGGAGAGCCGTACGTCAAGAACGTCGACGACCGCAGCTTTGCCGAGGTCGCCGTCCCCCCGAACTCCGTGTACGTGCTCGGCGACAACCGGGCGAACAGCGAAGACTCCCGCTTCTTCGGACCGGTCGCCGACAACCGCCTGATCGGCCGCGCGATCGCCGGCCTTTGGCCTCCGCGAATGCTCGGGGCGTTGTAGCGAGCATGACCGCAAAAAGCGTGAATGGGGAACTATGACTAGCAAGCTTGAGCGGCACGTTCAATGGTTCCCGGGCCACATGGCCAAGGCGTTGCGCCGGATCCGTGAGTATCTTCGGACGATCGACGTCGTGATCGAAGTCGTGGACGCGCGCATCGCGCAGAGCGGTCGAAATCCCGTTCTCGACGAACTCGCCGCGGCGCGGGCACGCGTCGTCGCTCTGGACCGCGAAGACCTCGCCGATCCGGCGGCAACCAAAGCGTGGCTGCGTCACTTTGCGCTTCGCGGCTACACCGCCGTCGCCGTCGATGGGCGAAATCCGCGCAGCGTCGCGCGGATCGCCGCGGCGATCGCGCCCGCTCCGGGCCGCCGTAAGGGAGCGTCCGGCGTCGCGCGCGCGATGATCGTCGGCATCCCGAACTCGGGCAAATCCACGATCGTCAACGCGCTGCTCCGTCGCTCCGCCGCCAAGACCGAGGGGCGAGCGGGCGTGACGCGGCAGGTTCAATGGTTCCGCCTTTCACCGGAGATCGAACTCATGGATACTCCCGGCGTTCTTCCACCAAAAATTTCGACGGCCGCCGCGCAGTGGCGGCTCGCGATCTGCGGCGCCGTTCCCACCGATCACTACGACGCTCAAGAAGTCGTCGCCGCGTTCCACTCATGGCTGCAGGCGCGCCACCCGGCAACGGCGGTCCCCGATCTGCACGCGTTCGCGACCGCGCGCGGCTTCGTCCGGCGCGGCGGCGAACTCGATTATCACAACGCGGCACACTCCTACATTCGCGCATTTAACGAAGGCGTCTTCGGACGCATCTCTTTGGAGAACCTCGATGACGCCGAAGCAGCGTAAGGCCCGCAACGCCTACGAACGCGAACGCCGGCGGCTTCGTCGCTTGCATCATTTCGAAGACGCCGCGCGCGCCAAGGGGTTTCTGTTCGTCGGCGGAGTCGACGAAGTCGGGCGCGGCCCGCTCGCCGGACCGGTCGTCGCCGCGTGCGTCGTCGCCACCGAACCGCTCTTCATCAAAGGGCTCAACGATTCCAAGCTGGTTCGACCGGAGGTTCGCGTCGAACTCGCCGAGATCATCAAGGTTCGCGCGGCCGCGTGGTCGATCGGCAGCGCTTGCGTCGCCGAGATCGACCGGCTGAACATCTACTGGGCGAGCGTGCTCGCAATGGAACGCGCGATCGCCGCATTGCAAGCCGCCCCCGAGTACCTCATTACCGACGCCGTGCGAATTCGTTCGTTCGCCGGCCCGCAAGAGCCGCTCATCAAAGGCGACGCACGCTGCGCCGTCGTCGCGGCGGCTTCGATCGTTGCCAAGGTCCATCGCGATGCCCTCATGGTCGCACTGGACGGCGTCGATTCGCGCTACGGCTTCGCGTGCCACAAGGGGTACTCTACGCCGCAGCATATCGAGGCGCTGCGCGCCCACGGTCCCAGCGAGCACCATCGGGCGAACTGGGCGCGCGTCCGCGATGCACAGCTCGCGCTGGGTCTGACCTACGTTGAAGACTAGGAGCACATTTTGAAGAGTCGCTGCGAAAAGGGAAGAGAGGGCGAGGACGCTGCGAGCCGGCTTCTCGCCGGCTGCGGTTACCGCGTGCTGGCCCGCAACGTGCGTCTTCCCGGCGGTGAAATCGACGCCGTATGCCTCGACGGGCCGACGCTCGTAATCGTCGAAGTGAAGAGGCGTGATTCCGGGAGGTACGGCTCGGCGCTCGGCGCCGTCGACGCGCGCAAGCGCGCGACGCTGCGGCGACTTGCGGCGGATTACGCGCAGATCGTCGCGCCGTCGGCGAAGCTGCGCTTCGACGTCGTGACGCTGGACGGTCACGGCTTGAGCCTCCATCGAAACGCGTTTTAAAAGTGATTCGGTAAACCGGTGAGCAGCACGCCGCAGCCGGAGCTCCGCCGCACCGTCACGCCCTGGGGATCGTTCTCCTGGGGATACTCCGACGTCGGCGCCGACATCTTCGTCGGTCTCGGCCTCGTGCTGGCGTGGGCGGCCGGCGCCTCAAACGTAGCCTTTCTGTTTGCCGGCGTCGTCTACGTCTGCATCGGCTTAGCGTACACCGAACTCGCCGCGACCTACCCGGTCGCCGGGGGCGGGCAGTACTTCGTCATGCGCGGCCTCGGAGACATCTTCGGCTTCATCGCCGGATGGGCAGTCCTGCTCGACTTCACGATCGACGTGACGCTTTTCGCCTGGACGTCGGTCGACTATACGAGCCAGCTCGCACCGGCGCTCGTCAACTCCGTGCACCCGTGGCTGCACTTCGTCGTCGTCCTCGGCCTGGTCGTCGGACTCTGCCTGCTCAACGTCATCGGCGTTCGCGAGAGCACCACGTTCAACGGCATCGTCTCGGCGCTCGACGTCATCAGCGAAACCTGCATCCTCTGCTTCGGTTTCCTCTTTGCATTCCGGCCGCAGCTGCTGATCCACACGATGCAGATGCACTGGCCGTCGCCGTATCAACTGATGCTCGGGACGTCGCTCGCCATCATCTCCTTCGTCGGGTTAGAGTCGATTTCGCAAGCGGCACAGGAGACGCAACGGCCGGCTTCGATCATCCCGCGAACGTCGATCGCGCTGATCCTGACGATTCTCATCTTCGCGCTGGCCTACTCGAACTTAGCGCTCGGTCTGCAGCCGTGGCATCCCATCACCGATTCCGCGGGCCATCCGATGCAGTTCTGGCAGATCTTCCCGCAAAACGCGGACAACCAAGGTAAGGCCGTCGCGCTGCTCGCCGCGCAGGTACCGTACTACGGCGCGTTCGCGGCTCTCTACGTCCCGGTGCTCGGCGCCGTGCTCTTGCTGATCTCGTCGAACTCGGGAGTCTTCGGCAGCTCTCGGATCGCCTATGCGATGAGCAGCAGCAACCTGTTGCCGTCGATCTTCCAGCGCGTGAATCGAGCCTATCGAACGCCGGCGATTTCGATCGTCTTCTTCTCCGCGATCGCGGTCGTCGAGCTGGTCTTCGCCGCCGCACCCGCGCTCTTTCCCGGGGTCTCCTCGCTCTACACAAAGTTCTTCCACGGCGAGAACGGCCTCGAGTTTCTCGCCGATCTCTATGCCTTCGGGGCGGCAACCAGCTATTCGTTCGTCTTTCTGGGACTGATCGGGCTGCGCATGATGGACCCCTTGAGCCCGCGCAAGTTCAAAATACCGTTCAATATTCCGATGCGCTTTCGCGGCGAGCTCGTCGATTTTCCGGTCGTCGCCGTCATTGGCTTCCTTGGGATCTTTTCGATTCTGCTCTTCACGCTGCGCACGCACGCGCTCGGACGCATCTTCGGCCCCACGTGGCTGGTGGTGGGACTAATCGCGTACCTCTTCTACCGGCGACACCGCCGTCTGCCGCTGCTGGGGTCGCAGAAGCACGACTGGCGCAACGAACAGACGGAAATCCTCCGCCGCGCCGGAGAGCTCGAACTCATGGACGAGTATCTGCAGAACCTGCGCGCGAGCGACGAACGGCGAGCTGGGGCCGCGGCACCCTCGCAGGTTCCATAGATGCTGCTGCTGCGGTCGGTGCTCGCGGTCGCGATGATCGGTTTGGGTGGCGTGATCCTGGTACGCATGCTCGCGGTGCTGCCGGCAGGCCGGTTTGCAATTCTGCCTGGCGTCGTTCTCGGCGCAGCGATGATCGCGTTGGGAGTTCATCGACTCAAGCTCATCGCGCGAGTTCGGGGAATGCGGTGATCGTTCTCGGCAGCGACGTGCACGTCACCATCTGGGGTGCGTTAATCGCGCTCTCGATCGCCGCCGCGGTCGGCGCGACGTTGAACTGGATGCTGCATCCGCCGCAGTCGCACGTACTGCGCATCGCGGCCGAAGCGGAGCGCGAGCTGGAGCGCCTGGTCGGCAGCTTGATCGTGGTCTTCTCGCCGGAGATCGATTCTTCGCACATGATGGCGCTGGCCGTGAAGCTCGCCCGCGGCGAACGCTCGGAACTGCTCGCGCTGTACGTAATCGAAGTTCCCTACACGCTCCCGCCCGATGCCGAGATGCCCTTCGAGGAGCGTACCGCCCTCGACGCGCTCGGCGCTGCGGAGACCATCGCCAACGGCCACAACGTCGCCATCCGCACGGAGACGCTCAAGGCGCGATCGACCAAACAGGCCGTGCTCGACGTCGCCAAGCGAGTTAAGTCAAATCTCATTATTCTCGGCTCGTTTCGCGAGGGAAAATATACCGGCGCGCCGCTCGGCCGCACGATCGAGGAGATCGCAGCGGACGCAAAATGCGATGTTCTCATCGGCGTCGAAGGCAAGCATGGCACGCTTTTAATCGACGAAAGCGTCCAATCCCCAACGTAAAGTATTCTTTGAGGAGATCACCGTGAATTTCAAAGGGTCGCTGCCGCTGCTTGCCCTCTTCGTTGCCGCAAGCTGCACCGGCGTACGCGCAGCCAACGAAGTAACGGCAATCGCCGCCTTCGATCGAGCGTTTGGCGCGATCAACGACTACACGTGCGTGCTGCACGTCCACGAAGCCAAGGGCACCCAGACGCAGGATCGCGTGTACCAATACGACTTCATGAAGCCGCACTACGTCAAAACGCTGATTTTGGCCGGCGACGGCAAAGGTTCGGGCGGCGTTTGGACCGGCGGCGACCAGGTGAGCGGGCACCAAGGCGGGTTGTTCTCCGGCATTCACCTCAAAGTGAGCATCACCGATCCGCGCGCCACCTCGCTGCGCGGAGTGACCATCCCCGACGGGCTGCTGCAGAAGATCGTCGACAACTACGGGACGATTCCCGGAAAGCTAACGCAGACTGACGGGGGAAAAATCGGCGGCGTGGATACCGACCGCCTCGAACTGAAGGCGTCGGATCCTAACTCCAATCACGACATCACCGATCAAATTCTGTATCTCTCGAAAGAAACGCACTTTCCAATCCGCCAGATCCTTTACAGCGGATCGCAGATCGTGCTCGACGAGAACGTTACGGATCTCAAGACCAACGTCGGGCTAACGCAACAAGACTTTCCATTTTAAACGGGAGCGGCGCGCGGCCCGGGAAACCTGAAGTTCCCAGGCCGCGCAAACGGCGTGCGCGCCTCTAAGGCGTCGCGCCGCCGGAGCTGGACGCTTCTGACGCTGGAGTGAGTTTTAGGTCGTACTGCTGCGTCTGATCGGCGAAGACGGCCTCGCCCGAGATCGAGCTACCGTCGTAGCCATTTTTCTGGGCCGACACCGTGTAGTCGTCGGGCTGCAGGGTGAACACGATGTAGCGGCCGTGCGCGTCGGTCGTCGTCGTGACGCTTTGGGATGGAGAAGTGATCTGCAGGCGTACGCCCGAGATCGGCGCTCCGGTCTTCGCGTCGGTAACGATCCCGCCAATGCCGCCGCTCGTGCCTGCCAATGCGACGCCTGCTTGTCCTCCGAATGCCAGCAGTAATCCCATCGCGCAGAGCGTGCGTTGCAGTGAACTTCGATTCATCATGGTCCTTTTCCATTTCAATAGACAGCTTGGTGTGTCGCCCTCATATACCAGCTGCATTGCGCGCCATGTTTCACACCCACAGCACAATTTTTCTTTGATATTTCTTGTTTGATTTGTATTGATTCTGCCGTGCGCTCGACGGCTTTGAATCAGCGCGAAAGGTAGCGCTTTCGAAGCTCGTCGAGCACGACCGCGAGCAGGATCACGGCGCCGAGCAAAACCTTTTGCAGATACGAGTCGACGTTGAGCAAGTTCATCGCGTTGTAGAGCACGCCGATGAGCAGCGCGCCAAAAAACGTACCGACGACGCTTCCGCGGCCGCCCATCAGGCTCGTTCCGCCGACGACGACCGCGGCGATCGATTCGAGCAACTCGTCGCCGGTGCCCGTTTGCGGCGAGCCCGATGAGAAGAGCGCCATGTACAAGAAGCCGACGATTGCCGCACACCCGCCGCTGATTACGTACACCAGCGTCTTGACGCGCGCGACGTTAATTCCGGCGAGCCGCGCCGCTTCTTCGTTCCCGCCGATTGCAAAGACGTACCGGCCAAAGCGGGTGCGGTTGAGCAATACCGAAGCGGCGACGATGACGACCAGCATCCACACGACGGGCACCGGAACGTTCGGCAAATGCAAAGCGCTCGTGACGCCTCCCAAAAACGAGCCGATGCCGGTGTTTTGAAAGTCGGTCGTCTGGAGCGCCACCGGGCGGCCGTGCGAGAGAATGAACGAAGCGCCCAGCGCCATCTCCAGCATCGCGAGCGTCGTGATGAACGGCGGAAGGTTCAACTTGACGACGGGCAAGGCGTTGACCCAGCCGGCCGCGCACCCCACCGCGACCGCGACGATCAGCGTTGTCGCGATGAGCGGAAAGCCGCTCAGGTGCGCGTAGTTGGCAAAGAGCGCGGCAACCACGCCGGTCAAGGCCACGAGCGAGCCGACCGAGAGATCGATGCCGGCGGTGATGATGACGAACGTCTGGCCGACGCCCAGGATGCAGTTGTAGGTAATCTGTCGCAGGACGCGGACGATGTTGCTCGGCTCAAGAAACGCCCCGTGCGAGGCGGCGTCGACGATGGCGATCAACGCGATCAAAACGAGCGCCGCTACGCCGAAACGCAGCCAGTAGGCACGGCGCTGTGCCGCCGTCATGCCGCCGCTCCGGTGGCAAAGGAGATGACGCGCTCGGGCGTCGCCTCGGCGCGCGCGAACTCCGCGGCGATCTTCCCGCCGCGAATGACGAGAATCCGATGCGCCATTCCGAGCACTTCCGGCAGGTCGCTGGAGACCATGACGATCGCGGCACCGCGCGCCGCGAGCTCGAGCATGATCCGGTAGATCTCCGCCTTCGCTCCGACGTCAATTCCGCGCGTCGGTTCGTCGAAGAGAAAGACGCCGGCGTTCCCGAGCAGCCACTTCGCGAGCACGACCTTCTGCTGCGTTCCTCCCGAGAGATTGCTCACGAGCTGTTCGGTACCGGGCGTTCGGATCTGCAGCTGCTCGATCATCCGCTTCGTCGCCGCGCGCTCGCGCGCGACGTCGACGAGCAGGTCGCGATCCACGAAGTCCGCCAAGTGTGCGAGCGAAACGTTTTCGCGCACCGTCATCCCGAGGACCAAGCCTTGAGCTTTTCGGTCTTCGGTGATGAAGGCGACTCCGGCGGCGATGTCGCCGGCGATATCGCCACGCCTGACCGCAGCGCCATCGACCCGCACTTCGCCGCTCTCCGCGACGTCGGCACCGGCAATCACGCGCAGGATCTCGGTGCGGCCCGCTCCGATCAAGCCCGCGAGTCCGACGATTTCGCCGCTGCGAACCGAGAAGCTGACGTCTTGGAGCGCCGGGCGGCGCGAAAGGGAACGAACCTCCAAACGCACCGGCGCATCGGGCGCGACTGCAACCAGCTCGGGAAAGTGCGCGTCGAGTTGCCGTCCGACCATCAGGCGCACGATCTCGCCGGGCGAGAAATCGGCCGAGGCCTTCTCGGCCACGATGCTGCCATCTCGCATTACCGCGATGCGGTCGGCGATGCGCGAAAGCTCTTCCATACGGTGCGAGATGTAGATGATGCCGGCGCCCGAGGCGCGCAGGCGCGCGATCACCGCGAAGAGCCCTTCGATCTCGCGATCCGAAAGCGCCGCGGTCGGTTCGTCCATCACGATGATCCGCGCGGAACGGGCGAGCACTTTTGCGATTTCGACGAGCTGCTGCTGTCCCACCGAAAGCTCGGAGACCGGCACGTCGAGCGGCACCCCAAGGCCCAGCTCGTCGAAGACGGCGGCGGTCGCGCGTGCGGCCGCCGCGGAGTCGATGAACCCGCTTCGCACCGGCTCTGAACCCAGCGTAACGTTGGCGACGGCGCTCAGTTGTCCGACGAGCGTGAACTCCTGATAGATCATGCCGATTCCCAGCTGCTGCGCCCGCTGCGGCGAGTCGATCGTGACCGCCGCACCGTCAATGGCGATCTCTCCGCCGTCGGCACGCAGCGCGCCCGAAAGGATCTTCATCAGCGTCGATTTACCGGCGCCGTTTTCGCCGACGAGCACGAGCACTTCGCCGCGATCGAGCGCGAGCGATACGTCGGAAAGTGCTCTCACGCCGGGAAAGCTTTTCTCTATTCCGCGCATCTCCAGCAGCGGCGGCACGCTACGATGACGACTTCGTGTAGGCGCCGACGGGAATCTTTACCAGCGCCGGCGGCTGCTTGCCGGCGAAGTATCCGCCGATCACGTCGATCGTCGTCGAGCCGATTTTCGACGGATACTGGATCGCGTCGCCGTACATCTCACCTGCGGCAATTGCTTTGCGCGCCTCGGGCGTCGCATCGTAGCCGACGATCGCGACCTTCCCGGTCAAACCGGCGGCGCGGACGGCGGCGAGCGCGCCGAGCGCGGAGTCGTCGTTGATCCCGAAGATGCCCTTGAGATCGCGGTGCGCCTGGAGGATATCGCCGGTATCGCTGCTCGCCTTGTCGCGAGTACCGCCCGAGTCGACGTCGGCGACGATCGTAACGCCCGGACAGAGCTGCGCGATCGCTTGTTTAAACCCTTTGACGCGATCTTGAACGCTGGTCACCTCGGGCTCGTCGACGATCGCGATGCTCCCGCTTTTACCAACTGCCGTGCAGATGAGTTTGCCCGCCGCAAAGCCGCCTTGCACGTTATCGCTGGCGATGTGCGCGATTACGTGTCCCTGATTGCTCGTGCTCGCGATATCGGCGGTAAAGACCGGAATTTTCGCGCCGTTTGCCTCGGCGATCGCGCTGCCGATCGCGGCCGAATCGTAAGGAGTGAGAACGATCGCATCGACGCGCTTGGAGATGAAATCCTCGACCTGGCTCTGCTGGCGCGCGTTGTCGCGGCTCGCGTCCACCACGACCAGCGAGTAGCCGCGCTTGGCTGCCTCCGCGCGCATACCGGCTTCCATGTCCTGATAGAACTGCGCCTCGCGGTTCTGGATGGAGACGCCGATCGTCTTGCGCCCCGCACCGGCGGAGCTGGGTCGGGGGGAAGCAGAACTCTGCGAGCCCCCGTGCGAGCAAGCGGCTAAAGTCGTAACGGCGAGCGCAGCGGCGATGCGTAGTGGGGCTCTTTTCAACACCGATCTCCTTGTGGGGCAGCCCATTAACGGCCGTCCTTTTGAACGTTTTGAGGCGCGCCGCCTTTTAATACTGTCCACAGCTTGTGACGTTGGTCTTGTGCATTCTGTGGAGAATCTCGGCGTTTTTGGGCTTTGAGGCGCTTGCGGATGGACGATGCCCGCACGGGCTTAAGGGTGCCTTAGTCTTTTTTGGCCGCGGCGCGGTCGACCTGGAGCCAGGGATCGTCGGGGGGATTCCGCTCGAAGGCCTGCGGCGACGTGCCTTGAGGGTTGCGTTCCAGCCACGCCATCGCTCGCACCGCGAGGTATTCGAAGTCGTGGTACTGCGACTGCCCACGTTGACGGCGCAGAATTGCAATTGCCGGCGAGACCTTCTTCCAGCAGTGCACGATCAGCCGCCCAAAAAGGTCCATAAACGTGTCTTCGGAGACGAGGCGCCGTTTGACGAGCGTGCCCATTTCGTTGAGCCAGTTGCACGCGATCATCTCCGGGTGGGCGTCGGGGTCGACGAAACCAATCTGCTCGAGTTCCCGCCGATAGTTTGGATCCTCGAGCCGGCGCGAAAGCTCTTCTTGCAAGTACGTCAGTGCAGCTTGCAGCTGGGGGGCGCGAAAGTCTCGTTCCAGCGAGAGCAGCGCGGCAAGCTGGTTACTGCCTTGCATGTGACGCAGCTGCACCAGCGCGGCGATCACGCTCCCGCCCACGATGAGCACCGTACCGGTTTGCGCCACCGCGCCAATCGCCGTCGACCAGGCGGTCAGAGCGTCCAGGTTCACGCCTGCGCCTTCTTGGAACCCGTTGACGACCCCTAGACGGGCGCCCCGGGCCGCGCAGAGGCGTCGTATGCTCTCGCTCGCCTTTTCGGCCGCGATGCTCGGCATCGAGGGATACGTCGTCCGCGTGGAGGCAGACAGCGCTTCGGGCACCCCCGCCTTCGCGATCATCGGTCTTCCCGATCGTGCCCTCAACGAGGCACGCGAGCGCGTCCGCGCCGCAATTTTCAACTCGGGTTTCGCCTACCCCGCGGGAAGGCTTTTGGTCAACCTTTCGCCGGCCGACGTGCGCAAGGCCGGCCCCGCGTTCGATCTGGCTATTGCCCTCGCGCTCATCGGCATCGACGAGCAAGTTCCAAAAAGCGCACTGCGAGAGTTTATCGCCCTGGGCGAACTCGCGCTCGATGGAAGGCTGCAGCCGATCAACGGTGCACTGCCTATGGTTTTGGGCGCGCGCAACGCCGGCTTTACCAAACTGATCGTCCCCGAATGCAACGCCGACGAAGCGGCGCTCGTCTCGGGGGTCGAACTCTTTACGGTCGATTCGTTACGCGCGGCGGTTTCCGTCGTGTCCGGTCACGGCGCAAAATGGCGGCGCCGCTCCGTGGCGCCGCACATGGAAGAAGACACCCGAGCGCACGGCGATTTCGCCGACGTGCGCGGCCAACTGAGCGGAATTAGAAACGTCCCCGCAGCGCAAGCGAGGGCTTTCAGGGTTGCCGTTTAGAACGCTCGCCCAGATGAATCAGATACTCGATGCGCTGGTAGCGACCTAGGATGCCTAAGAAACGGGCAAAGCCTAAACGCAAGCGAAAGCGCTCCCTGTCGCCCGAAGTGTTAGCGAAGTATCGCGCTAACGCATTAAAGGCGAGGGAAACCTATCGCGCGATGAGAGCGTCGGAAGCACGTCCTGAGGTAGGAAGAACGGACAGGCCAAAAACCGCAGAACAGCGCCCTCGACAGCAAGCCGAACCATCCGAGATAAACGCGCCTGTTAAGGACTGGCGCGGAGAAACCATCAGTGTCGGTGACACGGTCGTTTGCCCCGGTCAGCGGGGAGGAGCGCTTTTTCTGACCGAAGGTGTCGTCACGCATATTCGGAGGCGCACTAAGGACCGACGCAAGTTTATCGTTTTTGACGTTTTGCAAACGCCCGCGACTCCTGACGGTACAGCAAAGCGCGTTTCGGTTTGGACATCCTGGATTACGAAGGTCGCTCCATGTAATAACTCAGAACAATGCGCTTCCGACGACCGCATTTCAAAAGGCACTAAAGTATCCTCGTTTGCCGAGCGTCATTGGCCTGACGACGAATGGTCGCACGCAGCCTTTTGCGGAAAGCATTTAATTACGGCTCCGAACTACGAAGTTGAAGCCGTTAGAGTTTACGAGGGCTTATAGGGACTACTGTGAGCAAAATGGCAAGCCCGCTTCTCGGCGGAACAGTTTAACGTCGTGGTTAGTTCGGGAGTTAAGGATCAGACGACGACATTCGGAAAATCGAGATTACTATGTCGGCGTACGTCTAAAACACTCGTAACTTCTGTCGCTTGCGCACGATGTTTTTCGAGGAACTGCTGTTAGCTAAGGCGAAGTACGTGAGTAACCCACGAGATGTGTCCTCTTACCACGTTCTCAAGGATTGTTTGACTTGAGGAGATTTTGACTTGGCCATTACCCCGATGCCTAAACCGGCGCTGACTACCGAGGAAGTTGCAAAGCTTCTCGGCGTTGCGCCGAAACGCGTGCGACAGCTCGTGCGCGACGATGTACTCGATGCAATGGAGCTTTATCCTAGGCTTTGGTACTTTAGGTATGAGTCGGTCGAGCGTTGCCGGCTCGCTCTACGATCTGCGGGGGAAAAGAAGTGAGCGCTCCCGTTAAGAAGCGCCCCGCTGTTGTTCTCTCTAAAAATTCGTGCCCGTGTATTAGGGAGTCCTGTTCGCGCGACCCTCCGTTTCAGTATCTCGTGAGACCACTAGACCGGACTTAATTACTGAGGGCATGAAAGGTCTCGTTCATGCAACCGAACTCCACGCAACCTGGTCCCGAGGTGCCTGCCAAAGCGACGCGCCGTCGGTTCTCCGCTGC
>DATAWH010000033.1:0-43137 GCA_036267315.1 Candidatus Cybelea sp. | reverse complement strand
ATGGTGGGCCTGGTAGGATTCGAACCTACGCGCAACCAGTTATGAGCCGGCCGCTCTACCGCTGAGCTACAGGCCCGCGTGCAAAGACCTTTGCGCCCGGATAGCGCGCTGCCTGCCCCAATTGCTCTTCGATCGCCATGAGGCGATTGTATTTTGCCGTGCGATCGCTGCGCGAGAGCGAGCCAGTCTTGATCTGGCCGGCTCCCGTCGCGACGGAGAGATCGGCGATCGTCGTATCTTCTGTCTCGCCCGACCGGTGCGAGACGACGACGCCGTAGCCCGCGCGTTGCGCCATCGCGATGCAATCGAGCGTTTCGGTGAGCGTGCCGATCTGATTGACCTTAATGAGGATCGCATTGGCGACGCCCTGTTCGATGCCGCGCTCGAGGAAGTTCATGTTGGTAACGAAGATGTCGTCGCCGACGAGTTGGATGCGCTTGCCCAGCGCTGCGGTCAGCTTCTCCCAGCCGGCCCAGTCGCTCTCGGCCAAGCCGTCCTCGATCGCAACGATCGGATAGTTATCGCAGAGATCGGTATAGAGCGCAACCATGTCGTCGACGTTCGCTGCCGTGTCGCGCGAAAGCGGATAGTAGTTTCCGTCGGCATAGAACTCGCTCGAGGCGGGGTCGAGCGCGATCGCGACGTCGTCGCCCGCGCGATAGCCCGCGCGTTCGATCGCCTCGACGATGAGGTCGAGCGCTTGTTGCGGCGTCTCGAGGGGCGGTGCGTATCCGCCTTCGTCGCCGACGAGCGTCGGCAGGCCGCGCTGGTGCAAGATCTGACCGATCGCGTGAAAGACTTCCGAGCCGCAGCGCACGGCCTCGGCTTCGGTGGGCGCTCCGACCGGAACGATCATGCACTCCTGAAACTGCAGCGCACCCTCGGCGTGCTTCCCGCCGTTGATCACGTTCATCATCGGAACGGGAAGCGTCGCCGCCGCGGGTCCGCCGAGGTAGCGGTAGAGCGGCGTCGAGAGGCTCACCGCCGCGGCCCGCGCGACCGCCAACGAGACGCCGAGGATCGCGTTGGCTCCAAGATTCGATTTGTTCGAAGACGCGTCGAGTTCGATGAGCCTCTGATCGATCTCGCGCTGTGCCGTCGCGTCGAGGCCTTCGATCGCCGGCCCGAGGACGTCGTTGACGTTGTGCACCGCGTTGCGAACGCCTTTGCCGTTGTAGCGCTGTTGGTCGCCGTCACGCAGCTCGACCGCTTCGTTCGCTCCCGTCGACGCGCCCGAGGGCACCATCGCCTCTTCGACCGCGCCGAAGTTCGTTGCGACCGTTACCGCAAGCGTTGGATTGCCGCGCGAATCGAGGATCTCGCGCGCGTGCACGCCTTCGACCGTCGGCGTTCCCCCGCCGCGTAAGGATTCCAGCGACATTCCTATTCCTTGATCCAGCGCTCGAGATCGTGACGGCGCGAAACGAAGTCCTTATCTTCAAAGAATATCGCGAGCTCGCGTTGCGCGCTGGCGGTGCCGTCGCTGCCGTGAACCAGGTTGCGGCCGATCGTCTGCGCGAGGTCGCCTCGGATCGAGCCGGGAGCCGCTTGCAGCGGATTGGTGGCGCCGATGAGCTGGCGGCAACCCTCGACGACGTCTTGGCCTTCGACGGCCAGGGCAACTAAGGGACCACTCGTAATGAAGGAGACGAGATCGCCGAAAAACGGCTTCGAGCTGTGTTCGGCGTAGTGCGCGCGAGCGCGCTCGCCGTCGAGCTGCATCAGTTTCATCGCGGAGATCACGTAACCGCGCCGCTCGATGCGCGACACGAGTTCGCCGACGATCCCGCGCGAGACGGCGTCGGGCTTACAAAGAATGAGCGTACGTTCAATCGACATACCGCCGTGGTTGGCTAGCGGGCCCGCGACTCCGCCCCGGCCGGGGTGAAGGGCGAATCGGTCGCCAAACCACACGTCGTGCGAACATCGAGTGCCGGCCCCTACGCGCACACCGCCGCTGCGCTCTCCGCGACGCCCTTTCGCTCGATTTCCTACGTCGAAGGAACGTCGAGCACGAACGCGGATGCGGCCGCGCTCCTCGGCGACGAGCGCTTTTACGGCCATACCATCGTCGCGGAGTATCAGAGTCACGGGGCCGGACGTCGCGGGCGCACGTGGGAGGCTGCCGCCGGTACGTCGCTGCTCTTTAGCACGATTCTTCCGGCCGCCGTGCCGGCCGAGCGCCTGTGGCTCGTTCCCTTTTGGACCGCGCTTGCAGTCGGCTGGGCCTTAAAAGAGTCCAGAGTGCCGGCCGGCCTTCAGTGGCCCAACGACATCCTCGCGCCCGACCGAAAGATCGCCGGAATTCTTTGCCAGTCGCAAGTTACCGGGAACGCAGCGCACGTGGCCTGCGGCGTTGGAATCAACGTCGCTCGCTCGGGCGCCAAAGCGACGCCCGTTCAAGATGCCGCCGCGTTTTGCGAGGACTTCGCACCCGTCGAGCGGCCCAAACTTCTCGAGATAATTCTCAAGCGATACGGCGCATCGCTCGATCTGCTCGGCGACGCCCGGCGCGTCGTCGAACATTGGGAGGCGGCCGCCGGTGTTCCCGGACGACGCTACCGCATTCAACGGGACGGTGCGAAGGGACCCTTCGATGCTGACGCGACGCGCCTGCAAGACGGCGGCGCGCTCTGCGTCGTGCGCGACGACGGAACGACCGAGATCGTCGAGATGGCCGACGCCCGCGTCCTACGCTAATCGGGTCACGCGCGGGTGCTCGGCGACAACGCCTCGAGCGAAACTCTGGCCTTCCCTAAGAGTGGGTGCGGGATAGGCGGCGGTCGCACCCCTCGCAAAAGTGCGGCATCTTGTTATCGGTTTCGAAGATGGAGTTCGAATAGTACATCGCGCAGCGCGCGTTGTAGCAGTGCTTGAGCCCGAACGCGTGCCCCAGTTCGTGGATCGACTCCTTGAGGATCCGCTGAAAAAGGACGTTCGAGTCGGCCGGCTCGCCGTAGAACTCCGAGCGCAGGCGATGGGTCGAAACCACCGCGATGCCCTGCGTTTCATCGGCATCGCCGAAGACGAACCGGTGCGAGGTTTTATAGAGATCGAACTCGGTGATCGCGAGTGCGATGGCGCCGGCTTCGGGATGCGCCCGCTGCACCTTGGTCACCAACGTCGAGACGAAGAGCTGGCCGCGCGTCGCGTTGAGCGTGCTGCGCGGAACGACGAGCGAACGTTCGACGCCGGCGGCGCAGAGAAACCGTTCTTCGAGACAGGGAGCGAGACGGTTCATGAATCCCGCATCGACGGTATTAATCGGCACGATTCGAATATTCGAATCCATCTCGAACCCGACACTTCGCGCCGGAAATCTAGGTGGCCTGCAGCAGGCGCGTCGAAGTCGTCACGGTGATCGTCGGCATTGGTCTCGATATGGCGCAAGTCGAGCGGTATCGCTTCGGCGAGCGCGAGCTGGCCTGGTTCGCGCGCAAAATCTATACCGAAGGCGAGTTCGCGTACGCGATGCGCAAGCGCAACTGGCCCGAGCGTCTCGCGGGCTTCTTTGCCGCGAAGGAGGCGACGCGTAAGGCGTTCGGGCATTGGATCCCATGGCGCAGCGTCGGCGTCGGGCACGAGCGCAGCGGCAGGCCGACGATCGAGCTCTTCGGAGAGTCGCGCCGGCTACTCGACCTGCGCGGCGTGACGTCGATTCATTTGACGATCACGCACACCGCGGGCGTGGCCGCAGCCGTCGTGATCTTGGAATCGTGATCTACGTCCTCACTCCCGAGCAGATGCGCGCCGTCGACGCGCAGACGATCGCGCACACCGGCGCGATCGAGCTGATGAACGCTGCGGGTGCCGCGATCGCGGAGCGCCTGCGCGGCATCGCTCCGCCGGGAGCGCGAATCGTTGCCGTCGCGGGGCCGGGCAATAACGGCGGCGACGCCTTCTGCGCCTTGGCCGAGCTCGGAAACGACTACGAATGCACGGTTGCCGAGGATCCGCAGGCGAGCGGTTCGGAGGCACGCACCGCGGCCCGTGCGCGCGCGGTTGCGGCGAACGTTCGCCTCGTCGCGCTGCCGGCTGGCGAGCGCGAGGCCCGCGCGCTGCTGGAAAATGCAGTCGGCGTGGATGGCATGTTCGGGACGGGCGCGCGGCTGCCGCTGCCCACTGAATTTCGCGAACTCGCGCGCGTCCTCGACGCCCGAGAGCGAACCGTCCTGGCCATCGACATCCCCAGCGGCACCGACGCACTGACCGGAGCGGTGGCCGAAGATGCCGTTCGGGCGACGCTGACGGTAACGCTGGGGGCGGCAAAGCCCGGGCTGCTTCTCGAGCCGGCGCGCGAGTACGTAGGCGAACTCATCTGCGCGCCGATCGGAATTCCCGGCGCGACCCTCGCGGCGCAGCCGCGCACCTTCGCGGCCCTCGACGATGCGGCGTTTCTCGAGATGCTTCCCCGGCGCGCCGCCGACACCGACAAGCGCGGCGCGGGCGCGCCCCTGATCGTCGCAGGCTCCTCGCAGTTTCCCGGCGCGGCGATCCTCTGCACGCGCGCGGCCGCGCGCGCCGGCGCGGGCTACGTGACGGTCGCGACGCCGAGTTCGGCCGCCTCGACGCTGCGAGCGCACCTCGTCGAACAAGTCGTCGTCGAGCTCTCCGATACGGCCGAGCCCGAGGCGGTCGCCGAAGAGCTCGTCGACGTATCGCGCCACAACGGTGCGGTCGCCATCGGCCCGGGGCTCGGGCTCGACGAACGGACGGCCAAAATCTTTACACTCTTTTTGGAGGCCAATCGCCTTCCGATCGTCGTCGACGCGAGCGGCCTCTTTCATCTGAGCAAACATCTGGATTTACTGCGCGACCGGCCGTGCGTCGTCACGCCGCACGCCGGCGAGTTCGCACGACTCTCGGGCCGCGGCACGATCGAACCGGGCACGCGCGTCGAACGAATCCGCGAGTTCGTCGACCGCACGAAGATCGCGACGCTCCTCAAGGGATCCGACACGCTGGTGTACGACGGCACGACCGTGCACATCAACACGACCGGTACGAACGCGCTCGCGACGGCGGGCACGGGCGACGTCCTCACCGGCATCATCGCGACGCTGCTTTCCCAGGGGCTCTCTCCGGTCGACGCGGCCTGCGCCGGCGCCTACTGGCACGGCCTCGCCGGCCGCGCCGCGGCGCGCAAGCGGCGCGTCGGCGTTGTGGCCGGCGACGTCCTCGACGCGCTGGGCGACGCTTTACCGCGCTGACGAACAGGAATGACCGGCGTTATCGCGCCTGGCGTACCGCGCGAACGAAGTCGCGCATTTTCCCTTCATCCTTGCGGCCGTCCGTCTCGATGCCGGTGCGCACGTCGACGCCGAACGGATGCGCGCTTTGCACGCACTCCGCGACGTTGCCGGGCCGAAGGCCGCCCGCAATGACGACGCGCCGCTGAGCGGCAATATGTGCGGCCTGGTTCCAATCGAACGTCGTTCCCGTACCCCCGGCCATTCCGTCTTGGCGGGCGTCGAAGAGCAGGATCGCTTCGGGATAGCGCGCGCACCGCTCGTCGAGCAGTGACGCGTGGTCGTCGACGTGAATCGCCTTGATCGCGCGATCCCCGTACCGCGCGACGAAATCCGGAGTCTCCTCGCCGGAAAACTGTAGCAGCGCGGCGGGGAAACGTTCGAGGACGGCGTCCACGTCGGCGCGTTCCGGGTTGACGAACACGGCAACCGGCGAAATTCCGGCGGGCAACCGGCGCGCGATTGCATCGGCCTCTTCAAAGCCGATGCGCCGGGGCGAAGGCGCAAAGATCATCCCGAACGCATCGGCACCGGCTTGCGCCGCCAGCGTGACGTCGGCGAGCGACGTGCACCCGCAGAACTTGATCCAGGCCTCAGCCATCGTTCAAAAGCTCCTGCAAGCCGGCTTCATCGAGGACGGTGATTCCGAGTTGCTCCGCTTTGTTCAGCTTGCTGCCTGCCTCGCTCCCGGCGACGACGTAGTCGGTCTTTTTGCTGACCGAACCGCTGACTTTTCCGCCCGCGCCGACGATCAGTTCGGTCGCCGCTTCGCGGGTCAGGCTCGGCAGCGTGCCGGTCAGCACGAACGTTCTTCCGCCGAGCGTGCCGCCGGCGCGAACTCGCTTGGGAGCATCCATCGTAAGGCCGGCGGCACGCAGCCGCTCGATCATTTCGAGGTTCGGCGGTTGCTTGAAGAAGAGGGCGACGCTGCGCGCCACTTCGGGACCGATGCCTTCGCTGCGCTGGAGCTCGTCTTCGCTCGCCTGCGCGATGGCGTCGATCGTACCGAAATCCGACGCGAGTATCTGCGCGGTCTGCGTCCCGACGAAGCGAATGCCCAGGCCGTAGAGCAGCCGCGCCAGCCCTCGCTGCTTGGAAACCGCGATATTCCGCAGCAGGTTTGCGATCGTTTTTTCGCCGGTGCGCGGTACGCGCGCGAGCGATGCTTCGTCCAGATCGTAGATATCGGCGATGCTGCGCACGAGCTGCAGCTCGGTCAGCTGCTGCGCCATCACGTCGCCGATGCCTTCGACGTCCATCGCACCGCGCGATGCAAAGTGGCGCAGCCGCTCCTGGGACTGCGCCGGACACGCGGCGTTGGTGCAGCGCGACATCGCTTCGCCTTCGGGGTGGTCGACGTCGAAGCCGCAGACGGGGCAGCGCTCGGGCAGTTTGAACCGCCGCTCGCGTCCGGTCCGCTCGGAGAGCACGGGGCCGACCACGCGCGGAATGACGTCTCCGGCGCGGGTGACGAGCACGGTGTCGCCGATGCGGATGTCGTTGCTGGTGATGTACTCGATGTTGTGCAGCGTCGCGCTCTTCACGGTAACGCCGCCGATCTGGACGGGCGCCAGCACGGCGCTCGGGTTGAGCGTGCCGGTTCGACCGACGGTAATCGCGACGTCGAGCAGCTTCGTGCGCCCTTCGCGCGGCTTGAACTTGAAGGCGATCGCCCACCGCGGATCGCGAGCGACGACGCCGAGGCGCGCCTGCAGCGCAAAATCGTCCACCTTGATGACGACGCCGTCAATTTCGTAGTCGATCGAATCGCGCCGCGCTTCCCACGCGCGGCAGTACGCGACGACCTCGTCGAGCGTCTGCGCGCGAGCGACGTTGGGATTGACGGGAAACCCGAGCGCGCGCAAACGTTCGAGCGCCTCCCACTGCGTGCGCACGGCCGCGCCGCGCCCCTCTTCGACGGCGAGCTGGTAGGCGAAAAACGAGAGGCGGCGCTGCGAGGTGAGCGCCGGGTCGAGCTGACGCACGCCGCCGGACGCGGCGTTGCGCGGATTGGCGAAGGCGGGCAGCCCGTCGCGCTCGCGTGCGGCGTTGAGCCGGTCGAAGTCGCTCTTGCGCAAATAGACTTCGCCGCGGGCCTCGACGAACGCCGGCACCGCGCGCTTGACCGAACGCAACCGCAAGGGGATCGTCTTGACGGTACGCAGGTTCGGGGTGATCTCTTCGCCGATGCGCCCGTCGCCGCGCGTTCCACCTCGGGTGAAGGCGCCGTCCCGGTAATCGAGCGCTACGGCGAGCCCGTCGATCTTGAGCTCGCACACGTAAGCGACATCGCTCCCGGCAACTTTGCGCGCGCGTTCGTCGAATGCACGCAGCTCCTCGACGGTGACGGCGTTGGCCAGACTGAGCATCGGGCGCGCGTGCTCGTAGGGCGCAAAGCGCTCCGACGCTGCGGCGCCGACGCGCTGCGTAGGCGAATCGGGGCTCTGCAGTTCGGGATGGCGGCGCTCGAGCTCGACGAGCTCGCGCAATAACGCATCGAACTCCGCATCGGTTATCTGCGGGTCGTCCATCGCGTAGTAGTTGTAGTTCGCCTCTTCGATCTGCGAGCGAAGCTCGTCCGCGCGAGCCGCCGGGCGAGCGGCGGAACGGGCAGCCATGATGAGTGGCCTACGCCTCGACGGGAACCCGCCCGGTCTCGGCGAGATCGCGGAGCGTAAAGAGGTTCTCTTGCTCGAGCCGCTCGAGCTCGGCCGCGTCGAGTTGGTGGTGTCCGACGGCGCGCTGGTCGCGCAGCACCGGCACCAAGTACTTTCCGGTAAAGGAGGCTTCGCTCTGCGCGACCTGTTCGGGCGTGCCCGTCGCGACGATCGTGCCGCCGCGATCTCCGCCCTCGGGGCCGAGATCGATCAGGTAGTCGGCTGTCTTGATCACGTCGAGATTGTGCTCGATCACGAGCACGGTGTTGCCGAGTTCGACCAACCGTTCGAGGACGTCGAGCAGTTTGTGAATGTCGGCGAAGTGCAGCCCGGTCGTCGGCTCGTCGAGCACGTAGAAGGTGCGCCCGGTCGAACGCCGCGAGAGTTCCGTCGCGAGCTTGACCCGCTGCGCCTCTCCGCCGGAGAGCGTCGTCGCCGGCTGACCCATCTTGATGTAGCCGAGCCCGACGTCGCAGATCGTGTGCAGCTTGTTGTGGATTCGCGGAATCGCCGAAAAGAAGTCGCTCGCCTCGTCGACGCGCATCTCGAGGATATCCGAGATCGACTTACCTTTGTACTTCACCTCGAGCGTCTGCGCGTTGTAGCGCCGGCCTTTGCAGACTTCGCACGGAACGTACACGTCGGGAAGAAAGTGCATCTCGATCTTGATGATGCCGTCGCCTTCGCAGGCTTCGCAGCGGCCGCCCTTGACGTTGAACGAAAAGCGCCCGGGCGTGTAGCCGCGCATCCGCGCCTCGGGAACGAGTGAAAAGAGCTGCCGGATGTGATCGAACGTTCCGGTGTAGGTGGCCGGGTTGCTGCGAGGCGTCCGGCCGATCGGCGACTGATCGATGACGACCATCTTGTCGAGCTGACCCGCGCCCTTCACCGTGCCGTAGGTCCCCCCCGGCGGCTGACGGTGCAGATGCTGGTTGAGCGCGCGCACCAGCACCTCGTTGACGAGGGACGACTTGCCGCTGCCGCTCACGCCCGTCACCGCCGCAAACGCGCCGATCGGAAACGCGACGTCGACGCCGCGCAAGTTGTTCGCTTTGGCGTTGCGCACTTCGAGCCAGCCGCGCGGCGTCCGCCGCCGGCGCGGAATTGGAATGAACTTGCGCCCGGAGAGATAGGCCCCGGTCTCCGATTTCGGATTGGCGATGACGTCGGTGAGCGACCCGGCGGTGAGGATCTCGCCGCCTTCGGCACCGGCGCCGGGGCCGATATCCACGACGACGTCGGCCATCCGCATCGTGTCTTCGTCGTGCTCGATGACGATGAGCGTGTTCCCCAAATCGCGCAGCGTCTTGAGGGTCGCGAGGAGCCGGTCGTTGTCGCGCTGGTGCAGGCCGATCGACGGTTCGTCGAGGATGTACAAAACGCCGACCAGCGCGCTGCCGATCTGCGTTGCCAGCCGGATGCGCTGCGACTCTCCGCCGGCAAGCGTCGTCGCCGAACGCGACAACGTCAGGTAGTTCAAGCCGACGTTGGTGAGAAAGCCCAGACGCGCGCGGATCTCTTTGACGATCTGGTGCGCGATCTGCTCCTGCCGCGGCGTCAGCGTAAGTTCGCGGAAAAAGAGTTCGAGCAACTCGATGGACATGCGCGTCAGCGCGTCGACGTTGCGGTCGCCGATCGTGACGGCCAGCGCCTCGGGTTTGAGGCGCGCGCCCTTGCACGCCGGACAGACCGACGCCGACATGAACTTCTCGATCTCTTCTTTAACGTAATCGCTCGACGTCTCGCTATAGCGCCGCTGCAGGTTGTTCGCGACGCCCTCGAACGAGGAGCGATACTCCCAGGTCTTGCCGCCGCGCGACGTATAGGCAAAGGTCTGTTCGCGGTCGGTCCCATAGAGGATCACGTCGAGCGCGTCGTCGGAGAGCTGCTCGACCGGCGTCGTCTTTTTGACACGAAGACTTCGGAGCACGCGCTCGAGCTGCTGATTGTAGTACGGGTTCATCGACGGATACCGTCCGCCGCCGAGCGACTTGCTCCACGGTACGATCGCACCGTCGGCGATCGACTTGCTGCGATCCGGAATCACTTTCCAAGGGTCGATCTCGATCTTTTCGCCCAGACCGCTGCACGCGGGGCACGCCCCGTACGGTGAGTTGAAAGAGAAGAGCCGCGGGGCGAGCTCTTCGAAAGAAAGCCCGCAGTAGACGCAGGCAAAGGCTTCGCTAAAGGTCAGTTCGCGTTCGGCCTTGCCCGCGCCGGCCGAAGCCAGCACGGTGACGATGCCGTTGGAAAGGCGCAGCGTCGTTTCGACCGAATCGGCGAGGCGTTTGCGAATCTCCGGCTTCATGACGAGCCGGTCGACCACGACCTCGATCGTGTGCTTGCGTTTCTTGTCCAGCACGATCTTCGACGAGATTTCCTTGGTCTCGCCGTCGACCCGGACGCGCGTAAAGCCCTCCTTCGCGATCTCCTCGAAGAGCTTGGTGTATTCGCCCTTGCGGCCGCGCACCATCGGCGCGAGCAGCACCATCCGGGTGCCCTCGGGAAGGTCCAGGATCGACTCGACGATCTGCTCGCTGGACTGCGTGCTGATCTCTCGCCCGCACTGATAGCAGTGAGGCGTTCCGATCCGAGCGTACAGCAGGCGCAAGTAATCGTAGATTTCCGTGACCGTGCCGACGGTCGAACGCGGATTGCGCGAGGTCGACTTTTGATCGATCGAGATCGCCGGCGAAAGCCCCTCGATATAGTCGACGTCGGGCTTTTCCATCTGCCCCAAAAACTGCCGCGCGTACGACGAGAGCGACTCGACGTAGCGCCGTTGCCCCTCGGCGTAGATCGTATCGAAGGCCAGCGACGATTTGCCCGAGCCCGACAGGCCGGTCACCACGATCAACTGGTTGCGGGGCAGCACGAGATCGACGTTCTTGAGGTTATGCTCGCGCGCGCCCTTAATAACGATGGAATCTAACGACACGTCATCTCTCAGACACCGGTGGGCAGGAGAAGTATGCGGCCGGCATCGGCGATCGTGCTGCAGGTTGCATCGGCCGGCGGGGCGCCCGGCGGAAGCTCCTCTCCGCGCACGTTGAGCCAGACTGTGAAGAGGCCGGCTTCGAGCGCACCGCGGATGTCGCGGTCGTAGCGGTCGCCGACCATCGCCGATCGCGCCGGCGACCCGCCGAGCGTCCGGCAGGCGTGCGCGAACAGCAACGGGTCGGGCTTGATCATTCCGACCTCGTCGGCGAGAAAGATCGCGTCGAAGAACTCGCTGATCCGCAGAAGCGCGATCTTCTCGCGGTGGGTCTCCGAGAGGCCGTTGGTCACGATGCCGAGCTTCATGCCGCGTTCGCGCAACGCTTTGAGCAGCTCGACGGCGCCGGGGAAGAGCGTGTAGTACTTCGCGCGATACGCGTTGTACCGGTCGGCGCTCTGCTGCGCAACCTCGGGATTGCTGACGCCGACGCTTTCCAGGGCGCTCTGCCACATGCTCGCGCGAACTCGCGAAAGCTTGATCTTGAGATCGCCGGGCGAGAGGCGATGCCAGAAGCCCTCGGCCTCCGCGACGTACGCGGCTTTGAGTGCGAGGGCATCGACGCCGTGCTCGGCGGCAACTTCGCGCGCCACCTCTTCGGCGGCGCTATGATAGGCGAACGTATCGTCGTGCAGCGTGTCGTCGAGATCGAAGAGCACGAGATCGATGCGTCGCATATCGTGCGGCGGTCCTTCCTATGGAGGAGTGAGTTTTAGCCCGGCAACCTTTCCCTGCTTGTCGACGACGTCGAGCAGCTGCAGTTTCGACCCGTCTTTGAACGTCAGCAGATACACGGCGTACGTGATGTCGCCCTGCGTTCCGCCGCGCTGCTGTTCGAACGTCACCGGCGCGCCGAGGTCGCCGAGAGTGCTTTTGAGCGAGCTCAACTTATCGTCGGAGAGCGCCGTGCTCATCGAGGGCGCGAGCAGCGAACGATCGATCGTCCCGCCCTGCAGCTGCGTGAAAATAACCTTTGCCTGCGCGAGCATAGCCGGGTTGGGGGTCGCGCTCGGCGCGCTCGTGCTCGAGGGTTCGCTCATAAGCGGCGGAGGCGCCGGCATCGCCGCGCCGCTGCCGGTCTGGCCGGACGAGGTCGCGTTGGGCGGAGTCGGGGCGACGGCGAGCGTGGCCGCCAAAAGGACGAAGACGGAAAGCATCGAGCGAATCATGTGAGCTCCTTCTGTAGTTTCATTGGATTGAGGGGAGGCGCTCCGCGAGGAAGCTCCAGCCCTCCGACGAGATCATGACCGAGCCGGAAAATGGCGTGGCGAACTCGCCGATGACGACGAAGAGTATGGCGATGAGGCCGACGAGGATTGCGGTCATTAAAAGCTGTGCGGGCTTGTTCTCCACGCCGAAGATGTAGCAAAAGGAGACCATCGCGAGCGCTCCTGCGACCAGCGCGAACCAGAGCACGCCGGGAACCGCCGGCTCGGCTCGCACGAGCCGCTGCCGCCGGGCATCGAAGAGTCGCTGCTCGTTTCCCATCGCCGCTTGTTGTGCATTATACCCACGTTGGTCGTGCGGCGAGAACGTATTGACCGTATAGGCCACGTTCTCGACCAGCTTCGAGCCGGTGGCGGGAACGTCTTTATTACCGGCCATCGCCGCCCATTCGACCGAGATCACGGTCCGCGCGTACCTCGCCAGATCCGCGCGAATCTGCGTGCGGGACGGCTCGGGGAATCCGTCGACGATGTGATACAGGTCGCCGGCCGCGTCTACTTCCTCTTGGACGTTGGCGATCGTGCTGTCGTATTTTTCCCAAACGACGACGACCACGAAGCCGAGCAGCACGGCGTACAGTACGCCGACGGCCGAGAAGAGGTAACCGGCCACGTCGTTGTGCCGCCGTAAAACCTCGCTGTGAAGGCGGCGTTGCAGCGCTGCGTGCAGGCCGACGAAACAGGCGACGACGATCGCAATGACGACGAGCTCCTCGAGCGCCTCGGGGATGTTGAGAATCGTACGCGTCAGAACCGCCACGGATAAAGGAACCTCCGATCGGCCAGAGGCCTCCTTAATTACCGACGAGTTCCGCTAAGGCCTTGTCGAAAATCTTCGGGGCCTTGCCGCCGAAGAGGATTCCTTCGTTTCCGCCGATCTGTTTGCGCAGCTCGATCAGCTCGTCGCGCAGGGCCGCGGCCTTCTCGAACTCGAGGTTCGCGGAGGCCTCCCGCATCTTGCGATCGAGATCGCGCGACATCTTGAGCGCCACGTCGCGCGGCACCTTATCGAGCTTGAGTTTTGCGGCGTCTTCCCGGGTGGCACCGATCATGCTGAGGATGTCGTGGATCTGCTTGCGCACCGATTTCGGCTCGATGCCGTGCTCGGTATTGTATGCGACCTGCATCTCGCGCCGCCGGCGCGTCTCACCGATCGCGCGTGCCATCGACTCGGTGACGACGTCGGCGTACATGATGACCTTGCCCTCGACGTTCCGCGAGGCGCGCCCGATCGTTTGAATGAGCGAGGTTCCGCTGCGAAGATAACCCTCTTTATCGGCATCGAGAATGCCGACGAGCGAGACCTCCGGCAAGTCGAGGCCCTCGCGCAGCAGATTGATTCCGACGAGCACGTCGAAGACGCCGGCCCGCAGGTCGCGCAGGATCGCGATGCGCTCCAGCGTGTCGATCTCGCTGTGGAGGTACCGAACGCGCAATCCGTTCTCGATGAGAAAGTCGGTCAGATCCTCGGCCATCTTCTTCGTCAGCGTCGTTACCAGCACGCGCTCCTGACGAGCCGCGCGCAGGTGGATCTCCTCCATCAGATCGTCGACCTGATTGCGGGTCGGCCGCACCTCGACCTCGGGGTCGACCAAACCCGTAGGACGAATGATCATCTCGACGACCTGATCGCTGCGGCCGGTCTCGTACGTTCCCGGCGTCGCCGAAACGTAGACCGCCTGTACGACGTGGTCGTCGAACTCGGCGTAGGTGAGCGGGCGATTGTCGAGCGCGCTGGGTAACCGGAATCCGTGCTCGACGAGGACCTCCTTGCGCGACCGGTCGCCGGCAAACATCCCGCGCACTTGCGGCAGCGTCACGTGCGATTCGTCGACGAAGAGCATCCAGTCTTTGGGAAAGAAGTCGATCAAGCACGACGGCGTCGAACCCGCCTCGCGCCCGGTCAGATGGCGCGAGTAGTTCTCGATGCCGTTGCAGTATCCGACTTCGCGCAGCATGTCGAGATCGTACCGCGTGCGCATCTCCAGCCGCTGCGCCTCCAACAGGCGGCCGTGGCGCTTAAAGTAGGCAAGGCGCTCGTCGAGCTCGGCCTCGATCGAGACGATCGCGCGCTGCAGCTTCTCTTCGGGCGTGATGAAGTGCTTCGCCGGAAAGATCGTGAGCTCGTCTTTGCTCTCGAGATACTCGCCGGTAAGCAGGTTGACGACGTTGATCGATTCGATCTCGTCGCCGAAGAAGCCGATGCGATGCACGATCTCTTCGTCGACGGCGACGTATTCCAACGTATCGCCGCGCACGCGAAACGTTCCCCGCACGAGGTTGATGTCGTTGCGGCGGTACTGCATGTCGACGAGTTTTCGCAAGAACGCGTCCCGGTCGATTTCGTCGCCGACCCGGATGCGAGCCGACATCTCCATGTAGTCCGACGGCGAGCCGAGACCGAAGATACAGGAGACCGACGCGACGATCAGCGTGTCGCGACGGGTGAGCAGCGACTGCGTCGCCGAGTGGCGCAGGCGTTCGATCTCCTCGTTGATCGAGCTGTCTTTTTCGATGTACGTATCGGTTGAGGGGACGTACGCCTCGGGCTGATAGTAGTCGAAGTACGAGACGAAGTACTCGACGGCGTTCTTCGGAAAGAACTCCCGAAACTCGGCGCAGAGCTGAGCGGCGAGCGTCTTGTTGTGGCAGAGCACGAGCGTCGGCTTTTGCACGAGTTCGATCGTGCGAGCCATCGCCATCGTCTTGCCGCTTCCCGTTACGCCCAGGAGCGTCTGCACTCGATCGCCGCGCAACAGGCCCTGCGCGAGGGCGTCGGTCGCCTTGGGTTGATCCCCCGCCAGCGCGAAGGGCGAAACGAGCGTGAATTCTTGAGCCACTGCGATAACTCAAACCGCCTTCGAGGGCGGAACGATTCACTGGGCGAAGGTCCTCCCCGTGCAGAATCCGCTGCTGTTCTGTGGCAACTCCAATCCACAGCTGGCCGAAGAAATCGCCAAGCGCCTGCGGCTGCACGTCGGTAAGGCGCTCGTCTCGGAGTTCCGCAACGAAGAGACCCGGGTCGAGATCGGCGAGAACGTCCGCGGCGCCGAGGTCTTCGTCGTGCAGTCCATCTGCAAATCGCCCAACGGCAAGGGCGTCAACGATGCGCTGATGGAGCTGCTGCTGATGGTGGACGCGCTGCGCCGGGCCTCGGCCGCGCGGATCACCGCCGTGATTCCCTACTACGGCTACGCGAAGCAAGACAAGAAGACCAAAGGGCGGGAGCCGATCTCCGCCAAGGTCGTGGCGAATCTGCTCAAGGTGACCGGCGCTCGCCGGATCGTGACGATGGATCTGCACGCGGCCCAGATTCAGGGCTTCTTCGATCTCCCGGTCGACAACCTGATGGCCATGCCGGTGCTCTGCAATTACCTCAAAAAGGAAGGGCTCTGCGACGAGAAGATCGTCATCGTCTCTCCGGACGCCGGCGGCGTGCACCGGGCCGAGCTCTTCGCCAAGCGGTTGAACAGTTCGCTGGCGATCGTCTTCAAGCGTCGCCCGGAGCCCGACATCGCCGAGGTCACCGATATCGTCGGCGACGTTTCCGGCAAGGTCGCCGTGGTGGTCGACGATATGATCTCGACCGGCGGCACGCTGGCGAAGGCGGCAGGAGCGATCAAGGCGAGGGGTGCGACCAAGGTTTACACGGTCGCGTCGCACGGCATTTTCGCCGGGGAAGCGGTCGAGCAGCTCGAGCAGTCGGAGATCGAGCGGGTGCTCTTCACCAACACGATCCCGTTCTTCCGGGGAACGAACCACCCGAAGTTCGTGCAGCTTTCGATCGCGCAGGTCTTCGCCGACGCGATCAATCGAATCATCACCAATCGCTCGGTCTCGGAGCTCTTTTCCGGCGACGAAACCGTCAATACCCTTACGCCTCCGGCGCCCGAAGCCGTCGGCGTATTTTAAGAAGGACATCGTGGCTAGCAAAGAGTTGACCCTTTCGATCGAGACCCGCTCGAAACTCGGCACGACCGGGGCGCAGGCGTTGCGCTCGCACGGAAAGATTCCCGCCGTCGTCTACGGGCACGGAAACGTCCCCGACCACATCGCCCTGGACGCTCACGCGTTTGGCGAACTGCTGCACCACAGCGGACGCAACGCGATCATCACGCTCCTCGAGGGAAGCAAAAAGCAGACCGCGATGATCCGCGTCATTCAGACGCATCCGGTCACCCGGCGTATCGTCCACGCCGATCTCCAGCGCGTTTCGGCCGACGAAACGATCGGCGCGAAGCTCGCGATCGTGACCGTCGGGGTCGCCGACGGCGTCAAAAACATGGGCGGCGTCATGGACGTGATCGTCCACGAGATCGAGATCGAGGGACCGGCCAGCAAGATTCCCGACCATCTGGAAGTCGACGTCACGCCGCTGGGCATCCACGAGCACGTCACCGCGGGCGACATCGCGTTGCCGGAAGGCTTCAAACTGCTCACCGCGCCCGAAACCGTCGTCGTTACGATCGAGCCCTCGCGCACCGCGCAGGATCTCGAGCAGGCCGGAACGCCCGGCGAAGAGGTGCAGCCGGAAGTCATCGGCGCCGAGCCGGCATCCTCCGAGGGGCAATAGCTGGTCGACGCGCCGAGGCTGGTCGTCGGCCTCGGAAATCCGGGCCCCGAGTACGCCGCAACCCGCCACAACGTCGGCTTCGTCGTCGTCGACGAGTTAGCGCGTCGTTACGGCATCACGAACTGGAAGAAAAAGGACGCGGCGCAGCAAGCCTTCGATTCAACGCGCCGCATCGTCTTGGTAAAGCCGACCTCGTTCATGAACTTGAGCGGCACGCCGGTTCGATTGATCTCGTCTTGGTATCGCACGCCTCCCAGCGGCGTGCTGGTGATCGGCGACGACATGGACCTGCCTTTCGGCAAACTTCGCATGCGGGCGAGCGGGGGTCACGGCGGACATAACGGCCTGCGCTCGGTCATTGCGACGATCGGCGAGGGCTTTGCGCGTTTGCGCGTCGGCGTCGGTCGACCGGCGTTCGACAGCATCGACCACGTCCTCGGACGATTCAACGACCAGGAGCGCCGCGTTCTGCCCGAGATCGTCGACGCCGCGACCGAGGCGGTGCAGCTGTGGCTCGGTGACGGGATTGACCCGGCGATGCGCTTTGCGAATACCTGGGCGCCGCGGGCGCCTCAGGGGCAGCCCGAAGGCACGTGATTGATCGCCTCGACGCGCGCGCCCGCGCCGGGTGACGTGTAGAGGAAGAGTGCGGCGGTAAGCTCCGGGCAGACCTCTTCCATGTGCTGATCGGTCGCGCGTACGATCGCGCGGACCGCGGCGGCGGGATCGCCGGTCAGCGCCACCGCCGAACGGTCGGCGGAAAAATCGTAGGCGCGCAGCGCGGCGTTGCGGACGGGAATGGCCGCGATGTAGACGAGCGCGAGCAGCGCCCCGACGATCGCGAGCCGGGAAAGTGGATCGTCGTCGCGGCGGAAGCGAAACCGATCGGCCAACACGACGGCAAGCGCGGAGAAAACGATGACGATTCCGCCCTCGATCAGCGCCATCGAGAGAAAGTCGCGGTGCGCGACGTGTTCGATCTGAACCGCGACTTCGTAGACGATCTCCTCGGGCGTCCCGCCGGCGATCAGTTTGTCGCTTAGTAGAATCGTCCGCGCCGAACCGAAGCCGACGACCGCGGCTTCGCCGACCGGTGAGTTGTGAACGTGCGCGACCCTCAGCGGAACGTTCGGAAAACCGGCGCGCGCCAAAATGGCGTGTGTTTGCCGCTCGAGCGAACCCGAAAGCGCCGCCACGCTCGAGCCCGGCAGCGCCAGATACGGCTCGGCGTACGACCAAACGACGCAACCGGCGAGTATTCCGACGATCGCGTAAACGTACCACTGGTGGGTCCGCTGTGCCCATCCGAGAACGATCGCCGCGATCAGTCCGGCGACTAGCATCCCGAGCAGCGTGTGAATCCCCCAGGAGACGAGCCACCAGCGCGTCAGCTCGAGATCCATCTGCATCGTTCGCGCCACCCGGTACAGGTAGAAGGCCGGCAGCAACGAGGCGATCCGCGCAACGAACGCGAGCGACGCGCCAAAGGTGAAGCGTACGACCCATTGGGAGGCTATCCGCCGGCGCAGCCAGTCGCGCAACGCGGCGGCGCCACCCGAACTCCACAGGTAAAAGAGCGCGGCCGACTCACAGAGCAGGATCAAGACCCAGCCCGGCAACGTCCAGTGTACCCGGCGCTGCGCGGCGTCCTGACGCGCCGGATCGACGAGTTTGGTCGCAGGCTGCGCCAGCAGGGCGCCGTTGGAAATGGAGTCGACGCGAAAGTCTAAGGCGTTTGGACGCAGTCCGGCCGCTACGCCGGCGCCGGCCGGTAGCGTTACCAGCGCCGCGGCAAAGAGCAAACCGCAGAGCGTTCGCACGTTACTTGTTCGGCAGGGGCCGCGCCGGATTTCCGGCGACCCGCTCGCCGTCCCCTACATCCTTGAGCACGACCGAACCGGCGCCGGTCAGCGAATTGTCGCCCAGGCGAACGGGAGCGACCAGCGAGGTGTTCGATCCGATGGCGACGTTGCGTCCGACGACCGTCGGGTGCTTTTGCTTCCCGTCGAAGTTGCACGTGATGGTGCCCGCGCCGACGTTGGTTCCTTCGCCGATGGTCGCGTCTCCCAAGTAGGAGAGGTGGCTCACCTTGACGCGGCGCGACAAGTTCGATTTTTTGATCTCGACGAAATTGCCGATGTGGACCTTGTCGGCCAGGCGCGCTTCGCTGCGCAGATGCGCGAACGGGCCGATGGCGACGTCGTCGCCGACGGTCGAATCGGCGATCACGCTCTCGCGCACCGTGACCCGCTCGCCCAGCCGCGCGTTGGACAAGCGGCTGTTGGGACCGAGCACGCACGCGTTCCCGGCGCTGGAGAGCCGCGCGATCGTCGTATTCGGATAGATGACGGTGTCGGCTCCGATCTCGAGCTCGGGCTCGAGGTAGGTCGTATCCGGATCGACGATCGTGACCCCAGCCCGCATGTGCGCGGCACAGAGCCGCGCGTTCATCTCCTTGCGAGCGCGGGCGAGTTCGACGCGGTCGTTGATGCCCAGAACGTCGAGGTGGTCGGGCGCCGCGACGGGACGCACGCCCGTGCCGGACTGCGCAAACCGCTGGACCGTGTCGGTCAAGTAGTATTCGCGCTGCGCGTTGTCGTCGCGAAGCCCCTCGATCGCCTCGCGCAGCGACGGCTCGTCGAACGCGTAGATGCCGGCGTTCATCTCGTCGATTTCGAGTTCGGCGGGGGAAGCATCGCGCACTTCGACGATCCGCTCGACGCGCAGCCCGTCGCGCACGATCCGCCCGAAGCTCGACGGCAGCGGCATCTTTACCGTTACGAGCGCCATCTGCCCGGCGCTCTCCGCGGCACCATCGAGCGACGCGGCAATTTCCGCAAAGATCTCGCTGGTAACCAGCGGCATGTCGCCGCACGCGACGATCAATCGGCCCTGACGCGGAGGCAGATGCTCGAGGGCGATCTTGACCGCGTGACCCGTACCCAGCTGCTCCTCCTGTACGACGCTCTCGACCCCGAAGCGATCGATCTCCTCACGCAGCTCGGAGTTGACGACCACGACGATCTCGTCGATGCCGGCGCCGCGCAGCGCCGCGATCACGTACCACAGCATCGGGCGGCCGCAAATCTCGTGCAGTACCTTCGAACGCGCGCTCTTCATGCGCGTGCCCTTCCCCGCCGCCAGGACGACCGCGCGAATCACGCGACCACCTCCTCGCGCGAAAGCAGCCGGTCCCACTCTTCGAGTTCGCGTTTGCTCGGCGCGCCGAGCAGATCGAGTGCGTTGCGCAGGCGTTCGCGAACGAGGTCGCGACCCAGCAGCTCCATCGAGTCGTAGAGCGGGATGGACGTCGGGCTTCCGGTAATGGCGACGTAGAACGGGCGCGCGACCTCGCGCGCTTTTCGTTCGAGCGCCTCGGCGAGGCGCGACATCGCGTTTTCGATCGCCGCAGCGTTCCACGCCGGAAGCTTGTCGAACTCGCGCAGCGCGAGCGAAAAAGCACGGCGCGTCGAGAGCGCGTCCAGCTTCGTGTTCGCAAACGATTCGGCAGCAAGATTGAGGCGTCCCGAAAAAAGAAAGGCCAGCAGCGGGCCGAGATCGCTCAAGCGCTCGATGCGCGGCGCCGCGAGCTCGGAGAGGCGCGCAAGGCGTTCCGGGGGCGCCGCCCACTGCTGCACCCGCGCCAGCAGGCTCGCGGGATCGAGCCGCTCGCGGATGTAGCGGCCGTTGAGCCAGTCGAGCTTGGCGAGATCGAAGACCGGTCCGCCGATCGGAACGTGTTCGGTGTCGAACCGCCGGACGATCGCCGGCAAATCCATCAGCTCGTCTTCGTTCTCGCGCACCGCGTTGGCCATCAGCCCCAGAAAGTTGATCAGTGCCTCGGGCAGGTACCCCATCGCTTCAAAAAAGAGAATCCCCGTTGGATTCTTCCGTTTGCTCAGCTTGCTCTTGTCGGGGTTGCGCAGTAACGGGAGATGCATCAGCACCGGAGGCTGCCAGCCGAAGTATTCGTACAGGAGCAAGTGTTTGGGCGCGCTCGATACCCACTCTTCGCCGCGGAAAACGTGCGAGATCTCCATCAAGTGATCGTCGACGACGTTGGCGAGGTGATAGGTCGGCAGGCCGTCGGACTTGATCAGGACCTGCATGTCGATGCTCGCGTACTCGAACTCGATCGGTCCGCGCCGCAGGTCGTTGACGACGCAGGTTCCCGTATCGGGAACGCGCATCCTCACGACGAACGGCTCGCCGGCAGCCTCGCGGCGCGCAACTTCCTCGGCCGCCAAACCCACGCACGCTCCGTCGTAGCGCGAAGGGCGCCCCGCCGCGCGCTGCGCGACCCGCATCTCTTCGAGCCGCTGCGGCGTGCAGAAGCATTTGAACGCGTTGCCGGCGGCCAGGAGCTTGCCGGCGTACTCTTGATAGATGCTCGAGCGCTCGCTCTGGCGGTAGGGGCCGAAGGGGCCGCCGACGTCGGGGCCCTCGTCCCACGAGAGTCCGCACCAGCGCAGCGCGGAAAGGATGACGCGTTCGCTCTCGGCGGTGCTGCGAGCCCGATCGGTGTCCTCGATGCGCAACACGAACTCGCCGCCGTGCTTGCGAGCAAAACAGTAGTTGACGAGCGCGACGTAGGCCGTGCCCACGTGCGGGTCGCCGGTCGGTGACGGCGCGACCCGGGTTCGAATTCGCGTCACCTAAAAAGCGCTTCTAGCCGACGGGCGTTCTTCGATTATCGCACTCGCGCGAAACGAAGTCGACGATGGCTTGCAGCGGCGCGCCGGGAGTGAAGATCTCGCGTACGCCGAGTTCTTTGAGCCGTTTGGCGTCCTCGGGCGGAATCGTTCCGCCGCCAAAAAAGACGATATCGCCCGCATCCTGCGCGCGCAGCTGCTCGACGACGAGGGGAAAAAGCGTCATGTGCGCGCCGGAGAGGATCGACAGCCCGATACCGTCGGCGTCTTCCTGAATCGCCGTCTGCACGATCTGCTCGGGCGTCTGGAAGAGACCGGTGTAGATCACTTCCATGCCGGCATCGCGCAACGCGCGCGCGATGACCTTTGCCCCGCGGTCGTGACCGTCGAGGCCGGCTTTAGCGATGACGACGCGCAGCGGCCGGGCGGTCATGTCGTATCTCGTCGTTGTGGCGGCTCAAACTCAGCGCCTCTTCCAGCTTGCGCTTTACCGCGGTAAGCGTCCGGCGAACGCGGTAAATCTGAAAATCGTTACTCTTCACTTCTGGTTCCATCAGAGCACCGCACGTTCGGTATACCGTCCGTAGACGCTTGCCATCGCTTCGACGATTTCACCCTCGGTGCAGTAAGCGTTCGCGCAGTCGATCAAGTGCGGCATGAGGTTATCCTTGGGATCGCGACAGGCGCCCGCGAGGCGCTCCAGGCTCCGGGCGGCCGCTGCATCGTCGCGGTCTCCTCGAATCGCTTTGACCGAGGCCGCTTGCGCGCGTTCCATCTCCTCGGTGATCCTCAGAAGGTCGATGTTCTCGGTCGCTTCGTCGCGAACGAAGGCGTTGACGCCGACGATCGCGCGATCGCGCGTCTCCAGCGACCGCTGATAGCGATAGCTGGCATCGGCGATCTCGCGCTGGAAGAAGCCCGCCTCGATCGCTTCGATCACCCCGCCGTACTCGGCGATCTGCGCGAAGTAGCTCTCCGCTTGGCGCTCCATCTCGTCGGTCAGCGCCTCGACGAAATAGGATCCGCCGAGCGGATCGACGACGTTGGTAACGTTCGTCTCGTAGGCCAGCACCTGCTGGGTGCGCAGCGCGATCTCGACCGACTTTTCGGTCGGCAGCGCCAGCACTTCGTCCATCGAGTTCGTATGCAGCGACTGGGTCCCGCCGAGCACTGCGGCCATCGCTTCATAAGCGACCCGCACGATGTTGTTCTCCGGCTGCTGGGCCGTCGCGCTGCAGCCGGCGGTCTGCGTGTGAAAGCGCAACTGCCACGACCTCGGATTGCGGGCGCCGTACTTGTCGCGCATGTGCCGGGCATAGATGCGGCGAGCGGCGCGAAACTTGGCGATCTCTTCGAAAAAATCGATGTGCGAGTTAAAGAAGAACGAAAGCCGAGGCGCGAACGAGTCGACGTCCATTCCGGCCGCCATGCACGCCTCGACGTATGCGAAGCCGTCGGCGAGGGTGAACGCCAGTTCCTGTGCGGCGGTCGAGCCGGCCTCGCGGATGTGATAGCCGGAGATCGAGATCGTATTCCACTTCGGCATTTCGCGCGTGCAGAACTCGATCATGTCGACGATGATGCGCATGTGCGGACGCGGAGGGAAGATCCACTCTTTTTGCGCGATGTACTCTTTGAGGATATCGGCTTGGAGCGTTCCGCCGAGCTTTGCGCGCGCGATGCCCTTCTTTTCGGCGGCGGCAATGTACTGAGCGAGCGCGATGCAGGCCGGCCCGTTGATCGTCATCGAGGTCGTGATGTCGCCCATGTCGATGCCGTCGAAGAGCACCTCCATATCGGCCAGCGAATCGATCGCGACGCCGCACTTGCCGACCTCGCCGCGCGCTTGCGGGGCGTCGGAGTCGTAACCCATCAGCGTCGGCATATCGAAGGCGACCGAAAGCCCGTGCTGGCCGTGCTCGAGCAGAAAATGGTACCGTTCGTTCGTCTGCGCCGCGTTTCCAAAACCGGCGAACTGGCGCATCGTCCACAAGCGGTCGCGGTAACCGTTGGCGTGGATGCCGCGAGTGTAGGGAAACTCGCCGGGCCAGGCCAGGTCCCGGGCTAGGTCGAGTCCGGCGACGTCCGCCGGCGAGTAGATCGCCTTGAGCGCGACGTCGGAGATGGTGCGGTCGGTTGCTCCGGAACCGGGGCCCTTCCGGGGGCGTCCCTTCTCGGAGGCCTCCTGCCAGCGTTCCCGCTGCTCCTCGAACGCGCCGGCCGGCGCCGCACCCGCTTTAGCGGAGGGCTCCATCGTCGTCGTGCTCGGTGGTGTATTGGTAGTCGTTCTCATCCTCTCGCCTGTCGGGTGATCGCCGGCTTCGTTGCGCGGAGCTTTTCGACGCGTGGAGCGGATTCTCCCCAAGCGCGCGTCAGAGGCCCAACTCCGCCATGACGCGATCGGCCGCTTCGTACGGATCGATTCCGGCGTTTTCATCGGCGCGGATGGCGTCGTCGAGGCGCCGTTCGATACGTCCGAGCGCGAGTTGACGAACTTGGTGGCGAAAGGCGTCGCGGCGGCGCCGCTCGATCTCACCGGTCTCGTTCAAATAGACGAGGTGACGTTCGATCGCGCTCCACAAGTCGTCGATTCCGGTGCCCTCGAGCGCCTGGGTCACGACCAATTCGGGTATCCATCCGTCCCATTGCAGCATTTCCATCGCCGAGCGGATCTCGCGCCGCAGTTGATCGGCCATCGGGTGATCCGCTTTGTTGACGACGAAAACGTCGGCGATCTCCATGATGCCGGCCTTGAGCACCTGAATCGAGTCACCGCTGCCGGGCTGAAGTGCGACAAGAGTCGTCTGCGCCAGTTCCGCCACCGCCACCTCGCTCTGCCCGACCCCGACCGTCTCGATCACTACGACGTCGAAACCGAATGCATCCATCAGCGTGACGGCGTCGGCGGTCGCGCCCGCCAAGCCGCCCAGATGTCCGCGGCTGGCCATCGAACGAATGAACACGTCTCGATCGGTGAAGTGCTCCGTGAGACGGATCCGGTCTCCAAGCAGCGCGCCGTGCGAGAACGGCGAGCTCGGATCCACCGACACGACCCCAGCGCTCTTGTTCAAGGAACGTGCCTTGCGCACGATCGCCGAGGCCAGCGTCGATTTGCCGACGCCCGGCGGTCCCGTCAGTCCGATCGTCATCGCGCGGCCCGTCCGTTCGTAGAGGGCGCGCACGAGTTCGCCGCCGTTGCCGGATTCGGCCGCTGAGATCGCCTTTGCCAGCGCCCGCGGCTTGTGCAGACGAAAGTCGCGGAGCAACTCGGCATTCCCACTCTTGTCGCTCAAGATGCCGTTTCTTTGCGGTTCCGAGCAAGAACGGACCTTCCTGACGCGAAGGCAACGTTTCTATAGTGCGGTTGGAAGGTGCACGTTCTCTCGCGGTTCTGGCGCTCGTCGCCTTCTTCGCTTGCTCCGCGTTACCCACTGCGGCCGAAACGCTCGTCGTTCCGCTCACCGGAAAGCGCGTCCGCGACATCGCGACCGCGCAACTCTTTCACACCCTGTTTCGCGACTTCTTTCTCGAGGACGACGCGACGACGTACGTCGAGACCGGCGACATTCCGGCGATGTGGCTGCGCGATTCGTCCGCGCAGACGATTCCCTACCTCCGCTTCCAGCGTCCTTATCCGGTGCTGCGCGCCCGCTTCGACGGCGTCATCCAGCGCAATGCCCGCAACGTGCTCACCGACCCGTATGCCAACGCAGTGGATGCCGATTATCACGTCTTCGAGCGCAAGTGGGAGGTCGACTCTCTGGCGTGGCCGGTCGTGCTCGCGTTCGTCTACTGGCGCTCGACCGGCGATCGTACGGTCTTCACCAACGACCTTCATCGCGCTCTGCAGTCGATCGTCACGACCTACCGCTGTGAAGAGCAGCATCGCACCTGCAATCGCTATCGCTATCCCTACCGTACCTACTCAGACGACAACTACAACCCCGATACCGGGATGATCTGGGGAGCCTTCCGGCCCTCTGACGACGCCGTGCGCTACCGTTTCAACATTCCTCAAAATGCGATGGCGGTCGTCGCGCTGCGCGACGCGGTCCGGCTCGCGCTCGACGGATGGGGCGATACGAACCTCGCGCATAAGGCCGAGGCGCTCGGCGCTCGCGTCCAGATCGGAGTCGAGCGGTACGGCCGAGTCTACGACTCTCGATTGCACTCGACGATCTACGCCTACGAAACCGATGGCTACGGCCACTTCAATCTGATGGACGACGCCAACATCCCAAACCTCACGACGCTGCCGTACATCGACTGGTGCTCGTCGTTCGACCCCGTCTACCTCGCAACGCGCCGCTTTGCGCTGAGCATGGATAACCCGTTCTACTTTTCGGGACGCTACGCCGAAGGGCTCGGCAGCCCGCACACGCCGTACGGTTTCGTGTGGCCGCTCGGCATCATCGGACGCGCGCTTACCGCAACGTCCTCCATCGAAGTCGCAGACGCGATCACGACGCTGGCCGAGACCGACGGCGAAAACGGCCTGATTCACGAGAGCTTTTATCCAGGCGGATACTGGCGTTACACGCGCCCGGAGTTCGGCTGGGCGAACGCACTGGGCGCGGAACTCTTCTTTCGAAGCCTTGCGGGCGAACCGGCCACGCAGTTTGCGTGGAACGGCCCGATCGCACCGTTTCAGCAGCGCTCGCGAACGCCGGCGCTGGTACCGGTCTTCACGCAGATCGAAAATGCCGCGGAACTCGACGCGACGCTCGGGCGCTTGTTGCACGTAAGCGGCGGTGCGATGCCGCGCACCCCCAAATAAGGGGACGCGGATACCCGGTCGCCAAGCCTTGCCGTATGGACCAGGGTTACTATCGCTATCCGACCGTAGCAGGCGACCGCATCGTCTTCGTCTGCGAGGACGATCTTTGGAGCGTTTCGGCGCAGGGCGGTGACGCCGTCCGGCTGACGGTCAGTTTCGGTACCTGTTCCTATCCGCGGCTCTCTCCCGACGGAAAATGGATCGCCTTCGTTTCGACCGACGAGGGCAGCCCGGAGCTCTTTGTCATGCCGGCGCGCGGCGGCGAACCGCGACGCCTTACGTTTTTAGGCGCGACGATGGCGTGGGTCGTCGGCTGGACGCCCGACGGCAGCGAGATCGCGTTCGCGGCCAATCCCACGTCGTGGTACGAAGGCGAAACGCGACCGTTCTTGATTTCACCCAACGGCGGCGAACCACGCGAACTCAATCTCGGACACGCGCGCACGCTGTCCTTCGGACCGGGCGGACGTCTCGCAATCGGCCGCAACGCCGCCGACCCCGCTCGCTGGAAACGCTACCGAGGCGGTACGACGGGCCAGATTTGGGTGCAGGCAGCCGATTCGAACGACTTCGTTCGGCTTACACTGCCCGATGGGAACCCGTGCTGGCCGATGTGGATCGGCGAACGAATTTATTTTCTCTCCGATCACGAAGGCATCGGCAACATCTACTCCTGCGCGCCGGAAGGAAACGACCTGCGCCGGCACACCAACGAAAGCGAATACTACGCCCGCTTTCCTTCGACCGATGGAAGCCGCATCGTCTACGCCGCCGGCGGGGACGTCAGGCTTTACGACATTGCGAGCGATCGGGGCGACACCATCGAGATCGAGACGCATTCGACCGCGCCGCAGCGCGCGCGCCGTTTCGAAAGCGCGGCCGAGTCGCTGGAAAACTTCGCGCCAAACCCCGAGGGGACCGCGATTGCTTTTGACGCGCGCGGGCAAACCTTCACGATGCCGCTCTTCGAAGGCGCCGTCATCCGGCACGGGCCCGGGAGCCGGGCGCGCAACCGCTTGACGCAGTGGATGCGCGACGGCGAGCGCCTCGTTTCGGTTACCGACATCAATGGCTACGAGCAGATCGCCATCTATCCGGCCGACGAGTCCACCGAACCGAAGCTTATTACGACCGGCGACGTCGGGCGCATCACCGATCTGGTCTGCTCCCCGGCCGACGACGTCGTCGCGTTTGCCAACCACCGCCACGAGCTCTGCGTCGTCGACCTCGACAACGGCAAGGTGCGCGTGCTCGACTCCTGTCCGTCGCATCGAATCGAAGGCTTGGCGTTCTCCCCCGACGGCCGGTATCTGGCCTACGAGTGGTCGCCGGCGCACGGAACCTCCATCATTCGCGTCGTCAAGGTTCGCTCGGGCAAGATTCACGACGTCACGTCGCCGCTGCGTACGGATCGCACTCCCGCGTGGGACCCCGACGGAAAGTACTTGTACTTCATCTCGACGCGTGACTTCAATCCGGTGTACGACGCGCTGCAGTTCGATCTGAGCTTTCCGCAGGCGAGCCGTCCGTTCGTCGTGACGCTTCGCAACGACGTGCCCTCGCCGTTCGTTCCCAAACCAAAACCTATCCATCACGACCGCAACCACGACGCGCTCCATACCAACAACAAGAAGCCGGATAAACTGCCCGACATCGAAATCGACTTCGAGGGGATCGCCGGCCGCGTGCTCGGCTTTCCGGTCGAGGAGGGTGAGTACCGCGAAATCGTTGCGACACCGCAGCGCCCGCTCTTCACGCTCTTTCCCGTCAAGGGAATCAAACCCGGGCGCCGTGAGGACTTGGACGATGGTTCGAACGGAACGCTGCTCGCCTACGACTTGGAACAGCAGCGCCTCGCAACGATCGCAACCGAAGTCGAGGATATTCGTCTCGGTGCAGACGCCCGTACGCTGATCTACCGCTCCGGAGATCGTCTTCGCGCGATCGACGCCCTCAACGATCTTCCCGAAGAGGGCGACGACCAGAAACCGGCGACCGAGCCCGGACGCCGCAGCGGCTGGATCGATCTCGACCGTGCCAGCGTCGAGATCGCGCCGCGCGAGGAGTGGCAGCAGATGTACCGGGAAGCGTGGCGCTTGCAGACCGAGCAGTTCTGGGTCGAAGACATGAGCGACATTGATTGGGACCGCGTCTACGATCGCTACGCCGTCGTTCTGCCGCGAGTTCGCACGCGGGGCGAACTCTCCGATCTCATCTGGGAGATGCAGGGCGAACTCGGCACCTCGCACGCGTACGAGTGGGGCGGCGACTATCGCGAGCCGCCACAGTATCAGCGTGGTTTTTTAGGCGCCGACCTGCGCTGGGACGAAGCCCGCGACGGCTACCGCATCGAGCGCATCTATCGCGGCGATTCGTGGAATCGCGAGGTGGATTCGCCTTTGGCCGAGCCCGGGCTCAACGTCCGCGAAGGCGCCTGCATCGTCGCGATCGGCGGAAAGCGCTTGACCCAGGAGATCACGCCCGGTCGGCTTTTGGTCAACGCTTCGGGACGCAACGTTTCGGTGACCCTTGCGTCGCGCAAAGGCGACGAGCGTACGATCCTCGTCAAGGCGCTGGCGAGCGAAACGCCGCTGCGCTATCGCGCCTGGGTCGAAGCCAACCGCCGGCTCGTGCACGAACGCACGGGCGAACGCGTCGGTTATCTGCACATCCCCGATATGGGGCCGTGGGGATTCTCCGAGTTTCACCGCGGCTATCTCAGCGAGTTCGATCGCAAGGGGCTGATCGTCGACGTTCGCTACAATCGCGGCGGGCACGTTTCACCGTTGCTGTTAGAGAAGCTGGCGCGCAAGCGCGTCGGCTACGACGTCCCTCGCTACGGTGCGCCGATTCCCTATCCGCCGGAGTCGGTCGGTGGTCCGATGGTCGCGTTGACCAATCAGTTCGCGGGTTCGGACGGCGACATCTTCAGCCACTGCTTCAAGCTCTATAAGCTGGGGCCGCTCGTCGGCAAGCGCACGTGGGGCGGCGTCATCGGCATCGATCCGTACCATCACCTCGTCGACGGCACGCTCACGACGCAGCCGGAGTTTTCGTTTTGGTTCGTCGACGTCGGCTGGGGCGTCGAGAATCATGGCACCGATCCCGACTACGACGTCGACATCGCGCCCCACGAATATCGCGATGGAAAGGATCCGCAGCTCGACCTCGGATTGGAATTGATGGATCGCGCGCTCGAAGGGTATCCCGAAGGCGGGCCCGACCTCACCACTCGTCCGTCGCTGCCGCTGCCGACGCTGGCGTGAACTGGCCGCGCGCCGCGGCTTTCGTCGTGCCGGCGATGGTCTACGCGGCGAGCGCGTCGACCGAGCCGGCGTCGTGGGATACGGCCGAGTTGCAAGGCGTTCCCTACATTCTGGGCATCGCCCACCCGACCGGCTTTCCGTTGTACGTCCTCGCCGGCTACGTGTGGTCGCACCTCGCGGCGGTTGGGTCGGTTGCGTTTCGCATGAACGTGATGAGCGGCATCGCGATCGCCGTCGCGTGCGTCGCCGCGTACGAAGTCGCCTGCGAGCTTGGCTCCGGTCGCCTCGTCGCGCTCTTTGCAACGCTGTGGTTCGCCTTTACGCAGAACGTTTGGGCTCACGCCGCGCGCGCCGAAGCGCAGGACCTCTCCGTCGCCTGCTCCGCGGTCGCGATCTACTTGTTCTTGCGCTGGATGCGCACGGCTGACGAGCGCTGTTTTGCCGGCGCGTTTGGGCTCTGCGGCCTGGCGATGGCCGCGCACCCCAACGCACTCTGGCTCCTGCCGGCATTCGTCGTTGGGTCGCTGATCGCAACTCGACGGCCTTCGCGGCGGATAAGCGCGCTCGCTGCGTCGCTCGTCGTCGCTGGGCTCGCACTCTACCTCTACCTGCCGCTGCGCTCGGCTTACGTCGTAGCGCACGGCTCGGACCCGGCCGCCTCGCTTTCGGGCGTCAACGGCGGCATCTTTTGGAACTACAACGATCCGAGCACGCTCAAGGGTCTCATCGTGGAGCTCACCGGAACGCAGTTCCACACGCCGGGCTATTTCTTGCAGGCCCTCAACCCGCTGCACGCCGGCGACGCGCTCTGGACGTTCGTTAACGACTCGCACCTGCAGTACGGAACGATCGTTACACTTCTGCTGATCGGCGGAGCGATCGTCGCCTGGCGGCGAGACTGGCGAACGACGCTCGTTCTGTGCCTCGCGTGTACGGGGGCGTTGCTCTTTTCTACCGTCTATCCCAACGAAAGCGACGTCGGACGTTACCGGCTGCTCGCTTCGTGGATCGCCGTTCCGCTCTTGGGGGCGCTGACGTTACCGTCGCGCGACGCAAAAGCGGCGCTGGGGAACGCCGTGCTCGCGGTGTTCCTCGCCAGCGGTGCACTCGCGACCTTTTGGGGACAACGCGGTTTCTTTTCGCACTCTGCAGGCGAAGGGGGGCGCTGGGTGATCGACGCGGTACGGGCGTACGTGCCGCCGCAGAGCGTGATCGTCGCGGACTGGCTCGACGCGACCTCGCTCGCATATGGTGCCTACGTCGACGGTTCGCTCAAAGGGCGCGTCGTCGTTTCCGACGACGAGCCGCGCATTCCGGTGTATCGCCGGTGGGCCGCAAAACACCGCGTCTTCGTCCTCGCCGACCCGCACGACACGCACGGGATCGCCGGAACGCGCGACGTCGCGACGCTGGACGACTACCACGAGCTCTTCCTCGTGCTGCCGCCGTGAACGTCGCGCCCCACGGCTTTACCCTTGAGGGAAGCATCGGCACCGGCTTCACCAATTTTTTTCTGCCGCTGCACAAACGCTTCACCCCCGAGGCGCAGCGACTGACGCGCGAGCGCGCGGCACGCTTGGCGCGAGCCCACGCGGGCGAGTCGCCCGCTTCTTCTCCGCCATCGGAAGCGACCGATAGCGATTGGAGGATCGAGCTGCCGATCTGGTGCGCGGACCAGCGCGTCGTAATGTTCGGGGCCGCCGACGATGCGGAGCGGTGCGCCCAGCTGCTGCGTTCGGGAACGCCGGGGATCGTGCTCGACCTCGAAGACTCGATGGTCAACACGTGGGAGCATCTGATGCGCGCCCACCAAAACGTGCTCGATTCGCTCTACGCCGCGAGCGGAACCGTCGTCTGGACGCGCGTACGCGGGCTGCAGCTCGCGCAGGCCGGAATTGTCGCGCACGTACCCGTGAGCGCCTCCCTCTTCGATCTTACGCTCCTGGTTTTTCGTTGCGACTACGCGCGGCTGGCGCATCCGCTCTGCATCTCCATTCCCCGATCGGAGTCCGCACCCGAGGCACTCTGGTGGAACGACGTTTTTACCGCGCTGATCGAAGCCAAGGGCTGGCCCCACGATGCGATCAAGGCGATGCCGACGGTCGAATCGTACCCGCTGCCCTTCGAGTTGGAAGAGTTTCTTTACAACCTGCGCGAGCACGCCGTCGGCTTGAGCTTCGGGCGCCGGAACTATCTCGCGAGCAGCCTGCACTACAACTTTTCTAATCCGGCATGGCTGCTGCCGGATCGTGACAAAATTCCCTTCGACGCCGGCTTCTTGCAGCGAACTCGAGCGCAGTTGACCGAGACCGCGCACAAACGCGGCGCGCTCGCCATCGGCGGCCTCACGACGCTCTATCCGAACCCGGCCGACCCCGAACTCAACGCGCGTGCGCTCGCGACACTCGAGCGCGAGAAGCGCATCGAAGGGGATTCGTGCATGGACGGCGCGTGGACGGGGGATCCCGCCCAAAATGCCGTCGCGATCGCAGCGTTTCCCTATCCCAACCAGATCGCAGAGTGCCGGGAAGTCGCCGCGCAGCCGATCGCGCCGGCGACTTTCGATTTGCCTCGAGCCGCCTCCGATGGCGCTACCGGCGGCGCGACGCTCGCGGGCACGCACGCGGCGATTCGGACGGCGATCCGCTACCGCAACGGCGTGCTCGAGGGTCGCGGCGCCAGTCTGCTCGACGGCAACCTGGAAGACCGGTCGTCGGACCGCCTCTGCCGGTTGACGATCGCGCAGCGAACGCGCCTTCCCGGCACCTACACGCCCCAATCGCTAGGCGCAGCATTCGACGAAGAGCTCGCCCGAATTCTCACCGAGTTAAAAGACGCCGGACCGTCGACGATCGCGCGGTACCGACGCGCACGGGAAATCTCCGAGGCGCTGATTCAAACGGAAACCTTCGATTCCACATGACCGATCGCGTCCACATGACCGATCGCGCGGTCCGCACGACCGCCCTCATCGCCGCCGTCGCGACGTTCGTTTTGCACGTCGCCGCCAATCCGCACTACGGCTTTTTCCGCGACGAGCTCTACTTCATCATCTGCGGCTTCCACCCGGCGTGGGGCTACGTCGATCAACCGCCGATCGTCCCGCTGCTGGCTGCCGGCTCGCAGCTCTTCGGCCATTCGCTGCTGCTTCTGCGCGCACTGCCGGCGGCGTTTGCCGCGGCGGGCGTCTACGTTACTTGTCTGCTTGCCGCAGAACTCGGCGGAGGGGTCTTCGCGGCGGTCCTCGCCGTTCTCGCCTTTCTGGCCGCGCCCGTTCTTCAGAATTTTGGCATGAAGGTCAGCCCGGACATGCTCGGTCTGTGGCTTTGGCCACTCGCGGCCCTCTACGTGTTGCGCGTGGCCAAAGGCGCCGACGCGCGCTTGTGGCTCGCGGCCGGCGCGTGCATCGGCGTCGCGATCGAAAGCAAATACAGCGCGATCTTCTTTGCCGTGGCGCTCGTGGCGGGTTTAGCCCTGACACCGCAGCGGCGAGCGATGCGTACTCGGTGGTTCGTTGGCGGCATCGCCCTCGCGGTTGCGCTGGCCTTACCAAACTTCGTCTGGCAGGCGTCGCATGGGTTCCCGATGTGGGAGCTGCTCCGTAACGGTGCAAACGGAAAGAACGTCATCGCGCCGTGGTGGCTCTTTTTGTTTCAGCAGGTGCTGCTGATGAATATCTTCGTCTCGCCGATCTGGATCGCCGGCCTCGTCGCGCTGCTGTATAAGAGCGTTACCCGCTTCTTGGGCTACGCCTACGTCTTGTTGATCGCGATGATGATCGCGCTGCACGCCAAGCACTACTACCCGGGAGACGTCTATCCAATATTAATGGCCGCCGGCGGAGTTGCATTCGAATCGCTCACCCGTCGCGCGCAGTTCGTTCGACCGTTACTGGCCGCCGCGGCGATCGCCGCCGGGCTCTTCTTTGCGCCGGTGTCGCTGCCGGTGCTTTCCGAGCCCCAGACGGTTGCCTACGCGCAGTTCGTTTCGCACGTGCTGGGCATCAAGCGCTCGACGCTGGCGACCGAGCACAAACGCAGCTCGGCGCTCCCCGAAGACTTTGCCGATATGCACGGGTGGCCCGAGCTCGCGCAGACGGTCGCATCCATCTACGACGCGCTGCCGCCGGCACAGCGAGCGCAGGCCGCAATCGTCGCCGACAACTACGGCGAAGCGGCCGCGATCGATTTCTTTGGAGGACGCTACGGTCTGCCGCCCGCGCTCTCGGGCCACAACAACTACTGGCTGTGGGGCCCCCGCGGCTACAGCGGCAACGTCATCATCGACGTCGACGGCGACTGCGGCGCCAAGGACTTTCCGGGCCTCTTCCGCAGCATCCGGCGAGCGGAGCGCTTCAACGCGCCTTGGGTAATCTCGTACGAACAGAACGCCCTCATCTCGGTCTGCGAGGGCATCACCCAACCGCTCTCTTCAATTTGGCCAAAACTCAAAGACTACATCTGACTCAGTAAGACCCCAAGAAAGTCAACCATCCCCGTGGTCGCGCCAGGCGCAGGAGACAAAATGGTCGTTCACCATTCCCACGGCTTGCATAAAAGCGTAACAGATGGTCGGACCGACGAAGCGAAAACCGCGTTTTCGCAGATCGCGGCTCATCGCTTCGGATTCCGGCGACGAGGCGGGCACGTCACCGGGTTTGCGGGGACTGTGCCGGATCGTCTTGCCGCTGACGAAGCGCCAGATGTAGGCATCGAACGTCTCGAACTCTTGACGCACGAAGAGCAAGGCGCGGGCGTTTCCGATCGCCGCTTCGATCTTCGAAAGATTTCGAATGATGCCGGGATCGAGCATCATCCGCTTGACGCGCGCCGGGGTGATGTTGGCCACGAAGGCTGGGTCGAATCCCCCGAAGAGTTCCCGATAGCGGGCTCGCTTACGTAGGACGGTTTCCCAGCTGAGTCCGGCTTGCGCTCCTTCGAGCACCAGCATCTCGAAGAGCGCTTGGTCGTCGTGAACCGGGACGCCCCACTCGGCATCGTGATACGCGATTAAAGCAGGCGTGCTCGCCCAAGGACAACGCTTCGGTTCGCGGTCCTTTTTGCGGCGTTCCGGCATTGCAACGTGCGTTGGAATGGCTTATGACTTAGGCTATGCGCCTTGGCCCTCCTGGACGGATCGCGCTACCAGCCGCTCTGATTACCTTCGTCGTCCACCTCGTTGCAAATCCGCACTACGGTTTCTTCCGCGACGAGCTCTACTTCATCATCTGCGGATTCCACCCGGCGTGGGGATACGTCGACCAGCCGCCGGTGGTGCCGCTGCTCGCCGCGGGCTCGCAGCTCTTCGGCCACTCGCTGATCGCCTTGCGTGCGGTCTGCGCTTTCTTTGCCGCCGCCTGCGTCTACACGACGTGCATGCTCGCGCTCGAACTCGGCGGCGGTGCCTTCGCCGTACTCTTCGCGGCGCTGCTGGCAGCGATTACTCCGGTTCTGATGGATTTTGGAACGAAGCTCTCCACCGACACTCCCGGGATTTGGCTCTGGCCGCTCGTAGCTCTCTACGTGCTGCGCATCGTCAAAGGCGCCGATCCGCGCTGGTGGCTGGCGGTCGGCGCGATCTTCGGCATCGCGGTGGAGAGCAAGTATACCGTGCTCTTCTTGATGCTGGGAATGATCGGCGGCCTCGCCCTTTCGCAGCGCCGCGCTCTGCGCACGCCCTGGTTCGTCGCCGGGGCGGTGCTGGGCGTGCTGATCGCGCTGCCGAACTTTTTGTGGCAGGCCGCACACCACTATCCGATGCTGATGCTGCTGCGCGACGCCGGCGCGTATCGCAACGTCGTCCTCTCCCCGTTGGAGTACCTTGCGACGCAGGTGCTGATCGCGCATCCGCTGCTCGCACCGGTTTGGCTGATTGGATTGATCGCCTTACTGCGCGGCGCGCAAACGCGCTTTCTCGGAATTGCGTACCTCTTTCTGATCGCCGCGATGGTGGCTTTTCACGGGAAGAACTACTACCCCGGCGACGTGTACCCGATCCCGATCGCGGCCGGCGCGGTAGCAGTGGAAGCCTGGTCGGCGCGGCGTGCGCGGGTGCGGCCCGTATTGATTGCCTACGTCGCCCTTGTGGGAAGCCTGCTCGTGCCGCTGCTGATGCCGGTGCTGCCCGAAACGACGATGTCGGCCTACGACCGCGTCGTGGTGAGCCTCCTCTCTCAAGAGGTCGCGCTTGCAAAAACCGAGCACCGCGAGATCGGAAATCTCCCGCCCGATTGGGGCGACATGCACGGTTGGCCCGAACTCACCGCGCAGGTCGCGCAGGTCTACCGCTCACTTCCTGCAGCGCAGCGACCCGATGCCGCGATCATCGCGAGCAACTACGGAGAGGCGTCGGCGCTCAATTTCTTTGGCCCACAGTACGGACTGCCGCCGGCGATTTCGGGAAACAACCAATACTGGCTGTGGGGACCGCACGCCAATAGCGGCAACGTGTTGATCGAAGTCAACGGTGAATGCGATCGCACGCTCTTTCGCAAAGGACGAGTCGTAGCCCATTTCTCAAACCGCTGGGCTCGTCCGTTCGAAAACGGACTTCCGATTTCGCTCTGCGAGGGCATCCGCACGCCGCTGGCGGTCTACTGGCCGAGACTGCGCAGCTATATCTAGCGCGCGCCGTTTCGTTCGACTAAGGATCGATCGCGCGCAACAGCGTTGGATGCACGCGGTCGGCCAGGCGCCACGGACGCAACGGGGAGACGATGTCGTGAGAGAGCGGCAGACCGGTGAGTACCGAGAGCTCGACCGTATCGGGACGATGCCGGTGCCACCGCCGATAGAGCCGCCGGACCGCATAGTTGTTCACCGCAATTTCCGCGGCGTTGGTGATGATCGTGACGTTCCTAGCGCCGGGAGGTTCGATTAGCGCCTCGTCGAGCAACGCGCGCGCGATGCGATACGAGTGGGCGATCGCGTGCGTCGCGTAGCGCGGGTAGCCGCAGGCGGCGATGTGTTTGTCGCGCAGAATCGGATTCCACCAGTGAAAGCGGTTGGGCAAACGCAACAGCCGCTCCGCGACCGTGTTCATCAGGCGGTTCGGAATGCAGGCGATGCCGAAGAACGGCGCGATTGGAACGCAGCGATCGATCTCGTAGTGCTGTCCGATCCAGGCGGCCAGCAAGCCGCCCAGCGAGAAGCCCGCGACCGTAACGCGCTCGCCCAGTTCGCGCGCGACGCTCACGTACTCGGTGACGGCAGCATACAGATCTGCGGAGTTCAGCCGTTCGAGCGCCGTGGATAGCCGGTCGGCGTGTCCGTGGCGCGGCAGACGGGGAACCACCACGTTGTGCCCTCGGTCGAAGAGGTCGGCGGCGACGCGCTCGAACTGCGCGGGGCTCGCACTCATACCGTGGAGCAAGACAACCGCACGCGGCCGCCGCGCACCGTGCACGTACGCCAGCGTGCGCCCTTTTTCGGCGACGCCGGGATGGTCTCGAGCGACGAGGCGCTCGAGCGAGTCGAAGCAGGTGGACAAGACCAAGTCCTTAACACGGAGACGGGTGCATATCCTCTCTGAAAGTGCGCGCGCGATGATCGCGCGCGAAGAGCGTTACGGCGCTCATAACTATGCACCGCTCGATCTCGTCGTCGCGCGGGCCGAGGGCGTTTGGCTGACCGACGTTGCCGGTAAACGCTATCTCGACTGCGTCAGTGCGTACTCCGCGCTCAACGCCGGCCACTGTCATCCGCGGATCAAAGCCGCGCTCGTCGAGCAGGCGGATCGGGTAACCCTCACCTCTCGCGCGATGCACAACGATCGGATGCCCGGCCTGCTCGAGAAGCTCACGCGCGCCTGCGGCTACGACAAAGCGCTGCTGATGAATACCGGCGTCGAAGCGGTCGAAACGGCGATCAAACTCGCACGCCGTTGGGGCTACGTCAAGAAAGGCATCGCGCCCGACGCGGCGCGCATCATCGTTTTCTCGGACAATTTCCACGGCCGCACGATGGCCGCAGTCAGCGCGAGCACGACGCCCGAGTATCGCGAAGCGTTCGGTCCGTTCTTGCCCGGTTTCGTCAGCGTTCCGTTTGGCGACGCCGACGCGCTCGAACGAGCGATCTCGCCGGAGACCTGCGCGGTTCTGATCGAGCCGATCCAGGGAGAGGGCGGAGTCAACGTTCCGCCGCCGGGATACCTCAAGCGGGTTTGGGCGCTCTGCCGCGAGCACGAGGTCTTGATGCTCGCCGACGAAGTGCAGACCGGCTTCGGGCGCACGGGCGACCTCTTCGCGTGCGACTACGACGACGTCAAGCCCGACGTGCTCGTCGTCGGCAAAGCCTTAGGAGGAGGGTACTACCCGGTCTCCGCGGCGCTGGCGAACGACGAGCTGATGGACCTTTTCCAGCCGGGCGATCACGGGAGCACGTTTGGCGGCAACCCGCTGGGATGCGCCGTCGCCGAGGCCTCTCTGGACGTGATCCTCTCGGAAAACCTCGCCGCGCGCGCACGCTACGCGGGGGCGGCGATCGTCCAAGGCCTGCGCTCGCTCAAGTCGCCGCTGGTCACCGAGATTCGCGGGCGCGGACTGTTGCTCGGCCTCGCCTTGACCGTGCCGGCGAGCCGGCTCTCCGACGCCCTACTGGAGCGCGGGGTCGCCGCCAAAGAGACGCGCGAGCACGTCTTACGAATCGCGCCGCCCCTAATCGTCACAGACTCTGAAATCGCCTACGTGCTGGAACGCTTCACCGACGCACTGGGCGCCCTGCAAACCCGCTCTTGACACTCCCCCGTTCGGGCGTGATATGGTGGGCGAGCCGAAGCAGCGGTTCGCGCCGCTCACCGGATGCCTGCGGGCGATCCGGTCTTCACTCAAGGGGGCCAACGGCTGGTTCCTGCGTGGGGTGCTCCGGCAGCGCCTTTTTTATTTGGAGATGAGCTCATAGCAAGACCCCTTAGAATCAACGATCAGATTCGCATCCGATCGGTCCGGGTGATCGATGAAAACGGTAACCAACTCGGGATTCTGCCCACGGAGGACGCGCAATCGCGAGCGCGGCTCGCGGGGCTCGACCTGATCGAAGTATCGCCGAACGCGCAGCCTCCCGTCTGCAAGATCGCCGATTACGGACGTCTGAAGTACGAGCAGTCGAAGAAAGATAAAGACGCGCGCAAGAAGCAGCGCCACTTCGAACTGAAGGAAGTGAAGCTGCGGCCGAAGATCGAGACGCACGACTACGAGACCAAGGCCAGAATGGCCGAGCGTCTGCTGCTCGACGGAAGCAAGATCAAAGTAACGATCATGTTCCGGGGCCGCGAAATCACGTACACGTCGTTCGGACGGCGGCTGCTCGATCGAATGGCCGAGGACATGTCGCCGCTGGCGATGGTCGAGCGAGAAGCGCGCCTCGAAGGCAAGAACATGTTCATGATTTTGGCGCCCCGCGCGACGCCGACCGGTCCGCCGAAGTTTTCGATTCCCGCTAAAGATTCAGCAAAAGAACCAGCACAAGAACCAGCACAAGAACCGGCGGGCGAGCCGGTCAACGAGCCGGTCAACGAGCCAGCCAAGGAGCCAACCAGTGCCTAAGATACGTACGCATCGTGGAACCGCTAAACGCGTTAAGGTCACCGCGACGGGCAAGCTGCTTCATCGCCATCAGTTCGATGGCTGCGGCCACATTCTGAGCAAGAAGAGCCGCAAGAGAAAGCGGAAATTCCGCAAAGACCAGCCGACCTTCAAAGGCGATCTGAAGCGCCTCGCACCCACCATTCCGTACTTGATCTAAGGAGAGTTCGCACATGGCACGGATCAAACGCGCGGTTGGAGGGCTGAAGCATCGCCGCAAGGTGATGAAACTGGTGAAAGGCTTTCGCGCGGCTCGCCGCCGCAACTATCGAGTCGCAAACGAAGCCCTGCTCAAATCGCTGGCGTACGCGTTTCGCGATCGCCGCGTTCGCAAACGCGATTTTCGCTCGCTCTGGATCAGCCGGATTAACGCGGCCGTTCGCCGCGAAGGCCTTTCGTACTCGGTTTTCATGCACGGGCTCAAGAAATCAGGCGTAATCCTGAACCGCAAGGCGCTCGCCGAGCTGGCTATTTCGGACGAGAAGGCCTTCGGAAAACTTCTTAGCCTAGCCCGGCAGGCCGCCCAGAAATAGCGGCCGGAAGGCCAAGGCCGTCCGGTCTCAAAATGTTGGGCGATATGAAACGGTGGGGCCCCGTCTTTGCGACGGCGTTTGCCCTCTGCATTGCCGCTCAGGCCGCGCCCGAGGAGGCACGGGCACAGAACAGCGTGACGCTGACGCCCGCGATCTCCGACCGGATCGACGATCTCGCGCGGGAGCAGATTCACGGCGGACGCACTCCTGGGCTCGCGATCGGCGTCGTCCAGGACGGGCGCATCGTCTACGCGCGCGGCTTTGGTTTCGGCACGGTCGGAAAACACGTGCCGATGGCCCCCGACACGCAGTTCTACGTCGGCGGCTTGACGCGCGAGTTCACCGCGGCAGCTATTCTGCTGCTCTCCCAAGATAACAAGGTCGCGCTCGGGGACAAGCTGGCAAAGTACGTTCCGGAGTTCAAACTCGGAGCGGCGATAACGGTTGGAGAGCTACTGACCGAGACCTCCGGTCTGCCGCCCTATACGCCGCAGGACCCCACCAAACCGATTAAGGTCGCCGACGTGATCGCCGAGATCGATGCGGGCAAACCGCTCCCGGTACCGGGAAGTTACGTGGATACTCCCCTCAACTATTTGTTGGCGGCGCTCGTCGTCGAACGCGCCAGCGGACTCCCGCTCTCGGATTACCTCGAGCAGCACATTTTCATTCCCCTGGTAATGGACAACACGTTTCTCGCGGGAGACAGCGGAATCGCGGCCGCGCACGCGACCGGTTACACGCGTTCGGGACGCTCGTTCGTCGCGGCTCCGGTCTGGGATCCGAGCTGGCTAGGCGGAAACGCCGGCTTGGTCACGACGCTCTACGACCTTGCGAAGTGGGATATCGAAATGCCGATACTGCTTCGCGTCGACGCCGTGCGTACGATGTTTACCCCGGCCGGGAGCAGCGGTCCGACGCGTTACGGAATGGGGTGGGTAATCGACCGTCGCGGCGGCAAAGACTTCGTTTGGTCTAACGGCGAGATTTCGGGTTACCGGGCGATGAGCGCGGTCTTACCCGAGCAGCACGTGGGCGTCATCGTCTTCTCGAACGCGGACTCGTTTCACGGCGCCGTCGCCATTCCCGAAGAGCTCGGCGCGCGCATCCTCGATCTCATCGTTCCGCCGGCTACGGCGCATCTGGAAAACTCGATCGTCGATCGCGCCAAAGAGTGGCTGGATCGATTAGCGACGGGCCGCATCGAACGCGACGAACTGACACCGAGCTTTAGCGCCTATCTCACCGACGATTTGATCGCGAAGGACGATCTCGCGTCGTTGGGGCCGGTGATTTCGATCGTGCCGGAGTCGAGCACGACGGAAGCGGGTGGGAACACACTCTACGAGTTCATCGTGAGCTATCGACGCGCACAGTACCACTATGAGTTCGAGTTAACCCCGCAAGGTAAGATCGACGGCCTCAGTTTGACGGCGTAGCTGCGCGCAACGCTAGTCGTCGCCGTCGGCGAGACGACGGCCGGTCGCTTCTACGACCTTTCCCAGCATCGTTACCGCTTCTGCCCGCGTTGCATTGCTGAACATGTAGCGCAAACGTTCGTCTGCATCTTCGACAATCAAAACCGAACGGCGTCCCAATCGGATCGACGCAATGAGCGAATCCAAATACGCCTCGTCTTCAGGCGTCAACACCGATTCCTCTGCACCGTCGCCTCGCGGCTCCAACAATCGCTTGATGACGGCGTCAATGTCGCTGGGTATCTCCACCATGAACCTCCAAAGCACCAACCCGCCGCGACGAATAGCAACGGTTCTCGCGGGCGGGAAAAGCTTTCCCTACTCTAACTATCGACTGTCGACAGTTCCAATTTCACCTCCGGCGCCCTTCAGCCACCACAAACCCAGCATCGTTTTAGCGTCGGCGGTGCCGTTAGCGACCAGGCGCCATGCCGCCTCGAGCGTGAAGACTCCGATCTCGATGCGTTCGTCTTCGTCGAAAGCAGGCGCACCCTCGATCAGTTCTTCTGCGTGAAAAACGTGCAGTACCTCGGAACAAAAACCCGGCGTCATCCAAAACGAACCAATCGGCGTCAGCCGCCCTGCGGCATACCCCGTCTCCTCTTGCAGCTCGCGGCGGGCTCCGTCGGCCGGTGACTCCCCTGGTTCGCTGGTACCCGCCGGGAGCTCCCATAGCGACGTCCCGGTGGGATGGCGATATTGCCGGACCAGCACGATCTTGCCCGGAGACGGCGTGGCCGCAATGGCCAGCGACGCTCCGTGTTCGACGACGTCGACCCGATGGGTCGTGCCGTCTTCATACTCGAGCAGGTCGGTGCGAACGCCAAAGACGCGCCCCCGGAAAACGTCGCTCGACTCGAGTAACCGCGGCTTGTAATCCATCGGGCGGTGCTTCGGCGAGAGGCTTGGACCGAGCCTCGCGTCTAAGCTCGTAGCGTGCCGCAACGCCGATCGCCGATCTTGACGGAATTTGCCTGGCTCGGTTTTTTTCTGATCGTTTTTGTCGCCTCCGTCTACCTCTTCGTACGCACGCTCGTTCCGCACCATTTCAACGATAAAGTGGCGATCATGCTCGCCGCGCTCTTCTCGGGACTGATCATGATCGCAGCGCGCGCTTGGCTCACCTCGCGCCTGCGAAAAGCAAGCTAGGAACGGGCCTATGGCGACCCGGCTGGGAGCCCACTCTCCGAGGCTTTCGCGCGTTCGCGCGCTGCGGACGTCGAAGGGCCGGGCCGAGCAGGGCCGGTTCGCCTTTGAAGGGGCGACGCTGCTGCGAGAAGCGCGCGCCGGTGCCTTTGTGGTCGAGGAGCTCTTCGTGACGCCCGAGGCCTACGAGGCGACGCCGCTGGTAGCCGAAACGGAGGCGGCCGGGACCCCGGTCTACCTCGTCCCTCCCGGGGCATTCCGCCAGCTCTCGTCGCTGACGACCCCCGCCGGCATCCTCGCCGTGGCCGCCAGCCGCCATTCCGAGCTGCGGGCGATCGTCGGCGGTCCTTCGCCCGTTCTCGTGCTGGCAGACCTTGGAGACCCCGCAAACGCCGGCACCCTGCTGCGGTCCGCAGATGCCTTCGGGTGCACGGGCGTCGTCTTCGGCTCCCACGGCATCGAACCGTACCACCCGAAGGTCGTGCGGGGCTCGATGGGGGCCGTCTTCCGGCTCGAGGTCGCCGTCGCGGGGCCGGACGAGCTCCGCGCAGCGGCGACCGCTGCCGGCCTCCGTTTGCTGGGCCTCGACACGCGCGGAAGCGAGCTGGCTCACGAGCTCGGTCAGGGGCCCGGCGCGCTGATTATCGGTCACGAACGTCACGGTTTAGGGCGCTGGAAAGAGTGCTGCGATGCGCTCGTCGCCATCCCGATGCGCGGCCGCGCGGAGAGTCTGAGCGCGGGGGTTGCAGGCTCGATTGCTCTCTTCGAAGCGACGCGAACGCGGTCGCGGCAATAACCAAGAAATATTTGTCAAGAGAGTACTGAAGGCCCAAAAAGTCAAGACTACCAGCACTAAAACTCGCGTGGTATACTCACCCCATTCCGCGACGAGGGCCGCCCTGGAGCCGACGGCTAGAAGGAGACTGCAAAGCGCTATGGCAACGTCCAATCTCTTCTGGAGGCTTTTCGCCCAAACGGGTTCGATCGACGCTTATCTGGCATACC
>DATAWH010000032.1:0-14028 GCA_036267315.1 Candidatus Cybelea sp. | reverse complement strand
GGACGTCCTCGCGGGAACATGCCGCCGCACTTCCCTGCGCAGCGAGATCCTGATCGACGAGCACCATCGCGACGTCTTCAGTGAGCCGCGGCGCTTCAGCAGCGCTGCCCCTGTAGGCGGACTGGGTGGTCCAACCCGTTCGCAGAATCGCTTCGGCGATGAGACGGACGCGTTTGGGTTGACCGTGTGTGCGCTCCCAGAAGAGATCCTCAATGGCATCACTAGCGAAGCCCGGGACGACGAGGGCGCGCATCTCAAATGGGTTCGAACCCTCGCGTAGTAACGCGGTAAGATCGGCGACGGTCCATGCGCTGACGCCGTGATTTTGCAGCTCCTTGACCAGCGACGTCTCTCCGCTAAAAGCGCGGCCGACGAGGGCGCAGTATTGAGCGCCAAAGCCTTCCTTGTATTTCGACGATTCGAACACGTTAGGATCGTTGATGCCTTCATCGGAAGATTTACATTCAACGACACATCGGTAGGCAATTGGACCGAGCGGCGCGTCGAGGATGCCATCGGGGGCCTTTTGGCCGCCGACGTGCGTTGCATCGAATCCTAGTGCCGCAAATGCGTCGCAAACGGCCAACTCAAAATCGGCGGGTAATCCTTGCGCTGCCGCTTCTAAGCGAGCGATGAGGGCCGATATTTCTGGTACGGGTTGCTTCGCTGGGGCATCGGGAAGGGCGGGCCACTCGTCGGGCGGCTCGTTGATGCGAAAAGAGCGATCGGCATTTTGCACGATCCCCGGCTTGCGCCCGTTTCCAATGGCGCGTGCGATGTATTCGATCAAGGCAGTATACACGTACTTTTCCGAGACCGAAGAATCGTACAGGTTGCGCTCGAGCGCGAGTTTCAGAATTTCTTCGGCGGAATGCGAGCGGCCGTCTCCGAGAATTTCCATAGCGGCGGCGATGATGTGACCGTGGCTCTTCTGTCCCGCGGTGACCGCGTACGCTGCCGTCTTTGCCAAGCGGCCGGCAAAGCGGTAATCGTTCGCGCTTTCTGCGGCGAAGGGTTCGCGTTTCGCTCGCGATCCCGAGCCAATCGGCGAGCTCGCCGACGCAGAGGTTTCGCGAATCGGGCCAGCTCGCTCGATCGCGAAGTGGAGCGGGCAGCGCAATAGGATAGCCGCTTCCCGCACGTGCTGAATACGGAAGAGAGCTGAATCGACCCACTGAGTTCGAGAGGTAGTGAAGGTGCGCTTTGCGGCTGAGGTGCGTGTTCGGTTCGAGCGTGAGCATCTCCGGATACTTTTCGACGGCGCTTTCGCAGCGGGCGCGCAGCCACGCGCGAACGTCTCCGTACGTGGGCGCGTCAGAAAGATGGATCCAGAGCGATGCACCGGTGCCTCCATCGAAGCAGAGGGCGGGAGTTATACCATCGCCGGCGGAGAGTAACGCAGCCACGGCTTCGATGGCGTCGAAAAGTACGTCGGCCGAAGGAGCGGCTGCGGTCTCAATCAGAAGTCGCGCGAATCGAACCCGCGTCGGGTCTTCGACGGTCGGCGACCAAGAGTGCATTTCGACGGCGCCGTACCTAGCGAGGCCCAGAATCCGGTCGGCGGAAAGCTTTGGATACCGAGCCGTCCCGTTCTGAAGCGGGACCTCGACGACCGGCGCCTTGGGCCGCGTATTTTCGGAAAGCGGTCCATGATAGATGACCGGGCCTTTTGGGCCGGCCGGCAGCGTCGTCCAGACGAACGGAATACCGCCGAAGAGGCGCTCCATCACGGGCGCGGCAATCGCGTAATGCTCGAGCATCTTTTCAACGTCCGCGGGCCGGATCTGCAACGGACTAAAATCTTGCATGGTTAGACGATCTACGCCATCTGCTTCGCGCCGGCTTCCAAAACTTAGCGACGGCGAGGGTTGGTTACGCCAAGCCGATGTCCAGAACGTAAAAGCAGGAACGTGCGGCAGCCGACGTCGCCACGGTACCTTTAGCGGTGCTTACCGCCGGCCGCTCTTCGCTCGCTGGCTGAAGGCTTGCCGCTGATCATGGCGTGCACTCCGACGGCGAGCAGCGCGCCGAGGATCGGCCCCACAAGGTAGATCCAGATATTTTGGAACTGGCCGGTGATAAGCTGCGGCGCGATCGTTCGGGCGGGGTTCATCGAGGCTCCGCTGATCGGTCCGGCGACGAAGCCGCAGGCGGCGACCGTGAAGCCGACGGCAAGTGCGGTCTGCTTACCGACCGCCGGCCGCTCTTGCGCGGTCATCAAAATAACCAGCACCAGCGCAAACGTCAAGATCACTTCTGCGCCGGTAGCCGTACCCGGGCCGAAACCCGCGCCGGGATGACTGGTCCCCAGCGCGAGGGCCGCGCGGCCCTCGAGCGCGGTCCAGATCAACGCTGCTGCACCCGCACCCACGAACTGCGCGCCGATGTAGTAGAGCGCCATGCTTGCGGGAAAGACACGCCGCGCCCAAAACGCGATCGTTACCGCCGGGTCGACGTGCGCGCCGGAGGTTTCGGCGAACGCGTAAATCACCGCCGCCGTGATGAGTCCTCTCGCAAGCCAGCGCGACGAGTAGTCGACATTTCCTTGTGAGTAATAGAAAATGTCGACGCCGATCGCGGCAGCGGTCACGAGAAACGTGCCGATGCACTCGGCGGAAAGCCTCTGCAGCGTGGTAGGAATGGGCGCCACGCGGCGTTCGTTCGGACTAGCCGTTGACGTGGATCGTCCGCCGGGAACGTAAAGCGTTCATCTCGCTCATGGGTGGTGATGTACCCTCACCCGCAACACGTTAGTCTTCCATGCGCACGCTTGGAGCACGGGCGCCGCGCTCTTCTTGGGGTGGGCCCTCGTCTGCCGAGGCGGGCGCCGTAAGCAGGTCGCGTTCGGGCAAGAGCAGCGACTCGGTATCTTCGGTCTCCGGCGAGCCATCGAGCAGAATGTCGACCGAGCCCGAGTAGCCTCGCGGATAGGCGCGGGCAAACTGGGCGGTGGCGCCGGTACTCAAGATGACGTCGTCGCCAGCGACGACGGCGCGGGAGAGTCCTAAACGGTGGGAGCGTTCCATTGCTTTGACTGTACCGCGGCGAGGCGCCGGATAAACGCCGCTAGAGGCTGCCATTGGCGGGTATATCGTGGGTGAGAGGAGATCGATATGGCGCAAACGGCGGCTGCTTTTCTGTGGCAGCGTCTGAGAGAATGGGGCGTGCGGCGCGTCTACGGCTATCCGGGCGACGGCATCAATGGTTTGATCGTAGCGCTCGAGGCGTTCAAAGACGAAATAGAGTTCGTGCAGGTGCGTCACGAAGAGATGGCCGCCTTCATGGCCTGCGCGCACGCGAAGTTTACCGGAGAGATCGGCGTCTGCATGGCGACCTCCGGGCCGGGCGCGATTCACCTGCTCAACGGCCTCTACGACGCGAAGAACGACCACGCGCCGGTCGTCGCGATCGTCGGTCAAGCGGCGACGACGGCCATGGGCGGTTCGTATCAGCAGGAAGTAGACTTGCAGTCGCTCTTCCGCGACGTGAGCGAATACGTCGCGACGATCATGAGCACGACCGCGACGCGGCACGTCGTCGACCGAGCCTTCCGGACGGCTGCCGGCATGCGCGGCGTTTCGACGGTGATTTTTCCAAAAGATCTGCAAGAGGAGCGCTATTCGCCGCCGCCGGCCAAACACAATACGCTGCATAGCGGTGCGGGCTACGTGCGGCCGATCGTCGTGCCGCAAGAGGCCGATCTTCGGCGCGCAGCCGAACTGCTCAACGGGGCGAAACGCGTCGCCATGCTGGTCGGTTCGGGCGCAAAGCACGCGCCCGAGCAGTTACTGCTCGTTGCCGATACGCTCCAGGCGTGCTGCGCCAAAGCGCTCCTGGGCAAGGACGTGCTTCCCGACGATCTGCCATGGGTGACGGGCACGATCGGTCTGCTCGGAACGCGTCCGAGTTCGGACATCATGAGCGAGTGCGACGCGCTGCTGATGGTCGGCACGAACTTTCCATACGCCGAGTTTTTGCCGAAAGAGGGCGACGCGCAAGCGGTCCAAATCGATCTCGACCCGCGCAATCTCGGCCTGCGATATCCGGTCGACGTCAACCTGGTGGGCGATTCGGCCGCGACGCTCGGCGCGCTGTTGCCCTATCTCGAGCGCAAGAGCGACACTTCGTGGCGCGAACGGATCGCCAAAAACAAGGCGGAGTGGATGGAAATCGAAACGAGCCGCGCGCACATTCAAGCCGATCCGATCAATCCGATGCTGCTCTTCTACTCGCTCAACGAACGCCTCCCGGCCGATGCGATCCTCACCGGCGACGCCGGCACGCCGACGAACTGGATGGCGCGCTTCTTAGAGATGCGACGCGGAAACCGGATGTCGCTTTCGGGCAGCCTCGCGACGATGGGCGCGGCCGTTCCCTACGCTATTGCGGCGAAGTTCGCCTTCCCCGAACGGCCGGTCATCGCGTTTGCCGGCGACGGCGCGATGCAGATGAACGGCATCAACGAACTCATTACGGTGTATCGTTATTGGAAAGAGTGGAGCGACCCGCGGCTCATCTTTTTCGTGCTCAACAACAGCGACCTCAATCAGGTGACCTGGGAAGAGCGCATCTTGGGCGGCGCTCCGCGTAACATGCAGACGCAGCCGCTTCCGGACTTCCCCTACGCCGCTTTCGGCGAATCCTTGGGGTTCCTGGGCATTCGCGTCGACAAGCCCGACCGCATCGACGAAGCCTGGGAACGCGCTCTCGCCGCGGATCGTCCGGTCGTTTTCGAGGCGATCGCCAACGAAGACATCGCGACGCTGCCGCCGCACATCAGCCGCGAGCAGGCCGTGAACTTCCTCAAATCTCTACGCAAGGACGGGCGCGCCGGAAGCGTCCTCACCGAGTCCTTCAAACAGGTCCTCAGCGGCGTGCTGCCGCACGCAGGCTCGTGATCGGAGGCAGATGAGCAAGAACGTCAACGCCACGAACTACGACATGATCCCGACCTACGTGCCCAAGGAGAAGGACCTCGTGTTCGCGGTCATCGAGACGCCCGCCGGCATCCGGCACAAGTACGCATTCGAACCGAAGTACGGAATCATGCGGCTGAAGCTGACGCTGGCCGAGGGTTTGATGTGGCCGTACGACTACGGTTTCATTCCGCGGACGCTCGGAGACGACGGCGATCCGCTCGACGTGCTCGTCCTCAACGACGCACCGACGTTTACCGGCTGCCTGCTCGACGTCCGCGTGATCGGCGGGGTCTTGCTCGAGAAGAACGGCGTCACGAACAACCGGCTCGTCGCGTGCCCGCGCCGGCGCAAGGGCGTCGCACTCAAGACCGACGGTTTCGACGAGCTCAAAGACGTTCCGAAGGAGACACTCCAGGGCATCGAACGCTTTCTCGTCGAGTACTCCGCCGAAGAAGGAAATACCATTACGTTCGAAGGCCAGTGTTCGCGCAAGGATGCAGCCCGGCTGATCGAGCGCGGGCGCAAGAAGTTCGAGAAAGAGCACAAATAGCGGCCGATGCGGATCTTGGCCCTCAACCTGCGCGCGGGCGGCAACGCCGTGGGCATCGCGCAGGTCGTGCGGCGCGCCGTGTATCTCGATATCGAAACGGCGGTATTCTCGGAGTTCCGCGATAACGCAGCGGGTGCTTTGCTGCGGGCGGAAATGGAGAAGATCGGCCTTGGGCATCAGGCGTTTACGGCGAGCCGGAAGAACGGCGTTCTGATCGCTTCGGTCGAGGCGTTCGAGGCGTTAGCGAACCCTTTTGGATTGCACGAGGAAGAGTACCCACACGCGGTGCTGCAGGCGCGGTTCTCCGATCTCGTGACGTACGGAGCGTACCTGCCGGGTCAAGATCGAAAACGGCCGCATCTGCGGTGCCTAATCGCCGCAGCGAAACGGCATAACGAAGCCGGCGACCGCGCGATGTGCATCGGCGATCTCAACTCAGGGCGCAACGAAACCGACATCCAGATCAACCTCCGATCGGGGAACCTACTCGATTGGTTCAGCACCGCCGACCTATACGCCGAGCTCGAGCGCGAGTGGACGGAAGCCTGGGCATACTTGCACCCCGACGAGTATGAGTTCAGCTGGTATCCATACCGTCGTGAGGGCGCGGGCGAGGGTGGCGGCTGGCGCATCGACAAGGCGTTCGTATCGCCGCGCCTTCTGCCGAAACTTCGCTCGGCAGAGTACGATCACGCCTTCAGACTCGACGGGCTTTCCGATCACGCCGGGATGATCGTGGACATCGATATGAAGTCAGGGAGTAAGTAGAGAACGCGGTTGACTGTAAGCGTCGCGCTAGAACCGCTTACAGCGAGGCCTTTCACGCTAATGTAAGCTGTGCATCCAACGGACGTGTTCACTTCAGGCACTTGGACCTGAGTTGGCGTGCCAGCTATCGTAGAGGACTTCACCGCCTCATCGCTGTTGACGGTAGCGGTTTCGACGATGCTTCATGCATGCGCGCCCCGAGTCGGCATACGAACGATGGGAGCAATTGTCGAGTATGAATCCGGCTGGAAGCCGTGGTCAATCGACGACGATACGACCGGCCGGTCCGATTTTCTATCCCCCCAGCGCCGTTGCTTGCGCTAACGCAGTTTTATCGAGCGGCGACTGCCATATCGAAAGGATATCACCGAGCATAGGAACGCCGACCTCGTACATTGTTTTGTCGCCCTTCAACTCTCGCCAGTGCGCGCCTCAGCGTGAATCGTGTGAAACAACTATCCCAAAGGGAGCCACGCCGGACGCGGTAGGAATGAGGGTCTTGGCCTTCCCGGCGTTCGGATACGACCAGTAGTCGACGCCACCGCCAGCATGATAGTGGCTGGCTATGAGATGATTGCCGTCGGTCAAGACCTGACCGGTCATAATCTTCCGTCTACCGGTGTATGTTGTGGAACTAACGGTCGTTGCCGTGCTTCCAGCAATCTTCAGGCGGTAGACATAGGAGGGTTGATACCTCCCGCTTCCAAGGTTAGCGTTTGCGGACGATACCGTCATATACTTTCCGTCCCATTGCACGGACGGCGGGAACGTCGCATCGGCGTACATTGGCGAGTCGATCGTGACTTCGTCGAAATCACTGCTTCCTTTGGCCAAGCGTATTAACTGTTGTTCTCCGGAAGCGTTGCTGTCTGCTGAGATGTATAGGTTACCGTGGGGATCAAAGCCGCACAGCCAAAATGACGGAAGCGTTTTGCTCTCGTACATCTTGGCATCGCCTTTGGCCTTTTTGAATATTGCCACAGCACCATACGCGTAGGGCTTAGAGAAATACGCGCCCGAAACCGCGAGAGTGCCCGCCTTGAAGTCCACCGCGCAACCTTCGCCTCGGCTGGAATCAGTCAAGGTCGCCATGGGCGTGGTACCGCCGTGCGCGTATTCGTAGATCGCCGACGAAAAATACGAGGACGTATTTTCTTGCGAAACGATAAAGATGTCGCCGCGTGAATCTACGCATTCCCCGGTCGGATGATTAAAGCCGGTTAACGTGCCGACAAGCTGCCCTTGCGGATAGCTGAACACATCCACGTCTTGTGTCGCTTGATCCGCAACATACAGAAGGTCTTGCCCGGAGGTAACTGGCTTCATCCACGAACGGCCACCATTCGTTCGAGCTGCATGCGTAGCCATTCCCACCGAGGGCTGCGATCCACCACACCCAGTAAGAGGCGCTAGGCTAAAGATTAGAAAGGCCGTCAGGACGTTACGGTGCATAGCGCGAATACTCCTTAATCGCGTATCGCTAAACAGAATGATAGCAAGGTTCGTTGTGACGCAAGAGCGATATTTGCTCGACTGGAAGATTTCCATTTGGTTCGCATCGAACGTCTTGAGCGCAACTTCTAACGCTCCTTACGTCAGCGACAGTCATCCGAGCGCTTATGGCACTCATGCGAGTCACAACCGTGGTCTTGCTCGGGGCACCAACAGATGTCCTCCCGCAGCTTGCCGTGCGAGCCACAAAGCGAAGAATGTTCGAGTATGCGTCCGCGAGTCTAGGGTGCCAGCCTGTAAACTGCGAAGGGGCGGGCGGATTTCGCAGCCTTGCGATTCGCGCGAAAGCAGCTAAGCTGCGCCCGACACGAAGACATCACCCTGCAAGACTCCATGACCGAGCATCATAGTGGCGGCGGTTCTTCTCACTCCGTGTCGACCGGTCGTCCTGAGTCTCGCTGACGCAGAAAAAATGCCTTTCCGTATTTTGTTTCGATCGCTTTGAATCGGCGAGGTTTCATACTGAAGTCAAACGCGTTGCCAATGCTCGTTGAGTGCTCATCGTTGCGTCCTAGCGTCCCAAGAGTCCAGTTGTCCTCGATGAAATGCAAAATGCTTCCAAACTCGTAGACGGTGTGTTCAACATGCGGTTTTACGTAGGGAGAAACAATCAGCATCGGAACGCGAAAGCCGGGGCCACCCTGCCAATCGCGAGGAGCCGGCGGTGGAACGTGGTCGTAGAATCCCCCCCAATCGTCCCAAAGCACAATGATTGCGGAGGAATTCCAGTATGAGCTTTCACCAATCGCATTAACGATGGAGCCGACCCACGACGGACCAGTATCCTCCTTCGTTTGGGGATGATCTGAGTTGTCTCCCGTCGGAGTTATCCAAACGACGGATGGGAGTCGGCTTCGCTTGATATCGGAAAAGATCTCATTTGGAGTGCGCGATATGTTCTTATGCCACTCCGTGCTATAACGTACGGCTTTGATCGCGTCAAAGGCGCTCCAAATCCCCGCCCCCTGGCACTGGGGACAATGTTGGTACGAATAGACTCGCACGGCATAATACTTCCACGAGACACTTGCCGCGTCCAGCAAGTCGCGAAGCGATGTATAATCCAAGCAAGGAAAGGGTCCGCCGTACTCCTCGACCTTTCCCCCGCGCTTGATGATGGCGCTGACTAGCTTATCGGGATTTCCGTCGCAACCCCATGGAAAGTAGCTAGGAGTGTCAATAAGGGCCTCGTCACTCGAAAGAGCGGTACCTGCCGCAATTAAATCCTGGTGGGCAGTAAAGCTTCCGCTGGCTTGTGTCTGAAAAACATGATCCGCCAATACGTATTGCTTTGCCATATCCCAGTAAGGCGCAATATATTTTGGATTGACGTATTGATAAGGATACGTGCAGATTGGCGTGCCACTTCCACGCGCACCGTAGTTTCCGAGGTCCCAGCCGTCCATTTTGCGATTATCGAAATCAATTTTAAAATTTGCATACATGTGCCCGAGATCAGCGTCGGTTTGGTAGTGATAGGAGGGCGGAAAGCCGTGCCCTTGAAGATCCACTTCCGTTAATGGAATCGTCTGGGCTTTGGTTATTGGATCATGGCAACTCGAAGCGATTGACGGCGGCATGGCCGCCGCCTTCCCTACGGTAGTGCCATCTGCTCCTGGAAAAGTTGCAAAGAAGTTATCGAAACTGCGATTCTCCTGAATAACGATTATGACGTGCTTGATCGGACCTAAACTTCCTAGCTTGTTGCCAGCAGGCACGAAGGCTGGCCTCTGACCAGCCGGACTGCCTCCACAACCAGAAGACATTACCATAACGAAAAGTGCAAACAGAGGAACTACGAGGCGCATGAGTGTCATGATTTCGAGGCGAGGGTGTGGGCCGCCTCGATCGCCATCGTATCGAGCGAATCTGCGGCGGCGAAGCCAGCTATAGCTCGGTGGCTGGTGGTGAGTTGTCATCGCAGGTGCAGCCACTTGAGAGTATTATGCGTCGCATTCCGCATTTGGTAGGAAGCAGCGTTCCCGACCACCGGGGGTGACCTACTGATTTGGAAGGAGCTCGATAGCTTGCGTCTGTCAAAATGCTGAAGGAGTTTGCGCGTGACGTTTGGACGCTTGACGGGCAATACCGCATACTGCTGCACGTTAGAGCTTGAGCCGTACGACGGTTGTAAATTTGCGCCAATGATCTGCACATTATTCGCCGCACCGGTGCCAAGCCCAGCCAGTGCGAAAATCGGGAGAATTGGCGCTGCTCAGCGGCAGCACTTGCTCCTTAACGATATCGAGATCTCGAAGACACGTTGCTTCGCTCGAACCGCGCAGCTACGGTCGTTGGAGCTGAATGTAAAAGGGGACACCAACTGAGGTCTCCCCTTTTCCCGCACATGAACGCGGCTTATTGAACTTTTCCGCCCTTCGTCGCAGGGCCGTTACCATCTTGCGGGTTCCAGACGTAGACTTCAAGGTGGTCGCCCTTGTTGAGAACCCAGTTTTCTTGACCGTAGTCGTTCGTGAATCCGGTGATAACGATTTTACTATCACTCCACTGGGTTACGTGCAGCCACACGGAGTCGGTCTCCGACGAGCTGATATGCCCCGCGTCCCAAGCTCCCGTTTTGTCTCGAATCCTGATGAAAGCCGAGTCACCATTATACGGTTGCATTTTGCCGAAGCCGCTTCCCGAAATAACGATGTGCTGATATTGCTCAGGTTTGATGCGTGTGACCTTGTTGATGTGGGGCTTCTCCCCGGTAGCGTGCGTAACCTGATTCTGGGCGCCGCTGGACAGCGGCAACGATCCCACACTCTGCGAGCAGCTCGAAACGCTAATCGCGCCGAGCAACAGAAATGTGTAGCGCATACGATCAGGCCCCTTTCTTATCAAATGTTTTAGCTTGAGGGAAAAGGTTTGCCAATAGAAATTGCGGCGGCCCATTGGGCTCCGACGTCGGCTACTTCTACAGCCGGCCCGACATCCCCCGGGAGCGCGCACCGAACAGACGCCGTGGCTGACGACCTTCGCGCCGATCTTGATGAGCTTCTCGCGCAGGCTCGTGAGCGACCAGCCCTGGATCGGCGCAGGCGTTGCAAGGGTGCGAAGGAAATTTCCAAGATTGTAGGCCAGCGCATGCAGTTGAAGCCGAACCGCATTTTGCGTGAAAGGGGCGACACGAGAGGCGCATCCACTCGATCGCGCCCCCGTCCGCCAGGCGCCGAGCCTATCGCTCCCCGGAGGTACATACAAGTAGGCCAACGCTAGCCCGGAGGAGAACCCAAGAACAGCTCGGCTGGCCCTACTTCATGGGAGGAAACGTGTTTTACTGGCCTTCTTTTTTATCTCGACTTTTTTTGGTGCGCGCCGTTTGCGCGCTCGGCATTATCGCCTCTGTAAGTATTGGAACTGGTGCGTCGGCGGCCAGCGCCGTCTCCGTCGTTGTGGACGGACGTCCCCTGGTACTGAAGCCCGGCCCGATCGAACGAACGGGACGCGTCTTCGTTCCGTTGCGCGGGATCTTCGAACGGCTCGGGGCCAGCGTGGTGTACCAGAATCGTGAGATCAACTCGACGAAGGGCAGCACCAACGTTTCGCTGAGCATCGGCTCGCGCCAAGCGATGGTGAACGGTCAACCGCAGATCCTCGATGTCGCGCCGTTCATCGTCGGGGCAACGACGTACGTGCCGTTGCGGTTCATCGCGCAATCGCTCGGAGCCGTCGTCGATTACAACGGCGCGGCCCGGCTCGTAGCAATTAGCGTACCCGGGACGCGGCCGCCGCCGCAACCGCCGTTGCCGCCCAACGCTCCGCCCGAACGTGGCGTTTATCTGCGAGACCGCCAACCTGCGTCCGGCGTATCCATCGGCAATCGCTTCACGCGGATTGGCGCACGGTTCTCTCACCCCGTCGATGCCGATAGCGTGAGGGTCGAAATCGACGGCCGCGACATCACGTCGCACAGCGATGTGACGCCGAGCGGTTTTTCCTACGCGCCTCCCGCCGCGCTCGAGTTCGGAACACACACCGTGCGGGTCGACGGCGTCGATCGCGAAGGGATGCGCTTCACGCACTCGTGGTCCTTCGCGACGTCCCGGCCCGCCCCGCCGCCAGTCAACCCGATCGGACTGCGGGATCAAAAACCCTCGCCGAACGCAATCGTCGACGATCGCTTTGCGCAAATCTCCGCCAGGTTCATACCGGTGCTTAACTCTGTGCTCGTGCGGGTTTTTCTGGACAATAGCGACATCACGTCGCGCAGCGGCGTGTGGGGCGGCGGCTTCAGCTATAAGCCGTCGGCGCCGCTCGAGTTCGGGACGCACACCGTTCGTGTAACCAACCGCGTAGGTGGCGTATCGTTCGATCGTTCGTGGTCGTTCACGACGACCCGCACGGCGGAGAATCCGGTACAGCTGCGCGAGCAACGGCCTTCACCTGGTTCGAATATCGAAAATAGCTCCCCGGAAATTGCCGCGACCTTCACGCCGCGCGCCCAAGCGGCTAGCGTGCACGTCCGGCTGGACGGAAACGAAATCACTCCTCGTGCCGGCGTATGGACGGGCGGCTTCTCCTATAAGCCTCCGGCGCCGCTGGAGTTTGGCACGCATACCGTGCGCGTCAACGGACGCGGCGAGGGAGGCTCGACGTTCGATCGTTCTTGGTCTTTCACGACGGTCCGTACTCCGGAGAACCCCGTTCAACTGCGCGATCAGCGCCCCCAGCCGGAAGCCACGACCGAAAATCGTTTCGTCGAGATCTCGGCGAGGTTCGCACCGCAAGTTGACGGCGCGAGCGTTCGCGTGGCTTTGGACGGAAACGACATCACCTCGCGTAGCGGCGTTTCGCCCGACCGGTTTTCGTACAAGCCGCCGGCGCCGCTCGAATTCGGTTCGCACACCGTTCGCGTAACGGGACGCGGGCGATCCGGTTCTCAGTTCGATCGGTCGTGGTCCTTCACGGTGCGTCGCGCCGCGCCGAGTCCGATCACGCTGACGATTCGCTTGCCCGACGAGAACGAGACGATCGGCCGTACGTTCGAAGTCGCAGGATCCACCGCACCGAACGCGCGAGTCAGCGTTACCGCAGGAGCATCGCAGGACGGCACCGGTCAGTTCAGCGGTTCGGTGACGGCCGGTCCGGGCGGAAACTTCAGGATCACGGCGACGCTGACTATGCTCGCGGGCCAGCAAACCGTGACGCTGAAGGTCGTTGCGACCGACGCGTCGTCTTCGCAGACCGCGCAGAAAAAGCTGCACCTTCGATTGAGGAACGCCGCTCCGATGCCGGTTCCGACGCCGATGCCGACGCGCGCGCCGGTTGTCACGCCGACCGTAGCGCCGATGCCGGTTCCGACACCTGCGCCGACGCCGGTTCCCACGCGCGCGGCGCGACCGATCCCAACCGTTGCGCCGATGCCACCGCCGACACCGCAGCCGACGCCGCCTCCAACTCCACCGCCGACGCCGCCTCCCGCGCCGAAAGTCGTTCGAACCCCGCGCCCGACGCCGGAGCCGACGCTCGCTCCAACGCCAACGCCGGCGCCCACTACGCGCCGCCAGCGGGGTTTAAACGCCGCTCCTAGCCCCAGTCCGTCGGCGACGCCGGCAGAATCGCAGCGATAAGAACGTGCCAAGATTACTTATATCGATCGCGCTCGTGTTGACGGCGCAGTTAACCTGGGCCACGCCAATAGACGCCGCGGCGCTATCCGGCACGCCCCGCGTCGTCGCGTTGAGCGACGACGCAGCGTGTCAAGCGTTCCGACGGTGGTTCACAGCACAGCCTGGCGGGCAGCTCGTCATGAGCGCGTCGAGTGCCTTCAACGCGACGTATGCTCGACCGCGGAAGCCAGATAACATCCTCGACTACTCCACCATCCCAATGTCGAACGACGCGAGTTCGTGGTACAAAGGCATGAAACACTATCGCACCACCGTTGGGAGTACGCGTTGCGCGTCGGCCTCCTACGATCCGGCTCACAAGACGGTGCTGGTCTTATCAGACTCCGGAACCGGCTCCGACTTCACGATCACGATCGTCTCGAATCCACCCGCCGAACTTCCGATTCAGACGACACCCAAACAAACGCGAAACGGCGTGCGGCTTGGCATGACGATCGCGCAAGTCCAAGCGATCGAAGGTAGCGGGACGCTACGTCAAGACGGCCGGTACCAGCGGCTCATGTACAGTCAGAACTACAAGAAGGGGGCAGCCGAAATTACATCCTACCTGGGGTTCTTGTTCGCGGGCGGCAAGCTCGTCGCGATGAACGTGGGCGGAGGAGTCTAAGCGCGCGCCGCAACCGCTACCACGCCGGGTTGGGGC
>DATAWH010000031.1:0-120066 GCA_036267315.1 Candidatus Cybelea sp. | reverse complement strand
GGGGCGTTCGCGTCGGAGTTGCGTGACTGCCGGTATTTGATACACTGCGCCGCGCTGTACACGTTCTCGCCGCGCGCGACGCACGAGATCGCCGCCGTCAACGTCGAGGGAACCGCGAGTTTGCTGCTCGCGGCGCACGTCGCCGGGGCGGAGCGGGCGGTGTTGACGTCGAGCTCGGCGACGCTGGGCCACGCGCAGGGGCGCTACCATCGCTCGAAACTCGATCAGGAGCGAGTTGCGTTTGCGGCGCGCATTCCGACAGTCGCGCTCCTGCCGACGGCGCCGGTCGGGCCCGGCGACGTCAAGCCGACGCCGACGGGAAAGCTCGTGCGCGACTTCGCGCGGGGAAAGATCGTCGCGAAAGCGCCGGGGAGCGGCGGAATGAACCTGGTTGCCGTTGAGGACGTCGCGCGGGCGCACGTGACCGCGCTGAAAAAGGGTCGCCCCGGCGCGCGCTACCCGATCGGGGGCGAAAACCTCAGCATGGACGAGATCTGGCAGATGCTCGCGGAGGTCACCGGCCGGCCGATGCCGGCGTGGCGAGCGCCGTACGCGCTCGCCTATCTAGCGGGATGCGTGGACGAGGTGCGTAGCCGAATGAGCGGCGCCGAGCCCGACATTCCGCTCGAGGGAGTGCGCCTGTCTCGCGAGCGGATGTTTGCCGATTCTTCGAGCGCGCAGCGCGATCTCGATTATCAAGCGACGCCGGTTCGCGCCGCGCTCGAGCGCGCGGTCGCGTGGTTTACTTCTTGAGGAAGGGATGGCCCTCGTGCGCGACCAGCAGGTCGTGCATGTCGTTGGCGTGATCTTCCTCTTGCGCGAGAATTCCCTCGAGCATGACGCGCGTCGTCGGATCGTTCTCGCCAAAAAAGCGAATCAGATCGCGATAGTGCTCGACGGCGATGCGCTCGGCAACGAGGTTCTCTTTGATCATCTCGACGAGATCTTGCGCGTTTCCGTACTCGGTCGCCGAACGCGAGTGTAGTCCCTCGGGGTCGAGGTTGGGCGTACCGCCAAGCTGATTGATCCGATCGGCGATCCGCTTCATGTGATCGTACTCGTCGGCCGCGTGTTCGGCAAACTCTTCCTTGACGCTTTCGCTGTCTATTCCCACGGCCGCGATGTTGTGCATCGTGTAGCGCAGCACGCAGACGATCTCGGTCGCCAGCGCCGTCTGCAGCAGGTCGATCGTCTGTTTGACGTCGCCGCCGTAGTTGGGAGTCAGCGCTCCTTTATTGATGTGCTCTTTGGCGCGCCGGCGCAGTTCTTTGACGTCGGCGACAAATGGTTGGCTCGTCGTACTCATAGAAGGCATGTTACGATGCGGCCATGACGATGCCTTTGGGGCCCGCGCAGGGCGTCGCGTTCATCGGCGCGACGGCGCTGGAGTGCAAGGCGCTGCAGCGGGCCCTCCCGCACGCGCGCGTCGTCCAGACCGGCATCGCGCTGGCCGATTTGAAGGAACCGCTCGGCGATGCGGTGGTGAGCTGCGGCCTCGCCGGCGGACTGCGCCGCCGCCTGCCGGCCGGTACCGTCGTCATTCCGCGGGAGGTGCGCCGCCCCGACGGCAGCGTGCTGTATTGCGACCAAGAGCTGACCGAGGCGCTGATTGCGGCTGCCCGTCGCCTGCACCTCGAACCGATCGTCGAGCCGCTGCTGACCTCCGATTCGATCGTCAACGGCCCGGAGCGCGCGCGGTGGGCCGCGCTCGGCTATGCGGCTGTGGATATGGAGACCGGGCGCTTGCGCGCTGCGCGCGTCGCGGCGGTCCGCGTGATCCTCGATACGCCCGAAAACGAGCTTTCGGGTGACTGGGTCAATCCGTTGCGGGCGATGCTGCGACCAAGAAACTGGCCGCAAGCGTTCTGGCTTGCGCGCACGGCACCGCGCGCCGCAGCGCTATCGGCAAGCGTCGTCGCAGCAACGCAGGGCATCGGCGCGTAGCTTCGTATTACCGCGCCAATGATCATCGAGCGGATCGACTCACCAGCCGACGTCAAACGTCTCAAACGCAGTCAAATCGATGTCCTGGCAAGTGAAATCCGAGACCTGCTCGTCCGTACGTGCGCCGTCAACGGCGGCCACCTCGCGCCAAACCTTGGCGTCGTCGAGCTGACCCTCGCGCTGCACAAAGTCCTCGATCTGCCCACCGATAAGCTCGTGTGGGACGTCAGCCATCAAACGTACGTGCACAAGATTCTTACCGGCCGGCGCGACCGCTTTTCGACGATTCGCAAAGGCGGCGGGATCTCGGGCTTTGCGATGCGCAGCGAGTCGCCGTACGACCCCTTCGGCGCCGGGCACGCGAGCACGTCGGTCGCCGCGGCGCTGGGCATGGCGCTCGCGCGAGATCTGGTCGGCGGTGATGAGTGCGTCGTCGCCGTCCTCGGCGATGGTGCGCTGACCGGCGGACTCGCCTACGAGGCGCTCAACAACGCCGGCGCGCTGCGCACGCCGTTCATCGTGATCCTCAACGACAACGAGATGTCGATCGCGCCCAACGTCGGCTCGATCGCGACCTATCTTTCGATGCTGCGCACCAAGCCGTTTGCGAACTTCGTTCGCAGGACCGGACGCGAGGTACTCAAGCGCATTCCCCTCGGCGGCGCCGCAAAACGCGCCATCGAAGGCGCCGAGATCGGGGCGATGCACTTCATCGGACCGTCGGAGAAGACGGCCGTGATCTTCGAAGAACTCGGCTTCCGCTACATCGGCCCGGTCGACGGCCACAACTACGACACCGTCGTCGACGCGCTGCAGACGGCCAAGGACTTCGACCGGCCCGTACTGCTGCACGTCCGCACCGTCAAAGGCAAAGGCTACGAGCCGGCCGAGCGCGACTCGCGAACCTTTCATGGAATCGGCGCCAACGTTTTCGAAAGCGACGGCAGCAAAAAGAGCGTCCCGGCCGGCCGGCCGAAGTTCCAAGACGTCTTCGGCGACGCGATGATCGCCGTCGCGGAGAAGGATCCGCGCGTCGTCGGCATCACCGCGGCGATGCCCGACGGCACCGGCCTCGCGAAGTTCGGCAAACGCTTTCCCGAGCGCTATTTCGACGTCGGGATTGCCGAAGCGCACGCGGTCTGTTTCGCGGCCGGCCTTGCGTCGAGCGGCCTGCGCCCGGTCTGCGCGATCTACTCGACCTTTTTGCAGCGCGCGTACGACCAGATCGTGCACGACGTCGTCGTGCAGAATCTGCCGGTCGTCTTCTGCATGGATCGCGCGGGGTTCGTGGGTGACGATGGGCCGACCCACATGGGTCTCTACGACATCGCATACCTGCGCACGTTGCCGAACATCACGCTGATGGCGCCCCGCAACGAGGCGGAGCTGCTGCCGATGCTCGAGCACGCGCTGACGCTGAACGGGCCGGCGGGAATTCGATATCCGCGTGGCTCGACCAGCGGCCGTCACGACGAACCGCTCGCGCCGCTGATCCACGGAAAAGCCGAAGTGCTGCGCCGCGGCCGTAAGGTCGCGATCCTCGCCTACGGTACGTCGGTCGACATCGCGCTCGACGCGGCTGCTGCCTTAACGAAGGGTGGCCAAGAGAGCTGCCCGGTCACCGTCATCAACGGGCGCTTTGCCAAACCCTTAGACGAGGCGTTGCTCCTCGATCTCGAGCGGGATCACTCGCACCTCATTACGCTGGAAGAACACTCGCTGGCCGGCGGCTTCGGTACCGCCGTCGTGGAGTTCGTCTCCGACCGCGGCCTCAATCTGCGGGTCGAACGGATGGGCGTTCCCAACGTCCTGGTCCAGCACGACTCGCAGGATAAGCAGCGGGCACTCTTCGGGCTCACCGGCGAGGCGCTCGCCGCGCGGGTCGACGCGATCCTCAGCCGCAAGACCGACACCAACGTCATTTTAAGTGGCGCGCCGCGCGCGCACAGCAGCGGGACGGCTTAAAAAGGCTCCCTATGCGGGCTGACGTTCGCCTTGCGTCGAGCGGAGCCCGCGCAGTTCGAGCAGCCAGCGGACGTAGGCTAGGAACGAGACGTAGTAGACGTAGATCGAGCCGAACAAAGCCAGTGGGCTGAGGACGATCGCCCCCGACGGAAAGAACCACGCGAGCGCGATCGGCACTCCGATAACGACCAGCTCGACCAGGCCGACGAGAATCGCCAGCAAGAGCATAAAGCCCAGCGTCGACCAAAAGTGGCCCGTGGTCAGCTGCCACGACTCGGCAAACGGGTTTTTGTCGGGCTCGATCAAGTAGATATAGGTCGAAAAGCCGAGCTTGACCGCGAGCCAGACGCCCGGCCAGATCACCAAAACGAACCCGATCTCGATGGCGAGCGCGGCTACGAAGCCGATACCGATGTAGAGCAGCACGAGGGCGAAGGTCATCTTGAACTCGGGCCGGACGGCCCGAATCACTTCCGGCAGGATGAAGAACATCGCGATCGCCGTGAAGGCGGCCATCGGCTGCCAGGCGATGTCGAAGCGAACCATCTGCTGGTCCGAAGGGCCGGCAAACGAGTTCAGCCACATCCCGAGCACCACGCCGCAGGCGGTCAGAACCGCCAGGATTCCGTAGACCGGCAGCCGGCGCTCCATGAGGGGCCAGGCACTGCGAAAGCTCGAACCGATAACGGCCATCGTATCGGGCTGCATTCTCGTCACCCATGCAGGCATTCAAGTGGCGCCAGGCGCTCCCCCGCCGGTCGCTTCGCCCCCCAGGAGGTTTCCTTGACGCTCCTGGCGACGGGTGATAGAGTATTCGTCTATGCCCCGGGGCGCATGACAGTCGCCAAAAAGAGAAGGGCGAGACACCTCCGGTAAACGGAGCCCGTGTTTCGTCTTTTTGGTGTGCCCGAAAGGCTGCTGTGACCCACGCATTCATTAACTAAATATTTTTAACCGTACAGAAAGAGAGTAATGGCGAAGACGACGGCTCCGAAGTCCCCAGCGAGAGCCTCAGGGGATGCCAGGAGCAAGCCGAAGCGATCTGCTGCCTCAAAGATCGCATCGGAAGGAAACGGCGCTTCCAGTATAATGCCTTCCACGTTCCCGATGCCCACCGGCGCGTTCACGATCGAACAGCCCCCGGAGCCTGGGCCCAAGCGGGAGCGGTTCTCCTTTGCCAAGATTCCTCACGTGCTCGAGGTGCCCAACCTCATCGAGCTTCAGAAGGCCAGCTTCAATTGGTTCAAGACCGAGGGCCTGGCCGAAGCCTTCGCATCGATTTCGCCGATCAAAGATTTCACCGGAAACCTGATCCTGGAGTTCGGCGAGCATTCGCTGGGCGAGCCGAAGTACTCGATCGAGGAGTGCCGCGAGCGCGACATGACCTACAGCGCGCCGCTGCGCGTTCGGGTCCGTTTGATCACCGCGGAGTCGGGCGAAATCAAGGGCATCCCGGACCAGGAGATCTTCATGGGCGATTTCCCGCTCATGACCGACAAGGGCACCTTCATGATCAACGGCGCCGAGCGCGTGATCGTGAGCCAGCTCGTGCGTTCGCCTGGGGTTTACTATAGCCAGGACGTCGACACCAACTCCCGCCCGACGTACAACGCGACGATCATCCCCAACCGCGGCGCGTGGATCGAGTTCGAGACCGATAACGGCACGAAGAACGACGAGACCGAGGGCACGATCGGCGTCCGGATCGACAAAAATCGCAAGATCTACGTCTCGACCTTCATTCGCGCCCTCTCGCGTCCGGATCTCGGCTGCAACTGGGAGAGCGACGAGGCCATCATGGCGCTCTTCAACGACAGCCCGCTGATCCGCAACTCGGTCGAGAAAGACCGCGACATCAAGACGCGCGAGGACGCGCTGAAAGAGATTTACAAGAAGCTGCGCCCCGGCGAGCCCGAGAACGCCGAAAACGCCGAAAAGCTCCTCGAGTCGCTCTTCTTCGACGAGAAGCGCTACGATCTCGCCGGAGTCGGCCGCTACAAGCTCAACGCGAAGTTCCATTATCGGATCGAGAACCCCGACGTCGACGCGCGGGTAGGTAACCCGTACGTCGTCATCGACGAGTACGCCGACGCCGGCCTCGACATGCCGCCCATCGGCGGGAAGTGCCTCACCCGCGCCGACATGGTCGCGGTGATCCGCCGCCTGATCAAAGTCGCGACCAAGATCGTTCCCAAAGACGACATCGACCATCTTGGCAACCGCCGCGTCCGTTCCGTCGGCGAGCTGCTGCAGAATCAGTTCCGCGTCGGCCTGCTCCGCCTGGAGCGCGTCGTCCGCGAACGCATGACCGTTCAGGATATCGAGACGGTCACGCCGCAGGCGCTGATCAATATTCGTCCGGTCGTCGCAGCGATCAAAGAGTTCTTTGGCTCCTCGCAGCTTTCGCAGTTCATGGACCAGACGAACTCACTGGCGGAGCTGACCCACAAACGGCGTCTCTCGGCGCTCGGGCCGGGCGGCCTTTCGCGCGAGCGCGCGGGCTTCGAAGTGCGCGACGTTCACCATTCGCACTACGGCCGGATCTGTCCGATCGAAACGCCGGAAGGCCCGAACATCGGCCTGATCGGTTCGCTTGCGACCTACGCGCGCGTCAATAAGTTCGGCTTCATCGAGACGCCGTACCGCGTCGTGCGTGACGGTACGGTTACCGACGAGATCGTCTATCTCACCGCGGATCGCGAAGACGAATACATCATCGCGCAGGCGAACACGCCGGTCGATCCGGAATCGGGACGGATCATGTCCGAATCGGTCGTCTGCCGGTACGCCGAAGAGTACATCGAAGAGCCCGCCGCGCGCGTGCAGTTGATGGACGTGTCGCCCAAGCAGATCGTCTCGATCGCGACGGCGCTGATTCCGTTTCTCGAACACGACGACGCCAACCGCGCGCTGATGGGCGCGAACATGCAGCGCCAGGCCGTGCCGCTGCTTCGTCCCGACGCTCCGATCGTCGGCACCGGGATGGAGTATCGCGCCGCCAAAGACTCCGGCAGCCTCGTCGTCGCCGACGAAGGCGGCGACGTTACAGCGGTCGACGCGAAGTCAGTCAGCGTGCGCAACGCCGACGGCGTCGAGAAGACATACGACCTGCTAAAGTTCGTGCGCAGCAACGCCGGCACGTGCATCAACCAGCGGCCGATCGTCGCGGTCGGCGATCGCGTCGGTGCGGGCCAGGTCATCGTGGATGGGCCGTCGTCGGAACAAGGCGAGCTCGCGCTGGGACAAAACGTCCTCGTCGCGTTCATGCCGTGGGAAGGCTACAACTACGAAGACGCGATCTTGATCAGCGAGCGCATGGTCAAAGAGGATCGCTTCACGTCAATTCACATCGAAGAGTACGAATGCGAAGCGCGCGATACGAAGCTCGGACCCGAAGAGATCACGCGCGATATTCCCAACGTCGGTGAAGACGCGCTTAAAGATCTCGACGAGCGCGGCATCATCCGCGTCGGCGCCGAGGTGCGGCCCGAAGACATCCTCGTCGGTAAGGTAACGCCCAAGGGCGAGACCGAACTGACCGCCGAGGAACGGCTGCTGCGCGCGATCTTCGGCGAGAAATCGCGCGAAGTTCGCGACACGAGCCTTAAAGTGCCGCACGGCGAGAAGGGCAAGATCATCGACGTCAAGGTCTTCTCGCGCGAAAACGGTGACGAACTATCGCCGGGCGTCAATCACCTCGTTCGCGTCTACGTGGCCCAGAAGCGCAAGATTCTGCAAGGCGATAAGATGGCTGGGCGCCACGGCAACAAGGGCGTCATCGCCAAGGTTCTTCCCGAAGAGGATATGCCGTATCTGGAGGACGGTTCGCCGGTCGACATCGTGCTCAACCCGCTGGGCGTGCCGTCGCGCATGAATCTCGGACAGATCATGGAGACGCACCTCGGTTGGGCGGCGCGCATGCTCGGCATGAGCGTAGCAACGCCGGTCTTCGACGGTGCACACGCCGAGGATATCTCGGAGTGGCTGCAAGACGCCGGCCTGCCGGCCGACGGCAAGACGTGGCTGCGCGACGGCCGCACGGGCGACCGCTTCTCGCGACCGATTACCGTCGGCTTGATCTACATGCTTAAGCTCGCGCATTTGGTCGACGACAAGATCCACGCGCGCTCGACGGGTCCATACTCGATGATCACGCAACAGCCGCTCGGCGGCAAGGCGCAGTTCGGCGGTCAGCGCTTCGGCGAAATGGAAGTCTGGGCGCTCGAAGCCTACGGCGCGGCGTACACTCTGCAAGAGCTGTTGACGGTGAAGTCGGACGACGTCGTCGGACGCGTGAAGACCTACGAAGCGATCGTCAAGGGCGAGAACGTGATGGAGCCGGGCGTTCCGGAATCGTTCAAGGTGCTCATCAAAGAGCTCCAATCGCTGGCGCTCGACGTCAAGGTGCTCACCGAGAATCGCGAAGAGGTCGAAATCCGCACGCCTGAAGACGAGATGGGCGAGACGGAGCGCCGCGAGTACGGCTTGCTGATGGGCGACGAGCAGAACGTGGTATCGCAGACAGCGGTCGCAACGCGCGAAGCCGCGAGCGAAGCGCCGGCCGAAGCCGAGAGCGCCGTGGTCGAAGAAGAGGAAGAGGAAGAGGAAGAAATCGACGACAGCAAGCCGCTGGACGCGACGACTCCGATGCCCGCTCCGCCGGCGGCACCGCGCGCCACCGAGATCGATGCCGAGGAGATCTTCGAAGAAAGCGAACCCAACACCGAGGAAGAGGTCGAAGGTCCGCAAGGTTACGAGCTCGAGGAAGAAGAGGAAGAGCCGACCTACGAGGACGAGAAGCCGGCCTACGATGGCGATGAAGAAGAGCCGTCATCGTTCGCTGAGAACAGCAACCAGGAAGAAGAGAGCTTCTAAACCGAGCTCGGTTCGCAAAAGAAAAGCGCGAGAACCAATGTGTTCTCGCGCTTTTCTTTTTATCGAGACAGATTCGAGCGCTAGCCCTTCATGCAGACCGTCGACACGCTGACGTGACGGCCGCTCTTGGTTTCGGTGAAGGACGACATCGAGGTAAGTTTCGTCGGACTTACTTTGGTCGTCGTCGTGTCGGTCTGCGCGCTGATGTCGGCGCTAGGCGCGAACGAGACGTCGTGCCAGGTGATCTTGTCGCCGTTCCAGCCCTTCGAGAACGAGAGGCCGTAACTGCCGCCGTCACCCCACGATACGTCGACCCAGCGTTTGCTGTCCGAGTCGTAGGTGATACGATCCATCGTCGTCAGCTGCTTAGATATCCACGAAGCCTTGGCCGTTGTTGAGGTCTCGTTGATCCAGTAGCCGGTCGGATCGAGCGTATAGGTCGAGGTCGTGACGTATGCGGCCGGACGCCGCGCGCTCTTGGTCTTACAGGTCCACGTTCCAAGCATGAAATCGACCGCCGAGAAGTTCGGTTTTCCCGGCGCTGGAATCGGCGTGCTCTCGACTTGCGCCGAAGCGTAGGTGGTCAGGCCCGCCGCTAGCAGCAGCGCGGCGCCGGCCATCGTTTGAACAAAACGCATATGGTATCTCCCTTTAAGTAGCGTAAAGAGGCCAGTAAAGAAATACGAAGGCCTTATGGAGGGTGAAGGGGCCATAGCTGGATCCCCCATGCGAAGCTTGGCCGCCGGTGAAGTTTGGCGGCAGTCTGCTGCTCGCCTCCTTGCAGGTTCGGGGAGCCCAGAGTGAGCATAGTCTCCGTCCCTGATGAGCACGCTGCAAAAGATCGGCATCGTCGGTACCGGGCGGATGGGTGCGAACATCGCCAAACGGCTATCGGACGTCGGCTATTCAATCGTCGCCCTCTACGATCTCAGTCCGGAATCCGCGCACGCGACCGCTGCCGAGACCGGCGGCGAAGTCACCGCGTCTTTACCGCGGGTGACGGCGCTCGCCGACGTGATCGTCACCGTCGTCACCGACGACGCGGCGATGTACGAAATCTTTACCCCGCCGAACGACTCGTTGCTGACCAACGCCGCCGGCAAGGTTTTCGTTAACTGCGCGACGGTTTCGCCGAAGGTGCACGTCGAGGTGGAGAAGCTGGCGCAAGCGGCGGGCGCCGACGCGCTCGAGGCCTGCATGGCGAGCTCGATACCGCAGGCTCGCAACGGGACGCTGTACTTGATGATCGGCGGCCGGCGAGAAGCCTACGAACGGTTAAAGCCAATGTTCCAGAAGATGAGCGCGTCGCTGAAGTACATCGGCGAGGCGGGACGCGCCGCGCAGGTCAAAGCGCTGGTCAACATGGTGATGAACATCAACACGGCAGGGCTCGCCGAAGGCCTCGGCTTAGGGGACGCGCTGGGCCTCGATCTCGACACGTTACGCGAAGTTTTCTCACAGACCGGCGCGAACTCGCGCGTGCTCGAAACCGACGGCGCCGACATGCAGAATCGCGACCACGACGTCTATTTTTCGGCCGCGCACGCCGCGAAAGACAGCGGCATCGCCCTGAGCCTCGCAGAGAGTGCCGGGCTCGACCTGCCGCTGGCAAAGGCAACTTTCGAACAGTACGAGCGGATGAAGGCTCTCGGTTTGGGAGAGCTGGACAAATCCGGAATTTCCGAACTCACCTTCAAGTCGAGGAGAACATAGCAATGGCGTCTGAGAATCAAACTACCGTCGTTCCGTTGGTCAGCTCGGGAACCGCGGGTCCACTGGGAGCGATCCATCTTCCGCGGCTGTGGCTGAAGCTTTCGTTGGCCGCGCGCGGGGTGTTGCCCGAAGGCTACCACGAGTGCGGCGCGGGCTTTGACGCGATGACGCTCAACGCGCTCGGTCTGGACCGCGAGAAGACCATTGCGTTCGTCCGGAACAGCAAGCCGCGCTACATGGAGTTCGAGAAGTGGGTCGTGGCCAACGGCAAAACGGACAAAGCGACGATCGAGGCGCACAACGCCGCCATTCGCGGTTACAACCACAGCGACGACCTCGCCGGCTCGATGCGTTCGTCGTCGGGCGTCGACAACGCGGCCGTCAAAGACGCCGTGACGCTCAATACGATTGAAGATCTCGACGAAATTTACGCCGGATCTTTGCGCTAATTTAACGGCTTTCTAACCGAGCGCCCGCTGACGCATTGCGGGTAGATTAAAATCGCTTGCGTAGCTCCTTTTGCGGAGCTACGCAAGTTGACGCTCCCCGTTCGAACTCCGACAATTGTTGCATCACCGCAATCTTGCGGTTCTTTGCCTTTGAGGAGTTTATGATGCGCAAAGCGCTCGTTACATTGAGCATTCTGCTTGCCGCTACTCTCCAAGTAGCGCGAGCCGATACCCTACCCCGCAGCGCGCCGGCAGATGAATACTTCGGACCATCGCGCCAGAGCGTACTCGAAATTAGAAACCGGTTAGACGACTACGACAAGCGCGACGTTGGAAATATGCTCGACCCCACGACGTCGACGTCTTTGAATCACCTGGAGCTGGCGATTCTCGATTGGCAGCACCGTTATCCCGGCGATCCGTGGCTGCCGCGGATCATGTCCCACCTCATGCGGGAGTATTGGCGCTGCGGCGAGGCCTCGAGCGAGGCCGGCGTCGCGACGCTCTCGCTTCTGCGCACCGATTATCCCGACTCGCCGTGGACGACGGCGGCCGTCACGATGGTCTACGGTTCGAACGCAACGCTGAACGAGGTCGCACGCGACAAGGCACCCGACGTGCAAGACCTCCGGTCGCAAGACGTGCAGGCCGAACAGCCCGCCTACTATCCAACGGAGCAATCGGCGTACGACCCGGCACCGGAAACCAACGGAATTCCGAGTTACGCATCTCCGGTCGCGGCCGCACCGGCCCCTCAGCCCAACGCCGGCCCCGACGTCGCCGCGTTCGACGTCGCCCCGCCAACCGACGAGACGCCGCAGTCGCAGCCTCCGCAACAGAGCGACCAGTCTGGGCAAAGCGACGCGGCCCCGCAAGCGCAAGCCGCACCGCAGAGCGATATGGCGCCGCAGAGCGACCAACGGCAGCAGAACGATCAGAGCAATCAGTCGCAGCAAAGCGATCAGTCGCAGCAAAGCGATCAATCGCAGCAAGGCGACGCGGCCCCGCAAATGCAGGACGCGCCGCAGGAGGCGCCGACCCCGCCGCCGGCCCGGTAACCGCCGCGCCGCTTCACCAGAACGGATGGGACGCCCGGTCGACCCGGGCGCTCCCATCGGGTGGTATCATACGGCGATGACGACCAAAAGCGCGATTCAAGATTCTAAGATTCACGACTACATCGTCAAGACGATGGCGCCGGAGCATCCGCTGCTGCGCGAACTGCGGGAGGAGACAGCGAAGCTCTCACATTCGCGGATGCAGATTGGGCCCGAGCAGGGACGATTGATGCAGGTACTGGCCGCCGCGATCGGCGCGCGCCGCTACCTCGAGATCGGCGTCTTCACGGGTTACAGTTCGTTGGCGATGGCGCTCGCGCTGCCGGCCGACGGTTACGTTCTCGCTTGCGACGTCAACGAGGAGACAACCGCCGTCGCGCGCCGTTACTGGCAGTCAGCCGGAGTCGCCGAGCGGATCGATCTGCGGATCGCGCCGGCGATCGAAACGCTCGAGAGCGTCCGCGCGCAGAACGTCGAGCCGTTCGACGTCGCCTTCATTGATGCCGATAAGGAATGCGTCAACGACTACTACGAGCTGGCCCTCGAACTCGTCCGCCCGGGCGGATTCGTATTGGTGGATAACGTGCTCTGGGACGGCGCGGTCGCCGATCCCTCGGATCAGGATCCCAGTACGCGCGCGCTGCGGCTCGTGGCCGAGCAGGCCGGGCGCGACCGCCGCGTCGACGCCGCGCTCGTTCCGGTCTGTGACGGTTTGCTGATCGCTTTGAAGCGCTAGCCGCGCGGCGGCCGCAGCGAGTTAAAGCGCGACCAGGCTTGGCCGTTGCCGCTCGCCGGAGCGGCGACCTGCGTCTGGCGCTGCTCTTGCGCGGGCGCCTGCGTCCAAGCTTGCGAATCTTCTGCGACGTCAAAGCAGACGCGTTTGTGCGGATAATCGACCGCAATCGCGTGCACGCCGGGCAGGTTGGTTTCGATGATGCCGTTGTAGCCGTCGGGGCGCCGCGGCTCGGTGCAGATCGGCATTGACGTCTCCGGTGCGCCGGCGGCGTAGCGCACCCAGGCCGATGCGCCGCAGGCGAAGCCGTCGCGAATCGCCGATCGGTTCGTCATATAATCGGCGCTGGCAATCAAAGGCTGACGCAGTCGCGAACGCACGCCGTCCCACAACGCGCCGCCGCCGGCCATTCCCGAATCGAGCACGACGTCCTCGAGCCACGTGCCGTTGATTTCAACGGTCGCGAGCGGCACGCGCGGGCCGAGCGTGACCGGTAGGCAGCGCAGGTGCGCGAGCTTCGAAGCGGCCGGAAAGAGCGTGACCGTGCGATGGTAGCGATCGATGAGGGTCGGAAAGTGCGCGAAGAAGTCGTAACCGCAGAGGGCGCTGGATCCCTGGAGGTTCGACGAGATCAAGGCCGGGACGTCGCGCATGACGTTGCCGGCGACCGTCAAGCGGCCGATGACGGTTTGCCGGTCGGCGTAGGTGCGGCCGTCCGGCGCGACCTCGAAGGTGCCGCCCTGGCTGTGCAGACCGGCCTCACGGGCCAGCGCGGGCGAGACGAGCATCACCGAACTGCCGGTATCGAGGACGCAGGTAGCGCGCGTGTTTTCGACGCTCACCGGAATCGTCGTGCGCGTCTGGTTGAGGCCGCTGGTCAGCGTAACCGAGGCGGCGGCGCGCGCGGGCTGCGGGTTGGCAGCCAACATCAGGAACATTCCGAGTGAGGAAAGGAAGAGGGCCGGCGCAGCAGGTCTCATCGCGTCGCGGCCAGCGTATCACAGGCCAGCGGGATTCGTCTGCGGCTCTCATCAAAGTGTAAGCAGGTGCGCGTGACTTGCATCGGCGGCGGAGCCGCCGGCCTCTATCTCGGAATCTTGCTCAAAACGCGCTTTCCCGCGTGGCCCGTTCGCATCTACGAGCGCAATCGGCCTCTCGACACCTTCGGCTGGGGCGTCGTCTTCTCCGACGCGACGCTGGAGAACCTACGCGCCGCCGACGAGCCGACGCAGCGCGAAATCACACAGGCTTTCGCGCACTGGGACGACATCGAGATCCACTTCGAAGGACACACGATCCGCTCGGGCGGTCATGGCTTCTGCGGCATCTCCCGAAAGGAGCTGCTCTCCATTCTGCAGCGGCGTGCCGCCGAGCTCGGCGTCGAACTGCACTTCGAGCACGAGGTCGCCGACGTCGAGCGCTTGCGCGAAGATTGCGATCTGCTCGTGGGGGCCGATGGTGTCAATAGTCGCGTCCGGCAGACGTACGCCGATGCCTTCGTCCCGAGCCTGCACAAAGGGCGCTGCCGTTTCGTCTGGCTGGGAACGACGCTGCCGCTTGACGCGTTCACCTTTATTTTCGAGCGCACCGAGCACGGCTGGTTCACCGTACACGCCTATCGCTTCGACGACGATTTGAGTACCTTCATCGTCGAGTGCACGGAGGAGACCTGGCTCGCGCACGGGCTCGACGGCGCCGGCACCGAGCAGACGATCGCGTTCTGCGAGCGGCTTTTCGAGCCGTATTTGCACGGACACCGTCTTATGGCCAACAGCGCGCACCTCCGGGGGCGCGACTGGCTCAACTTTACGTTCGTCGAAAACCAACGCTGGACCGACGGCAACGTCGTGCTCGTCGGTGACGCGGCGCACACCGCGCACTTTTCGGTCGGCTCGGGCACGAAGCTCGCGATGGAAGATGCGATCGGGCTCGCCGACGCGCTGCTGGCGCTCGAGGGCGATCTCTCGCGCGCGCTGCCGCAGTACGAAGCCGCGCGCAAGCTCGAGTTTCTCAAGCTGCGCAACGCCGCGCGCAACTCGACCGAGTGGTTCGAAAACGTTGCGCGGTACGCCACGCTGCCGCCCGAGCAGTTCGCGTACAGTCTGCTGACGCGCAGCCAGCGCATCGGGCACGAGAACCTGCGCCTGCGCGACACGACCTACGTGGGAAAAATCGAACGCTGGTTCGGCGGCGGACCGATCCCGCCGATGTTCGTCCCGTTTCGGTTGCGCGAGCTCGAACTGCGCAATCGCATCGTCGTCTCGCCGATGGATATGTACAGCGCCGTCGACGGGACGCCGAACGACTTTCACCTCGTGCATCTGGGTGCGCGTGCGCTCGGCGGCGCGGGCTTGGTTTTCACCGAGATGACCTGCGTAATGCGCGAAGGACGCATCTCCCCAGGCTGCACCGGCATGTATCTCGACGAGCACGTCGAGGCGTGGAAACGGATCGTCGATTTCGTTCACGAGCGTTCGGGCGCGAAGATCTGCTTGCAGCTGGGACACTCCGGGCCCAAAGGGTCGACCAAGCTGATGTGGGAGGGAATGGACGAGCCGCTCGACGACGGCAACTGGCCGCTGTTCGCACCCTCGGCGATTCCGTACGCATCGAAAAATCAAGTACCGGCGGAGCTCACTCGGGCGCAGATGGACGATATCCGCGAGGCCTTCGTGCGCGCTGCCGAAATGGGGCTGCGCGCCGGGTTCGATATGCTCGAGCTTCATTGCGCGCACGGGTATCTACTGTCGTCGTTCATCACGCCGCTGCGCAATCGGCGCACCGATGAGTACGGAGGCTCGCTCGAAAACCGCCTGCGTTATCCGCTGGAAGTATTCGCTGCGATGCGCGCCGTCTGGCCATCGGAGCGGCCGATGTCGGTGCGGATCTCGGCGACCGATTGGGTCGCGGGCGGAATCGACGGCGACGCCGCCGTCGAGATCGCGCACGCGTTCAAGGCCGCGGGCGCCGATCTCATCGACGTTTCCGCCGGGCAGACGTCCCCCGACGCGGCGCCGGTCTACGGTCGAATGTTCCAAACGCCGTACTCGGACAAGATTCGCAACGAAGTGGGCATCGCGACGATGGCGGTGGGAAACATCACCGATGCCGATCAGGTCAACGCGATCGTCGCCGGAGCGCGCGCCGATCTCGTCGCGCTGGGGCGCCCGCACCTCGCCGATCCGTTTTGGACGCTGCACGCCGCCGCTCAGCTCGGCTACGAAGACGCGCAGTGGCCGGTGCAGTACGCTTCGGGAAAACAGCAGCTCGAGCGCCTGATCGCGCGCGCCAAGGAGACTGCGTGAGCGTCGCGGGACGGCACGCGCTCGTCACCGGCGCTTCACGCGGCATCGGCCTTGCGATTGCGATGCGGCTCGCTCACGAGGGGGCTCGGGTGAGCGTCATCAGCCGATCGGAAGTAACCGATACGCCGTTCGTCCACGCTCGCGCCGACGTCTCGCGTGAGGATGAGGTGCAGCGCGCGTTTGCGCAGTGCCGCGCGGCCAACGGCGAGATCGCGATTCTCGTGAACAATGCCGGCGTCGCGGAGACCGCGAAGCTCGCGCGAACCTCGACGGCGATGTGGGAGCGTGTCCTGGGAACCAACCTCACGGGGGCGTTTCTCTGCTCGCGTGAAGTCTTTGGTGAGATGACGGGCGCCGGGTGGGGACGCATCGTCAACGTCGCGAGCACCGCCGGATTGGCCGGGGCGCCGTACATCGCCGCCTACTGCGCCAGCAAACACGGCGTGATCGGGCTTACCCGCGCGCTTGCCGCCGAAGCGGAGGGCAGCGGCATCACCGTCAATGCCGTCTGTCCCGGCTATACGGATACGGCGATCCTGCACGGTGCGATCGCAAACATCGTTGCAAAGACCGGCCGAGACGAACGAGAGACTCGCGCGCTGCTCGCGCAGAGCAACCCGCACGGACGGATTGCAACGGTCGACGAAGTTGCGCAGGCGGTGCTCGATCTGATGGACGGCTCGCGCACCGGCGTGGCGCTTACCGTTCCCGGCCTCGCCGAAGCATAGCGAGCCTCCTAGGCGCCGTACCAGCGCAGGTTTGGCCAGATCGCATCGAGCGGCGCAACCGGGTCGCGGCAGAGATAGATCGGCGATGGCCCTTCGACGATCCACTTGAGGGGTTCGTCCGACGTTCGCACGAGCGTGACGCTGCGATAGTAACGCCGCAAGAGATCGATGCGCGTCGCACCGATGGCGATGAGCTCGCGCCCGTCGTAGCCGCGCGTCCCCCAAAGATAGTAGCTGTTTTGGCTCGAGATCGCCGGCGGCAGCGCGTAACGCGGGCCGAAGAAATCGATCGCGCCGGCATCGGCGTAGGTATCGGCATAGATCGCGGTGCGCGCCCGGACGCCGGGCGGCAGTGCGCGGTATACCACGGCGACGTCCGCGACGAGGCGTTCCCAGCCGAACTCCTCGGCGAAAACGGGTTGGATGAGGTGCGGCGTGGTGCCGTTTCGTCCCGTCAAACCAAGTGTTTTCGTGTACGCGACGAGCGTCTGCACCGGCAACACGGGCAACGAGAGCGGTAACGAGACGACCGCGACCGCACAGAGCGCCGCGAAGAGCGCACCGCGCGGCCACACGGCCGCACGCTCGACGGCAACGGCGCCCACCGCGAGCAGCGCTCCGTACATGCCGACAATATAGTAGCCCTTGGCGCCCAAGGCCACCGCGACGATAAAAGCGATTCCATACGCGATGCCGGCGAAGCGCGCGTCTTTGAGCGAGGCGACGCGAAAGGGGGCAATTGCGCCGGCCAGCCATACGGGCGCTGCGAACGGATTCGTGTAGATCAGCTGTTCGAGCGCGAATGCCTTCGCGTTGGCGGCGAGGTTGTAGTACTCCAGCGCGAGGCCATTGGCTAGCGCCGGGCGATGGGCGGCGTCGCCGTGGATCACGGCGAGGAAAGGCCAGCCGTGCAGACCCTGCCAGAGTAGGTTGGGCAGCACTAACAGGATCGTCAGCGCCACGGCGCGCAGCGCGTACTTCGATTGCAGCACGTCGCCTCGCCCGCTGATGAGGAGCCCGGCAATCGCCGCCGTAACGAGCAGCAGCATCGAGTACTTCCCGTACGTGCCAAGCGCGATCGTGCACGCGAGCGCGAACCAGAGCAACGGAGGCGCGGCTTCCGTCGCGCGCACGATGCGGACGGTCAGATAGATCGTCAGCGTCCAAAAAAACGGCTCGAACGACGTCGTCGTCAACGTCGAGCCCAGCAGTAAATAGGCAGGCAGCAGCATCGTTGCGACGCCGGCAAGGATCTGCGAGAAGCGTCCGCCGCCGAGTTCCTTGGCGAGCAGCGCCGCGAGATAGACCGTGCCGGCGGCCGCGAGCATCGGCAGCGCGCGCAGCGCGAACAGTTGATAACCCGCCGGCGCGGAGAGCCACGCCGCGACCGCGACGAGCGGCGGCTGGTCGACGTAGCCCCACGCCAAGTGCTTGGAGCACGCGATGAAGTAGAGTTCGTCTCGAAAGTAGCCGTAGCGCCAGGCCGTCGCGCAGTGCAGCAGCAGCGCCGCACCGAGCAAGGCCGCCGCGGTCACGTCGCGCGGCGTGCCAGAACGAGCAGGCTCAGAGCGAAGCCGCAGACGCCCGACCAGATCCAGGATCCTAGCGCGACGTTCCAGTCCCACCACACGCCGTCAGCGACGAGCGTTCCGACGAGATAGACGCCCATGTACGTCATCGGGACGGCAGCGGCAAACCAGCGAAACGGACGCGTTCGTCCGCGAACGGGGTGCGGATCGTACAGGCGCACGAGCGTGTCGGCGACGAGCCCGGCAACCAACGACTGCGCGAGCGTTATGGCCAGCAGCGGCGTCTGATTGGTGAAGGCGGCAGCCGCCGGCAGATTGCCGAGGACGAAGATCGCCGTGAGCATTCCGGGGCTCGGATGAATGCGCGAGACGAGCCAGAGCGCAAAACCGGCGATCAGCGTGCTTTGGAAGATCACGATCAAGACGCCGCTCGCGATCTTGTAATAGCCGATCGACAGCGCCGTAAAATAGTCGGGCGTGAAGGGCGCGATCGGCGGTGGAGCGTTGCTCCGTCCGGCCGCCGGATCGAAACCGTACGCGGTTCCAAAGTGCGCGAGCACCAGCCAAGTCGCCAGCCCGAGTGCGAGCGGGAACTGGCGCCCTAACGTGAGAGCGCCCCGATCGGCGAGCACCGAGCGGATGGGTCCGCTTGCGAGAAAAAAGATGCCGAGCCCGAGGAATTGATGCGTCGGGCTCAAGAGCGCATCCACGCCCTCTTCGATGCCGTAAACGTGGTGCCAGATCATGTCTCCAATTCCCGCACCGACGAAAATCGGAATACCGACGAGCGCCAAACGGTAGGGCCGCGGAAAGCATTCCGGCCACGCCAATCCGCGGGCGCGCGCCCCAAGCGCGAAACCGGCCAGGACGAGCGCGAGCGCGAGCATCCCCGAATAGAAAACGGCGTGATACGGCGTGAAAAATGTATCGACCCGGACGTGACCGTGCGCCCAGGCGTCGAGAAAGAAGCCTGAGGAAATCCAGACGCCGCAGATGCCGACCGCGTAATCGAGCGCGAGGCTTCGCGGGACCGGGTGATGCATTTCCCGAGCCTTACGCGCCTACGCTACGAGGTGCCTTCCGTTTTGAGAGCAGGTGGCGTCGCAAAGGAGTCCGTACGACCTCTAGCGTGCTTCATCGCATCGGCGCGTGGTCGTTGACAGTGCTGCTGGTTGCATGTGGATCGCGGGTTCCCGAAACGCCGTCCAACGTCACCGTCGGCAGCGCGACGATGCCGGCGCCGTCCGTCGAGCGCGACGGCGCGCCGCCGAGGATTCTGGCGATGCGCTTTTCCTCGCTCGACGTTCGCCGCGGGCAGCGCTGGTCGGGTTCGTTCGTGACCGGTACCAACGTCGCGAGCGTCGAGGTACGAACGAACCTCTTTTCGATCAACGTGCCGCATATCAAGCCGGGACGCTTCGCTTTTACCGTTCACGTGCTCGATGCGCCGCCGATTTTTCTGCGCGCGTATCGTCTGCGCGTGATCGCCCGCAACAGCCCCGGCAACGCGTACGAAGAGGATCTGCCATTCCGTATCAGATAAGCGCCGCGCGAACGCAGCTCGACGCGGGCGTGCTGACGATCGCCCTCGACCGTCCCGGCCGTAAGAACGCGCTGACCTTCGAACTGTATGCCGAGCTGCGGGAGCTGTTTCGCTCGCTGCGCGACGACGCAAGCGTTCGGACGATCGTTTTAACCGGGGCGAACGGCGATTTTTGCTCGGGGGGCGACGTGCACGAGATCATCGGGCCGCTCACGCGCTCGACGCCCGCGCAGCTCTTAGAATTCACGCAGATGACCGGCGACGTCGTCAAAGCGATGCGCGCCTGTCCGCAGCCGATCGTTGCCGCGATCGACGGTGCGTGCGCGGGGGCCGGCGCGATTCTCGCGATGGCGAGCGATCTGCGCCTGGGCACTGAGCGCGCTCGCGTTGCGTTTCTCTTCGTGCGGGTCGGCCTGGCCGGCTGCGATATGGGCGCGTGCGCGATGCTGCCGCGAATCGTTGGGCTCGGGCGCGCGAGCGAACTGCTCTACACCGGCCGCACGCTGCCGGGCTCGCAAGCCTTCGAGTGGGGGTTCTTCAACGAACTCTGCGCACCGGATGCGCTGGCCGATCGCGCCCGGGAACTGGCGCAGTCACTGGCCGGCGGTCCCGCGCTCGCCCACGCGATGACCAAACGAATGCTGCGCGAGGAGTGGGCGCTGCCGCTCGACGACGCGATCGACGCCGAGGCGCGCGCACAGGCGACGTGCATGGAGAGCAACGACTTTCATCGCGCGTACGATGCGTTCGTTGCAAAACGTCCCGTGCGTTTCGAAGGCGACTAGCGTTTTGCTCGAGCTCCCGTTCTTCGACCAAGAGCATCGTGCGTTTGCCGATGGGCTGCTCCGCTGGCTCGATCCTGCGCCGGTTCGCGACGACGAAGCAAACGCCGCGCAAAGCTGCCGGGATTGGGTCGCAGCGCTCGCGAGCGGCGGCTGGCTGCGCGCCTGCATCCCTGGGCTCTACGGCGGTATTCGCGCGGATCTCGACGTGCGAACGCTTTGCTTGGCGCGCGAACGCCTCGCGTACCGCAGCGCGCTGGCCGATTTCGCGTTTGCAATGCAGGGCCTGGGCGGCGGCCCGATCGCCCTCTTCGGTAGCGCCGCGCTCCAAAAGCGCTACCTTCCCGATATTGCCGCAGGACGCACGATCGCGGCGTTCGCGCTCTCCGAACTCGAGGCGGGGTCGGACGTCGCGTCGCTCGCGACGACGGCGACCCGCCGCGGCGGCGAGTACGTTCTCGAAGGCACGAAGACGTGGATCTCCAACGCGGGGATCGCCGATCTATACGTCGTCTTTGCTCGGACCGGCGCGGACGGAGCGAAGGGCTTGAGCGCATTTGCCGTCGACGCGTCGACCGCCGGCGTGCGTGCGGAGGGAAGCATCGAAACGATCTCGCCGCATCCGCTCGGTACGCTTCAGCTCGATCGCGTGGTCGTGCCCGAGGCGCAGCGAATCGGCGCCGAAGGCGAAGGTTTCAAGGTTGCGATGAGCGTGCTCGACGTCTTTCGCAGCACGGTCGGCGCGGCGGCGAACGGTTTCGCGCGGCGGGCGCTCGACGAGTCGATCGCGCACGTCAAGGATCGCCGGCTCTTTGGTGCACCACTGAGTGCGCTGCAGCTGACGCAGGCGGCGCTCGCGACGATGGCGACCGACCTCGATGCCTCGATCCTGCTCGTCTACCGCGCCGCTTGGGAGAAGGATAACGGGCGCGCGCGCGTCACCCGAGAAGCGGCGATGGCGAAGTGGTTCGCAACTGAGGCAGCCGGCCGAATCTGCGATCGCGCCGTGCAGCTCTTCGGCGGCCGCGGCGTGACTCGCGGAGAGATCGTCGAACGCCTGTACCGCGACGTTCGCGCGCTGCGCATTTACGAAGGTGCGAGTGAGATTCAGCAAATCGTGATCGCCAAAGCGGTTCTGGAACGGTAGGGCGTGCGCTTTACCGGACATACCGATCCGTTTGCCGAGGAACGCCTGCCGCCGCCCGGCGAGATGCCGGAGCTGCGCTTTGAGCTGCCGGAGTTCCAATATCCGCGGCGTTTGAACGCCGCAACCAGTCTGCTCGACGAGCGCGTCGCCGGCCGCGAAAACGCGCGCTGCATTTTGGCGCCCGGCGGCCTGCACTGGAGTTACGCCGAGCTGCTCGCTACCGCAAACCGCATCGCCGGCGTGCTCGTCGACGACCTGGGCCTCGAGCCGGGAAATCGCGTCCTGCTGCGCGCGCCCAACAGCCCGATGCTGGCGGCGTGCTGGTACGCGGTACTCAAGGCCGGCGGCATCGCGGTAACGACGATGCCGCTCTACCGGGCCAACGAGCTGCGTTTTATGATGGAGAAAGCGCAAGTTAAGCACGCGCTTTGCGACGTGCGCCTACGGGCCGATCTCGAGAGCGCCTGTCGCGACTACGGGGGCCTGCGAACGCTCTACTTTGGTGAAGACGTGCATCCGATCGAATCGCTCGAGCACCGGATGCGGGCGAAATCCGAGGCTTTTACTAACGTGGAGACGGCCGCCGAAGACGTCGCGATCATCGCGTTTACATCGGGCACGACGGGCACGCCGAAGGCAGCGATGCATTTTCACCGCGACATGGTGGCGATCTGTGACGGTTATGGAACGCGCGTTCTGCAGCCGCGCGAGAGCGATATCTTCTGCGGGAGCCCGCCGCTTGCGTTCACCTTCGGACTCGGCGGCATTTTGCTCTTTCCGCTTTACGCCGGCGCCGCAGCGCTTTTGTTGGAGAAAGCTGGCCCTGCCGAACTGCTCGACGCGATCTCGTCACACGGCGTTACGACGGTTTTTACCGCGCCCGTCGCCTACCGGGCGATGGCGGCGCGCGCGCACGAGTTCGATCTCTCAACGCTGCGCACGTGCGTCTCCGCGGGCGAGACGCTGCCGCGCGCGGTCGGCGAACAGTGGCGCGAGCGGACCGGCTTGTCGATCCTCGACGGCATCGGGAGCACGGAGATGCTGCACATCTTCGTCGGCTCGCCGCTCGACGAGGTGCGCCCCGGATCGACCGGGCGTCCCGTTCCCGGGTACGTCGCCGAGATTCACGACGAAGACGGCAACGCCGTGCCCGACGGTACGATCGGGCGGCTCGCGGTCAAAGGACCAACGGGATGCAAGTATCTGCAAGACGAGCGCCAGCAAATCTACGTACAACGTGGCTGGAACTATCCCGGAGACGCATACCGGCGGGACGAGGATGGATACTTTTGGTACGTCGCGCGGACCGACGACATGATCGTTTCGTCGGGCTATAACATCTCAGGCCCGGAGGTGGAGCAGGCGATCATCGCTCACGCCGACGTCAAGGAGATCGCGGTGGTCGCCAAGCGCGATCCCGTCAAGGAGACCAACGTCGTCAAAGCCTTCATCGTCCTGGTCGAAGGCTGCGCGCCCAACGAGGCAAAGGCCGACGAGCTTCGCGAGTTTTGCAAAACTCAGATCGCGCCGTTCAAAGCACCGCGTGAAATCGAGTTCGTCAGCGAGTTGCCGCGCACCGAAACCGGCAAGCTGCAGCGCTACAAACTCCGCTCCTAAAACTTGCCTCGTGTCACCCTGAGCCGTGTCACCCTGAGCCTGTCGAAGGGTCGAAGGGCAGTGTCACCCTGAGCCCGTCGAAGGGCGAAGGGCGAGCGGCAGTGTCACCCTGAGCCTGTCGAAGGGACCTTGCGCGCGCGAACGCGTCGATAGGCACTTCGCCCGAGTACGAACAGCGTCGCTGCGAAGCAGAGCGCGAGAAACGCCGCGATAAACGGTGCGAAGAAAGCGAGAACTGTCGCGAGGATCGAGCCTCCGTCTTCGACGGTGCTGATTGCGGGATTGGCGATGCCCGCGGTCGTGAGCGTTGAAGCGCCGCGCACCGAGGCGACCGCCGCATGAACGCCGAGCGCATTGAGCGCGCCGAGCGCCATGAGCCCGGCGAGTACCTGCGGGGACTGCGCGTGAACCGATCCGCCGACGATGATTGCGGCCGCGGCCGGTTTGACCGCAACGCCCAGCACGTGCATCAGATGATCGACGACGGGAACTTTATCGGCCATGAGTTCGATTACCGCGACGCCGATCAGCGGCCACATCACGTGCGCGCGGCCGAGCCACTCAAAGCCCGGCGGTGGGTGGATAAACCCAAGATGGATTACCACCGCAAAGGCGGCCAGCGGGAGCAGGGCCCGTACGCCGGCGGTCGTCGTCAGCGCGTACGCGAGCGCGTATTGACTAGCAGCGTCCAACGGTGAAAAGCTTCCTTTCCCGGTGAGGCCATCCCCTTCACGGCAAAAGCGGGCGGCTACGAGGAGGGCGGCAAAATTGCGGTCGCTTCGATTTCGACCTTGGCGCCGTCTTCGAGGAGATCGGCAACGACGACCAGCGCCATTGCGGGATACACCGCGCCGATGATATCGCGATACGATTTGCCCAGGGCCGCGAGGCTCGCGCGGTACTCTTCTTTGTTGGTGACGTACCAGGTGAGGCGAACCAGGTGTTCGGGCTGGCCGCCGGCGGCACGCAGCACCGCAACGACATTACGCATCGCCTGAGTTGCCTGTTCGCCGAACTCATCGGAGACCAGCTCGCTGCTTTCGTTCCAGCCGATCTGTCCGGCTATAGCGAGATAGCGGCCTTCGGCCAAAACACCGTTGGCGTAACCGCTCGGCCGGGGCCACCCCTCGGGGTCGATTCTCTTGCTCACGTCGTTCCTCGCTTGAGAAGAAGGGTAAGTGCGGCGCTCACCGCGAGGTTGAGCGCCAGTGAATAGAGCGCGATGAAGCCGGTTAGGGTGCCGCCGAAGGCGTGCAGGGTGTAGTTGGCGTTAAAGCCGCTCGCGTAGGCCATCGCGCAGCTTGCCGCCAGACCGCAAGCCCATCCCACGAGCAGCGCCTTTGGATGAAACCAGCGCGTCCACAACCCTAACACAAACGCGGGGAAGATCTGCAGCATCAGCGCTCCGCCCAAGAGCTGAAAGTCGATCGCGTACGGAACCGGAACGAAGAAGATGAAGAGCAGCGCGACCGCGCAGATCGCCAGGGTGAGGAGTTTGGCGATGACGGTCTCGACCTGCGAACGCTGCGGCGAAAACTCGCGAAAGACGTTGCTCGCGAAGAGATTTGCGGCGCCGATGCTCATGATTGCCGCCGGCACGAGCGCGCCGATCGCGATCGCGGCGTCGGCCACCCCGACGAACCAGTTCGGGAAGAAACGCGCGAAAAGCAGCGGCACGACGCTGGTGGTATCTTTTGTCGAGATTCCGGCCGCCAACGCGCAGTAACCCAACAGCGCGAGCAAGCCCAGCAAGAGCGAATAGATCGGCAGCAGGGCCGCGTTTCGCCGGATTACCTCGCGGCTGCGCGCGGCGAGCACGCTGGTGATCGAATGCGGATAAATGAAAAGCGAGAGCGCCGAACCAAAGGCCATCGTTGCGTAGCTGAAGTACTGCGTCGGCGCGAGGAAAATCGAGGAAGGCTTCGGGCGTGCGGCCAGCGCCGCGGCGGAGAGCGAAAAGATATGCGCCCAGCCTCCAAGGCGCGCGGGAATAACGGTGATCGCCGCGATGACCGTGACGTAGATGAGCGCGTCCTTGACGAAGGCGATCATCGCCGGTGCGCGCAGGCCACTCGTGTACGTGTAAGCGGCCAGGAGCACGAAGGCCACGGTGAGCGCGGGCAGCGCGTGCAGCGCTCCCAAGGTGCTGAACTGGCTGAAGACCGCGCGCATCCCGACCAGTTGCAGGGCGATGTACGGCAGCGCCGCGACCACGCCGGTCAGCGCGATGGCAACTTCGAGGGGGCGGTCTCCATAGCGGTCGCGGACGAAGTCGGCGGTCGTGACGTACCCGCGATTTCGCGCGAGGGTCCAAAACTTCGATAAGACGACCAGCGCGACGGGATAGCCGATGGTCGCGTACGGCACCGCGAAGAATCCAAGCGCTCCGGCGCCGTACACCAGCGCCGGAACGGCCACAAAGGTGTAAGCGGTGTAGAGGTCGCCGCCGAGCAGAAACCACGAAACGATCGTCCCGAAGCTGCGGCCGCCCAGCGCCCACTGCTCGAGGTCGCGCAGGTTTGCGCCGCCCCAGCGCGCTGCGACGAAGCCCAGTACGGTCACGCCTGCGAGCAAAACGCCGAGGATTATGCCGGCGCTAGACACGCCCGTCTCGGGTCATGAGCACGACGATTCCGAGCAGGCCCGCCGTGACGAGCACCCACGCTAGCTGATACCAGTAGAAGAAGGGCATGCCCAAAAGCGCGGGACCCGCTCGGTTATAAAGCGGCGGGATGAGCGTGCCGATAAACGGCAAGAGCAGCAGCAGATACCAGCCGCGACGGCGCATCGAGCGCCTTTCTGCGTGAAGGTCGAACGTCCCGGCGAAGCAAAGCAAGGCCTGCAAGCTCCCTAAAGATCTCTGTGCACAGCAGAAAGGGCCAGAAATCCATGTCCGTAACCCAGCCTCCGAAAGATACTCCGTTCGGATTAGAGCCGAACGTTGCGGCGGGACTCGCGTATCTTTTCTGTCTGCTTGGCGGCATCGTTATGCTCGTCGGCGGCGGTACCAATAAGTTTGTCAAGTGGGCCGCAGCTCAATCGATCACGATGTGGGCTCTCTACTTCGTCCTGTGGATCATCCTCGGGTTCATCCACCTTTGGCTGCTCTATCCGATCATCTGGCTTCTATGGATCGTTCTCTGGGTCTGGACCACCGTCACCGGATTTCAGGGCAAAGAAGTCCGCGTTCCGGGTATCGCCGAGCTCACGTCGAGCATCTTTAAGTCTGCGCTCTGATTCGGTCGCGCGTGCCCCGCGGGCCGCGTATCCGTAGCAGAGGCCGTTCGAAACAGTAGGTCACTACCGTCGCCAGTGCGACGATTACCACAAAGGCAAGTTCGTTATAGCGGACTTGCCATTGTGCGTCGTAGTGCGGGTCTCCGTGATACGGCGGAACGTGATGCCAGATCATCTCTCGGGCGATCATCTGATGGTATAGGTAGAGATTGTACGAGATCGCCGCGAGGAAGCGCAGCGGCGAGTTGTCGAGTACGCCCTGCCACCAGGCCGGCGCACAAAGCGAGCCGAGCGCGATCATTGCGAAGGCGACGCCGAAGAGCGGGCGGCCGTTGATCTGCCACACGCCCGCCCACTGATCGGCAAAACGATAGTCGAATACGTTCTCGAGCAGCATCCAGAGCAGCGCGAATCCCGCCAGCGCGACCACGGCTGCGACGTTGCGCCTGCGGCCCGTTTTCCAACGCGGGCCCACGACCACGAAGAGGTGCGCGCTGATCATTCCGAAGGCGAAGATGTCGAGGTAGCCGGGCAGGTTCTCCTCGTAGGTTGGAAAGAGCGTCGAGTAGCAGCAGTGCGCGATGGCGGCGCGCCAAGCCCAGGCGACAAGGACCATCGCGCCGGCAGTCAGGAACGGACGCCGCGCGAACGCCCACCAGATCAGCGGAAAGACGCAGTAGAACTCCACTTCGACCGCGAGCGTCCAGAGGACGCCGTTGATCGAACCAAAACGATCGGGAAACCACGTGTGAATGAAAAGCGCGTGCGTGAGCAGATCGGGCAGCGGCGCGGCGGAGGGCGCAGTTTGCGCGTAGCCGATCGCATAGGCAACGCCGATCGAGAGGACGTACGACGGAACGATCTTCATGAAACGTCGCCAGGCAAAGTTCGCCCACGAAGGTCTCGGAGCGCCGGCGGCGCGCGCCCGAACGAACGGATACGAGATGACGAAACCGCTTAGGAAAAAGAAGAGCGTCACGCCCACAAAACCGGTTGCCGGGAGAAACGCCAGCCACGCCACCGGCGATAAGAACGAAAACTCCCAGACGTGATACCACAGAACGAGCAGAACCGCGAGGCCGCGCAAACCATCTAAGACGCCAAGCCGCGACTCTCCGTGCAGGGTCCCGCTTGCGGCCATGCGCGCGTCCTTCGACTTCCCGCCTCCAGCGCTCCGCCCACCGCTTCCTTACGCCGCGCTCGCCGAAGGATTGAACCAAGGCCTTGACACAAAACAGGCTTTGTATTAGCGTGATGGTACAATGACAACGGGACACTTCCACCACCCCGAGCTCCTCCGCCTTACGATGGGCTTGACAGTCGCAGCCTGCGGCCTCGCCGCTTGGCGGTGGCCACGCTGCTTTGCTAACGTCGCCGGGACCTACACGTGTTGGGCGGAGATCGGTGAGGGCGACCGCGAGCGAATTGACCGGGTAGTGCAAGCTCGCGAGCAAGCCGAGGGCATCAGCGGCTCGTACGGGCGCTACCTCGGCGTTATCGGAATCGCGCTCGCGCTGCTGGAAGCAGTTCCGGACATGCCGTACGTGTTGCCGTACGCGCTCTTCTGTCTGGCGGTCGCCGCCGTGACGCTGCTCGCCTATCTGCAGTTCCACCGCGCGACCGAGCAGCGCGTGGCGCCGTTGATTCGGCGCTCGCCGTTTACTGCGTTGCCGCCGCTGATCATCGCGTGCATCGTTGCCAGTTTCTTGGGCGCCGCGCTCTTCGCGGTCGATCCGCAGGACCGCTTCGGGGCGCTGGCCGTCGCGGCGTCGACCCTCGTCCTCGGATTCGTCGGCTTCCGCATCGCGGCCGCGCCGGCGCTGCTGCTCGGCCAGGATCCGCAGTACGAGTACGCGCTCGACGAGCGCCTGCGCATCGGGCGCGCCCGCAACCTTGCAGCGCTCGCCTGCGCGCCGGTGCTCCTGCTGGCCGCGATCGCCGGGCCCGCCCTCACCGAACGCCTCGGTTCCTTCGGAACGGCAACGACCGCGATCGTGGTTGCGGCCTTTGCCGTCACGCTGGCGGCGAGCATCCTGCCACTCTTCGGCCGCCTGCGCCTGGCGTGAACGCGTTCTACCTGGTGGTCGATCCGGCGCTCGAAACGCCGCCCTACCAACAGGTGGCGGCGCAGATCCGTGCGGCGATCGAGCGAGGGGAACTCTCGCCCCAAGCAGCTTTGCCGACCGTGCGTCAGCTTGCTGGGGACCTCGGCCTTGCGCCCAATACCGTCGCCCGCGCCTACGGTGAACTGCAATCGGAAGGTTGGCTAGTTGGGGACCGCCGCCGCGGGACGCGGGTCGCCGGGGAGCTTCCGGTCAATCACCGCACGCGGCTGGCAAGCCTCCGCGAGGCGACCGAAAAGTTCGTCAACTCGCTGCGCCATCGCGGCTTTACCAGCGACGAGATCGCGGTCGAACTGGCGCGCGCCGGCGCAGCCGGGCAAGAAATTTAGAGGCGCGCCGCTCGCTCGGCATTTGACGCCCCTTAGGCGCCTTGATATAGTTGATGCTCGGTCCCACCTGCGGGTGAGGCCGTTTCTGTGTGAGCGTGAGGAGCTTGTAGTTTTTGCCGACGATCAATCAGTTGGTGCGCCGGGGGCGTGAGAAGACCGAGCAGAAGGTCAAGACCCGGGCATTTCGCGTCATTTTGACGGGGCCCAAACCGGGTCATCCCGATCTGCCGACGCGACAATTCGAGGTCTCCGGCAATCCGCAGCGCCGCGGCGTCTGCACGCAAGTGAAGACGGTTACTCCCAAGAAGCCGAACTCCGCGCTGCGTAAAGTCGCGCGCGTTCGCCTGACTAACGGTGAAGAAGTGACCGCTTACATTCCCGGGATCGGCCACAACTTGCAGGAGCACTCGGTCGTGCTGGTCCGCGGCGGGCGCGTCAAGGATCTGCCGGGCGTCCGCTATCACATCATTCGCGGAACGCTCGACACTGCGGGAACCGCCAACCGCAAACAAGGCCGTTCCAAGTACGGCGCCAAGCGCGATAAGAAGAAGTAAAGGATGCCACGCAAAGGACCCGCTCCCAAACGTCAGATTCTTCCGGACGGGAAGTTCAACTCGAAAGTGCTCGCGCGCTTCATCAATAAGGTGATGCTGCGCGGCAAGAAGTCGACCGCCGAGGGCATCACCTACGGTGCGCTCGACCTCGTCGCGGAGAAGACCGGCCGGGATCCAATGGAAGTTTTCTCGCAGGCGCTCTCCAACGCGATGCCGCTGGTCGAAGTTCGCCCGCGTCGCGTCGGCGGTGCCACCTACCAAGTTCCGATGGAAGTGCGTCCGGATCGCCGTCAGGCGATGGCGATGCGCTGGCTCATCGGTTTTGCCCGGGCTCGCGGCGGCCGCTCCATGGAGGAGAAGCTTGCCGGCGAGCTGCTCGACGCGTCCAACAACACCGGCGCGACGATTAAGAAGCGTGAAGACACGCACAAGATGGCCGAAGCCAACAAAGCTTTTGCCCATTATCGCTGGTAACATCTCAAACTAAAGAACACCATGGCTACTAGGGAATATCCGCTCGACCGCACGAGGAATATCGGCATTGCCGCGCACATCGACGCCGGCAAGACGACCTGCACCGAACGCATCCTCTTCTTTACCGGACGCGTGCACAAGATGGGTGAAGTGCACGACGGCGCCGCGACGATGGACTGGATGGTTCAAGAGCAGGAGCGCGGCATTACGATAACCTCCGCGGCGACCGCTACCACTTGGCGCGATACGCGCATCAACATCATCGACACGCCTGGACACGTCGATTTCACCGTCGAGGTCGAGCGCTCGCTGCGCGTGCTCGACGGCTTGGTCGCGCTCTTCGATTCGGTCGCTGCCGTCCAGCCGCAGTCCGAGACGGTCTGGCGCCAAGCCAACAAATATAAAGTCCCCCGGATCGTCTTCGTCAACAAGATGGACCGTGTTGGGGCCGACTTCTTCAACGTCGTCGAAAAGATCCGCGAGCGCCTCGGTGCGCGCGCCGTCCCGATTCAGGTGCCGATCGGGGCCGAGGATAAGTTCAAGGGCGTCGTCGATCTTTTTACGATGAAGAAGGTCGTCTACACCGACGATCTCGGTTCGACGATGGCGCAAGAAGAGGTCGAGGGCGAACTGCGCGAGCTGGCGCTCGAGTGGCGTCAACACCTCGTCGAGGCGATCGCCGAGCAAGATGACGAGCTGCTCGAGATCTTCTTCGAAGGGAAAGAGTTGCCGATCGACCGCATGAAGGCGGCGCTTCGTAAAGCCACGATCGAGGGCACGGTGCTGCCGATGCTCTGCGGCTCGGCGTTTAAGAACAAGGGTGTCCAACCGCTGCTCGACGCTGTCGTCGAGTACATGCCGTCGCCGCTGGAGGCCAAGCAGATCGTCGGGCGCGATCCCAAATCCGGCGACGAGATCACGCGCAAGGCCGACGACTCCGAGCCGTTCTGCGCGCTGGCGTTCAAAATTGCTACCGATCCCTACGGCAACCTCACGTACTTCCGCGTCTACTCGGGCGTACTCAATAAGGGCAGCTACGTGCTGAACTCGCGCAGCGGCCGCAAAGAGCGCATCGGGCGCATTCTGCGGATGCACGCGAACCATCGCGAGGACATTGACTCGATCGGCGCCGGGGACATCGCGGCGGCCGTTGGTCTCTCCGACACGCGTACCGGCGACACGCTCTGCGAAGAGAAGACGGCGATTGCGCTGGAGTCCATTACCTTCCCCGAGCCCGTCATCCATCAGGCGATCGAGCCGAAGAGTAAGGCCGATCAGGACAAGCTCGGCTTGGCGCTAACGCGTCTCGCCCAGGAAGATCCGACCTTCCGGATGCGGACCGACGAGGAGACCCAGCAGACGATCATCGCCGGCATGGGCGAGCTTCATCTCGAGATCATTCTCGATCGTCTCCGCCGGGAGTTCAAGGTGGAGGCGAACGTCGGAAAGCCGCAGGTCGCTTACAAAGAAGCGATTACGAAGCCCGTTGAAAAGGAAGGCCGCTTCATTCGGCAGTCCGGCGGCAAGGGTCAGTACGGCGACATCTGGCTGCGCGTTGCGCCCCAACCGCCCGGCACCGGCTTCATATTTGAGTGGAAGATCGTCGGCGGTGCGGTTCCCAAAGAATACTCCAAGGCGGTTCAGGAAGGCATCCGCGAGTCGGCTCAAAACGGCGTGCTCGCCGGCTTCCCGGTCATGGACTTCAAAGCCGAGGCCTTCGACGGTTCGTTCCACGAGGTCGACTCCTCCGAAATGGCGTTCAAGATCGCCGCTTCGATGGCGTGGAAGGAAGCAAACCGCGCGGCAGGCCCGATCCTGCTCGAGCCGATTATGAAGGTCGAAGTGACGACGCCAAAAGAGTACATGGGCGCGATCAACGGCGACCTGAGCCGGCGCCGCGGAGCGATCCACGCGACCGAAGAAGCGCCCGGCGGCGCGCAGGTGATCACCGCGCACGTCCCGCTTTCGGAAATGTTTGGGTACGCAACCGATATGCGCTCGGCGACGCAGGGGCGCGCGACCTACACGATGGAGTTCGCGCACTACGAAAAGGCGCCGAAAAGCGTCGAGGAAGAGATCGTCGCGAAGGCCTCCGGCAAGAAACTTGCCCCCGCCTAACGGCAGAACGTAGACGCGACGTAGCGCCGTTGACATTCGCAGGATTTGCCTGATAATATTCCGGGGTTGTGGCGCCCCCTGCGATGGGGGCGTTTGCCTCGTCAGGCGGAAAAAGCGGCAACTAATACGCCTGGACCCGTGTACTAGAGATTGAGGGCGCGGGGCGTTACGTAAAGCGTGACGCAAACTAGAAAGGAAAGAGATGGCCAAGCAAAAGTTCGAGCGGACCAAGCCGCACGTAAATATCGGAACGACCGGGCACGTCGACCACGGCAAGACGACGTTGACCGCGGCGATCATGCACTGCCTTTCGACCGAAGGGCTGGCGCAGAAAGTCGGCGTCGATCAGATTGATAACGCTCCCGAAGAGAGGGAGCGCGGCATTACCATTGCCATCTCGCACCAGGAGTACGAGACGCCCAAGCGCCACTACGCGCACGTCGATTGTCCCGGTCACGCGGACTACATCAAGAACATGATCACCGGCGCCGCCCAAATGGATGGTGCCGTGCTGGTCGTTGCCGCGACCGACGGCCCGATGCCGCAGACGCGCGAGCACATCCTGTTGATGCGCCAGGTCGGCGTGCCGCGTATCGCCGTCTTCCTGAACAAGGTCGACATGGTCGACGACGAGGAGCTCTTGGAGCTCGTCGAGATGGAGATCCGCGAGCTGCTTTCGCAGTACGACTTCCCCGGCGACGACACTCCGATCGTCCGCGGTTCGGCGCTCAAAGCGCTCAACTCCAGCGGTAAGCGCGGCGACCCCGACGCCGACGCGATTTTCAAGCTCATGGACACGATCGACGAGTACATCCCGCAGCCCGAGCGTCAGGTGGATAAGCCCTTCCTCATGCCGGTCGAAGACGTCTTCACGATCACCGGCCGTGGAACGGTCGGCACGGGGCGCGTCGAGCGTGGCCAGGTCAAGGTCGGCGAAGAAGTCGAGATCGTCGGACTCAAGGAAGAGACGAAGAAGACGGTCGTCACCGGCATCGAGATGTTCCGCAAGCTGCTCGATTCGGGCATCGCCGGCGACAACATCGGCGTGCTGCTTCGCGGCGTCGATCGCAACGAGATCGAGCGCGGACAGGTGCTGGCCAAGCCGGGTTCGGTCAAACCGCACCGGAAGTTCAAAGCCGAAGTCTACGTCCTTTCGAAGGAAGAAGGCGGACGCCACACGCCGTTCTTCGGAAACTATCGCCCGCAGTTCTACTTCCGCACGACCGACGTTACGGGCACGATCAAGCTGCCCGACGGCGTCGAGATGGTGATGCCCGGCGACAACGTTCAGATGGACGTCGAGCTGATCACCCCGATCGCGTGTGAAGAGGGCCTGCGCTTCGCGATCCGCGAAGGCGGCCGCACGGTTGGTGCCGGCGTCGTTACCGCGGTTGCCGAGTAGGGATTCTTAAAACTTCATGGCTAAACAAATGATCCGCATCCGCCTCAAAGCCTACGATCACAAGGTGCTCGATCAGTCAGCGGAACGGATCGTTGAGACGGCCAAACGCACGGGCGCTTTCGTTAGCGGTCCGGTTCCGCTGCCCACCGAGATCAACCGCTTCTGCGTTCAGCGCTCGACCAACAACGATAAGAAATCGCGCGAACACTTCGAGATGCGGACTCACAAGCGCCTGATCGACATTCTTCAGGCCTCGCCCAAAACGATGGATGCGCTGATGCACCTCGACTTGCCGGCGGGCGTCGATATCGAACTCAAGGCGTAGGTCCCTCCCGCCGTCGTTCCGCTCCGCTCGCCCGCGCCGTTTCGGCCGCGGGCGTTTCGTTGGGCTCATATCTGGGCAGGTCCGTTGACGCATTAACGTGCGCTGTGCTACCGTCACGGTATCGCGTAAGGTTCGGACGGTTTTCCAAACCGTTCGTTATCGTGACGCGCTGTTCGTCGTCGGCCTCCGCGAACAGAGTTGCGTCCCGTGGAAGGGCCGGTTCTAAGATCCGGCCCATTCCGCGTTGACCCGTTAACAAAAACAGGCTACAATGCGTGCATTCTGGGCCGCTTGTCATGGCGGCCGGCTTCCAGCCTATGGGTTCGGGCATTAAACGATGAAGATTTCAAAGGCGCTCGCGGGACCGGTGTTCTTGGCCGCACTTTCCCTGCTTTTGGGGGGTTGCGCGGCGGGTGCGTCCGGGCTTTCGCCCGTTCCGGCAAGCGGCGGCGAGGCGATCTCCCCGGGCGTTTTGGCGGGGCTGGAGCCGCAGGAACGGGGTGCCTGCGCTCCCCGGAACAACTCGCAGCGTTTCGACGGTTCGCCGATCGCGCTCGGCTCGACGATCTGGTTCACCAGCGTGATCTCGGCGCCGGCCTTCCACCGTCCGATGGAGATGACGATGATGAACTCGCTCATCACCTTCAAGTCGGGAAGGATTCACTATCGTATCGAGGGGCCGAACATGCGGATGAATCTGGCCGACGGGCGTGAGGTCCACGACGGATATCGTTCGCTTCGATACCACTGGTATTTGGACGCGCCGTATGCAACGGCCGGTAACGACCTGCTGAACGCCGTCGCGTACAAGCCTCCCAACGCCCTCCCCGGCGGGATTACCAACGTCACCTGGTCGGCAAAGTTCTATAGCCGGGAGGCGGGACGGCTCGAGTGGCGCTGGAGCGCCGCGGTTTACAGCCGTCTCGAACGCCACTACGCCTCGCTCGCCGTCAAGGCGGTCGACGACGCGCGATATCCTCCTTACAATACCGACCCGGCGGGGACGCCCGAAGCGTTCAAACAGTACTTACTCGCCGGCGGGACCGGCGAGGGTCGCCGCAGCTACACCGGCATTCTCGGTCCGAAGGTGCCGGTGACGCCCTGCCCCTAGCGCCTCCGCTCGCGGGTGTCCGTTCGCAGCGCTGAGAAGACGGCGCCATGGAAGTGAAGACCACCTACATCGGTACCATGATCGGTCTGGCGACCGTTGCTTTCGGTCTCATTGCTGCGGGCGCGTGGAACAAGCTCATCAGCGACGTCATCGCACTCTTTCTCAAGCCCGGCAACGGCGTCGTGGCCGAGCTGATCTACGCGATCATCGTAACGATTCTGGCGATCGTCGTCGTGCAGAGCCTCGCGAAGCTCGCCGAAAGAGAGGCGACGCTTACGAGCAAGCTGCCGTTCTCGAAAAAGCCGCAGGAATAGCGCTACCCCGCCTGGTCGCCGTCTGACTTTTTAGGCGGCTTTCCCGAACGGATTCGAAAGGCTAACTCCGGGCGATGCTGCAGCGGGGGATAGACGTGCGCGCGCACCTCGAAGCCTTTCTTTTCGAGACCCAGTCGCAGAGCGGCTTGCTGAATCCCGTGCAGGATGGCGGCGTTGAGCGGCTCGTCGGCGACGCTCAGATCCATCAGGCTGTCAATGTGACGGCTTTTGGTGAGCAGCGTCAGCCGAATCTCACCGGGAACCCGCTCCGACTCGTGCTCTTCGTCGACGGGGTCGTGAAAGACGACGACGTGCCGATCCTCGTAGACGACTTCATTGTCTCCGACGACATGCTCCCACGCCTTACGCTCCTTGATCCAGCGCGGCTGCGCGCCCAGAACGTCGACGGGCGTAATCGCGCGCTTTATAGCCTCCTCGCTCATGCCGTGCGCTTCAATCGGGTCACCTCAATGGCCTGCCGTTTGCGACATTGGAAGGCGCTGCCGAAAGGACGTGAGTGTGCCGCTCGAAAAGCCAACGCGAGCGATGACACGTTGGCTATCCGAACTCATTAGCGGCCCCGAGCAATCGACGTGGGAGAAGCCCGACCCCGACCACACCTTTCGGGGCCGGCTCGATGGAACGCGGGCGAAGGCCGATGAAGTCGTTTACGAAGACGACGAGATCTTTGCGTTTCGCCACAACATCGATCCCAGCAAAGAAGAGTGGTGGGAAGTCCACGTCGTCATCATTCCCAAGAAGTGGGTTCCGACGATCCTGGACATTTCGCTCGGCGACGCCTACATCTGGCATCGTCTCATTGGCGGAATTCAAAAGGTCGCGCTGTCACTGGGCCTGTACGAAAAGGGCTTCATGATTCGCATGGGCGTCCTGCCGCCCTATCAGCATACAGAACACGTTCACATTCACATCTTGTCGGGCAAGCACCGCTCCGACGTGGTCGACGGGCCGATGCCGGATGCCGGCTGACGCCCAGCCGTCGCTAGCGAGTATCGCCCTCACCTTTGCCAGCATCTCCGCGACGTCGTTCGGCGGAGGCCAAAAGGCATCGATCCGGCAGCAGGTCCTGTCGCGCGGCTGGATGGAGGCAGACGGCTTTCTCGACGGGCTCGAGATCGCCCAGGTTCTGCCCGGTCCCAACCTTTTAAACCTTGCGATCTACTGCGGTCAGAGAGTTCGCGGCGTCCCCGGCGCGATCGCGGCGTTCCTGGGCGCGTCCGTTCCGCCGTTCGTCATCGTGCTGGTCGCGGGTGCGCTCTACTTTAAATACGCGTCGAACCCGTTCGTCGCCGGCGCCTTGCGCGGCTGCGCGGCCGGGGCGCTCGGTCTCACGATCGGCAATGCCGTCGAGCTCACGTGGGACGAGCGCAAGCGCTGGTACGCGATCGGTCTGATTGCGATCACGGCTGTCGCCGTCTCGCTGCTGCGGATGCCGCTGCTGCTCGTGCTCGTCGTCTTTGGCGGCGCCGGCGTCGTACTGGAAACGCTGCGCAGCAGAAAGGAAGCGCGTGGCTGAGACCTTTCACTCGCTGCTGCACCTCTTTTGGGTCTTCTCGCAGCTTTCGGTATTGGGCTTCGGCGGCGGCAAAGGCATCATTCCGCAGATGCACACCGACTCGGTGGCAACGTACCACTGGGTTACGTCGCAGCAGTTCACCGAGTTCTATACGATTGGCAAGCTCGTTCCGGGGCCGACGACCATCTTTGCCGCCCTGATCGGCTACGCCGCGACACCGTCGCGCCCGCTGCTCGGCGCCGCGGTTGCGACGGTCGGCATGTTCGTTCCCTCGAGCCTCATCATGGTCGCGTTCGACGCGGTGTGGCGCCGGTTTGCGGCGTCGCCGTGGCGCGCGATTATTTCGCGCGGGCTCGCTCCGGCGATCGTCGGGCTGGTCTGGTCGAGCGTGCTGACGATCGCCCGCGGTGCGCCGTCGTCGGTCGTGGCGTACATCACGGCGGCGGTGGTGGTCGTGCTAATGCTGCGCACGAAGATCAGTGCGCCGCTGTTGATCGTCCTAAGCGGCGGCGTAGGGGTCGCCGCGCTTCGATAAGCGAACGACCGGCCAATGCCCATCGATCTTCATGAGCTGCGTTCGCGTTCGTTCCACGGCACCAAACGCCGCATCTATCATTTGCTCGAGGAGATGGGCACCTCCGGGGATCAGATCTGGCCCTTCGCCTCGCAGCCCTTCATGCGGTCGCCAGGCCCGCTAACGCCGGGGCGTACCGAGGAATGGCATCTCGGAATTCACAGCATTCTGGAAGAGATCGTGCCCGAAGAGCGCATCGTCTGGCGCTTTCAAAACGAAGGATTCGACGGTACGCACGCGTTCGTCTTGGGGACGAGCGGGAAGGAGACCCTCGTCGAGTATCGCGTCGACGCCGTGCTCTCCGATACCGACGGGCGGCTGTTGTGGCGGCGATTCGAAGACCAGTTCGAACGCTCGACCGAAGCGCTCTTCGATAAACTCGCCCGCGTCCTCAAGCGCTAACCGCTCCCGCGATGCCTGACCCCGTCGACTTCATCGACGTTTCGGGTTTGCTCTCCAGCGAAGAGCGACTGGTACGCGACACCGTTCGGGCCTACGTTCGCGAGCGCATCACCCCCGCGGTAGCGGAGTGGTTTGAAGAAGGAACGTTACCGCGAGAACTGGGTCCGGAGCTCGGACGCCTCGGGCTGTTGGGAATGCACCTCGAGGGCTACGGTTGCGCGGGTGCGAGTGCCGTCGCTTACGGCATCGCGTGCCTCGAACTGGAGGCCGGGGATTCCGGCGTTCGCAGCTTTGCATCGGTCCAGGGTTCGCTCGCGATGTACGCGATCTGGCGCTGGGGAAGCGAAGAGCAAAAGCAGCAGTGGCTGCCGGCGATGGCGCGCGGCGAAAGCATCGGCTGCTTCGGCCTGACCGAACCGGATTTCGGGAGCAATCCAAGCGGAATGCGTACCACCGCGCGCCGCGACGGAACCGACTGGATCCTCGACGGAACCAAGATGTGGATTACGAACGGATCGATCGCCGATCTCGCGATCGTCTGGGCGCAGACCGACGACGGGATTCGCGGCTTCATCGTGCCGCAGGGTACGCCGGGCTTCACGGCCTCGAACATCCACCGAAAGCTCTCTCTGCGCGCCTCGGTTACGAGCGAGCTCGCGCTCAACAACTGCCGGCTGCCGGCCGATGCGCTCCTGCCGCACGGAAACGGGCTGGGGGCTCCACTCTCGTGTTTGAACGAGGCGCGCTTCGGAATTGTGTGGGGCGCCATGGGCGCGGCGCGCAGCTGCTACGAAACGGCGCTTGAGTACGCCAAGACGCGCGTGCAGTTCGATCGCCCGATCGGCGGCTTTCAGCTAACGCAGGCTAAACTCGTCGACATGCTGCTCGAGCTCAATAAAGGAACGCTCCTCGCGCTGCACTTGGGCCGCGCCAAAGACGAGCACCGGCTGCACCCATCGCAAGTGAGTTTCGCAAAACTCAACAACGTCCGCGAAGCGCTTGCGATCGCGCGGACGGCGCGAACGATCCTGGGCGCCAACGGCGTCACGCTCGAATACCCGGTGATCCGCCACATGAACAATCTCGAGTCCGTGCTAACCTACGAAGGCACCAGCGAGATGCACGCGCTGGTCGTCGGCAAAGAAATCACCGGCCTCGCAGCCTTTACTTAGCCCTCGAGTATAGCCCCGGCGCCTACGGAGTGCCGCCGAAGCCGCTCGTCGCGCCGCGTCCGTGCGGCGCTCCTGCTGCGGCACTTTTTCGGGTCAGCAAGCTTTGAAACAGCCGTCCCGGCTGGCCCGAAAAAGTTGCAGCCTTCTTGGGCACTCGGTAGGCGCCGGCGCTACTCGCGAAGGCTAAACGTAGTCGGCGAGCGTGAGGTTGACGTCGCGCTCGCCGGTCGCGTTACGTACGTGGAGGTGGACGACGGTACCGGCCTGCGCCGAAAGCAGCGTCCGCAGCGCCGCAAGCGAGATCGTCGTTGCGGCGGCGCCGTTGACGGTTACGATGACGTCGTCCTTTGCGAGCCCGGCGTTTGCGCCGGCCGAACCCTGCATGACGGAGATCACGGTAAGAGCGCCGGCGCGATCGATGATGAAGAGTCCGGAGCGATCGCGCGGAAAGGCCGTATCGAAGGCGGCGTTCTTCGTGAGATAGAGCGCCTTTTTGTAGTAGTCGAACGTGACGTTGAACCGGCGCCAGAGACCGCCGCCGAGGTTGGCGGGATTGTAGGGATTTGAGAAAGCGCCGGCTTTGGCGCTTGTGAAGTCGGCGATGCTGTTGACGATCGTAAACGGGCCAATCGTCAGCGCGGGAACGCGCCCAAACCGGCCGTAACCCGGGCCGCCCACGCCGAAACCAGTTACACCCGGCGGGGTTTTTGCCAGCGCCGCGATCGCCGGATACTGCGCCAGAAACGGAGCTGCGAGCGTGAGGCCCGCGCGGCTGCCGGTGTCGACTTCGGCGCTCACGGTGACCCCGTTGATGCCCGCGTCGATACGCGGTATCGTGCCGTCAATGATGAACGGTATCGCCGCGCTGCCGGCCGGCTGGGTCGCTGCGGAAGGCATCGTCAGTGTCATCGTACCGTTCGCGTAATCGATCGCGGTGACGAAGCGCGCCAAAAACTGGTAGCCCAACATGCCGTCGATCTGCATCCCCTCGGCCATTCCAAAGCCGGTTCCGATCGGCAGCACGAGGACGTACTGCTTCTCTACTTTGGCTTTGCCAACGCCGATGGAATCGATATGCGCGAAGGCAGCCCCTTCGGTTTGGCTGCCGATTCCTCCCAACTGCGCCTCGCCGGAGCTCCTCGCGCCCAGACTCTTGGCGAGATCCGGCGTCACGATGTAATCGCCGCCGCTGTCGAGGACGAATCGGTACGGGCCGTGGCCCTCGAGCATTACTTCGACGTAGATGTGGTTGTTGACGACCTGAATCGGCACGGTCGTGCTCGTGGCGCCTTCGATCGAGAAATCGTGCACGCGTTGCGCCGGAAGATTTAAGCGCTCGCCGAGCGGTTCGTTAAGCGCCAGCGTCTCGACTCGCGTGGTCGTGGCGTTGCCTTCCGAGGTCGTCGTGCTGGCGAGGAACGGGTAAGCGAGACCTTCGACGTGGTGGTAGTTCGAAAAGACCGTCGTCGTGGAAACATTGCCGAAGCTCATCGTCGCGCGCCCGACCAGGTGGGTCTGCGCGTCTACCCACACATCGATCTCGGTTCCGCGCGGCGGCGTTACCGCGAGCACGTCGAAGGCACGGCCCCCGTCACTTCGGCTGCCGGCGTAGACGATGACCGCGCCGCCGGCGCCGGGCTTGAGGTAGCCCAGGGTCGCGAGGTACGCCTGGTCAATGGCCTGGAAGCGTCCCGGGATCCCGCCGTCGACGGTCACGAGTCCGGAGTAATCCTGGTTCCAAGCGACGCTGCCGGTCCAGCCGTTGGCCCCGCCCAGAACGCCTCCGCTCTGCGTGCTGACGAAGCGATCTTCGCGGGTGTCGTCCCACTCCGAGGCCGAGGCTTTCATCCCGAGCTGCTCAATTGCACCGGTGGTGTGAATCGAAGCGATCGAACCGATCGGACGGGCGAGCGTTGCCTTGCGTAATCCTTCGAGGACGGTGGCGGTCGAAGCGGTGGCCCGAACGGGGAGTGCAGCGAAGGTCGCAAGCCCCCATAAAGTGAGGAAAAGTGCGGGAATTCGTTGGCGAGGCGGCATGCTGGCTAGTACGCGAGCGGTCAGCCTTGACCTCGCGCTACGGCCCTGCTACACTGCCGAAGTTGCGGTTGAGGCCGGTACGCTTTTTCATGATGCGAACCGGCTAAAGAAATAAAGCAATACGCCTGGCCCCGTGGCCTTGCAACTCTTTGAGAACGGACGAATGAAAAACATCCTGGGCCGTAAAGTCGGGATGACCAGCGTCTTCACCTCTGACGGGAGATCGGTCCCGGTGACGGTGATAGCTGCCGGTCCCTGTACGGTCGTCGATCGGCGGACGAAGGACAAAGACGGCTACGACGCCGTTGCGCTCGGTTTCGAGCCGCGCAAACGCGGCTCGGTGACGCGCGCTCTGGCCGGCCACTTCAAGAAACAAGGCGTCGAGCCGGTACGGTTCGTGCGCGAGTTTCGCGGCACGCAAGAGTGCGAAGTCGGGGATACGGTTACCGTCTCGGGTTTCGAGCCCGGCGACCGCGTCGACGTCGTCGGCGTTTCGAAGGGCCACGGCTTCTCCGGCGGCATCAAACGACACAATTTCAGCGGCGGCGGCGCGAGCCACGGCTCGATGATCCATCGCCAGCCGGCCTCAAACGGCGACACCAACGCCGGACGTACTCTCAAAGGAAGCCGGCGGCCCGGCCAATACGGCGTCGACCGCACGACGCTGCAGAATCTCGAGGTCGTCCAGGCCGATGGCGAGCGCAACCTGCTGCTCGTTCGCGGCGCGGTCCCCGGCGGAAAGAACGCGCTGGTGATCGTCCGCCAGAGCGTCAAGACGCGAGGTAAAGCCTGATGCCCAACGTGATCGACGCTTCGGGCAAGGTCGTCAAAGTGGTTCCCGCCCCCGCCGAGCTCGGAGCCGACTACGGCGACAAGCTCTCGGTCATCTATCGCGCCGTTCATCGCGAGTTTGCCAACCCGCGCGCCGGCACGGCCTCGACGCTCAAGCGCGACGAAGTCGCCGGCGGCGGTCGCAAGCCCTGGCGCCAAAAAGGCACGGGGCGCGCGCGCCAAGGTTCGATTCGTTCGCCGCAGTGGCGCCACGGCGGTGTCGTTTTCGGTCCGCAACCGCGCAGCTTCGTCGAATCGCTCAATAAGAAGGAACGCCGCGTCGCGTTCCTGGCAGCGCTCGCCGACCGCTTCCAAAACGATGCGGTAACCTTGCTCGATACCAGTGAGTTCCCGATCGAGAAGACGGGGGCGTTCGCCAAACTGCTCTTCGGAAGCGCCAAGGCCGCGCGCGTCGGACCGAAGACGTTGATCGTCTGCCGCCGCGGCGAGACGCACGCAGCCGTGATCGAGCGCGTCGGGCGGAACCTTCAGCGCGTCGCCGTCACCAACGACGGGGCACTGGACGTCAAAGACATTCTGCGCTACGAGCGCCTCTTCTTGACGACGGCGGCCTACGAAGCGCTGACCGATCGCCTTACTCCCAAACAGGAGACCGCCGATGGACGCTCGTGACGTCATCGTCGCGCCGCGGATCACCGAGAAATCCATGGGCGACGCGCAGATGAATCAATACACGTTCGTGGTGCATCCGCACGCGACGAAGACGCAGATCCGCCACGCCGTGGAAGAGATCTTTCACGTCGACGTCCTCAACGTGAATACGATAAACGTGCGCGGAAAAGCGCGCACCTTCGCCCGCAAGGGGGTACGGACCCGCGGCCAGCAGAGCGACTTCAAAAAGGCCGTCGTGACGATTAAGGCCGGTCAGCAGATCGAAGTCGGGGGAGTGAACTACTTTGAGCAATAAGCTTGTTGGGGAAAACGCGTGCCGGTAAAAAAATATCGCCCCACCTCGCCCGGTAAGCGCTTCATGACGACCATCGACTTTTCCGAACTGTCGAAGGTCGCGCCGGAGCGTTCGCTGACCGAAGTGCGCAAGAAGCACTCGGGGCGAAACAACAACGGTCACATCACCGTGCGCCATCGGGGCGGCGGAACGCGCAAGATCTACCGGATCATCGATTTCAAGCGCTCGAAGGATGGAATTCCGGCAAAGGTCGCGACCGTCGAGTACGATCCGAACCGTTCGTGCCGCATCGCGCTCTTACACTATCGTGACGGGGAGAAGCGGTATATCCTCGCGCCGCTCGGCCTTCGGCCCGGCGAGATGGTCGAATCCGGCCCGACCGCGGACATCAAAATCGGCAACGCCTTACCGATCAAAAACATTCCGGTCGGCACGGTCATTCACAACGTCGAACTGCGTCCGGGCGAAGGCGCAAAACTCGTCCGCTCCGCGGGCGTTTCGGCGCAACTGATGGCCAAGGAAGACGAGTATTCGCAGGTGCGTATGCCTTCGGGCGAAGTGCGGCGGATTCACATCAACTGCCGCGCGACGGTCGGCCAGCTCGGCAACATCGAGCACGAAAATCAAATCATCGGTAAAGCCGGGCGGTCGCGCCATCTCGGCAAGCGCCCGAGCGTTCGCGGCATCGCGATGAATCCGGTCGACCACCCGCACGGCGGCGGCGAAGCGCGCTCGACGTCGGGACGCCCGCCGACCACGCCCTGGGGTCAGATGACGATGGGCAAAAAGACTCGGCGCAACAAGCGCACGAGCAAGATGATCGTTCGCAAGAGAGGTTCTAAGTAAATGGCGCGCTCACTGAAGAAGGGGCCGTACGTCGCCGAGCATCTCGTGAAGAAGGTCGAGAAGCTCAACGAGACGCGCGAGCGGCGCGTGATCAAGACGTGGAGCCGCGATTCGACGGTGCTGCCGTCGATGGTCGGGCACACGATCGGCGTACACAACGGCAAGACGCACATCCCGGTGTACATCAGTGAGAACATGGTCGGGCACAAGCTCGGCGAGTTCTCTCCGACGCGGCACTTCCGCGGCCACGGCGGCGACAAGGCGACGGTGAAATCGTGACCGAGCGGGCCCCTCAGGCTGTCGCGCACCTGCGCTTCGTTCGTCAAGGCCCGCGCAAGCTGCGCCGGGTCGCCGATGCGATTCGCGGCAAAAGCGTGCGCGAGGCGCTCGTGCTGCTGAAGTTCGCCGAAGTCTTTGCAGCCGAGCCGATCGAGAAGCTGGTCCGCAGCGCGGTCGCCAACGCCGGCAACAACCACGACATGAACGCGGACGAACTCTACATCGCGCGCATCACGGTCGACGGCGGCCCGGGTGGCCGTTTCACCAAGCGCATCGACCCGCGCGCTCAAGGGCGTGCGGCCTTTAAGCGAAAGCGCTTCTCGCACGTGACGGTTATCGTCAGCGAGACGCCGCCGGCCAAGCCGCGCAAGAAATCCGCCGGCGCCTCAGTTCAAGCTGCCCGCACCACCCGGCGCGCCGCAGCGGGCGCGGGCGCGGCTCAAAAAACACCGCGAAAGAAACGCAGCACGCGTCAGCAGGCGGCCAGCGCCGCTGCGGGAGCATAGATGGGACAAAAGATTCACCCCGTAGGCATGCGCCTGGGGATTACCCGAACGTGGGATAGCCGCTGGTTCGAGAAAAAGCACTACATCGACTGGCTGCACGAAGACGTAGCGATCCGTAAATCGTTCAATCGCTGGATGCGTTCGGCGTCGATCAGCAAGATCGAGATCGAGCGCCGCGCCAATCAAGCGCGCGTCATCGTCAACACCGCCAAGCCCGGTATTATCATCGGCAAACGCGGCGTCGGGATCGACGAGATCCGCAAGAACCTCGAGCGGCTGACCGGTAAAAACGTAGCGGTCAACGTCATGGAGATCTCGCATCCGGAGATCGACGCGCGGCTCGTGGCGCAGAACATCGTGGATCAGCTCGAGAAGCGCATCGCCTTTCGCCGCGCGATGAAGCAGGCGATCATGCGAACGATGCGCGCCGGCGCCCGCGGGATCAAGGTACAAGTATCCGGCCGCCTCGGCGGTGCGGAGATCGCGCGGACCGAGCACAACGCCGACGGTAAGGTGCCGTTGCACACGCTGCGGGCGGACATCGATTACGCGCAGGTTGAGGCGTTTACGACGTTCGGCCGCATCGGCGTCAAGGTATGGATCTATCGCGGTGAAGTGTTGCCGGATCAGCCACGCGGCGACGGTGGGATGCGCGATCGTCAGGATCGCGGTCGCGAACGGCGCGAACGCGGCGGACGCGGACGAGGACGCGACGGCAGACCGCCGCAGCCGGCCGCCGCACGCCCGCCCTCGCCCGCCGAAGAAACGGCTGCGCCGGAAACCGTGCCCGCGCCGGAAACCGTGCCCGCGCCGGAAGTCGCACCAACGCCCGTCGCGCAAGCCGAGCCCATCGCACAAGCGGAGCCCGTCGCACAAGCGGAGCCCGTCGCACAAGCGGAGCCGGTCGCACAAGCCGAGCCCGTCGCACAAGCCGAGTTCGTCGCACAAGTGGAGCCCGTCGCACAAGCAGAGCCCGTCGCCGAAACGCAAGCCGCAGCCGCGGCAGAGACGCCGGTGCCGGCACCCGAGTCCTCGCCGGAGGTGACGGAGTAATATGCTGACGCCAAAGCGAGTCAAGTGGCGCAAGGTTCAGCGCGGCCGGATGACCGGCGCGGCGCAGCGCGGTAACGCGTTGACGTTCGGCGATTTCGGATTGCAGGCGATGGAGCCGTGCTGGATGACCAACCGTCAGATCGAGGCGGCCCGTGTCGCGATGACGCGTCACATCAAGCGCGGTGGGAAGGTCTGGATCAAGGTCTTTCCGGACAAGCCGGTCACGAAAAAACCCGCCGAGGTCCGCATGGGTTCGGGCAAGGGAAATCCCGAGCTCTGGGTAGCCGTCGTGCGCCCGGGGCGCGTGCTCTTCGAACTCTCCGGCGTCGCACCGAACATCGCCCGGGAAGCGCTCGAACGTGCCGCCGCAAAGTTGCCGATCGACACGAAGATCGTTGCGCGTGAGGAAACACCGTGAAGAAGAACGATTTAGACGGATTGCGCGGTCTGAGCGTCGCCGAACTGCAGCAGAAGGCCCGGGATACAAAGTCCGAGCTCTTCAACCTGCGCTTTGCGCTGCGGACCGGACATCTGACCGATTTTAGCAAGATTCGTGCGCAGCGCCGCTCGTACGCGCGAATCCAAACCGTGATCTGCGAGAAGCGGCTCGCCGAGGAAAAGCATGGAGCAGCCTAACACCGACACCGTCACCGACGCCGCCGTTGCCGTGGAGAAATCCCGCGGCACGCGGCGGATCAAGCAGGGGCGAGTCGCCTCCAATAAGATGGATAAGACGATCGTCGTCGTCTCGGAGACGCGCGTGCCGCATCCCACCTATGGGAAGATCGTGCGCAAATCGGCGCGCTTCAAAGCGCACGACGAGCGGAACGAAGCCAATATCGGCGATGTGGTGCGTATCGTTGAGTGCCGGCCGATGTCGCGCGACAAGCGCTGGCGTCTGGTCGAGATCGTGGAGCGCGCGAAATGATTCAGCAAGAGACGCGTCTCAAGGTTGCCGATAACAGCGGCGCGCGCGAGTTGCTGGTCATTCACGTCTCGGGCGGCGGACGTCACGTCTACGCTCACGTCGGCGACGTGGTCGTCGGCACGGTCAAGAGCGCGATCCCTGGCGCCGCGGTGAAGAAGGGACAGGTCGTCAAGGCCGTGGTCGTGCGCACCAGCGCGCCGATTCGCCGGCTCGACGGTTCGGTCGTCAAGTGCGACGACAACGCCTGCGTGATCATCAAGGGCGAAAAAGATAATTTGGACCCACGCGGCACGCGCGTGTTCGGTCCGGTCATGCGCGAACTGCGCGATCGGGGCTTCCTCAAGATCGCGTCGCTTGCACCCGAGGTACTTTAATGGCTACGAAAGCAAACATCATCAAGGGCGACACCGTCATGGTGCGGCGCGGGAAAGAGCGCGGTAAGCGCGGTACCGTGCGCGCGGTGCACGGGAGCTCGGCGACCGTCGAGGGCATCAACGTCGTCAAGCGGCACACCAAAGCCGGAACGAAGTCGTCCAACGTCGGGTCGTCGACCCAGACCGGCGGCATCGTCGAAAAGGAAGCACCGCTTCCGGTTTCGGCGCTGCAGTACGTCTGCGAGAAGTGCAAGGCTCCGGCGCGCCTGAGCCACCGGCGCAGCGCCGAAGGCGTCGCACAGCGGGTCTGCGCGCGCTGCGGCGAGCCCGCTCGCGAATCGGCGAAGGGAGCGTAGCGCGATGGCAGAGCGTCTGCGCGAGCGTTATCGGCAGCAGGTACGAAAGCAGCTGCAGGAGCGCTTCGGCTACAAGAACGTCAATCAGATTCCACGTCTGGAGAAGGTCGTCGTCAACATGAGTGTCGGAGAGGCGATCGTCAATCCCAAGGCGCTCGACGCCGCCGTGAGCGAGCTCACCGCGATCACCGGCCAGAAGCCTGTCGTCGCCAAGGCAAAGAAATCGATCGCTGCTTTTAAGCTGCGCGCCGGAATGAACATCGGCGCGAAGGTGACGCTGCGCGGCGACCGGATGTACGTCTTCGTCGACAAGCTCTTCAACGTCGTGCTGCCGCGTATCCGCGATTTCCGCGGGCTGCCCGCGAAGTCGTTCGATGGGCGCGGGAACTACAACTTAGGGCTCAAGGAACAGCTCGTTTTTCCGGAGATCAACTACGATAAAGTGGATAAGACCCGCGGCATGGACGTGACGATCGTCACGACCGCTAAGACCGACGAAGAGGCCTCGGAGTTTTTGACCGCGATGGGCCTGCCCTTACAGAAAGCGCGGAATTAATGGCTAAGACCAGTTTGATCATCAAGTCGCAGCGCCCGCCGAAGTTTTCGGTGCGCCAGCACAACCGGTGCAAGGTTTGCGGAAGGCCGCGCGGCTATTTGCGCAAGTTTGCGATGTGCCGGATCTGCTTCCGGGAGAACGCCCACCTGGGCGTCGTTCCGGGCGTGACCAAGGCGTCGTGGTAAGGGGAGCGCGGAAATGTCGATAACCGATCCGATTGCCGATATGCTGACGCGGATTCGCAACGCGAACACCGCCAATCATAAGACGGTCGACGTCCCAGCCTCGCGGACGAAGCAAGCCATCGCGAGGATTCTGCAGGACGAGGGCTTCATCGAAAGCTTCGAACGGCTCTCCGAGGGTCCGCAAGGTACGATCCGGATTGCGATGCGTTACGGCCCGGAAAAAGAGAAGATCATCACCGGGCTGCGCCGCATCTCGCGCCCCGGTCTGCGTGTCTACACGCGCAGGACGGAGATTCCGCGCGTTCTGGGCGGACTCGGTCTCGTCATTATGTCGACACCGCAAGGCATTATGTCGGGAAAGCTGGCGAAGAAGCGCGGCATCGGAGGAGAGGTTCTTGCATACGTTTGGTAAGGCGGTGAAGCCGTGTCTCGGATAGGAAAGCTGCCGGTCATCGTCCCCTCGGGCGTCAAGGTCGAGCTCGACGGCGGTGAGGTATTGGTTCGCGGTCCCAAAGGCGAGCTGCGCCAGCATATTCTCTGCGACGTCGTCGAGGTGAAGCTGCAGGACGATCGCGTCGTCGTCGACCGTAAGGGCAACGCCAAGGCGCACCGCAGCGCGCACGGTTTGACGCGCACGCTGATCGCGAACATGGTCGAGGGCGTCAGCAAAGGTTTCCGCAAAAGCCTCGAGATCAGCGGCGTCGGTTATCGCGTCGCCAAAACGGGCGACAACCTCACGCTGAGCCTGGGGTACTCGCATCCGGTGCCGTTTGCGGCACCCCCGGGCGTTGCCTTATCCATCGAGGGACAGACGAAGATTCACATCGACGGCATTGATAAGCAGGCCGTCGGGCAAGTCGCCGCGGACATTCGCCAGCTGCGCAAGCCCGAACCCTATAAAGGGAAGGGCATCCGCTACGAAGGCGAGCGGATCCGTAAGAAACTCGGTAAGGCCGGAAAGGCTGGTAAGAAGTGACGAGCCGGAGGGATGCCCGTCGGGAGCGCCACATTCGCTTGCGCAAAAAGCTGTCGGGCACGGGGGAACGTCCGCGTCTGTACGTGCGGCGCTCGCTGCACCATATCTACGCGCTGATCGTCGACGACACGACGGGACATACGCTGGCCTCCGTATCCACCGTGGACAAAGCGTTCGCGTCCGCGCTCGCTTCGAAGACCAACGTCGCCGCCGCCTCGGCCGTCGGCTCGGCGATCGCCGGCAAAGCCAAAGAGGCGGGCATCTCGCAGGTCGTTTTCGATCGTGGCGGTTACAAATATCATGGCCGGGTGCGCGCGCTCGCCGATGCGGCGCGTGAAGCGGGGTTAACTTTCTAATGCAATATCGGAACCGAGACCGCGATAACAGCGGAATCGAAGAGACGGTCGTACGCGTCAATCGCGTTGCGAAGGTCGTTAAGGGCGGCAAGCGCTTTAGCTTCAGCGCGCTCGTCGTCGTCGGCGATCGGAAAGGGAAGGTCGGCTTCGCGATCGGCAAAGCCACCGAGGTCCCCGAAGCAATTCGCAAGGCCGTCGAAAAAGCGCGCAAGAATATGGTCACCGTCGCGATGGTCGAGAAGACCATCCCGCACGAGGTACGTCACGAAGTCGGCGCGGCAACGGTTCTGCTCAAACCGGCGGCACCGGGTACCGGCGTCATCGCCGGCGGCTCGATGCGCGCGGTGCTGGAACTCGCCGGCATCCACGACATCCTGACGAAGTGCCTGGGCACCAACAACCCGATTAACGTCGTCATGGCGACGGTCTCGGCGTTGGGATCGCTGCGCACGGTGGAACAGGTTGCCGCGATGCGCGGTAAGACCGTTAAAGAAATCTACGCGGCATAGGAACATGGCAGACAAACAAATTCTCAAGCTCGGATCCCTCAAGCCCGCGCCCGGAAGCCGCCCGAAGCGTCAGCGCATCGGTCGCGGACACGGCTCGGGCATGGTCAAGACGGGCGGCGAGGGCGGCAAGGGTCAGACGGTTCGTTCGGGCGGCGGCAAGGGGCCGGCGTTCGAAGGGGGGCAGACGGCGTGGGCCCGGCGTCTTCCGCACAAACGCGGTTACTCGCAGAAGGCGCGCGACTACGGCCACTTCCGTTCGCGCCTGGCGGTCGTCAACCTCAGCCGTTTGGCTGACTGGGATACCAGCGTCGAAATCTCGCCGGAATCGCTGCGCGATCGCGGCATTCTCAAATCTGAGCTCGATGGTGTGAAGATCCTCGGCAGCAGCGCGCCCGCAAAACTGCCGCAAGGGCTGCGCTTCCGTGACGTGCTCTTCTCGAAGGGCGCACGAGAGGCGCTCGAAGGCGCCGGCGCCGTGCTTCCGCACGACGGAGACGTGTCATCCTGAGCTTGTCGAAGGGCGCGGGAGCAGCTGATGTTCGATAACCTGCGCGCGGCGGTTCTCGTCCCCGAGATTCGTCAGCGCATTCTGTTCGTCTTTTTCGCTTTCGCGTGGTTCGTCTTCATGATCCACGTGCAGCTGCCCGACGTGAATCAGGCGGCCTGGCAGCGAGTGCTGCAGAGCGGCGCCTTTTACAACCTCTTGGGCTTCCTCTCGGGCGGCGCGCTGCAGAAGCTCTCCGTCATCGCGATGGGGATCACGCCGTACATCAACGCGTCGATCATCATGCAGCTGATGACCGTCGTGATGCCGCAGCTCGAGGAGCTGGCGAAGAAAGGCGGCGAGGAAGGCCGTAAGAAGATCAGCCAGTACACGCGCTGGCTCACGATCGTGCTGGCGGCGGTTCAGGCGACGTTCATGGCGATCTCGATGGAGCGCTCGGGCGTCTTCTACGACACGAGCATCTGGTATCTGCTCTACGCGATCATCGCAATGGTCGGCGGTACGCTCTTCCTGATGTGGCTCGGCGAGCAGATCAGCGATAAAGGCATCGGCAACGGCGTCTCGCTGATCATCTTCATCGGCATCGTGCTGCGCTACCCGCAGTACGTAAGCCAGACGTACTCGTCTGCGAGCCAAGGCGCGTTGTCTACGCTCAACTTGGTTCTCTACATTTTGATTTCGATCTTCATCATCATTTCGATCATCTTTCTATACCAAGGGCAGCGGCGCGTCCCGGTCCAGCAAGCGCGGCGAGTCGTCGGCCGCAAGATGTTTGCCGGACGGTCGACCTACATTCCGCTGCGGCTCAACAATGCCGGCGTCATCTCGATCATCTTTGCGATCTCGATCCTGCTCCTGCCGCAACAAGCACTCTCGTGGTTCAACCGTGGGCAGACGATCACGGCGACCGGCTTCTGGGGCGCCTTCCAGCACGGGCTCCAGGCGTTCTCGGCCTGGCTGAACGTGTGGTTCACGCCCAACGGCTGGCTCTACAACATCGTCTACTTTGCGCTGGTCGTCATCTTCACGTTCTTCTATAGCGGCATCGTGCTCAACACGCGCGACGTCGCGGACAACCTCAAGAAGACCGGAGCCTTCATCCCCGGAATTCGCCCGGGCCAGCCGACCGTGGATTATCTCAACAAGATTCTCACCCGCATCACGACGGCAGCGGCGATCTATCTCGGTCTTTTGGCGGTGATGCCGGGAGCGCTCCAACGCGGGCTCTCGGTGACGACCTTCTACCTCGGCTCGACCTCGCTGCTGATCGTCGTCGGTGTGGCGCTCGACACGATCACGCAAATCGAGGCGCGTTTGGCGATGCGCGACTATCGCGGCTTCATCAAACGGTAGGATTTCGCAGGCAGACAGATGCGAGTCGTCTTTTTAGGACCGCCGGGCGCCGGCAAGGGCACCCAGGCGCGCATCCTCCACGAACGCTTCGGGCTCGAGCAGATCTCGACGGGCGATATTTTGCGGCGCAACTCCACCGAGGCAACGGAACTCGGCCGGCGTGCCGAGGGATACATGCACCGCGGTGAGTTGGTTCCCGACGATTTGGTGATTGCCATGATTGAAGCCGAGCTGCGAAAGATGCCGACCGGATTTGTGATGGACGGGTTTCCGCGAACGGTCGCGCAGGCTCAGGCACTCGACGCCTTGCTCGTGCGCCGCAAGTGGCCGCTCGACGCCGCGGTGCTCTTCGAGGCGGATCGGAGCGCGCTCATCGAGCGGCTCGCGTCGCGCTGGACGAACCCGCGCACGGGCCGCACGTACAACGTTCTGACCAATCCACCCAAGCGGGCCGGTATTTGCGACGACGACGGCGGCGAGCTCATTCAGCGCGACGACGATCGCGCCGAAACCGTTGCGACGCGGCTGGACGTCTACGACGTGCAGACCAAGCCGCTCATAGACTACTACGAGCGCACCGGGAAGCTCGTCGCCATCAATGCGCTCGCGAATCTGAAGACGGTCTCGGAAAAGATCGCGGCAGCGATCGGTTCCGCGCAGGTTCCCGGTGCGAGATGGTAAGTTTAAAATCGGCGCGTGAGATCGAGCTGATGCGGCGCAGTGGCAAGATCACCGCGCGCGTGCTCGCCCAACTGATGAAGACGGCGCGCGCCGGAATGACCACCGGCGAACTCGACGAGATCGCCGAGCGCGAGATCCGCAACGCCGGCGGGATCCCGACGTTCAAAGGCTACAACGGCTTTCGCGCCTCGATCTGTGCCTCGGTCAACGAAGAGGTCGTCCACGGAATACCGGGATCGCGCCTGCTCAAAGACGGCGATCTGCTATCCATCGATATCGGCACGACGCTCGAGGGGTACGTCAGCGATAGCGCGGTGACCGTCCCCATTGGCGAGGTTTCGCCGGCCGCCCAGCGGCTGCTCGAAGTAACGCGGGAGTGTTTGACGATCGGCATCGGACAGATGCAGGCCGGCAACCACGTCGGCGATATTGGCGCCGCCGTTGCGGCTCACGCCGAGAAGCACGGCTACGGGGTGGTGCGGGAACTGGTCGGCCATGGGGTCGGCCGGGCGATGCACGAGGAGCCGCAGGTTCCCAACTATGGGGAGCCGGGCAGCGGCATCGAGCTGCGCCCTGGGCTCGTGCTCGCCATCGAGCCGATGATCACGCAGGGCGGCCCGAAAGTCAACGTGTTGCGGGACGGCTGGACAGTCGTCACCGCTGATGGTAAACTCGCAGCGCACTTCGAACACACGATCGCCGTCACGACGGACGGTCCGAAGATCCTCACCCTGCGCGACTACGCGGAAGATCCGGCGGTCGAGCAATACCGTCCCTTAAAGGAAGCCATGGCGTGATGCGCCAGGCATTTTCTCCGGAGAAAACATGAAAGTACGACCCTCGGTCAAGAGAATTTGTGAAAAATGCAAGATCATTCGCCGGCACGGAAAAGTGCGAGTGATCTGCGAGGTCAATCCCAAGCACAAGCAGGTCCAAGGGTAACCCCCTTCGACCCTTCGACAAGCTCAGGTGACACAGTCAACATGAAAAGGAACCTTAAAAAATAGATGGCTCGTATCGCTGGTATCGATCTCCCTCGCGAGAAGCGCATTGAAGTCGCGCTGACCTACATCTACGGCATCGGCGTGCACACGTCGCGCCGTCTGCTGGAGGTCGCGCACGTGGACCCCAACGTCCGCGTTAAAGCGCTCGGTGAAGAGGACGAGAAGCGGCTCCGCGATGCGATCGATTCCTTGCAGCTTCGGGTCGAAGGCGATCTTCGGCGGGAAGTGCAGGGCAACATCAAGCGCCTGATGGACATCGGGTGCTATCGCGGCATGCGACATCGCCGCGGTCTGCCGGTGCGGGGACAGCGTACGAAAACCAATGCGCGTACCCGGAAAGGTCCCAAACGGACCGTCGCCGGCAAGAAGAAGACGCTAGCTAAGAAGTAGCGCTCCGCCGTGAAAGCGGTGATCACCGCCGGCGGCAGAATCGACGGTGCGTTCGCGGAGGCGGCGCGCACGGACGTCAAAGCGCTTGCCATTGTACGCGGCGCGACGATGCTCGAGCACGTCGTCAATTCGTTGCGCGCGTGCGGCGCGACGCGGATTGCGATCGTTGGAGGCGCGGGGGTCCGCGCGGCGTTCGAATCGCGCGTGGAGGCGATCGTCGACGAAAGCCCGTCGGGCAGCAAAAATCTTTTGCGCGCGTTGGGCGCATGGCCCGAAGACGGAGAGCCGCTCTTGTACGCGACCAGCGATCTTCCGTACGTCAGCGCAGCTACGCTCGGAGACTTCCTCGACCGGCGCGACCCCGGCACGATCGCGGTCTCCTTGAGCGAGCTAGCCGACTACCGAGCGCGCTTCCCGGGAGCGCCCGCCGCCGGCATTACTCTGGGCGGCGAACGGGTCGTCAACGGCGGTATCTTTTCGATTCCAGCCGGCGCGAGCGGCGCGATTGCGACCGTTGCTACGCGGTTTTTCGAGGCGCGCAAGCAGCCGTGGCGCATGGCCGCGCTCGTCAGCCCGCTGGCAGTGCTGCGCTTTTTGGTGGGCAGGCTGCGGATTTCCGACCTCGAGGCCGAAGCAACGCGCGTGCTCGTTTACCCGGCTCGCGCGGTTCGCAACTGCGCACCGGAGCTGGCCTTCGACGTCGACGGCATCGCCGAATACGAATATGTCCGTACGCAAGCCTAACCCGCTCTCGCTCGCGCTTTTTTGGCTGGGCATCCAGGCGGTTTGGGGTGCGCTGCTGGGGATCTCGCTGCAGTCGCGGACGATCGAGCTGGCAAGCGGTGACACGCTCCTGGCTTACGGGCGGTTAGCGACGATCGGCGCGCTGGTCGCCGCGGTCACGCAAGTACTCGTCGGATTTTACTCCGACGCGCGACGCCGCGAGGGAAGCCGGCGCGTCGAGTTCTACGTCGTGGGCGCCGCCGCCGGCGCCGTTGGAATCGCGCTCTTCTATAACGTCAAGAGCTTCGGTGCGCTCGTCGCCTCGTACGTCCTGCTGCAGGCGGCACTGAACCTTGCGATCGGACCGTATCAGGCGATCATTCCCGATTTCGTCGAACGCGCGCGTACTGGAATCGCCTCTTCGTGGATGGCAGCGCTGCAAAGCGCGGGCAACGCCGTCGGCGCTTTGGCGGCAAGCTTCATTACCGGCGCGCGCGAGCTCACCGCAGCGCTGGACGTGCTGCTCCTGGGTACCTGTTTCGTCACCTGCGCGCACGTGCGCCGGCTGCCGCTGATTGCGCAGCCTCAAGAGCAGGGCCGTCCGCGCATTACCCGCGCGTTCGTCGATCTCTTCATTTCGCGCGCGCTCATTTACATCGGGTTTTACACGCTGCTCGGATACCTGCTCTTCTACGTGAACGCGGTGCTCGCTCCGCCGACTCTCGCCAGCGCGCGCATGGAGACCGGTATCATCATCGTAGGTTTTACGCTTGTCGGCGCTGCCGGTGCGGCGCTCGCGGCTCGTCCGAGCGATCGGCTCGACCGGCGCGTCGTCGCTACTGCGGGCACCGGAGCGTTCATCGCCGCCTTGGCGATTTTCATCGCTTCAACGGGAATTGCCGGCATCGGCGCGGCAACAGTTGTTGCGGGGCTCGGGTGGGGCGCCTTCCTCGTCGCCGACTGGGCGATCGCCTGCCGTCTGCTGCCGTCGGGCGCGATGGCCGCGGCGATGGGCATCTGGAATTTGGCGATCGTGGTGCCGCAGATTCTCGCGCCGGCGCTGACGACCGCCGTGTTGGCGGCCCTTCGGCTCGGCGCCGGTCACTCGGCCTCTCGGGTGGCATTTGCGCTGGCCCTCGTTGAGACGTTGGTCGGAGCGGCGTGGCTCTGGCGCCTTCCGAAGTTGCGAAATTAACCAAGAACGCGTATGGTGTGCTTGTACGGGCGCCGGAGGTCCGGCTGCTCGATTTGTTCGTAATGGTGTAGAAGCGTTCTCACCAAACAGTTTTTCTAAGGAGGCATATTCGTGAAACGACTGAGCTCCGGCGTGCTCGTGGCGTTGTTCGCAACGCTTTACGGGCTGGGCGCGGTAGCTGTCCCAGCGATCGCGTCGACGCAAGGTAGTGTAGGAAGCGGCGTTGCGCAGGCGGGGGGCCCTCCGCCGGCTGACTTCGGCAGTCCGCCGTCGGGTCAGATTCCGATTCTTTACAACGATCACCACGTCTACAGCAAGCCTGACGTTCTCAAGCAAGGCCGCGTCCTTGCAGCGCTCGTCAAAGGCGGAACGTTGTTGATCCCGCTGCGTTCGATGTTCGAGCAGATGGGCGCGACCGTTTCGTACGATGCGGGCAGCAAGACGGCGACCGTCAGCAAACCCGGGGCCGAGGTAAAGGTCACCGTCGGCAAACCGGAAGTCGTTATCAACGGCGAATCACGTCCGTTGGACGTTCCGCCGATGCTCTACCAAGGCGCCGTCCTCGTGCCCGTCCGCGTAATTTCGGAAGGCATGGGAGCGTACGTGCAGTGGGTTCCCGACAAGCGTCTAGTCGTCGTTCGGTACATTCCGGCGACGCCTCCGCCGAGTCCGGCACCTCCGCCGCCGCCCGCACCGCCGCCGCCGCCACCGCCGCCGCCGCCGCCGCCCAAGCATCCGAATGTCTTGTGGATCGCCGGCGACTACATGATCTCACCGAAGGTCTACAACCAGTTCGCGCCGGGCGTTCAAGCGAACAGCTCGTTCACCGCGCGCGGTGGTTTGGAGTTCGACGCCCTCGGTCTGCCGTTCATGGTCGAAGTAGACTATAAGAACTGGCAGTACCCGCACAACTGCGGCGTGCCGATTTCGACGGCAACGATCGGCAACGCACCGCAGTGTTTCGTGACAACCGTCGGCAGCCGCGGTTCGGCCTACGTGCCGGCGTTCAACGCGGTTAATCGTGACGTGGATGTACGCTTCGGCTACAAGCTGCTCGATCCGCACGTCTATATCGCGGTCGGCTATCTCTGGGGTTCGAACAACTACGGCTATCCCAACGAAAACGCGGTCGGGTTCGGCCTCGAGAAACTCCCCGACTTCGGTCACGCGTTCCAGTACTACGGATCGGTGTACTACTATCCGAACGTCAACGGAACGTACACGACCGGCCCACACGAGAACCCAGTCAATACGTCGTTTGGGATCGGTTACAACGTCCTGAAGTATCAGGTCGGAATTGGCTGGGCGTTCGTCCCGAACGTCTACCTCGATGCTGGTTGGGCCGGCGAGAACTGGGCCAACAAAAACAACGCTCCGATCTCCGAGAGCTTCAACGGTCCGTATGCCGGTTTGGGCTTCTTAATCCCCTTCTAACGTAAGAAGTCGACTCTAGCATAGTCTCTTGAAGGCACCGGCCGCAAAATGCAGTCGGTGCCTTCATTTTATAGCGCGTGCGTGGGCTCGCCAGCACGATTGTCGTTGTTTACTCAGGGATATCTAGGGGCAAGAAGGCACAATCGGGCTACTAGGCTGGCGAAAGCGAGTGCTCGCCGGCTTTGGGCTTTTTCAAGTTAGGAGGAACTCGTGAAACGACTCAGCACCGGGATACTTGCAGCGCTCATCATTGCGTGCTGCGGGTTGACTGCGGTTGCTGCTCCGTCTCCCGCGTCGCAAGGAAACAATGGAAACGGCGTCGCGCAAGCCGGGGGAGCACCGCCGGCGGATTTCGGAAGTCCGCCGTCGGGACAAATTCCGATACTTTTCAACGACCACCACGTCTATACAAAGCCCGACCTTCTCAAACAGGGTCGCGTGCTCGGCGCACTCGTCCGCAACGGAACGTTATTGATTCCGCTGCGCTCGATGTTCGAGCAAATGGGCGCTACCGTTTCCTGGGATGCCGGTAGCAAAACGGCGACCGTCTCAAAACCCGGCGCCGAGGTCAAAGTGACCGTCGGCAAGCCGGAGGTCGTCATCAATGGCGAGTCGCGTCCACTCGACGTGCCCCCGATGGTCTATCAGGGCGTCGTCGTGGTTCCGGTTCGCGTAATTTCTGAAGGTATGGGTGCCTACGTGCAGTGGGTTCCGGATCGCCGTTTGGTCGTCGTGCGGTACATCCCCGCGACGCCGCCGCCGAGCCCGGCTCCGCCGCCGCCGTCGGCTGCACCCCCGCCGCCGCCGCCCCCGCCGACCCCACGTCCGCTCAACGGCGAATTCTTCGTCGCGGGCGACTACGTCTTCTCACCGAAGGTGTACAACGAGTTCAGCCCCGGTAACACGGGTACGAGTTCGTTCGCGGTTCGTGGCGCAGGTGAGTTCTCGCTCGGCAGGATTCCGTTCATGGCCGAAGGCTCGTACGAGCGCTGGCAGTACCCGCATAACTGCAACGGAAACTCGGCGTCCACGACGTTCTCGCCGGAGTGCTACGTGACCACCATCGGCGGTCAGGGTAGCTCGCCCGTTGCCACCAACACGCAGTTGAACGATCAGGATGTGGACGCCCGTCTCGCAGTGCGAGTGCTCAATCCGCGCGTCTACGTCGGCGTCGGCTACATGTGGGTCTCCAGTAACTACGGTTACCCGACCATGAACGGCGTCGGCTACGGAATCGAGAAACTGCCCGATCTCAACCATGCGTTCTCCGTCTTCGGCAGCGCCTGGTACTATCCGAACATCAAGGGAACGTACAACAACGTTTCCACCGCTTCGATCAGCCCGCTTTCGTACGACCTGCAGTACAATCTGCTCAAGTACCAAATCGGCGCTGATTACGTGATCGGCAACAGCCCGATCTTCATCGAAGCGGGCTGGCTGGGCGACCAGTGGAGCAACAAACAAAACGCTCCGATCAGCCGAAGCTATAACGGCCCGTTCGCCGGTATCGGCTTCCGGTTGCTTTATCCCTAGCCAAGCAGGCAATCGATAACTCGCGGGTTCGGACCCGCGCCATCCTGACAGTGACCCGGGGCTCGGCCATAACGGCCGGGCCCCATGTCAAAGCGCAGCAGGAATTCTGATTGACCCGGCCGCGCCCCCTAAGGTAAGATACCTTCTTGGCGCCTTTACGCGCCGGGGAAGCACCACGTTCTAATCGGGAGAGACTTTGGCTGCCAAAAAGCAAACGAAGACGCGTCGGAAACGCGAGGTCAAGAACGTCCTGTCGGGCGTCGCGCACGTCCACGCATCGTTCAATAACACGATCGTCACGATCAGCGACCCGCACGGCGGCGTGATCTCGTGGGCATCGGCCGGAAACCTCGGTTTCAAGGGCTCGAAGAAGTCTACTCCGTTCGCCGCGCAAATGGCCGCCGAGGCGGCCGCCCGCAAGGCGATGGAGCATGGCCTGAAGTCGACCGAAGTGCTCGTCAAAGGGCCGGGGGCGGGACGCGAGGCGGCGATCCGCTCGCTGCAGGCTGCCGGCTTAGAGATTACGATGATCAAAGACGTGACGCCGATTCCTTATAACGGCTGCCGTCCGCCGAAGCGGCGCCGGGTGTAGGAGAGCTCGATGTCGCGTTATACCGGCCCCGTCTGCCGACTCTGCCGCCGTGAGACCGCGGCCAGCAGGACCGGCGAAAAGATCAAGCTCTTTCTCAAGGGCGACCGCTGCCTATCCCGCAACTGTGCGGTCGAGCGGCGCGGCACCGCCCCCGGTCAGAAAACGACCGGCAAGATGAAGTCGCGGACCAAGGTTTCGGAGTACGGGCGTCAGCTGCGCGAGAAGCAGAAGATGCGCCGTTACTACGGCGTGCACGAGACCCAGTTCGAGAACTACTTTCGCGAGGCGGCGCGCGTGCCCGGTCAGACGGGCCGCACGTTCCTACAGCTTCTCGAACGGCGCTTCGATAACGTCGTCTACCGGCTGAACCTAGCGAGCAGCCGCGCTCAGGCGCGACAGCTGATCACGCACCGTCATTTTCGCGTGAACGGACGGATCGTTAATATTCCGTCGTACATCGTTCGTGCGGGCGACGTCATCTCGATCGCCCCGGCGAGCTTGAAGTCGCCGGTCTTCGAATCGAACCTCGAAGTCGCCCAGAGCCGCCGGCCTCCCGAGTGGCTCGAATGGAACGATCAAGAGAAGACGGCAAAGGTGCTGCTTGCGGGACCGCCGCGCGAACAAATCGACACGCCGGTCGACGAACAGCTCATCGTCGAATACTATTCACGATAAAATCACTGATCTGCTGCTAGGCGTACGATCGTGCGCCGTCGGGGACGGCTCGCGGATAACGTAAGCAGTGCAAAGGAAAAAACCAAACTCACCATGACCATGTTGGAAACGCCCGTCGGCGCGGCCATCGAAGTTCGCGAGCGTCGCGACAACTATGCCAAGTTCGTCATCGAACCCCTCGAGCGCGGTTTTGGAATCACGCTCGGCAACACGCTGCGTCGCGTCCTTTTGAGTTCGATTCCGGGCGCGGCCGTCACGTATATGAAGATCGACGGCGTGCTCCACGAGTTCTCGACGATCCCCGGGATGGTCGAAGATACGATTGCGCTGATGCTCAACCTCAAGGGCTTGCCCGTCAAGCTCAATAGCGAAGAGCCCAAAGTGCTGACCCTAGCGGTCGGCGGCGCGCGCGAAGTCACCGCGGGCGACATCGTGCCCGACGCCGACGTCGAGATTCTCGATCCGAGCTACCGGCTGTGCAGCCTCTCCTCGAAAGACGCGAGGCTGACGATGGAGATCGGCATCGAGAAAGGGCGCGGCTACGTGATGGCCGACCGCCAGCGCAACGTCGAGCATATGATCGGCCTGATCCCGCTCGACTCGATCTTCTCGCCGATTCGCAAGGTGAACTTTACGGTCGACGACACGCGCGTCGGTCAGAGCGTCGACTTCGATCGTCTGACGATCGAGGTGGAGACCAACGGCTCGATCACACCCGACGAGTCGCTCTCGCAGGCTGCTTCGATCGTGCAGGAACAACTCGGCCTCTTCGTCTCGTTCAACAATCGCGCCGAACCGCTGCCCGAAGCGCCGCCCAACGAGTGGGACGTTCCGGTCGAGACCCTCAACCTCTCGGTGCGTTCGTTTAACTGCCTCAAGCGCGCGGGCATCTCGAAGGTTTCCGAGTTGCTCGATCTGACCGAAGACGAGATCATGAAGATGCGTAACTTCGGTAAGAAATCGCTCGACGAGATCAAACAGGTCCTTGCTGAGAGGGGGTTGACGCTCCGCTTAGCGTAGCGTCGTTAAACGACATGCCGCATTCGATCGCGTACAAACGACTCTCCCGCACCGACGGGCACCGTAAGGCGCTGCTGCGTAACCTCGCGACCTCGCTCTTCAAACACGAGAAGATCGAGACGACCTCGACCAAAGCCAAGGAGATCAGCCGTATCGCCGAGCGTTTGATCACGACCGCGATGGCCGGCGATCTTGCGGCGCGCCGTCAAGTGGCCGAGTATCTCACCGAACCGGCGGTCGTCAAGAAACTCGTCGAGCAGATCGCACCGGCACTGAAGGGACGCACCGGGGGCTATACCCGGATCACGAAGACGCGCGTCCGCCAAGGCGACGCCGCCGAACTCTCACTTATCGAAATCGTCAGTTAAGCGTAGCGCCGTCGCTTGGCGCGGCGGTGCTGCCGGCGTCAGCACGAACGTGAACTACGAAGCGGAAGCGCGCACACTCGATTCCGAGATTCTCGACGTCATCGCAGCATGGCACGAGCGAGGTGAGGAGATCGAGGAGCGCGCTTTCGATCGTTTAGCTCTGCGGATTTTTGCCCATCAACTCCGCTACAATCGGCCGTACGCGCGCTATTGCGCGCGGGCCGGCGTCACGCTCGACGCGTTGCCGTCGTCGTGGGAGGGCATACCCGCCGCTCCCGCGCCTGCCTTTAAGGAGGCGGCGATTGCGACGTTCGATCCCCGCGACGCGGCCCTCGTCTTCGAAACGAGCGGCACGACGAACGGCCGCAGCGGGCGCCACTACCTCGAAGGCTCGGCCCTCTACGACGCGGCACTGCTCGCGGGCTTCGATCGTTTCGTACTCGACGACGGTGCGGCGCTGCGCTACCTCAATCTCGTTCCCAAGCCGCAGGAGTCACCGGGTTCGTCGCTGGGCTATATGATGGCGCGCGTCGCGGGCGCGCGCGGTGACGAAACGACCGGCTGGTATTTGAGTGAGGGCCGCCTGCTCTTCGACAGCCTATGGAGTGATCTCCAAGACCTAGTCGCGCAAAATCGGCCGGTTTGCTTGGCGACGACCGCCTTCGCGCTCGTACATTTGCTCGATACGATGGAGTCCGCAAACCTGCGGATTGTTCTCCCGAACCACTCCCGCGTGATGGAGACCGGCGGCTTCAAGGGCCGCTCGCGCGAGGTCTCACGGAACGATCTTTACCGGCGCACCTCCGACTTGCTCGGCGTCGACCTCGATCGAATCATCGCCGAGTACGGCATGACCGAGTTGGTCTCCCAGCATTACGACACGTTTCCCCGCAGCGAAGCAATCGCGCAACGACGTAAATCGTCGCCCCCCTGGCTGCGCGTGCGGGTCGTCGGGGCCGATCGCACGACGCTGCCCAAAGGAAAGATTGGTTCCCTGCTGCACGTCGACCTGGCCAATCGTTCCTCGTGCATCGCGATTCAAACCGAGGACCTCGGCGTCGCCTACGACGACGGTTTCGTGCTGCTGGGGCGCAGCCTGGAGGCCGAGCCTCGCGGCTGCTCGCTCGATGCCGAATCGTTGTCCGCGCGCTAAGGCGCTTACGGCAGACGGCGACGCGACGTAATGAGCCCGCTGTTGAGACCGCTCGTCGAGAGACCACCGCGGAAACGAGCGTATTCAACCTTGATGCAGCGGTCGACGACCACGCGCATTCCCGCCGTTTCGGCGAGCGCGATCGCTTCGTCGTTGATGACGCCGTACTGGAACCAGATTGCTGCGGCCTCCGCCGCAATCGCCTCCTGCACGACGGCGACGAGTTCGCTGGGGCGCCGGAACACGTCGACGAGGTCCGGCGCGCGGCGGACCTCCGCATAAGCGGCCAGCGACGGGTAGGCGGCGATGCCGTCGATCTCCGCCAGCGTCGGATTGATCGGCGTAACTTCGTAAGCTGTCTGAGTGCGAAGATAAGAGAAGACCGTGTAGCTGGGTCGCAGCGGATTACTCGAGGCACCGACCATTGCGATCGTTGAAATGCTCGCGAGCAGCTCGCGGCGCTCCGAAGAAGTCGTCAGGATCATTGCGAGGCGCGCAAACCCAGGTCGAGATCCCACAAGAGGTCGCCGACTTCTTCGAGCCCGACCGAGAGGCGGATGCTCTCCGGCTCGACGCCCGCCTTGGCCAGCTCCTCGTCGGATAGCTGTGAATGCGTCGTCGAAGCGGGATGAATTACGAGGCTCTTCGCATCGCCGACGTTGGCGAGGTGACTCCACAGTTCGAGCGCATCGATGAAGCGCCGGCCGGCGTCGCGTCCTCCCCTCAGACCGAAGGTGAAGATCGAGCCGATCTGCGGATCGCGAACCCACGCCACTTCCGGGCGTGCGTGGAGAAAGGCGGCGACCGCCCGCGCGTTTGCAACGTGGCGCTGCATCCGCAGCTCGAGGGTCTCCAACCCGATCAGCATGAGCCACGCCTCCATCGGCGACATCGCGGCTCCGACGTCGCGCGAGACTTCCGCCCGCGCGCGCATCAAGAACGCGTACTCGCCGAAGGTTTCGGTAAAGACTTTCCCGTGGTAGCCGGGGCTCGGTGTCGAGAGGAGCGGAAAGCGGCCCGAGTCCCAGAGAAACTTTCCCGACTCGACCAGCACGCCGCCGATCGCGGTGCCGTGCCCGTTGATGAACTTCGTCGCCGAATGCAGCACGATATCCGCGCCGAAGTCGATCGGCCGGCACAGATACGGAGTCGCAAACGTATTGTCAACGACCAGCGGGACGCCTGCCTCGTGCGCGACCTCCGCGAACGCACGCAGATCGGCGACGATACCCGACGGATTGCCGACGGTCTCGACGAAAAGCAGCCGCGTCTCGGGCCGGATCGCCGCGCGCACCGAAGCGAGATCTTCGGTCGAGACAAACGTCGTATCGATGCCCATGCGCCGCACGGTCACGCTTAGCTGGGTCACCGTTCCCCCGTAGACGTTCTGCGTGCAGACGAGATGGTCGCCGGCCTGCGCGAGCGTCAGGACCGTGCACAGCTGCGCCGCCAGCCCGCTGGAGAAGGCAATCGCGCCGAGCCCGCCTTCGAGACTCGCCATGCGCTCTTCGAATGCGGCGACCGTCGGATTGCTGATGCGGCTATAGATGTGGCCGTAACTGCGCAGTGCGAAGAGTTCCGCGGCCTGCTCGGTCGACCCGAAGACGAAAGAAGCCGTTTGATAGATGGGCGCAGCGCGTGCCCCGGTCGCCGGATCGGGCGGCGCCCCGGCATGAATCGCGCGCGTTGCAAAACCGAATTCTCGCTCGTGCTGCATTTCAGAGGTCTCGACCCCTTCTTCGCCTTATAATCCTCTTATCATGGGCATGACACTCACCGAAAAAATTCTCGCGCGGCATTCGGGTGTCGAGCGGGTCGAACCGGGGCAAATCATTAACGCGACGACCGATCTCGTGCTCGCAAACGAGCTTTCGGCGGCGGTGGCCATCAAGGTGATGCGAGGTATGAAGGGCGCCGGCCGCGTCTTCGACCCGTCGCGAATCGCACTGGTGGCCGATCACTTCGTGCCGGCTAAAGACGCACAGTCCGCGGGCCTCGCCCGGCTTATGAAAGAGTTCGCCGCCGAACAGAAGATCGAGCACTTTTTCGACGTCGGACGCGGCGGCATCGAGCACGTCGTTCTTCCCGAAGAGGGTTTGGTCGCGCCCGGCGAGTTGATCGTCGGCGGCGATTCGCACACCTGCACCTACGGCGCGTTCGGCGCGTTTGCCACCGGTATGGGATCCACGGACATCGCCGCGGCCTTCGTGCTCGGTGAAGTCTGGCTGAAGGTTCCCGCGTCAATCAAGCTCGTCTACAGCGGGACGCCTGGGCCGATGGTCTACGCAAAAGACATCATGCTGCGTACAGTCGGCGAGCTCGGCATTGACGGCGGCACCTATCGCGCGCTGGAATACCACGGAACCACCGTTGACGAACTCTCGATCACCGGGCGCATTACGATGGCGAACATGGCGATCGAGGCCGGCGCGAAGAACGGCATCTTTCACGCCGACGCCAAGACGATCGCGTACGTCGAAGAGCGCACCGATCGGCGGTTCTTGGTCGAGCGCGCGGACGACGACGCCTTCTACGAACGCACGATCCAAATTGACATCGCCGCCATGGAGCCGCAGGTCGCGTGCCCGCACACGCCCGATAACGTGCACCCGATTTCGCAAGTGACGCGCGATACGCTCCCGGTGGATCAAGTCTTCATCGGTTCCTGCACCAACGGGTACATCGAAGATCTTCGCATCGTCGCTAAAATTCTCGAAGGCAAGCAGATCGCGCCCAACCTGCGCGTCATCGTCAACCCCGGGTCGCAGAAGGTTTGGATGCAGGCCGCCGACGAGGGCATTCTGACGACGCTTGCGGCTGCCGGCTGCGCGGTAAACACGCCGGGTTGCGGCGCGTGCTTCGGCGGCCACATGGGAACGCTGGGCGATAACGAACGCGCGATCTCGACGACGAACCGGAACTACGTCGGCCGCATGGGTTCGCCGAAGGCGGAAATCTATCTCGCGTCACCGGCAACGTGCGCCGCTTCGGCGCTGACCGGCCGCATCACCGATCCTCGCGTTCTCGAGCTGGCAGGAGTCTAACGTGGAAGAGAGCTTGCGCGGCCACGCGCATAAGTACGGAAAGAACGTTGATACCGACGTCATCATTCCCGGAAAATATTGCAACATCGTCGACCAGGCCGAGCTCGGTAAGCACGCGCTTGAAGGCCTCGATCCGGAGTACACGAGCCGCATGAAGGCGGGCGACATCATCGTTGCCGGCACGAACTTCGGCTGCGGTTCGAGCCGCGAGGTCGCGCCGATCGCCATCAAGGGCTCCGGCACGTCGGCGGTCATCGCCAAGAGCTTCGCGCGAATCTTCTATCGCAACGCGCTCAACATCGGGCTGCCGATCTTCGAGTCGGCCGAAGCGGTCGACGGCATCGAAATGGGCGACGAGATCGAACTCGAGCCCGCGACCGGCATCGTGCGTAATCTAACCAGGGGCAGGACGTATCAGGCGGCCGAGTTTCCGCCGTTCATGCGCTCGCTGATCGATGCCGGCGGTCTGGTCCCCTACGTCGAGCGCCGGCTCGCAGAGCGGGCCTCGTCTTAGGCGCGCGTCACGCCGGAAGAAGAACAACAGCGCACGCCGCCGTCACCTTCGGCGCCGAACCTCAAATGGGGATGCGGCGGATGTCTGGTGATGGCCGTTATCGCGGTGGCCGTCCTCTGGGCGCTCTCCACGTGCAGCCGGTCCGTGCCCGCACCCAGCCCCAGCGCGACGAGCGCACCGCAAGGACGCCAAGCACAGGAGCAGCAGTTTCTCGCGGGAGTGGATAAGACGATCTCGGGCGCGGCGATCGCCGGTAACGCGAGCAAGTACGTCGGGGACAGCGTCGACATTCATTGCACGATCGCTTCGATCGTCGACGAAAACTCCTTCGATGCGCGCTGCGGCGAGCAAAACGGCGTCCCGGCGATCCTGCAAGTCGATTTCGACGACACGATTTCACTCAACCAAGGACAGACCGTGCGAATTATGGGCATCGTCGAACAACCGCAAACGGGCGTCAACGATGCCGGTAAAAAGGTGACCTATCCCGCCGTCAAAGCGGAGTTCGTCGAGTAGCCTACGGCGGAGTGTAGCCGCCCGGTTGCGAGATGCCGCCCGGCGATGCGTTGATGTTCTCGATCCACTTCTCTTTGGCGCGATAGGACGCCGTAAACGGCGTATCGCCGCCGGGCATCGTCAGGATTCCGACCATGTCGGTCGTTCCGTCGAGCCGGGCCTCGGCGAGAATGGTCGTGCCGCCGGGTAGCGTGACGATCAAACGAATGTTCTGCCCTTCGAGCGTCCCGACGAGCGGGTACTTCTTATTCTTTGAATCGAGATAGGTGCCGCTCAGTTGATCGCCTTGCTGACGAATGTAGAAGTGCGTGTAGTCGGTCGTGTTGGGGTGCTGGATCGCGACCTCCCAGACGCCGTCGAGCCCCTTGCGCGCCGAGGGCGGCGGGCTTGGCGTCGCCGTCGACTTAGCCGGCGGCGGGGTGCCTCCCACTGGGAAGCTCGCGGACGGGGTCGGCAGGTTCGACGGCGCGTCTAGCGGGGCGGCCGGCGGAGGCGGAGGGGTCACGGCGCCGTTGATCGGCGGTGGGGAGGGCGGCGGCGTGGCCGCGGCGGCGACCTGGCCGCGCGGCGCGCCGAGGCAAACGGCAAAGGCAAGCAATGCGCTGCCGGCAAGAACGAAAAACGAGCTGGGCTTCACGAACGATGGCTTTTGGCGGCACGCGCACGGCTCCTTCGGGCCCTGCCCATGCTTGCCAACTCTGATATAATGCTAAAGCTGTGAAGAGTAAGATTCATCCCAAGTGGTTCCCCGAGGCTCGCGTGCACTGTGCGTGCGGCAGTACGTTTACGACCGGATCGACGATTCCGGAGATCGCCGTCGAGATTTGCGCCGCGTGCCATCCGCTCTTTACGGGCCAGCAGAAACTGGTCGATACGGCCGGCCGCGTCGATAAGTTCAACCAGCGCACCGCCGCCGCACGCAAGAAGCAAGAGGAGGCTGCAGCCCGTAAGGTCGCTCGCGACGCGAAGAAGGCCGCTGCTTCAGTCTAACGGCGCCGCAACCTGACGCGCTGAGCGGGCGCCTCGATACGATGGCGCGCCGCTTCGACGAGATCGAAGCGGCCCTCGCTAATCCCTCGGGAACCTTCGACCAAACGCGCTACACCGCGCTCGTAAAGGAGCGCGCGCAGCTGGAAGCGCCGGTGCAGACTTTTCGCCGGTTAGCGGAGCTGCGCGCCGAGATCGCTGCGAACGAAGAACTGGCGCGCCACGAAGAGGGCGAACTGCGCGAACTCGCGCAAGCGGAAAACCGGACGCTGCAAGAACGCGGCGCGGCGCTGGAAGAAGAGCTGGCGGCGCTCATGGTTCCACGCGACCCCGACGACTCCAAAGACGTATTCGTCGAGATCCGCGCGGGAACCGGCGGCGACGAAGCGGCGATTTTTGCCGGCGATCTGGCGCGCATGTACATGCGCTTTGCGGAGACCGAAGGGATGCGCGTCGAGCTGGTCTCCGAGAGCCTGAGCGACGCCGGCGGTTATAAAGAGTTCGTCTTTGCCGTCAAGGGCGATCAGCCGTATCGTTTGCTCAAGCACGAATCGGGCGTCCATCGCGTTCAGCGCGTGCCCGCGACCGAAGCGCAGGGACGAATTCACACCAGCACCGCAACGGTAGCGGTGCTGCCGCAAGTGGAAGAAGACGCCGAGGTCGACATCAAGGCGTCCGATCTGCAAGTCGACACGTACAAGGCTTCGGGCGCGGGCGGCCAGCACGTCAACAAAACGGAATCCGCCATCCGTATCACCCACGTGCCGTCCGGCATCGTCGTCGCGTCGCAGCAGGAACGCTCGCAGCAGCAGAATCGCGAACGGGCAATGCAGATGCTGCGCGCGATGCTCTTCGATCGAAAGCGCCGAGAGCAGGAAGAGGCGACCGATTCGTTACGGCGCTCGCAGGTCGGCAGCGGAGAGCGTTCGGAGAAGATTCGAACCTACAACTTCCCGCAAGATCGAGTGACCGACCACCGCATCAACCGCAGTTACGGCAACATCCGCGGCATCGTGGATGGCGATCTCGGCCGCATCGCCGAAGAGCTGTTGGCCGACGAGCAAGCCCGCCGTCTTGCCGGCGAGCAAGTGTGATCAGCGTCGCGGAGGCGTTGTCCGGCGCGACAAAACGCCTTCGCCAACGCGAATCGGCCCGCGCCGACGCGCTGCTCTTTCTGGAGTACGCGCTCGGGCGGCCGCGCGCGTGGATCGCGGCCTACGGCGAAACGCCGCTTTCGCCCGATGCGCTCGCAACGTTCCAAACGATGTGCGCGCGCCGCGACGCCGGCACCCCGGCGGCCTACGTCGTCGGCTCGGCCGGGTTCTATGGCCGCGAGTTCGTCGTCAACGAAAGCGTCCTGATCCCACGTTCCGAGACCGAGCACCTCGTCGACGACGCAATAGCGTTCATCGGTGACGCGCGCGCCCGCGTGCTCGACGTCGGCACCGGTTCGGGTGCGATCGCCTGCACGATCGCCGCGCGCACCAACGCCTGGGTCGACGCGACGGACATTTCCACGGCGGCGCTCGAGGTCGCGACGCACAACGCCGCGCGATTGGGCGTGGCCGAACGTTGCCGGTTCCACCACGGCGATCTCGCCGAACCGGTGAAACACGCGACCTTCGACGTGCTGATCGCGAACCTGCCGTACGTTCCGTCGAGGGACGTTCCGCGCCGCCCCGACCCGATCGCGTTCGAGCCGAGACTTGCGCTCGACGGCGGCGTCGACGGTCTCGCCTGCTACCGCCGGCTGGCCGGCGATCTCCCAGCGCTGCTCGAAGCGCGCGCCCTCGGCCTGTTCGAAGCGGCTCCCCCGACGGTCGCCGGCCTGGGCGAACTGCTCGCTTCGACGCTGCGTGGTTTTGCGATATCGGTGCACCGCGACTATGCCGGGCTGGAGCGGTACGTGCGGGCGGAGCGCCGGCGGTAAAATCTCCGTTCGCCGGTCGACCGAGGTTCCCGGCGTAACCCCAGCGAACGATAACTTCCCGAGATGGCGAAGTATATATTCTTCACCGGGGGCGTCGTGAGTTCGCTGGGCAAAGGCATCACGGCCGCCTCGCTCGGACGCCTGCTCAAGGCGCGCGGCTTCAGCGTTTCGATCCAGAAACTCGATCCCTACATCAACGTCGACGCCGGTACGATGAATCCGTATCAGCACGGCGAGGTTTTCGTGACCGAAGACGGGGCCGAGACCGATCTCGACCTGGGCCACTACGAGCGCTTCATCGACGAAAACCTTCAGCGCGCGAACAACGTCACTACCGGTCAAGTCTACAACTCGGTGATTGAAAAGGAACGGCGCGGCGATTACCTCGGCGCGACGGTTCAAGTGATCCCGCACATCACCAACGAAATCAAAGCGCACGTCAAGCGCGTCGCCGAAGCCAGCCGCGCCCAAGTCTGCATCGTCGAGGTCGGCGGGACCGTCGGCGACATCGAGTCGCTGCCGTTTCTGGAAGCAATTCGCCAGATGCGCTACGACGTTGGCGAAGAGAACGTCATGTACGTGCACCTGACGCTCGTGCCGCATCTGGGGGCCGCCGACGAGCTCAAAACAAAGCCGACGCAGCACTCCGTGCGCGAGCTGCGCGGCATCGGGATTTCGCCCGACGCTATCGTCTGCCGAACGCAGTCGGCGCGCTCGATGCCGCTCGAGCTCAAGGAGAAGATCGCGCTCTTTTGCGACGTTCCGCCGGGTGCGGTCGTGCAGAACATCGACGCCCGGACGATCTACCAGGTGCCGCTCAACCTCGAGGCCGAGGGCCTGGCACAGGCAGCCATCCGCAAACTGAATTTACCCCCGTCGGTTCCGAAACTCGACGACTGGGTCGGAATTGCCGAGCGCCTGCTGCACCCCGAACGGCGCGTGACGATCGCGCTGGTCGGGAAGTACGTCGAGCTCAAAGATGCCTACATCTCGATCAATGAGGCGCTCGCGCACTCCGGCGTCTTCTACGACGCGGCCGTGGAGATTCGGCGCATCGATTCGGAGCTAATCGAAAACGACGGTATCGACGTTCTGCGGGGCGCGCACGGCGTCGTCGTCGCTCCGGGCTTTGGAGCGCGCGGCGTCAAGGGCAAGCTGCGCGCGATCGAATACGTGCGCGAGCGCAAGATACCGTTTTTGGGCATCTGTTACGGCATGCAGCTGGCCTGCGTCGAGTTTGCTCGCAACGTGTGCGGCCTGCCCGATGCGATGACCAGCGAAGTGGACGAAACGAGCCCCGATCCGGTGATCGACTTCATGCCCGATCAGCGCAATCTCGAGATGTACGGCGGCACGATGCGCTTGGGCACGTACGCCTGCACGCTCGAAGAGGGCAGCCTGGCGGCGCGCGCCTACGGCGAGCTCGAGATCAGCGAGCGCCATCGCCACCGCTACGAGTTCAACAACCGTTACCGGCCGATCTTCGAAGAGCACGGCATGCGGTTTTCCGGCCATCACTTCATTGACAAGACGCGCCTCGTCGAGGTCGTCGAACTGCCGGCGGAAATGCACCCGTGGTTTGTCGCAACCCAGGCGCACCCGGAGTTTAAATCGAGACCGAATCGTCCCGCGCCGCTCTACCGCGATTTCATCGCGGCGTCGCTGGCCCATCAAGAACGAATCGACGGTCGCGCGGAGATGCGCGAGGCGGCCACCTGGACCCAAGCGTAGTCACCGCCGTCGTTCTCACGCGCGACGAAGAGCGCAACCTGCCGCGCGCCCTTACTAGCCTGCCTCGCGGAATTCGAATCCTCGTTCTCGACGCCCGTTCGCGCGACCACACGGTGCAGTTCGCCCACAGCGCGGGAGCGACGGTGATCGAGCGCGATTGGACCGATTTCGTCGACGCGCGGCGCTTTGCGCTCGAGCGCGTCGAGACGCCCTGGGTGTTGATGATCGACGCTGACGAAGCCCTCGACGACGTGCTCCGTGACGCGATTGCAAAAGCGCCCGAGAACGTCGACGCCTACGTCGTCCGCCGCACGACGTACTTCTGCGGTCATCCGATGCGTATCTGGAGCAACGAGGCGCTGGTGCGTCTCTTCCGTAAAAACCGCGCGACGCTCGCGGCGCAGCCGGCCGCGGCGGGCGAGGCGCCGATCCACGAAGCGTGGACGAGCGAGGGCGCGACCGGCGAGCTCCCCGGGACCCTGCTGCACTATTCGTATCCCGACGCCGCTGCGTACCGGGCAAAATACGACCGCTACACGGCACTGGAGGCGCAGCGCATGCGCGCCTCGGGCGGCGGCCTCGCGCTGGCCGGTGCGGCCGGCCTGCTCCGATTGTTCTGGCTGCTGCTCGCAAAGGCGGCACTCCTCGACGGTCCGCGCGGCTGGTACGTCGCGTATCGCTCGGCGTTCTATCCGGCCGTCGCGATGCGCAAGGCGTTGTGGAAGCGCTGACGTGACGATTGGCGCGCGCGTCGGTCTCGACGCGCGGCAGACGCGCCAGCTTTCGGCCGGTATGACAGCCTACGTTCGCGAGCTGGTCGCGCGCTTGCCGCAGGCGGCGCCGGAGTACGAGTACGTTGCCTTCACCGAAGGCGGGAACTTCGGTTGGGCCGAGCAGATCCAGTTGCCGCTGGCGATGAAGCGCGCGCGCCTGAGCCTCGTGCACTTCCTCTCCCTCTACGTGCCGTTGATCGTGCCGGTGCGCTTCGTCGTGACGATCCACGACCTCATACACTTGCGCTTCCCCAAGCACTTCAAAGCAAAAGTGCGGCCCTACTACGAAACGGTCGTGCGCTCGACGTGCGCGCGGGCGACGCGCGTGATCACCGATGACGAACGGACGGTCGACGATCTCGTCGAGCTGCTCGGCGTCAATCGCGCGAAGATCCGCGTGGTCCCGCTCGGCGTATCGGAGGGGCTTTTCGAGCCGGGCGAGCCGCACGCGGGACCGCGTCCGTACCTCCTTTACGTGGGAAACCACCGGACGCACAAAAACCTGTCCACGCTTTTCGCGGCGTGGTCGGCGCTCCCGGCGCACCTCCGCGCCGACCTGTACCTGACCGGCCCCGACGATTTCGGCGGCGAGCTGCAGCGCCTTGGCACCGCGTCGCGCTCGATCGTGGCGCTCGGTGACGTCTCCCGGGCGGAGCTCGGAGCATACTACGCGGGCGCGCGGGCGCTGGTCTCTCCGTCGCTGCGGGAGGGCTTTGGATTGCCGGTGCTCGAGGCGATGGCGGCGGGGTGCCCGGCGATCGCGTGCGCGGATTCCGTACCTCGCGTACTCCAAGGGGCAGCCGCGACGTTCGCCCCCGACAATCCGCGACAGCTTACCGAATTACTGGAGCGCATGCTCGTCGACCAGGGTGAGCGCGAACGGCTGGTCAAGCTAGGGCTCGAAGCCGCGCGCCGCCTGACGTGGGACCATTGCGCACGCGTGACGGCCGACGTCTATCGGGAGGTTCTGGAGTAGAGTGAGAAGGAGCCCTTCGGCGGCGCTCGTTACGGGCGCCACCGTACTGTCGCTGCTCTTGGTTGGGGCGGCTGCCCCCGCGCCCAAAGCGCAGCCAAAGGCGCCGATCGGAATCGTCATCAACGGCGACGTCCTTTCGATCGATCCGCCGCCGCGCTTCGAGAAGAACCTGCTCTACGTTCCCGTTCGGCGAATGATGGAGGCGCTGGGGCTGGCCTTCAACCGCTCGGGCGCGCACATCACGACGCAAATCGGCGCGAAGAGCGTTACGCTCACGATCGGCAGCCGCGTCGCGCGCGTCGACACCAACGACGTCGTCCTCGAAGGCCCCCCGCTGGAAATCAAAGACGTGCTCTACGTGCCGCTGCGGTTCTTCACCGACGTGCTGGGCGCGCAAGCCCAGTACGACCGGCGTCACAACAACGTGACGATCGTCGCGCAGCTGGTCGGGCGTTCGAACAACGGTCTGGTTCCCGTTGCCGGCGGCTTTGCGCGATTCGGCACGGTCGTCGCCGTCGACGTGCTCTCCGATCCGCCGACGATCACGCTGGGTTCCAACGGCAGCGTTAAGACGATTGGCGTCGGCGCGAATGCAGCGATCGACGTCGAGGACGTCAACGTCGGCGTGACGACCCCTGGCGAGCTCGGCGACATACGGCCGGGCGACTTCGCGCGCATCGAGATGCAGAAGGACGGTCGAGTGCAGCGCGTTGTCGACGAGTATGGATCGCGCAGCGGGCACATCATCGCGATCGGGTCGGGCCAGTTCGTTCTCGATGACGGACAGGTAATCTCCGCCGGACGCACCACCGAAATCTCTCTCAACGGGAAAGCGGCATCGTTTAGCGACCTCAAGCCAAACGATCAAGTCAGCGTTCGCTACAACGTCGAGACGAACGAGGTGCGTTCGCTGCTGGCGAGCCGCAAGGTCGCCACCGCAGCGCAGCGCTTGCAAATTTCAAGCGTACAAGCGCAGCCCGATCGGGCGTTGCGCGCCGGCGACACGCTGCGCGTCGAACTCCACGGCACGGCCTCCGCCTCGGGAACGTTCGATATCGGATCGGATGTTACGAACCAAGCAATGCACGAGAGTCCGGCCGGCGTCTACACCGGAAGTTACGTGATGCCGCGTGGCGCGAGCTTCGACGACGTCGCGCTGATCGGGCGGCTCTCTTCGGGAGATGAAGTCGCGCAGGCGACCGCACCGCAGACGATATCGGCGTCCGGCACGCCGCCGGGCATCTCGGATTTCGCGCCCGATGCCAACGCAACGATCAACACGAACCGGCCGGCGGTCTACGCGAGTTTTGCGGCCGATGCCGTGCCGGTGAATCCGGCCAGCGCGATCCTCTGGATCAACGGGCGCGACGTGACCTCGGAGTGCGTGCGAACCGCCCAGTTCATCCAGTATCTGCCCTCGTATGCCTACCCCAACGGGACGGTGCGAGTCGTCGTCAGGGTGGCCGATCTCGCCGGCAACACGACGACCAAATCGTGGAGCTTTACGATCCGAGGACGTTGATGAGCGACTGCATTCTCTGCCGCATCGCGGCAAACGAAGTTCCGGCGACGATCGCGTATCGCGACGACGACGTGGTGGCGATCGAAGATATCAATCCTCAGGCCCCCTCGCATCTTCTGGTGTTGCCGGTGGCGCACCACCCGACGGTTGGCCACCTGGCGGGCGATCCCGCGCTTGCGGCGCGCGTACTGGCGGTCGCTTCGGATCTCGGTCGAGAACGTGGCGGCGAGCGGGGTTACCGCCTCGTCATCAACACCGGGGCCGACGGCGGCCAGACGGTGGGACACGTGCACGTCCACGTTCTCTCCGGACGCGCGATGAGCTGGCCCCCGGGGTAGCGGCTACGGGAAGCCCGGACGGCGTTGACGGTCTCGCAGGCCTATGCTACGCTACGTCAGCGGCCCTAAGGGGCCTAATTTTTTCGTGCCTCGCAAGGGCACGCCGAGAGGGGGTCGTCAAGAGAATGGAAGTTCGCATCGCTCCGGGGGAGACGATCGAGAGCGCGTTGCGCCGTTTCAAGAAGGCTACCCAGAAGGCCGGTATCCTTGCCGAAGCGCGCAAGCACGAGCACTACGAAAAGCCCAGCGTTCGCCGCAAGAAAAAGTCGGCAGCGGCTCGCAAGCGCCGCGCGTAGCGCATAGGCTCGCACGCTCGATGGCAGTTCTGAAAGACCGCATCGCCGCCGATCTCAAGGAGGCGATGCGAGCGCGCGACCAGCTGCGGCTCGATACGCTGCGCTCGGCGCTTTCCGGCTTCATCTACAAACGCTCGGAGAGCGGTCAGGAAATCTCCGACGCCGACGAACTCGAAGTCGTCCGGCGGCTCGTCAAGCAGCGCAGCGATTCAGAAGCGGAGTTCGAACGCGCCGGTCGCTCGGAGCTCGCCGAAAAAGAACGGCGCGAACGCGAGATCCTGCTGGCATACTTGCCCGCCCAGCGCTCGGCGGTTGAAATTCGCGAGATCGTGCAGAGCGTTCTGGCCGAGTTGCCCGAGGGATCGCGCAACATGGGCGCGGTGATGAAGGTCGTGATGCCGCAGCTGCGCGATGTCGCCGATGGCAACCTCGTACGCCAGATCGTCACCGAGGAGCTGGCCTCGTAGGGGTTCGAGCGAAACTTCCGCCGCTTGCTCGAATACCAACATCCATGAAGACATCTCGCCCGCGCGCGGCTCTCTGGCTGGCGTGCATGCTGTGCGGCGTCGCCGGGACCGCAGCCGGCGCGATCGCGGCGGCCCGTCCGGTCGTGGTTATCCCGATCGAAGGAACCGTAGACGACGGTATGGCGCACATGGTCGAGCGTTCCGTCAACGAGGCGAACCAGTCGAATGCACGCGCGATCGTACTCTCCGTGAACAGCGAAGGCGGTCTCGTCAGCTCTGCTTTCCAGATCCGCGACGCACTTCTCGCGGCGCACGAACCGGTCGACGCGTACGTCGCCGAACGCGCCTACTCGGCCGCCGCCCTAATTTCACTCTCGGCTAACCGCATCATCATGGCTCCCGGCGCCTCAATCGGCGCGGCCGAACCGGTCGTTGGCGGCGGTACGGTGCCACCCAGCAATAAGGTGATTTCCGCCTTGCGCGGCGAGTTCGAATCGACCGCGCAGCGCACGCATCACGACGCGTCTCTCGCCGGCGCCATGGTGGATAAAGAAGTCGATCTTCCGCGCTACAAACGTTCTGGAATGGTGCTGACGCTCAACACCGACGACGCGGTACGTTCGGGCATCGCTGCGGGAACGGCGCCCACGCTTACGGCAGCCGTAACTCAGCTTGGTCTGGGCGGCGCGCCGGCCGTCACGCAATCCTACACGTTCGCCGAGCAAATCGTCCGCTTTGCGACCGATCCGGTCGTGAGCGGGCTCTTACTCACGCTGGGAATGCTCGGGCTGCTCATCGAGATGCAGACGCTGCACGGAATCGCGGGAGTCGTCGGCGTCGGTGCGTTCGCGCTCTTTTTCGGGACGCACGTGTACGCAGGATTTTCAAACGATCTCGTCATCGTGCTCGCGGTGCTCGGACTGCTCGGAATTCTTTGGGAGCTACACGTCGTTCCGGGGCACGGGTTGCCCGGGATTCTCGGCGCCGGAGCGCTCCTCATCGCCGTACTGCTCGCGTTCGGGACGCCGTTTCTCTTCATTGGTCTGGAGACGATCGCGACCGCGATCGTGCTGACCGTCATCGCGTTCTCGATCTCGGTTCGTGCGCTTCCGGAGAACGCGTGGGCGAACCGCCTAGCGCTCGCGGCGGCGCAAGGGCCGGAGTACGTCGCCAGCGCCGACTTCCGCTCGCTGCGCGGTCGCAGCGGAACGGCAACGAGCTATCTCCGCCCCGCGGGTATCGCGGCCATTGACGGACGTCGCGTCGACGTTTTGACCGCCGGTGAGTTCATCGCTGCCGGCACACCCATTCGCGTAGTGCGCGTCGAAGGCGCACGCATTTTCGTCGAACCCGTTTCTGCATAAGGAGGCCCCATGGTAGCCGTCAGCGGCGTCATCATCATCCTCATCCTGCTCTTCGTTTTCTTTGCGTTTCTGTATTACTTTCCGATCGGGCTGTGGATTCGAACGATCGCCGCCGGCGTACCGCTGGGGATCATCGCTCTGGTGAGGATGCGTCTGATCGGAATCCCGCCCGGCGTCATCGTGACGAACTACGTTCGCGCGCGCAAGGCAGGCCTAAATCTCACCGTCGATCAGATGCAGTCGCACTATCTCGCCGGCGGTAACGTCGAAAAGGTAACGCTGGCGATGATCGCAGCGCAGCGCGCGCAGATTCCGCTCGAGTGGCAGCGCGCCGCCGCGATCGATCTCGCCGGGCGCGACGTGCTCGAAGCGCTGCAAACGTCGGTCAATCCGAAGGTCATCGAAACGCCGATCTTCCAGGGCGTCGCGCAGAACGGCATTCAGCTCAACGTCAAGGCGCGGATAACCGTGCGCAGCAACCTCGACCAGTACGTCGGCGGGGCAGGCGAACCGACGATCATCGCCCGCGTGGGCGAGGGCGTCGTCTCGGCGGTTGGCGCGGCGATCGATCACAAAGAAGTCCTCGAGTATCCCGATCGGATCAGCAAAACGGTGCTCGCAAAAGGTTTGGACGCGGGGACGGCCTTTCAGATCGTTTCAATCGACATCGCGGACGTCGACGTGGGCAAGAACATCGGTGCGGAGCTGCAGACGAGTCAGGCCGAAGCCGACCGCCGGATCGCGCAGGCAAAGGCATCCGAACGTCAGTACGCGGCTCAGGCGGCCGAGCAAGAGCAGAAGGCCGAGACGCAGGCGATGCGCGCGAAGGTCGTCGAGGCCGAGGCCTCGATCCCGCAGGCGATCGCCGAGGCCTTTCGCAGCGGCCACCTCGGCGTGATGGACTACTATCGTTTGCGCAACATCCAGGCCGATACCGAGATGCGCTCGTCGATCGGGACCTCGACTGAAGCGACCACCGACGCACAGCAGCAACCGCCGCCGCTGGGCGGCCCGCTGACTACCTAGGCGCGCTGACAGGGTCTTCGTCTTCAATGCGCGACATCGGCCTCTTCATTTGGGTGGGCGTTCTGATTCTGGGAGTGGTGAGCAGCATTTCCAAAAGCGCGAAGCGTCAGCAGCAAGCCGCGAGACGCCAGACTCCCGCGGGTCAGGAGACCGGCGCGCGGCCGCCTGCCGCACAAGTGACGTTCGCACCACCGGGTCAGAGCGCTCAGCAGGCCGCCGTCCTGCGGGTGATGCAGGCCGTGGCCGCGCAACAGGGGCTCCCCCCGCCTGGGCAGCCTCCCGTGCGCGCCGCAGCCCAGCCGATCGCCCGGGCCGTCGCCCGGCCGACGGCAGCCCGAGTTGCGGCCCAATCGCGGCCCACCCCCCGGCCGCAGCCCGCGCCGCCGCCGGCACACCGCGCACCCTCGCAGGCGCCGTCAAGCGGGCGGCCGTTGTTCGGCGGGCGTCCGGAACTGGTGCGCGCGGTGATCGCGGCCGAGGTGCTCGGAAAGCCCCGAGCCCTCAGCGACGAATACTACCGCTAGTTTGACCCAGCGATCGATCGATCTTCACGAACTCTCCGACCGCGTTCGCCTCTTTGGAGAGTACGATCGCAATCTTTCGGCCATCGAGTCGTCGCTCGACGTGGCCGTCCACGCCGACGGCGACCGGTTGTTGCTGGCCGGCGACGATGCCGCGGTCGCGCGCGCCGAACGCGTCGTCAAGCGCGTGCTCGATGCCGCAGTAGGCGGCGCGCACATTACGCCTGACGACGTCAAACTCGCTCTTACCGACTCCACCTCAGCGGCCGACGGCGGCGCGCTCTCGCATACCCTCCTGCGAACGCATCGCGGCCGGGAGGTTCGTCCGCGAACGCCGGGCCAACGCGAGTTCCTCCGCGCCATCGATCGCTTCACGCTGACGATCGGCATCGGCCCGGCGGGTACGGGCAAGACGTACCTCGCGATCGTGATGGCCGTGCGCGCGCTCAAACGCCGTGAGGCCTCGCGAATTATTCTATCGCGACCCGCCGTCGAGGCGGGGGAACGCTTAGGTTTTCTACCGGGCGATCTGCGGGAAAAAGTCGACCCGTACATGCGTCCGCTCTTCGACGCGCTCGGCGATCTGCTCGACGATACGACGGTGAGCAAGTACATGGAGCGCGGCACGTTGGAAGTCGCGCCGCTAGCTTACATGCGCGGCCGCACGCTCTCCGATGCTTTCGTTATCCTCGATGAAGCGCAAAATGCGACCGACGACCAGTTGAAGATGTTCTTAACGCGCCTCGGCAGCAACTCAAAAATGGTGGTCACCGGCGACGTGACGCAGATCGACCTTCCCGGCGGCCAGCGCAGCGGGCTGCGCGCCGCCGCCACGCGGCTGCGCGAGATCGACGATATCGGCATCGTCGAGATGAACGAAACCGACATCGTCCGCCATCCTCTCGTCGCCAAGATCGTCCGCGCGTACGAATCCGCCTTGCCGCGGTGATTTACTATCGCAACGACGTGCGCCGTAGCGGCGTCGACGGGCGCGCGCTGGTGGCTACCGCGAGGCGCTTGATGCAGGCGATCGGCCAAGAGGAGTCAGCGATCTCTCTGACGCTGATCGGCGACGCGGCCATGCAAGAGCTCAATAAGGATTATCGCGGTAAGGACGCGGCGACCGACGTATTGAGTTTTCCGTTGGATCAGGGGCCCGCGACCGATTCTGAGCGCCTTCTAGGTGACGTCGTGATCTCGGTCGACACGGCGGCGCGCCAGGCTTCCGAGTACGACGCAACCCTGCAACGAGAGCTCTATCGGCTGCTGATCCACGGGTTGCTTCACTTGCTCGGGCACGACCACGTGCTGGTTCGGGAGCGCCGCAAGATGGAGCGGGAGGAACGTCGGCTCGCGACAGCGATTGCGCTGCCATGGCCCTACGATCCGCCTAAGCGCTGATGCACCAGCCCCTCGACGATCGCCCGAAGCGCGAGCCACAGTATCTGCCGATCGATCGCAGCCACTTTCTGCGATCGTTCCATCACGCGTTCGAAGGCATCATCTATGCGACGCGCACTCAGCGGAACATGCGGGTGCACTTCCTCATCGCCGCGGTGGTTCTGCTCGCCACGCTCGTCCTGCGCTTAGACCGGCTCTACGTGATCGCGACGATCGGACTCGTCGCACTCGTGCTGAGCCTCGAGCTCGTCAATACGGCGATCGAGTCGATCGTCGACCTGCTCGTCGCGACGCACCATCCGCTAGCCAAGAATGCAAAAGACGCCGCGGCCGGAGCGGTCTTGGTCGCAGCGGTCGGCGCGGCGCTCGCGGGTTACCTGATCTTTTATCAAGGTCTGATGAGCAGCGAGGCCCGCGTCTTTGCCGCGGTGCAAGCCGTGCCGGCCAACGTCGCGTTGATTTCGCTCGCGGTCGTCGCGATCGCGACGATCTTCGCCAAGGCCTGGGTCGGCCGCGGTTCGGCCTTGCAAGGGGGGGCCGTCTCGGGACACGCGGCATTAGCATTCGCTGTGGCAACGATGCTCGCGTTCTTTTACCAGAAACCGCTTGCCGCGATTCTGGGCTATTTCGTGGCCTTCTTGGTCGCCCAGAGCCGCGTGGAAGCGCGCATTCACGCCCCGTTCGAAGTCTTTTGGGGAGCCGTCCTCGGCACGCTCGCCGCCCTGGCGATCTACGTGCTGGTGCGTCCCCACGTTGTGCTATAATGGCGCCAATTTGAACACCGACCCCGCTCGAAACAACGCCGCCTTTCTGCCGTACCAGATCGCCGCACTCGTCGTGCTCGTGCTGCTGGCCGCCTTTTTTTCGGCCTCTGAAGCCGCGTTGGTCTCGGTCTCGCGATTGCGCGCCCGGGCGATGGCTGAACGAAAGCTGCGCGGCTCCAAGCAGTTGCAATACATCGTTGAGGACAAGAACCGGTTTTTGACCTCGATGCTGGTCGGTAATACGATCGCGCTGCTCGCCGCCGACTCGCTGGCGACCTACCTCGCGCTCTCGCTGGGCATTCCCTCGGGTGCGATCGGGTCCACGATCGTCATGAGCGCCGTCTTTCTGCTCTTCGGGGAGATCGTACCGAAGACGGCGGCGACCGGCGACAGCGAGCGCTGGGCGCTCCGTCTCGCGGCGCCGATACGCTACGTCTCCTTTATCGTGACCCCCGTAGCACGGCTCTTTCAAATCACGACCGACCTGCTTTTACGGCTCTTTGGAATAAAGCACACGCTCGGCGCGTACGTCACCGAAGAGGATATTCGGGCACTGGTCAACGTCGGCGCCGAGCAGCGCGTCATCGAAGAGCAAGAGCGCGAGATGATCCACTCGGTGATGGAGTTCGGCGACACCATCGTCCGCGAGGTGATGAAGCCGCGACCCGAGATGGTCGCCGTGTCGATCGAAGACTCGCCGCGGCGCATCCTCGACGTGGTCATCGCCGAGGGCTATTCGAAGCTTCCCGTCTATCAAGAATCCAAAGACGATATCGTCGGGGTGATCCACGATCGCGAACTGCTCGTCGCACTGGCCAACGGATCGCTCGCGCACGCGAACGTTCGCGCGCTCATGCGCAACGCGGTGCACGTGCCCGAAACCAAGAAGCTCGCCGACCTGCTTCGGGAGATGCAGCGCGATAAGTTTTCGCTGGCGATCGTCGTCGACGAGTACGGCGGCACGGCCGGACTCGTCACGATGGAAGACCTGCTGGAAGAGATCGTCGGCGAGATCCGCGACGAGCACGACATAGACGAACAGGAGCCGATCTCGGTCATCTCCGATCTCGAAGCGGTCGTCGAAGCGGGCACGAACATCGAGGACGTGAACTCCAAGCTCGGCACCGCGCTGCCGACCGAAGACTTCGAGACGATCGGCGGTTACACCGTCGGCCTTTTCGGCCGGCTTCCCAACGAAGGCGAAGAGATCCGAGCCGACGATCACACGCGGCTGCGCGTCGACCGGACGCGCGGCCGGCGAATTCTGGCGGTGCGCGTCTACACCAACGGCATCGTCGCGCGTCCCGCCGACGCGGAGGATTCGGACGCCGCCGCGCAGCTATAAGGCGCGCGGCATCGTCCTGCGCGGGCGCCAACTCTCCGAGGCCGATCGAATCGTCACCCTCTTCACGCGCGAGCGCGGCAAGCTCGACGCCGTGGGCAAAGGCGCGCGACGGATGCGCAGCCATCTTGCCGGGCGCCTCGAACTGGCCAACGAGTGCGACCTGGTGATGCACCGCGGCCGGTCGCTCGACGTCATCGTTTCGGCGGAGACGCTGCGCGCGCCGTGGCCGTCGCTGGTCGAACCGGAGCGCTTCGCGGTCGTCTCGCTGGTCATCGAAACTATCGATGGGTTTTGCGAGCCGGATCTCGCTATTCCCGAGGTCTACGAGCTGCTCTCCGGTGCGATCGCCGCGGTGGCGATCGCCTCAGACCCGCGCGACCTGCTGCCGCGCTTCTTCCTGCGGCTGCTCGACGTGCTGGGACTCGCGCCCCCGCTCGATCACTGCGTGCGTTGCGGCAACCCTCTGCCCGTGGCACGGCTCTGGCTCGACGCGCAGGCGGGCGGTTTCATCGACGGGGACTGTCGCGAGCGCTGGCGCGACCTTCCCGAGCTCGACGGCGACGATCTAGAGAACTTGCGCGCGCTAGCGCGCCCCAAAGGGAGCGGCCCCGGGGTCGGGCTGCATGCGACCCGTGCCGCGGCTGCGGCTACACACGAACTGGTGGCGCACCACCTCGGCCGGCGGCCGAAGGCCGTCTCCTACGTCGGCAGTCTCGGCGGTCTGCCGAAGTGATCATGGCCCTCGATGTCGGGAGCAAGCGAATCGGGGTTGCCGTCTCGGACCCGGGCGCCAGCTTTGCCCTGCCGGTCGCTACCGTCGAGCGCACGAACCGCAAGCGCGACCTCGAGCGAATCGCAGAGCTGATCGAGTCCTACGGGGTCGAGGAGCTCGTGATCGGCGACCCGGTAACCCTCAGCGGGGAGCGCGGGCCGGCCGCCGAGCAGATGGATGGCTTCGTCGAGCTACTTCGCGGCGTCTTCCCGGGTAGGATCCACCGAGTGGACGAGCGCCTTACGACCGCGCAGGCAACGAAGAGCCTGATCGCCGCCGATGTCTCGCGCCGGAAACGGCGCGAGGTCGTCGACCGCATGGCCGCTGCCCTGATCCTCGAAACTTTTCTCGCCGCGCGCCGGCGCGAGGCCGGCGGTTGAAGCGACTCCTCGTCGCGCTCGGCGCCCTTCTCGTTGTCTGCGCGATTGCTTTAGGGGCGGCGTGGTACGTGGTGTACGGCGATCGCACGCATCCGCACACGCCGGTCCGCGTCGTCATCGCTCGAGGTTCGACGTTCGACGATATCGCCCGTCAGCTCGCCGGCGACGGCGTGATCGGTAACGTTCTCTCTTTTCGCGCCTTGGCAAAGTTGCGCGGCCAAGACGTCGCGGTACGCGCCGGTGAGTACAGCTTTTCCCCGCACCTCACGCAGAGCGATGTTTTGCGCGCGCTGGTCACGGGCGGCGCGCAGGTCGCGTCGTGGGTGACGATTCCGGAAGGCTTCACGGCGGCCCAGATCGCCTCGCGACTCGCCTCAGATGGCCTTGGTTCGCAAGTCGCGCTGAATCGCGTGTTTCTGTCAGAGCGGATCGACGTCGATGGCACGCGGACGAAAAGCCTCGAGGGCTTTCTATTCCCGAGCACCTATCTCGTACCGTTGGGCGACGAGCCGGGGCACATCGCTTCGCTCTTCACGGCTCAGTTTTTCAAAGTACTTCCGCGCGACGCCGCAGCGCGTGCTCGAGCCCTGCACGTTACCGTGCCGCAGGTTGTCACCGTCGCGTCGCTCGTCGAACGGGAGGCGAAGAGCGCCGCCGATCGCCCAAGGATCGCTGCGGTGATCTACAATCGTCTCCGTCTCGACATGCCGCTGCAGGTGGATGCGACGATCGAGTACGCCTTGCCCGAACACAAGAACGTCCTGTCCTTCGCGGATTTACGGATCGATTCGCCGTACAACAGCTACCTGCACGCAGGGCTGCCGCCGACGCCGATCGCCAATCCGGGCCTCCCGTCGCTGCGCGCCGCGCTCGACCCGGCCAAAAGCGACGACCTGTACTACGTCTACTGCGGCAACGGCCGGCACGTCTTTGCAAAGACGCTGGCAGAGCATCAGGCTAACGTCGCACGCTGTCTGCAATAATAAGGGAGTATTCATGGCTTCATCCAACGGCGAAAGCTCGTCGCCGCACGCACCCCTCGAGCTCCAAGATATTCTTCAGATCCAGACCAAAGAAGGCGCGTCGCTGCTCTTTGAGGTCGTCGGCATTCTCGAGGATCCCGATGAAGGGCACTCCTACGCGGTGCTGCTGCACGAAGCCGAGGACGACGTGGAGAACGAGGAGTTCATCGTGACCGACTCCGCGGGCAACCTCTTAGAGAACGATCGGCTCGCACAAGAAATTCTCGACGATTTTCTCGCGTACGCTCAAGAAGAAGAGGGCGGCGAGGGTTCCGAGGAGAGCGGCTAATCCGCGTCCTCTTTCTCTCCGCGAGCGTCGGCGTCGGGCATCTCTCGGCGGCCAACGCCGTCAGCGATGCGTTGCGGCGACTCGATCCGTCGGCCCGGACGCGCGTCGTCGACTCCTACAAGTACGCCGCGCTAGTCGTCTCGCGCGTCGTCTCCGACGGCTACCTGCAGATGGTCAAGACGATCCCGCAGATGTATCGTTACATCTACGATCGTGCCGAGCGCGCGACGGAGGTCGGCCGCTTTCGGCTCTGGGCTCACCAGTTTACCGCCGACAACCTGCGCGCGTTAATTCTACGCGAACGTCCCGACGCCGTCGTCTGTACTCACGCATTTCCGTGCGGCGCGATGGCCGAATACAAGCGGCGATTCGGCGACGCACCGCCGGTCGTCGCGATCGTCACCGATTTTGCGGTGCACGGTTTTTGGATCCACCGCAACATCGACGGCTACGTCGTCGCGACCGAAGCGATGCGCGACGCGTTGCTGGCACGCCACGTTCGCCCCGAGAGGATCTCCGTAACGGGAATTCCCGTGCGACCGGAGTTTGCCCCGACGAGCGAGCCGCGCGACGCCTTGCGCGAACGCCTCGATCTCCCACGCGATCGCTTTGTCGCGTTGCTGATGGGGGGCGGCTTGGGAATCGCGCCGCTCGAGCGAATGCTTCGCACGCTCGACGCCGTCTCCGTGCCGCTGGCCGCCGTCGTCGTTGCCGGACGGAACGCGCGCATCGAGCAACGCCTCACGCGCGCGGCAGAGGCCGTGAACTATCCGGTGCGGACGCTGCGTTTTGTGGAGAATATCTACGACTACATGCACGCTGCCGACGTTCTGGTGACCAAACCGGGAGGGCTGAGCACGTCGGAGGCGCTCGTTGCACGCGTGCCCCTCGTGCTCTCCAAGCCGTTACCGGGTCAAGAGGAGCGCAACGCTCGGGTCCTGGCCGGCGCCGGAGCAGCCGTGCGCACGTCGCGGGTGGACGATCTTCCGACGGCGATCGAACGTCTTCTTAAAGATCGGGCTCAGCGGGAAGAAATGATCGAGGCCGCACGGCGCTTAGGACGTCCGAACGCGGCCGACGACGCCGCCTCGCTGATCGCGCGGCTGGTGCACATACGAAAGGACGTGGTTGCGTGAACCTCCCCTCGCAGCGAACCTACGCCGGATGGCTCGCGCTGGTTCGATTCCTGACGGGATGCATCTGGATCATTCACGCGGTGCCGAAATTCATCCGGCCGGCCGCATTTCTGCCGCCCAACGGGGCGTTCGGCCAGCACTTGTCGCAAGGCTTATCCAAAGCCGGCGCACCCTATCACGACTTTCTGCTCAACGTCGTGCAGCCCAATGCGGTGCTCTTCGCCGACCTCGTTCGATTCGGCGAACTGCTCGTCGGCATTTCGCTGGCGATAGGGCTGTTGACGAGGTTGGGCGGCCTCTTCGGGATCGTTCTCACCCTAAACTATATCGCGGTGCGCGGGGGACTCACGTCCTTTACCAATTGGTCGTCAATCGACGGCTGTTTGATGCTGCTCTCCGCGATCAGTTTGGTTCTTCCGACGGGACGCTTTCTGGGGCTCGACGCGTTCTGGGCCCGGCGAGCGCCGCGCCGAACGGTGGTCGTGCCGGAGGTCGTCCCCGAACGTCCGCTCGATGGACCGCGCGCACCGCGTTAGGCTGCGCCCGGGTACGCTGGCACCGGAGCCATTCCCGGAGGTAGGAGCGTCGCCGTGAGCAAACGTTGGCGGGTCGCCGAGTGCGACGAGTGGAGAGGTGGCCGAGCGGCTGAAGGCGGCGGTTTGCTAAACCGTTATACGATGTAAAGTCGTATCGAGGGTTCGAATCCCTCCCTCTCCGAATCGGACCGTGGCGCGCGCGGTCGTAGCTCAATTGGATAGAGCAACAGGCTACGAACTTGTAGGTTGGGGGTTCGAGTCCCTCCGACCGCGATTCCACGAACAGTCGTCGAAAACGTAATATCGACGGCTGTTTTTGCTATGCCGGACCGGAGTACGGCAACCGACCGCCGAACCGCTTGGGAAAGGAGAGTATCGCAATGATGAGATCCGTTGGTTTCCTAACACTGGGAGCAGTTTTTTGTATCGGTGCAGCCGTCGCACCGCGTCCAGCCGCCGCGGCGACGCAGATGCCCGCCTCGCTCGCCGCCCTGATAGGCAGTTGGAGCTGCACTTATACCGGGCCAAAGGGTACGGTGCAGTCGACCTACACGATTTCGAGATTTAGCGATCTGTGGGTTTCGGGGACCGGAGCCTCCGGCGCCTATGGGGGCCGGCCGGCCAATAAGAGCTTCTTCTTTGTCGGGTACGACCCGAAAAAGCACTCTTTCATCAGCATGGGCGGAAGCACGCTGGCGGGTGACTACAACTCTTCGTCGGCGAGCGCCGCGGCCAGTGCCATGGATATGACCTATACGAACGTCTGGCCCGCCGATCCGTCACACGAGCGAGACGTCTGGCATTTTTCGCCGACGGCGATCGCCATCGCGTCGAGCTGGATGGAAAAGGGTAAGCCGATGAGCGGGAAGAGCAGCTGTACGAAGCAGTAATTAGCGCTCGAATGCTCTCCGCCGCCGTAACCGGTTGTCGCCGCCATGTGGTCTTGGTATACTGCGGGCGCAAACGCGGCGGCGGGGCGCCTACGGCTCGGTAGCTCAGTGGTAGAGCAGGGGACTCATAAGCCCTTGGTCGTAGGTTCGAGTCCTACCCGAGCCAAAACGATCAAAGTCCGGCCGCTCCAGCGAGACGGCCGGCTTCATTCTGAGGTATCAAAAAGTTATGTCGACGATTCCCTGCGATTTCTGTCCTCATCCGGTCGATCGAGGGCAAATGGAGGAAATCGAAATTTCGCACTACGTTCCCGACAGTTCCGGTGAAGATTTGGCTTATGCCAGAACGTATTTTTTCGGACATCCCGACTGCGTGCGCAAGTTTTACCGAACGCTCATCGATCACAAGCTCGATTTGTTCAAACATATTCCAAGCTCGGGCGCCCCGCCCGATGCGCCTCGGTGATTGCCTGCGCCCGTAGCGTAGCTGGATAACGCACAGCCCTCCGAAGGCTGGGATCGGGGGTTCGAATCCCTCCGGGCGCGCATTTTTTATGAACGACGATGAAAGGTACGTCCGGCGTGCGCTCGAGCTCGCCGCCGTCGCCGCCGAAGGCGGAGACGTACCGATCGGCGCGGTTCTCGTCAGCGGCGATCTCGTGCTCGAAGCGAAAAACGAAAAAGAGGCCCGGCGCGATCCGACCGCACACGCCGAGATGCTGCTATTGCAAGAAGCAGCACGACGACTGAATGCGTGGCGCCTTTCGGAGGCGACGCTCTACGTCACCAAGGAGCCCTGCGCGATGTGCGCGGGCGCAATGATCGCAGCTCGTATCAAGCGGCTGGTCTACGGTGCGCCCGATCCCAAAGGCGGCGCCGACGGCGGTGCGTTCGACCTTTTACGCTCTTCGCGCACCAACCATCGCGTCGAAGTAACCGAAGGTGTGTTGCAGCGCGAGGCAGCCGAACAGTTGCGGCGATTTTTCCAGCAAAAGCGCGAGCGGGCGGAATTCGAGGCAGGTATGGACGCCCCCGCGTCCCAACCGTAGGCCTCGGAGAGGTGGTCGAGTGGTTGAAGGCACCCGCCTCGAAAGCGGGCGAACGTTAACGCGTTCCGTGAGTTCGAATCTCACCCTCTCCGCCACGCGGTCCTTCGACAGGCTCAGGATGACACCGAGGTGGCGCGGGGAAGAGTTACCGTAAAGCGCGAGCCGCGCGGACTTGAATCGAGCGAGATCGTGCCTTGCGCGCGCTCGACGGCGCGCTTGACGATCGCTAATCCTAACCCGGATCCGGCAACGTCGCGCTGCGTGCCGCGATAGAAACGATCGAAGACGCGCACCGCATCGGACGACGGAATTCCGGGACCCTGATCCATCACTTCGACAACCGCCTTCGAGTCGCGCGCGCTGACCCGCACGTCGATCTCCCCAACTCCGTACTTGAGCGCGTTGTCGGTGAGGTTGGTGACGATGTAACCAAGTTCGGTCGGGTCGACCGCGGCCAGCACGCCGGGTTCTGCGGCGATTGCGAAGCTGCGATCGGGATTGGCGTCGGCGATCGGTGAAACTAGATCCGCCACGAGCCGCCCGACGTCGATCGGCGAAAGGCGTTCTGGAAGTTCGACGCTCTCCCAGCGCTCGAGGAGAATCAGCTTATCGATCAACGAGCCCATGATGTGGCTTTGATCGTTCATCGTATCCAAGATACGATCGCGGTCGGGCGCGCTCTCCATGCCGCCGCGGCGCAAGATCGCGATGAACCCCTGCACGACCGTCAGCGGCGTTCGCAGTTGGTGGCCGGCGTCGGCAATGAACTGGCGCATCGATGCGTTTGCCCGGTCGCGAGCCGCGAAGGCCCGCTCCATCTGCTCGATGGCGCCGTTGTACGCGACCGCGAGCGCGCCGAGCTGTTGGCGTTCGTCGGCGGCAATCAGCTGCGGCGTCAGATCCCCCGAAGCGAAGCGCTGCAGCGAGGCCGTAACGTCGTCGAGCGGCCGTAACGCCTGACGCGTGAGCGCTCGGGCGACGAGTGCCGAGCAAACGACGGCTAACACCAGCGCGATCAGCAAGGGGATTGCAAACGAGCGAACCGTGTTGACCAGCGTCGCGTCGTTGCTTTTCACGATGATAAAGAGGTTACCGGCCTGCGCGTGCAGCGCTTGCAGGCCGAAGGCCGTCGCCAGCCCCAAGATGACGGGCGCCAGCGGTCCCGACGCTTGCGGATCGCCGGAGAGGTCGCCGCGCACCCGAATGGTCACGATCACCCGTGAGTCCGCTCGGTGAGCTCGAAAGACGGTAACGCGCGTGGTGGCATCGTTGAAAACGATCTCACTTCCGCTTCCCAGCAGGAGCGACGCGGCGAAGACGCCCCCGGCCCTGGCGTCGGGCACGGGCGCACGCGCCAAGACGCTCTGCATCTGCGCCAGCGTGCCGCTGAGTTCGTTGGAGATCGTTCGGATGTAGACTCCGAATGCGAACAGGGCCCCGGCGAGAATTACCGCCGCCAAAACCAGCGCGATCTCAACAGCCGCGAGGGTCTCGATGCGCCGCGCGAGCCGGGTCTTCACGTCGCCTCCGAAGTCCGCAGCGAGTAGCCGTGTCCGCGCAGCGTTTGAATGAGTTTGACGGTCTCCCCGCTATCGAGTTTCGCCCGGAGAAACGAGACGTACGTCTCGACGGTGTTCGGGATGACGTCGCGGTCGATGCCCCACACCAGATCGAGGAGCTGCGACCGGGTCAGCACCTCTTCGGCGTGCTCGGCGAAGACGCGCAGCAGATCGAACTCGCGCGCCGATAACTCGATCCGGCGATTTCCTCGATATACCGTTCGACTGGGTGTGTCAATGCTGAGGTCGGCGTAGGTCAGCGTATCGCGGCGTTCGATTGCCGGCCGGCGCATCAAGGTGTGCAGACGCGCGATGAGTTCCTCCAAGTCGAAAGGCTTGCCGACGTAGTCGTCTGCACCTGCAGAGAGCCCGGCGACGCGCTCCGACACCTCGGTACGAGCGGTCAGCATGACGACCGGCGCCGTGGTGAGCCGCCGAATCTCGGGCAGCAACGTAAAGCCGTCGGCATCGGGCAGCATCACGTCGAGCACGATGACGTCGGGCGTCCAGGTGCTCAGGAGCGGCAGTGCAGCCGACCCTTCGGTCACGCAGCGCACGCTGAAGCCGGCCTGCCCCAGCCCGTACTCCAGCAGTTCGCGCAGCCCGCGCTCATCGTCGATCACCAGGACGCGCGGCCGTTCGCTCGCTTCAGCCATTCTCAGACTCACTCCAGGATTGCGGACCGGCGCTTTCGGTACAATCGCCAAGAAGCATGAAACGACGCGACGGTCTGGGCGGACTCTTCGGTGCCGCGTTGATCTTCCTAGCCGCCGCGGGCTGCGCGCGGCACGCTCCGGCGCGCGCCCAGACCCCCGTCGTGCAGACCTCAGTCGTCGAGTTTGGGACCATTCAACCAGCCCGGCAGCTCGCGGGCGTCGTCGCTCCCTACCAAAACGTCGCGATTCAGAGCACGCTGGCCGAACCGGCCGACGCCGTCTTCGTTCGCGAAGGTGACGCCGTACGCGCGGGACAGGTGCTGGCCACGCTGAACACCGCCGACCTGCAAGCGCAGCTGCAGTCGGATCTGGCGACCGCAAACAGCAATCACGCCAACACCGAGCATTCGGTGTACCAGGGCTCGCTGTCGATCGCGCAGGGCGTGGATAGCCTGCGAACTAACGAGGCCGCGGTTCGCCAAGCGCAGCAGACGCTCACGAACGATAACCTCAATCTCAGCCGCGATCAAAAGCTTCTGTCGCAGGGCTACGTTTCGCAACAGGCCGTCGACGCCCAGCAGACGCTGGTGCGCAACGACGAACAAGCGCTCAATACGGCCAATGCCAACCTCTCGTCGGCGCAATCGAACGTTCAGGCCAACGGCTCGCTCTCCGGCAACGGGATCCAAGCCGCGGCCGTCAAGCAATCGCAGGCGCAGGAGGACGTCGCGCTCGCGCAGGCCCAGCAGGTGCGCGTGCAGATCGGTAAAGCCTCGATCGTCTCGCCGATTGACGGCGTCGTCGTCAACCGCAACATCAACCCGGGGGAGTATCCGGGAAACCGGCAGATCTTCACGCTGCAGCAGGTCAATCCGATCTACGCGGTGCTGCACGCGTCGAGCCAGCAGGTCTCGAGCATCTCTAACGGGTCCCCGGCGAGCGTCGTCGCGGAAGATCTCAACGGCAGCGCTCACTTTTTGGGCCACGTCGTCGGCGTTCTCAACGAGATCAATCCCGGTTCGACCGACTTTCAGATCAAGGTGCTGCTGTCGAATCCCGGACAGCGTCTGCGCCCCGGCATGGTCGTCCAAGGAAATGTCGACGCGGCGCAGGTCCGCGGAGTTCGCGTTCCGGTGACCGCATTCACCGACGATAACCACGATGCCGTAATGACGGTTCAAAGCGGCGACAGCGTCAAAACCATGAAGGTTGCGGAGCTGGGCAGCGACGGGACGACGTCGGTCGTGAGCGGCTTGATTCCCGGGACTCGCGTCGTCAACGACGGTCAGGCCAGTCTCGGCGACGGCGAAAAGGTCTCCTTCCAGCAGTGAAGTTTAGCCTCACCCGGCTCTTCATCAACCGGCCGACCCTGGTCTTCGTCATCATCGCGCTGATGGCGTTTGCGGGCATTCTGTCGACGGTGACGATCGTCAAGGAGCTCTACCCCGACGTCAGCCAGCCGACCGTAACGATCTCGGTGCAATACAGCGGCGCATCGGTAACCGAGATGCGCGATAACATCGTCGCGCCCATCGAGCAGAACCTCGCCGGTACCGCCGATTTGCAGACCTTTAACTCGGTCGTACAGCAAGGCCAAGCGCGCATCACCGCGATCTTCAACATTAGCTCCGACTCGGCTACCGACCTCGCTCTGACAAATAAGGCAATTCAAGCCGCCGAAAAATATTTGCCGTCGAACCTGACGCCGCCAACGGTCAATCTCTACGATCCGACTCAATCGACGGTCGTCACGCTCGCGCTCTATTCGAAGAAGCTTTCGCTTTCGCGCCTCGCGCTCTATGCGACCAACGTCATCGCACCGCAGCTCGAGCAAGTGCCCGGAATTTCGTTCGCCAACGTTGGCGGCGTGGTGACGCCGGCCTACGAAGTCGTGGTCGACCCAACGCGTCTTGCGGCCGCAAACCTGACGCTCAACGACGTGGTCACGGCGCTGCAGAACAACAACCAGCGCGTCCCGGGCGGCTTCGCCTACGAGCCCAATCGCCAGACGACGATCGACATCCGCGGCGACATTCAGAATCTCGATACGGTCCGCAATCTACCGATCGTGCCGACCACCGGAACGAGTTCGAACGTCGCCAACTCAACCGGTTCGCAGGTCGAAAGCTATTCGGGCGGCCTCTCCGCGCTTCCAGGCGTCGTCAACCCGTGGAGCGCTACGAACTCGGTCGTGCGCATCGGCGACGTCGCCACCGTCACTGAGGGCTTCGAGCCGCAGCTGCAGTTCGCGCACATCAGCGGCCAGACGGGGCTCTTCCTTCAGGTCCAAAAGGCTTCGACCGGCAGCGAGGTCGACGCTTCCAATAACGTGCTGGCGGCGCTTCCTCAGATCGAGCGGCGCTTTCCCGAAATAAGCTTCCGCGTCATCAACGTGCAGTCCAAGTTCACCGAGCAGCAGATCGTCATCGTGACGCGCACGCTGATGCTGGCGATCTTGCTGACCGGCATCGCAATGGTCTTCTTTTTACGATCGTGGCGCAGCGCCATCGTCGTCTGCGTCTCGATTCCGACCTCGCTTGCCATTGCCATGACCGTAATGCAGGCGCTGCACCTCACGATCGACACGATCTCTCTGCTGGGGATGTCGCTGGTCATCGGCATCTTGGTAGACGACTCGACGGTCGTCCTGGAAAACATCGAGCGCCATTTTACCGAGCTCAAGCAGCCGCCCAAAGAGGCGGCGGTCTCGGGTCGTGAAGAGATCGGGGCGGCCGCGGTGGTCATCACCCTGGTCGACGTCGTCGTCTTCTTACCGATCGCGTTCATCCAAGGCCAGGTCGGGCGGCAGATCGCCGAGTTCGGCATCGTCGTCGTCATCTCGACGCTGACCTCGCTCTTCGTCTCTTTCACGATCACGCCCACGCTGGCCGGCTTGTGGGCCCTGCGTTCGCACTGGAAACCGTGGGGCATCGTCGAGTGGTTCGGCGAAAGATTCGACGGCCTGCGGAGCTGGTACATCGACCGGGCGCTGCCGTGGAGCCTCGCGCACGGGCGGCTGGTGGCCGTTTTTTGCGGCGCGACCTTTCTGCTAGCAATCGGAATGGTCGCCGTCGGCGCGGTCGGCGAAGAGTTTATCCCGCCGGTCGATCGCGGCGAGCTCTACATGCAGCTGGTCTATCCGATCGGTACGCCGATTCAAACGGTCAAAAAAGGCACGTTCGGCCTCGAGAAACAGATTCTCCACACTCCCGATACCTTCGCGAACACCGCGGTCGCCGGCGCGTACGCCGCCTCCTTCGGCGGATTCGTCTCGCAGAGCAACGTCGGCCAGGTGCACATCTGGCTCAAAGACGGGCGCAAGCATTCGACGGACTATTGGCTCGCGCAGTTCCGCGAGATCGCGCGCAAGTATCTGCCGTCCAACGTGCAGGCGGTCGTCGTGCCGTCGACGTCGACTTCGGGCGGAAACGCCCAACCCATCGACCTTTTGGTAACCGACGTAACGGGCGGCGATCCGACTCGCTACGCTCAGCAGATCGTCTCGCTGCTGCAAAAAGTTCCCGGCGCCGTCAGCGTTAACAGCACCGGTACCCAGTTAGCGCCGGAGATCTCGATTCAGTTCGACCGCAATAAGGCGCAAGCGCTCGGCGTAAACTTGCAGGATGCGGCCAACGCCGCCGGCGCCGCCTTCGGCGGGAACGTCGCGACGCAGTTCGAGACGACCGCCGGCCTCGAAGAGGTCCAGGTCATCTATCCCGATACCTACCAGACGAGCCTCGACGCGCTCAAGTCCGTCACCATCCGTTCCTCCAGCGGTGGGATCGTCTATCTCAGCGATATCGCGCGCTTTGAATCGACGCCGACCTCTCCGCTCATCACCAGGACGGATCGCGATAACGTGATCCACGTGAACGCTAACTACGCCCCGAACTCGTCGCTTTCGGCCGTCGAAGAAGGCTTGATGAAGCGGCTCCCATCGCTCCACCTGCCCCCGAACATCATGGTGAAGCCGGCGCCGCTCGGCCAACAAGACTTCATGCACCAGACGCTCGTCGGCATGGGAATCTCGATGATCGTCTCGGTGATCCTGGTCTACCTGCTGATGGTGGCGCTCTACAACAGCTACCTGTCGCCGTTCATCATCATTTTTTCGGTTCCGGTCGCGGCGATCGGGGCAGTCAGCGCGTTGTTCCTCACCCATCGCACGCTCAACTTGTTCTCGCTGATCGGGACGATTCTGCTGATCGGTATCGCGACGAAGAACGGCATTCTGCTCGTCGACTACGCAAATACGTTGCGAGAACGCGGGCGCGATAAGCTTGCTGCGATCAAAGAGAGCGCGCACACGCGATTTCGGCCGATCGTCATGACGAGCTTCTCGGTGGTCGCGGGCAACCTGCCGCTGGCACTCGCACTCGATCCGGGCTCTTCATCACGCTCGAGCCTCGGCATCGTCGTCATCGGCGGAGTGCTCAGTTCGCTCGTCCTGACGCTGCTGCTGATTCCCAACGTCTACATGTGGGTCGCACCCAAAGACGTGCCATCGCGCAACGGCGCCCCTCACCCCGCAGCCGACGATCGCAGCTTGGTCCCGCCCAGGGAGGCCGCACCCGCGACCCGGTGAGCGAGCGCTTCGCGTATTGGGCGTTCGGGTTTGTCCTTGCGGCTTCGACGACGGTGGCTATCGGACGAAACTTAGTCGCCGAACACGGGAGAAGGATCGTCCCGGGACTCGCGCTCCTTGCGATCGTGGCGGGTTTACTGTTCGGCTGGGCGATCGACGGCTATATCCAGTACGTTCGCGCCTCGGCGCAGCGCTTTTAAGGAACGGCCGAGGCGGAGGGCGAGGGCGAAGGCGCACCCGCGAGCCGTGGATCCGGCGCTTGGGCCGGAAACGCGATATCGCTGAACGTGACGTCGGCGATCACCTTGAACGTCATGAACGCTACGTGCTGCGTCGCGCTAAACGTTCCGTGCGTGATGATCCAGTGGTTCTCCACCACCTTGTAATCGAGCGAAAATGATTCGTCGCCTTCGATCGAGCGCATCTCGATGTGCGCCGGCAGGTGCGTCTCTGGATCTTCGATGACGGCTGCCGGATAGAGGCCGTTCTTTACGCGCGGCGTCGGAACGATCAGCAGGTGCAGCGCGCTGTCGGTCGAGTCGGGCGCGTAGGTCGCCGCCCAAAAGCTGTTGTACGGCACCACCAGATTGACGCTCGGGTCGGGCTGCGGAATAGGAAACTGATACGTTGACCCACGCTGCAGCGTGATGTCGACGCGTTTGAGGTTTGCGAAGTACCCGAAGCTGAAGTTCGAAAACGGATCGAAATAGGCAACGATCGGAAACGCCTGACCGGTACGCTGACTGCCGTTGGGCAGATCCTGCATTACCGCGTAGTTGTCGGCCACGCGCACCGCGACCGAGCGATTGAGATCCTGCGTTCGGCCGACGCCCGCGGCGCTGACGTGGGTTCGCTCGACGTAGGTCATGTAGAGCGGCGGATTCGCCAGATAGTACGCGCTCGTGCGGTTGATCAGAAGCGCGAGCGCGAGATCGGCGGTCATCATTGCGGTACAGGGGATTACTCAGAGCGCCCTTAACTCCGCTTGGCATGTCGATCGAAGTAGACGCAGCGCTCGCCGATCGCGCCGTCGAGCTGCGCCGCGCGATCCATCGCCGCCCCGAACTCGGCTTCGAAGAGCACGAAACGGCCGCGCTGGTCGAGCGGGAACTCGATTCGCTCGGTATCTCGCATCGCCGGCTTGCCGGAACGGGTGTCGCCGCGCGAATCGATGGACAACGACCAGGTCGCGTCGTCGCACTGCGAGCGGATATGGATGCACTGCCGATTGGTGAAAAAACGGGGCTTCCGTACGCATCGGAAGTCAGCGGAAAGATGCACGCGTGCGGTCACGACGCGCACACGGCGATGCTGCTCGGTGCGGCGGCGCTGCTGCAGCGTGCGCGCGCGAGTTTCGAAGGTAGCGTCGTATGCGTCTTTCAGCCAGCCGAAGAAGGGCCCGGCGGCGCATTGCCGATGATCGACGAGGGTGTGCTCGACGATCCGCACGTCGATTTCGTCGCGATGCTGCACGTTGATTCGCGCCTCGACGCGGGCACCATCGGCATAACGCCGGGCGCGGTCAACGCCTCGGCCGACGAGCTCTACATCGACGTCACGGGGGTCGGCGGCCACGGAGCCTACCCGCACCAGTCCGTCGACGCGCTGGTCGCCGCTAGTGCCATCGTGATGGCGCTGCAGAATATCGTCGCGCGCGAGGTCGATCCATTTGCCAGCGCCGTCGTAACGATCGGGACGATCGAAGGCGGCTACCGCAACAACGTGATCGCCGACGAAGTAAAACTGAGCGGAACGCTGCGCGCGCACGATCCCGAAGTTCGCGACGCTCTCGAAGAGCGGGTGCGCCGGGTGGCCGCCGGCGTCGCGGCGGCGTACCGCGCGAACGCCGAGGTCCGCGTCGTTCGCGGATATCCGCCCGTCGTCAACGACGCCGCGCTCGCGGAGCGCTTCGCTGCCTACGTCCGCGAGCACAGTTCGATCCGTGTGGAACACCCGCAGCCGACGATGGGCGCGGAGGATTTTGCGTATTTCGCGAGCCGGCGCCCAGGGTTGCTCGTCCGCCTTGGTGTGCGCGGCGAGGAAGCGGGTGCCGTCCATCCGGCACACAGCCCGATTTTCCGCATAGACGAACGCGCGCTGCCGGTCGGGATCGAAACGCTCGTGTTGTTCGCGTACTGTGGATTAGGTTCATAATTATCCACATGCGGTGTGCATGATTTTCGTAAAGGACGCTTAAGGACGCTTCCCCGAATACCGCACTCCATGCTCGTCGCCGATTCGTCGTTAGTCGCTGGGCTGCAGCTGCATAGCGCCGGTCTCGAACTCGACTGTAGTGCGCAAGACGCGTTTTCGCTCCTTTGCGCCGTCGAGAAATGGCCGGTCTGGCTATCGTTTTTGCGAAGTGCGCGCCGGCAAGATGCAGATGGCGAATTAGACGTCGGCAGTGAGGTCGTGATCCGTTCGTTGCTCCCAGGAGAAGAAGAGCAACTTTTTGAGATCGACGATTACGTTGCGAACTATCGCCTCTCTCTCGTCGGTGCGTTTTCGGTTCGCCGCCGTCTCGATTTCAGGATAGAGCAGCGCACGTCGCGTTCGAAGCTGCACGTGCGGCTTTCGTATCCGGCCTATCATGGGCGGCTCGGAGGTCTGATCGATCGCTGGCAACGCGGACGGCGTTTGTCGAGTGCGCTCGACGATTCGCTCGTTCACTTCAAGGGTCTCGTCGAATACCAGCGCGATGCCGCGGTACTCGCAGATTTCTGAAGGCTCCCACGCCTGGCAGGCGAGGACCTAGCAGTCATTGACCCCGAGTGCTAAGGCAGCTATACTCTGGCCATGCCGCTGTATGACTATGCATGTACGAATTGCGGCCACACCATCGAAGTGCGGCACGGTTTTGACGAGACCCACCAGGAACCGTGCGTCGTCTGCGGCGCGCCGGTGCGGCGGGTCTTTAACGCCGCGCCGGTCCTCTTCAAAGGGTCAGGCTTCTACGTAACCGATTCTCGCCGGTCGTCCGCCGCGAGCAAGCCTGAAAAGAGCGAGAAGCCGAAAGGCGAGTCCTCCAGTGGCGAAGCCGCCGCGTCGAGTACCAAGAGCGAGAGCAAACCGTCGGAGCCCGCGGCTTAAGCCCGCTGCAGGGCGGCTAGAGCCTCGGCAAAGCCGGGAAAGCTGACACCGAAGCTTTCGTCGCTATCAACTTCCAGCGGTCCCGCGCCGCACGCCAAAACGGCCGCTCCCATCGCGATCCGATGATCGCCGTAGGTTTCAAGCACGCTGCCCCGCGCGTCGGGCGTGCCGCCGCAGATCACGAGCTCGCGCCGCTGCGCGTCGGCGGCGACTCCCGCTGCTGCGAGCAGCCGCTCGATGGCGCCGACGCGATCCGATTCCTTCGTTCGCAGCGCTTCTATTCCGGAAATCGTAGTTCGCCCCGCGGCAAAGGCGGCGGCGATGGCGAGCAGCGGAAGTTCGTCGATCGCTCGCAGCGCAAGATCGCGATCGACGGCGATCCCGCGCAGCGGCCGATGCTCGAGCGCAATATCGGCGATCGGCTCCCCTCCCTGCGAACGCTCGTTACGCACGTCGATTGCGGCGCCCATCGCTGCCAAGGCGTCGAGTAAGCCGGTGCGCGTCGGATTGATGCCGACGTTTTCGACGACGACGCCGCTTCCGGGAGCCACCGCCGCCGCCGTAAGAAAGAACGCCGCCGCGGAAAAATCTCCGGCGACGCGTACGTCGCTGGCGTGGATTTCGCCGGGCCCGAGCGCGACCGTGCGCCCGTCCCACTCAATTGCCGCTCCGAGATAGGAGAGGAGCCGCTCGGAATGATCGCGCGAAAAGCGATCGCCGTCGATCTGCACGGCCACGCCTGCAAAAAGGCCGGCAAAAAGCAGTGCGGACTTCACCTGAGCCGACGGTTCCAAAAGGATGAAGTGGCGGGTCTCGACGTCGTTTCGAGCCTGAAGACGCAGCGGAAGACGCCCCGCAGCAGTGGTAATTTTCGCACCGAATGCGCGCAGTTGTGCGGCCACCGGCTCCATCGGCCGCCGGCGGAGGGATTCGTCCCCGTCGAAGGGCGCGGCAACGCCGGCGCCCGCGCACGCACCGAGGAGCATCCTGGCGGTCGACCCTGAGTTCATGCAGTCGAGGGTATCGCTAGGGTCGGAAAGCGCGCGCGGGTAGAAGACCGTGTCGCCACCGACTCGTTCGATCCGCTGCCCAAGTGCCGCCAGCGCGGCGCTCGTAGCCGCGACGTCCCGCCCCGGATTCAGATTCGAAATGCGAACGGGTTCTTTGCAGCGAGCCGCGCAGATGAGCGCCCGATGGGAGATGGACTTGTCCCCGGGCACGCCGACGTTTCCGCGTAAAGGCCCATTTTTAAAGGTCACCACAAGGAGTCCCTCAGCGTTCCGTAGCAAGCAGCGCGAAACGATTTTTGCTCGGTTTGCGACTGTTTTTCCACACGAAAGGAAACGATGAATAAACAAGATTTGGTGCGCTCGACAATCGAACGCCTCGAAATCTCACGTAAGGATGCCGTCGATCTCGTCGACGGACTCTTCGAAGACATTTTGGCCGCGGTCGTTTCGGGTGAGGCCGTCAAGATTCCCGGTTTCGGACAGTTCAAGGTGCGCGACCGCGCCGCGCGCATGGCGCGCAATCCCGCCACCGGCGAACAAGTAAAAGTTCCAGCGAAACGCGTCTTTAAATTCTTACCGGCTAAGGCCCTCAAAGAGGCCGTCATGGCCAAACGCGGTTCGCGCTCGACAGGTGCGCGGGCAGCATCCAAGGGCAAAGCGACGGGTAAAGCAGCCGCCGGCAAAGGCGCGGCAGGCAGAACGGCCGCTAAAGGAGCTGCGGGCAGAACGGCCGCGAAAGGCGCCGCAAGAAAATCGTCCGCCAAAAAGGCCGCCAAGAAAACAACGGCGCGCAAGCGCCGCTAGGGGATTTCGCAACCCTCGCAGCACGCTTCTAGGAGCACAAAGCCCATGCATTTGGTACGCGTCGCGTTAGCGAGCGCAGTGGCGGCAGCGTTACTTGCGGCTTGCGGCGGAGCAAATCCGAGTTCGCCCGCCCCGGGGATGCCGCAAGTTCCCGCATTGCAAAAGAAGTTGCCGAAGCTTTTGCGCATCGGGCACACGCCTGCGCGTCCGCCGCGGCACACGCACGCGATCACCGCCGCAATGCGGCAGCGAGCGAAAGCGGGCGGCTGGAGTCCGCTGGCTGCCGCCGCGCCGTTTACCAACGGCGCCGGCACGCAGATCCAGATGACCGACGGCACGATCCTCGTTCAAGATTACTGTTCGCCGGATTGGTATCCGTTGATTCCCGACAAGAGCGGCAGCTACGTCAACGGAACGTGGGGTCCGAAGACGTCGATGCCTTCGTCCTACGGTCCGCTCTATTTCGCGTCGGCGATTCTCCCGGATGGAAAGCTGATCGTTCAGGGCGGCGAGTACCAGTTTTGCAAGGGAGCCGAGACGAACCTCGGCGCGATCTACGATCCGGTCGCGAACACGTGGGCGGCCGTGACGGCGCCATCGGGTTGGAGCGAGATCGGTGACGGGCAGAGTGCGGTCCTGGCAAACGGCATCTACATGCTGGGCAACTGCTGCGGTCAGACTCAGGCGCTGCTCGACGAAGGCTCGCTCACGTGGACGATCGTCGGAAACGGAAAAGCCGACACGAATAGCGAGGAAGGCTGGACCCTTCTTCGCAACGGCCAACTGCTCGACGCCGACGTCTTCGGAGAGCCGAACTCCGAGCTCTTCAACCCAAAGACGAGCACCTGGTCGGGGGCCGGATCTCTGCCTCAGAACCTAACGCAATCGTTCGAAATCGGTCCGCAAACGATGATGGCCAACAACAGTGTCTTCGTCGTCGGTGCGAACCAATACACGGCCATCTACAACGCCAATACCGGCAAGTGGAGTCAGGGACCGAACAATCCCGTCATCGGCAGCGCGCAGTACGACGCAGCCGACGCGCCGACGTCGCTGCTGCCCAACGGTGAGGGTATGATTCCGGAGAGCCCCGGCGTGTACGCGACCCCAGCTCAGTTCTTCCTCTTCAACGAGAAGAAGTTCAAACAGATCGCCAACCCACCCGACGCGATCAACGACTCGAGTTACAACGTTCGCTTGCTGGTTCTTCCGACCGGCCAGATCCTGGAAGACGACGGCTCGAACGACGTCGAAGTGTACTCGGTGAAAGGATCGAACGCACCGGCGGCCGGTGCGAAGCCACAGATAACGAAGGTGGCGTCGAGCCTCACTCACGGATCCACGTACAAGATTACCGGCAAGCGCTTCAACGGAATCTCCCAAGCAAACTTCTACGGCGATGACGACCAGCAAGCCTCAAACTATCCCCTGGTTCGCATCACGAACGCGGCCTCGGGAACCGTCACCTACGCCCGCACGCACGGCTTTAGCTTCATGGGCATTGGATCGAACAAAAAGGTCTCGGCCATGTTCGACGTGCCCTCGAGCATCCAGACCGGTGCGAGCACCGTCGAGGTGGTCACCAACGGAGTTGCGTCCAGTCCCGTCAGCGTCACCATCCAGTAGTCCGATTCGTACACTCGTGAGGGCGCCTCATCGTGCTTAGCACGATGGGCGCCTTTGATTATCTGACGATCCTGACGTCGATCGTGCTCGGGCTCGCCGTAACCAACGTGTTGATCCGCCTGGCGGGCGTTATCACCGCGCGCGAGCGGGTCGATTTCTACTGGCCCCCCATCGCGTGGAGTATCTGGCTCTTTTTCATCTCGGTGCAGCACTGGTGGGCGGAATGGGGCGTCCGGCACACGGTTCACTGGAGTTTTGGCGCCTTTTGGCTCGTCCTGCTCACCCCAGTCGTGCTCTTCATTCTGACCTCGCTGGTCTTGCCGGAGCGGGAAAACAACGACGGCGTACTCGATCTCGGCGAGTGGTATTTTCGTAATCGCCGCTGGTTCTTTGGCTTCTTAGCGCTGCTGCCGCCGCTGAGCGTCTTCGAAGAACTTGCGCGAACGGCGCACATCGCGTCGCCGCTCAACTTCGCGTTTCTCCTAGGCTTCGAAGTCGCCATCCTACTCGGCTACTTTTGGCGTTCGCGCCGCGCGCAAGAGTGGCTGACCGCTCAGGCGATGGTGCTGACGGTGGTCTACGTCGCGGTCCTGTTTTTGGCCCTACCGTCGTGATAGATCTTTGCGCAGGTAGATCGCCCGCTCCGTTTCGCAAAAGCCGACAGGAGACGACCGATGCCGTGCCCCTGGCCTCTGGCTCGACGTACCAGCCCTCGTCGAAGGCCGGCGCCGGCAGGCGCCCGCAGGGATGCCCGCGCGAGAGCATCGGCAGACCGGGCAAACTTCGACTTTCCTTGAAGAGAGACTTCGTTATGCAATTCCGTAGCGTCTTGTTTCGCTCCGCCGTCGCCACAGCGCTGCTTGCGTACTCGCTTTCCGGGACGGCGGTCGCGATCGATACGATTCCGTTTACTCCGGTCAACGGGTTGATTGCGGTCCAAGGCTCAGTCGACGGCAACGCGCCGATCCCGATGCTGATCAACCTTGGGGCCGGCATCGACGTGCTCTCTTCGCGCGTCGGACGCCGCTACGTCAGGGTGAACGGCAAGTACGTCAGCCTTCGTCTGAGCGGCGAACGCGCCGACCTCCCAATCGGCGAAGTCAACTCGCTCGCCGTCGGCGGCGTACAACTCGACGCCCCGCATGTGGGCATCTGGAGTGGGCTCGACGGCACCGGCGTCGATGGGCTGATCTCGGCGACGGCATTTCGAAACATCGCGACGACCTTCGACTTTCGCGCGCAAAAAGTGATCGTCGAGGACGCGCAGACGTTTCCCGAGCGAATACGGAGCGCCACGAAGATTCCCTTAATTTTGCAGGACGATCTCGGCATCGCGCTGGGCGTGTTTGCGCGCTTCGATTTCGGTGGCGGCAAGATCGGCCTTTGTGAAATTGATACCGGCTCGGCCGGGATCACGATCGACCGTACCTTCGCAGCCGCCAACGGACTCGTGGAGGGCACCGAGCCTCGCGTCGCGTCGATCGCGCTGGCAGGCGCACGCGATACCATAATCGCCGGACCGGCCGTCGCCGTTGGCAAGCTGATCTACGACTGCGACGTCGGCAATTCGTTCTGGGTAGGCCGCTCCTTCACGCTCGACCTTCCCAATCGTTTCATGTACGTCTCCACCACCCCTTAGGCAGGCAGGCGAGCCAGTCACAAAAGGCGGCCGCTTTTTTATGCCGTTGGGGGCTCAACGGAGCGATAGGTGCCGCCCGCCTCGCCCTGGAAAGCAACGGGCCGAAGACTTCCCACGCTTCAGTCTTCACTTTGCCTCTATTTGCTACCTGACAATAAGGAGAAGCTCATGCGTTTGTTTTCAGCAGCGGTGAGCACCGCCATCGCAGCGGCCCTGTTAGCCGGCTGCGCTGGGAACTCGACCGGCTCGAACTCGAGCTTGCCGAGCTCCATTGGGGGTGCTCAGGGTCACGGCGTTGGAGCTGCCGGATTCCGCGGCGTTCCGGTATCTACCGTCTCTCAAAAATTCCTCAGAGCGCACCATCACGCGCTGTTTGGAAAAGCGGCGCCACCGGCCGGAGCGAAGGGAATCTACGTCTCCGCGTTCGCTGCGTCCAATATGTGGGGTTTTCCGAAGAACAACAGCGGCAACGGACCCTCAACCTGTGAAGTCAGCCCAACCACGTCGGTTAACAGCTTCGGCGTCGACAACTCTGGAAACCTGATGGTCCCCAACGCCTTTGACGGCGTCTCGGTCTATTCAGGCTCGTCCATGTGCGGTCCGCTCCTCGGAACGATCACCGACCCGTACGGACAGGCTTCAGACGCTTCGGCCGTCGATGCGGCCAACGGCAACATCGCCGTCGGCAACATCTTCGACAACAGCGGCGCACCGGGTAGCATCTCGGTTTGCAGCGTCTCCAGCGGCACGTGCTCGGCCAACCTGACCAACCCGAACATGTTCGAGATGGGCGGCGTTGCCATGAGCTCCAACGGCGACTGCTGGGGCGATGCAATCAATGAATCGGACATCGCGGTTCTCGTTTGGTTCCAAGGCTGCACGGGATCCGGCGTCGTGACGACTGGCTTCACGAACGGCTTCTACGGCGGCGTTGACATCGACAACAAGGGCAACCTCGTAACGACCAGCCTCTTCGGGCCCAGCTTCAGCCTCCCGAGCCAGGTCGTCGTCTACTCAGGCTGCAACCCGGCTTGCACGATGCTCAGCTCCACCACCCTCTCGGGCGAGAACATCTTCGGCCACGTCGGCCGGCAGAACGCCCGCTTCGTAACGCCCGACCTCGAAACCGGCGGCGTCGAAGTCTACTCGTACAAGTCCTCGGGCCTCTCGCTGCTGTACAGCTTCACTGGCGGAATCCCGTGCGTCAGTGACGAGTGCGAAAGCGCAGCGTACAGCCCGAGCTCACAGAAATAGCTCGCGCTTCTCGCTAACCCAACCCGCGAAGGGCCGCCGCATCATCGGCGGCCCTTCGTTTTTTCAGTCGTCGCCGATGAAGCCCGCGGGTTTGCCGCGATCTTGCCACTCGACGGCGCGCCGTGCCCAGAACTGTTTCGTCTTTGAACCGCGTATTTTTTTGAACTTTCGCGGCGTTTGGCCGTAGTCCAAGGCATCGCCGGCGGGATCGGCGGCACGCTCGTCCGAAGCGGCCAGCGGCGACAACCCGAAGTTATCCTCCATGAACCGCAGTACGCTCGCCGTTTCGTACTGCACGTGCGTGACGTAGCCTTTTCGCGCGTACGGAGAGACGACGATCAGCGGCACCCGATATCCTAACCCGTCGTAGTCCTTAAATACGGGCTTAACCGGGTCGAACCAGCCGCCCCAGTCGTCCCACATGATGAAAATGGCCGACGAACTCCAGAACTTGCTCGACCCAATCGCGTCGACGAGTGAGGCAACCCAGGCGGGGCCGGTACTGGAGTTGAGGCCGGCGTGATCGGAGTCCTCGTAGGTTGGCGTGATCCAGGTAATGCCGGCGAGATATCCGTTACCGATATCGGTAAGAAACTGGGAGGGCGGACTGATAACGTCGGTGTTCCAGTCGGGGCCGTTATAGATCGGACTGTCGGCTTGGTATGCGTTCCAGAGCGCGCCGTCGCCATAGATCGAGCCCGCGTAAAAGCGCCAGCTCACGCCCGCGGTGTCGGCTTCGCTGCCGATCGTAGGATTGTTGAAACACGCAACGACGTCCGGACCGTACGTTCGCTTTTTCGTAAGGGTCTGCAAAACGTCGGGGGGACCGCCCGGGCATCCCCAATAGGAACCGGGATAATCGACCGCCGAGCTTGCAAATGCCGCAACCGCGTATTGGTGACTGATGAAGCTGCCGTCGAGATTCGACGCAAACATGCGATCGGCCAAGACGTATTGCTTGGCCATATCCCAGTAGGGCTGGATCTGCTTGTGCGGCACGTACGCGTACGGGGCGTTTTTAGGAGAGTCGAACCCCGCTTTGAGTTGATTCCACCCATCGTTCTTACAATTCGTGCCGGGGAGCTTGCCTTTTCCGTCGCACGCCTCGAAATAGGCCGGGGAAAAGTGTTCGATGTCCCACGACTGCGGAAGATCTTGGGCGTGTAGCGGAATCTTGTCGCCGAGGTTATCGTACCCGTATTTTTGCGTTTTGGCGCCGGGGTATCCCATGAAGAAGTTGTTGAACGAGCGGTTCTCTTGAATGATAAAAATAACGTGTTTGATCGGCGAGCCGCTGCTCGTGCCGCGGCGCGCGACGGCCGCATCGTCGCGAGCCGGCGCGATCGATCCGATGCCGTTGCCGCCGCAGCCCGCCAAAAAGAACAATACCGAAAGCGGCGCGGCGCACAGATAAATTGGTCGCACAGGAAAGCTCCTTCCCATAAAGCCTGCTCGCGGGGAGTTCGCGAAGCATCCCCGGATTGCCCATCTTGCCGGCAAGGCGCCATTTGGGGAAGAGCGAAATGCATTTGCCTTGATGAGTATTCCGAGCGCGAGCCGATACGGGCCGCTCTTTTTGCTCGCCGCCGTAGCGAGCGGGTGCGGCGGTTCGCCGATGCCGGCGCCCGATCCGGCGCTACCGGCGACACTACCGGTGCGCGGCGCAGCGCCCGCTCGCACGCCATCCTGGGTATCGCCAGACGCCAAAAAGATCCCACTGCTCTACGTCTCGGATCTTGGTACGGGCGACGTCTATATTTACGCCTATCGGACCGGTGTCTTGAAGGGCACGCTGACCGGCTTTACGCGGCCGTGGGGTCTGTGCACCGACCGTACCGGCAACGTCTTGATAACCGACAACGCCGCCACGGTGATCCGCAAGTATGCGCACGGCGGCGCCAAACCGATTGCAACCTTGAAAGACCCCGGAGTTACGCCGGGAGGCTGCGCGGTCAACCCCACGACCGGTGACGTCGCGGTTGCAAACGTCAGTACGCTCGGCAGCGAACCGGGTGACGTCGCGATCTACCGCAAAGGCCACGCGCCAAGGCGCACGTTCAAAGACCGCGGGATCAGCTACTACGAATACGTCGGCTACGATGGCAGCGGCGACCTTTTCGTCGACGGGCAGAAGGACGGCGCATTCGCTTTTGCCGAGCTGCCGGCCGGCAGCAGTTCCTTTACCGACATCAGCCTCGATGCCGGCATTCAGTATGGCGGCAGCATTCAGTGGGCCGGCGGGCACCTCGCAGTTGGCGACTATGCGGCCGAAAGAATCGACGAGTTCGACATCGGGCCTAGCGGCGCAACCGAGGTGGGTTCGACACCGCTGAAAGGGGCGAGCTTCGCCGTGCAGTTTTGGATCGATGGCGCCAAGGTCGTCTCTCCCGATGCAAGCGGCGCAGACGTTCTTTTTTGGAACTATCCGGCCGGCGGCTCGCCGACGTCGAGCGTCACGGGCTTAAAAACGCCCTGGGGTGTCACGGTGAGTGAGTAGACGCGCGTAGCCGGCGCGCTCGAGTCCAGTACGACCTTCGAAACATGGCGGCGCACCGAACGTAGATCCGACGTGATGAGAACGATCGGCGCTCTTTTAACCGTGTGCGTTGCGCTGACGCTGCCGGCCCGCGCCGCACCCCTTGCGGCGGGTTCGTATGCGATCGCCGGACGTACCATTTTCGTTGGAGTAGAGCACGAACTTCCCGACCCTCCGGCAAACGACTTCTTCGATCCGAACACGCAGCGAACCGGCCCGTTACCCGTGCCCGCCCACGCGCAGCTCCGATCCGGAATTTCGGAAAAACGGCGGATCGTCACGACGCCCAGTGGGCGGCTCGGCTTTTCGCTCTATTACGCGGGCCGAAAGCCGCGGGCAACCGTCATTCTCATTCACGGGAACGATCCGGAGACCCGGGAGATGGGGTTCGTCATTCCCTTTTTCGTGCTCAACGGCGTCAACGTCGTCAGCTACGATCAGCGCGGAACCGGCGGATCTTCGGGGAACTGGTTTTTGAACGGCCCAGGTCAGCGCGCCGGCGACGTCGTCGCAGTCTACGACGCGATGCGCGACGACGGTCACGTCGATTCCAAGCGCATCGGTCTGTGGGCGTTTAGCAACGGCGGCTGGACCGCTCCGGTCGTCGTGCTGCGGCGCCCCGTCGCCTTCCTGATTCTCAAGAGCGCCCCGACGGAAACGCTGACGGCGAATATCGACTATGAAGTCGAGCAGGTGATGGACCGGCATCACGTGGGCGCGGCCTCGCCGCAGGCGATTGCGTTGTGGCACGCATTCGAACGGGGACTCGATGGCAGCGCCTCTTGGAGCGAGGTGAACCGCATCTACGCCGCCGACGCCAAGAAAGCGTGGTTCAAATATTCCCTGATGCCCGCCCTCGGCATATCCATTCCGCCGCCGCCGTCGATGGTCGCCGGGCTTCGGCGGCTCGTGACCTTCGATCCAACAGAAACGTTGCTTCGGCTTTCCTCGACGCCGGTGCTGGCACTCTACGGCGCACGCGATCGAAACGTCGACGCTGCCGATTCGGCCGCGCACCTGCGCGAGTATCTGCAGCGCGCCGGTAACCGCGACGTCACGATCGAGACCTATCCCAACGCCGGCCACCAACTGATCGTGTCGAGGAGCGGATACAACGGCGACTATGTTCCGCCGGAACGATTTGTCGCCGGTTATCCGCAGATCGTCATCGGCTGGTTGACCGCGCGCGGCCTCGTGGGACGTTCTTAAGGTTCAGTTCATACAAGAGAGGCCGGGAACGTTCGAGTCGCCAAGACCGAACGATGCTTGGAGCGCTGTTGACGCTCATCGTAGGTGCCAATCTGTTGGGCGTTTTGCCGGCACCCGTCCGCGCTGCCGATTGGCCGGTCTGGGGCTTCGATCCGGCGCGCAGCAGCTTTAACCCGGCTGAAACGACGCTCACCAAGGGCAACGTGCACGAGCTTCGCACGCGATGGCAGGTAAAACTGGGCGGCGTCGCCGACAGCGCGCCGATTTACTTGCATCGCGTCCGCATCGGACGCTTCTACCACCCGATGCTCTTCGAAACGCTCAAGAACGGCGCGACGCTCGGGATCGAAGCGATGACCGGGCGCGTCGTTTGGCGATTTCGACCGCGTGGCCCAAACTACACGCATTCGGCACCCGTGGCCGATCCTTCAGGGAAGATTATTTACGCACCGGCGCTCGATGGCCGAGTTCATAAGCTCGAAGCAGGCACTGGCCAGGAGATCCGCGGCCAGGGTTTCCCCGCGAAGATAACGCTCATTCCCGATACCGAAGCGAACGAGTCGCCGCTCAATCTGGCAAACGGTTACGTGTATGCGACGATATCCGGTTACAACGGCGACGGCGATCCCTACGACGGACACGTCGTGGCGATCGATCTGCAAACGGGAAAGCGAACGGTGTTCAACTCGCTTTGCAGCGATAAAGCGGGACTGCTCGGAGGCGGCGGATGCAGTCAGCTGCGCTCCGGCATCTGGGCTCGCGGCGGAGCCGTCGTCGATCCGGTTCCATCCATGAATGGCCGGATCTACGTCACAACCGGCAACGGCGATTTTAACGCCAACCACGGTGGGCACAACTACGGGGACTCGGTCGTATCGCTGAGCGCCGACCTTTCGGATTTACACGGCAGTTACACGCCGGCCGATTACCAACAACTTCAAGACGGCGACGCCGATTTAGGAAGTACGTCTCCGGCCATGCTCCCCGAGCAGGCTGCGAGCCAGACGCCGTGGATGCTGGTACAAGGCGGGAAAGACGCGATTTTGAGGCTCGTAAATCGCGCCGCTCTTCCCGGTGTCGGAAACGAGCTGCAGGTTATCGACCTGCCTGGCGGACTCTTTTCAACTCCCGCCATTTGGAACACGTCGGGACGCGCGTGGATCTTTCTGGGCTTTTCCAACGTGGTGCAGGCCTATCGGCTCGAGACGAAATCGGGACAAAGCCGTCTCGTCTCAATTTGGAACGCGAGTCCGGGCCAAACCAATGGCGAAGGCACCACGCCGGTCGTTGCAAACGGCATCGTCTTCATCGCCTACGACGGCGCACTCTTTGCGCTCGACGCACTCAACGGCAACGAGCTATGGGATAGTGCCCGCCACGCAAAGACGATTGGGAACGTGCACTGGTCCAGCCCCATCGTCGTCAATGGATGGGTCTATTGCTCCGATGAAAGCGGTAACTTGACCGCTTTCGCGCTCCCCTAATTGACGGCGCCGCCGTTTGGGCGGCTTGCGCCACGCAATAAGTCAAGGTCTCGAGCGTACGCTCGTTTTTTCTGGTAGGGCTTTAGAAGCAGTCAAACGGTCGTTGGACCTAGTCTTCGGTGGGCATTATGGCCTCCTTCGAGGGGCTCCGCGAGGAACGCCGATGTACTTTTCCCAAGCAATACGGGCTTGGGGGGAAGCATGTCTGCGCCGCGGTTACGCATCCTTGTGCTTTTAGGGCTCATTGCTATGGGCGGGTGTTCTTTTGCCAATGCCACCCCGCCGATTTCGACCGGCGCGTTGCCGCAGAGCGGATCTCCAAGCCAGTACATCAAGCACATCGTCGTCATCGTTCAGGAAAACCGAAGCTTCGAAAATTTCTTCACCGGCTATCCTGGCGCAAACGCTCCACCGTCAGGCTGCGCGATTCCCGAGAAAAACGAGCCGAGGCGGATTTCGCGGCGAGTCGGGGCTCGCTATTCGAATTTGTACTGTCCGCCGGGAGACATCTCGGTTCCGCTCAAGCCGATTACCTTTGACTCGGTCGACCTGGGGCACGACTGGCAGTCGTCGCAAGTCTCTTGGGATAAGGGCAAGATGGATGGGTTTTCCAAGTTTTGCTGCCAGGGTGGGTCGTATCCGGCGTATTCCTACGTCGAGCAGTCGCTCATCGAACCGTACTGGGATCTCGCGCGACAGTACGTGCTCGCCGATGAGATGTTTCCCACGGAATGGGGCGGGAGCTTCACCGGACACTTGATGCTGGTTGCCAGCACCGACGACATCGACCAATCGCCGTCTGAGGCTGAAGTCGACAATCCGCAAAGGGCACCCTACGATTGCGATGCACCCCCGGGTACGAAAAGCTCGTTCGTAACGTCCCAACGGAAATTGGAGGCCAATAAAGGCCCATTTCCGTGTTTCGATCAGTGGAATTCGATCGCCGACGTGCTCGACGAGGCCGGCGTTTCTTGGAAGTACTACGCGACGAAGAAGAAGGATGCGGGCATCTGGGAACCCTTTGAAGCGATGCGTTACGTTCGGTACGGCCCCGATTGGACGACCGATGTGGTCGCTCCGCAGACGAAGATCTTGGGCGACCCCGGCAGAGGGGAGTTGGCGTCGGTAAGCTTCGTTACCCCAAGCCTGGCCGATTCCGATCACCCGCCGGTCGCCGGCGGACACGGCAGCGACCACGGCCCTTCGTGGGTGGCATCGGTAGTCAATGCGATCGGCGAGAGTTCGTACTGGAAATCTTCGGCTATTATCGTTTTATGGGACGATTGGGGCGGCTGGTACGATAATTCGAAGCCGCCGCAGCTCGACTATCGCGGGCTCGGTTTCCGCGTGCCTTGCATCATCATCTCGCCTTACGCTAAGGAAGGCTATGTCGACAGCACGCAATACGAGTTTGCCAGCATCCTAAAATTTATCGAGGAAGTGTACGGGACGGGAAGCATCGGGCCGCAATCGCAAGGCTACTCCGACCAGCGCGCAACGAGCCTTGACGCCGCCTTCGACTTCAACCAGCCGCCGCGAGCATTCGCTCCGATCTCCGCAAAGTATCCGGTTTCGCACTTTCTGCACGAGCCGCCGTCGAACGAGCTCGTCGATACGCAATAAGGCTCGTTGTAGGTGGCTTTTAGGGCGATAAGGAGTAGACGGTTCCCGCGTTTGTTACGCCGCCTGCAGTGGTCGTGCCATAGAGCCGGCCTTTGACATCGATGAGGCCCGCGTATGGAAACCTGCCGTCTTTCAAGGCGTCGAAGTCGTGGAGCACGGTTTCCGCGCCGGACGTCGTCGTTTTGTAAACCGTTCCACATCCGGGAACGTCGCCGTATCGCAAGCATGCGCCCGTGCCACCGTTGGAGGTCGTTCCGTAGAGCGTGCCGTGGACGTCAAGGAGACCACCGTACGGATACACGCCGTCTTCGGTGCCGCCAAAGCTGTGGAGGACGCTGACGGCGCCCGAAGGCGAGATCGAAAAGACCGTTCCCCGGTCGCTCGTTCCCCCGCGTTTCGTCGTGCTGTACAGCGTACCGTTGTCATCGAGAAGGACTGCCTGTGTAGGGAATTTTCCGTCGGCCGCCCCGCCTTGGAAGCTATGCAAGATCGTTTCGGCGCCGGAAGGCAAGATCGTAAAGACCGTACCGCCGTCGTTTGCGCCGCCAGTCGTTGTCGTGCCGTAGAGCGTGCCGTCGACATTCGTCAGGCCCGCATACGGGTGCGCGCCGTCGGGTTTACCGGTAAAGCTATGGAGCACGGTTTCCGCGCCGGAGAGCGTCACCGCAAAGACCGTTCCATCGCCGTGCGCGCCGCCGTTGATGGTCGTGCCGTACAGCGTTCCGTTGACATCGAGGAGGCCGGCATCCGGGCCGAATCCGTCAGGTTTTCCGGTGAAGCTATACAGCACGGTCTCCGCGCCGGAAAGCGCGACCTTGAACACGGCGCCACAGTAGCAGGATGCGGTACCGCCATGGACTGTGACCCCGTAGAGTGCGCTCCCAACGTTGATGACGCCCGCCCGCGGGTTTTTCCCATCTCCCGAGCCGGTTTCGAAACTGTGAAGTACGGTTTCCACGCCTGAGGTCGTGATCCCAAACACGGTGCCCCCGAAGCAGCGGTCGTGACAGGGACCACCTCCGTACTCAGTAGTGCTGTACAGCGTGCCCTTGACCTTAACGAGCGGTCCCGCGTGTGGATCTCTGCCGTTGTTTACGCCTTTAAAACTATAGAGCACGCTAAATCCGGAACTCGAGTGAGTTCGTGCGGCCGCCGCGCCGGCAAGCGACGGACTCACGGGAGTGCTTCCCGTTCCGCATCCCGCTATTGCCAGCACTAGAATTACCGCAGCAAGGGTTTTCATCAATCCGCCTCCCATGAGGCATTTTCTCTTCGACAGAATCAAGGGTTCCCCGTTTCCAGCCTACGCAGCTGCGTCTGTGGCCGCCCGATCCGATTCGACGCAAAATGCCTGCGCGTTCGAAATCGCGCGCAGCGCGGACTGCCCGGGGCGCACGCTTTTAGTTCTCTCGAAAACGTTCTTGCGATGGAATTGCGATTGCGATTGCGCCTGAAAGAATGGTTGGCCGGGGCCGTTTCGGGACGGGAGAACCTGCGAGCCCATCGTCATCATCTGCAACACGCGGCGGCCGCTGAGGACCTATCGTACGTAGAACCGCTAGGAGCGACCGCGTTATTTCGTTCCCGCCTGAGCGCCTAGGCATGTCCTAATCCTACGGCTAAAAGGCACAGGCTGTCAAAGCGAAAAAAGCCGCTTTATGATGGAGTCGAAATGAAGGCAGCGGTCGTTGCTTCTGCCGAAGCCGCAACCCCGGAATACGGCGATTTTGCCGAGCCGCGCGTTGGCGACGGTTACGAACTTGTGGAGCTGGTCGCTTCGGGACTCCATCAGATCGTTCGATCTCTGGCGGCGGGGCGGCACTATGGAAGCACGCAGGCGTGGCCGCTCGTTCCCGGCGTCGACGTCGTCGCTCGAACCGCCGGCGGTGATCTCATCTATACCGGGCTCGTGTCTCCTCCGTACGGAACGTTCGCCGAACGAATGGCGGTGCCAAAGAAGTTCCGGGTTCCGCTGCCGACCGGCGCCGATCCGGTGAAGATCGCCGGCGGAATGAATCCGGGCCTGGCGTCGTGGCTGCCACTGAAAGCGCGCGTACGCGAGATCGGCTCGCTTGGAAGCGTCTTGGTTCTTGGCGCAACCGGCATGACCGGGTATCTCGCCGTGCAACATGCGCGCCTTCTCGGCGCGGACCGGATCGTTGGAGTGGGTAGGAATGCGGCCCGTCTCGCACGCCTTGCACCACTTGGGGCTGTAACCGTTGCACTGAGTGGCAATCGCGAGGCCGATGCCGCCGCCATCATCGACGCTTTGGGCGGTACGACACCGAGTACCGTTCTCGATTTTCTCTGGGGGTCACCGGCCGAGACGGTTTTTGCGTCCTTCGAGAGGCACGGACTCGAAGAAGACGCTGCCGACATCGCCTACACGCAAATCGGTTCCGTGGCCGGTGCGAACGCGGCCGTGCCGGCAGCGCTTCTGCGAAGCCGTCGCATTCGCATCACCGGGAGCGGCGCGGGATCGGCGCAGATTGCCGAGATCATGGCAGAAGTGCCCGTATACATGAAGCATATTGCAGACGGAAACGTCGACGTTCCGACTAGAACGGTGCCGCTTTCGTCCATATCGGACGGCTGGGCTGCGCCGGCGGACGGCGCTTACCGCGTCGTCGTCGTGCCGTAAGCGACAGTGGCTTACTCGCGCTAAGGGAAGCTGGAACCCAAGTCTAAAATGCCGAACGTCCTTAACCGTTGATCCGTTCGCGGAGACCGCCGCGCGAGCGGTTGAGGCTCTATCGTTTTGAGGCTGCACAGCGGCAACGTGACTGTTTTAAAAGCCTATGGTTCCAGCACTCGGCGATCGCAACAATCGTCAAACCGTCAGATCGATCACCGAAATTCTCGGACGAATACTCGCAGGGGCGGGTTTCGGAAAACAGAACTGCTTGCTAGAATGCCGCAACTGGATAAGCCGGCCGCGCTGAGAGCAGCGATTGTCCTTTGCGTGGTGAGTGCTATCGAAGGTGCCTTTATTCTGGCGTACCCTGATGCTTGGCTTTCAGCTGCCTTCAGGCATTCTGCCAACGTAGGTTTTGGCGCGTGGCTCGCTGCGGCAGTCGTTAGCGTTGGTTACATCTTTTATAGCATTCGTGGACTACCAACCGTCGGTGCACTACTCGGAAGAGTGTCTCCGTATAAGTTACTCGCTCTGGTAATTGCAATTCCCAGCTCAATCGTCGAAGAGGTTTTCTTTCGCGAGAGCCTGATGAACCTGCTAATGGCTCGCCATCAGAACGTCACGGTGCAGATTCTTGCCTCTGGCGCGGCATTCGGTATCGTACATAGTTTCTGGGGAATCCGGGGAGGTATGTCCGCCGTCTTTGGTGCCATTCGGGCCACAACGTTATTAGGACTCGCACTTGCGATTGTTTTCGTCATGGCTGGACGCGTCGTGTTCCCCTGCATCGTAGCCCACTTCGTGATCAATCTCGTCCTGGAGCCATGGCTGCTATACGCATACATATTACGGGCACAATCCAGAAGATCGCTTGCGCGGACCTAGCCAACTTCCATGTGAATTAAAGCCATCAGCATTGCGCCTTTGCGAGTTTTCCGGGATAGATTTCAAGAAACGCGGACGAAGGTGCCGGCGGCGATTCCCGAGGGGGCTGGCAAAGGTATTGGAGAAGATTCCGCAGCGGCACCCGAGGCGTCCGGAAGGGGTCGCGCGCGTTGTGAGATTTCTCTTAGCGGCGGATTGGACATGTAAGAAAGGACGCGTGACTTAAATGCGGGTTGGAGTCGTAGCTACGATCGTCGTTGCGCTTGCTGGATGCGGCGCGCAACAGGCGACCTCGACGAGTGGGACCTTGCCGGCAGCGGGTGCCGCCGGCGCACGCGGTGGGCACGTCCGAACCTGGATGCGCCCGGAGGCGAAATCTTCGGATCTCGTCTACACCTCGGACTTCGAGGGGAACGTCTACGTTTATGCGTTGCCGGCGTTGACCTTGGTTGGAGAGTTGGCGGGGCTCGGTGCAAATACCGTCAACCTCTGCAGTGATATGCGAGGGCACGTCTTCGTTCCGGTGCAGAACGGACTCAGCGGCGAAGTGCTCGAGTTCGAACACGGGGGAACGACGCCGATTGCGACGATCTCCGATGCGTATGCGCCGCTGGCGTGCGCCGTCGACCCTTCGAGCGGGGACCTCGCGATAACCAACGACGAGTCGGCTTACGCGAGCGATATCGCAATTTACCGCGGCCCCAAGGGGACGCCGAAGCTTTATCGCGATCCGAATGCTGTCGGGTACGTCTCGCTCGGCTACGACGATGCCGGAAATCTTTTCGCCATCGGAGACGACTCCCTCGGGACCCGACATCTCTTCAGCCTCGCGAAGGGTGCGAGAGCGCTGACCGAGATCTCAGTCAACATCGGGCTGCGTTTAATCTACGCGGTCCAGTGGGACGGACAGTATATGACGATCGCGCATATGCCGTTTCGGTGGGGGACTGCGCGCATCGATCGTCTGCAGATTAGCGGATCCTCCGCAACGGTCGTGGGAACGACAAAACTTTCGAGCCCTACGAACCGCTTCGCCGGACAGACGGTCATCTCGGGAACGATGCTCGTTCAGCCGTATTCGCGACGGACCGACCGTCTCGGCATTTGGCCGTATCCTGCGGGCAAGACGATGGCCGCCTCGGTCGACGTCGGCGAGTACATCAACGGCGTAGCGGTTAGCTTAGCAAGACGGGATGGGTGTCGCCGGCCTCATAGGCGAGGGTTGCGTACTTGTTAGCGCGCTTCCAGTAAAGCGGTATATGCTGCAGAAAGCCATAGCGCTCAAGGCCTGAGCCTTCAGCCGACTAGTCACGGCGCTTCTAAATTCATCGAAGGTCACTTCTGTCTTCCCGTTATCAGTGCGTTATCGGAAGACGCTCCCATGTACACGCAGTGACGATTAGCCTCGCGCCGTCGGACTAGCCGCAGCACCTCTTAGCGACGGTGTGCCCTCAGTCGGAGTCCAACCAGCGAGCGGCGGCTTCGGCCGAGTCTTCCGGGCGCGTATTGAACGCGATAGCTGCGTTAGGCGCAGCTTTGCGGACAGCATTGATTACTCGCTCGAACAACAGCAAGCTTTTCGGCGGGAGTCTAAGGCCGCCCCCGATCACGACGCAGTCATAGGCGACACTGGCGAGTCGCTTCTCGAGCACGCGATGCGCCGTGTCGTCCGGCGCGATCATGCAAAGATCGACTTGCCAGCCGCGCTCGGCTATTTTCGACGCAGCGATTGCGATGCCGGCTTCGATCTTTTCAGCATTCAAGCCCGGCGGTAAGGCCGGGTCGCTGTAGTCCACCGTCTCCGGCGCCTGGCCAACGAACAAAACTCGTTTCATGCAATCATCTCCTAAGCGTGGTCGCGCGACAGCCCGCAAGGATATGGCGAAGATTTACCAAGTGATAACGACTAGTCCGTCACCCCTGTTCACGCCGCCCGTCATGCGCACGTGGCTCGCACCGCTCTCGGCGAAGGCTGAGCCGCCGCCACCGCCGCCGCCGGCTCCGGAGAAGCCACTGGAACTGACGTACTCTTTGCCGCCTCCGCCACCGCCGCCACCGCCGTAGTAGCCGGCTCCTCCGCCGCCGCCGTTGCCACCACACCGACTTTGCCCTGGGCCGCCAGCGGCAAGCTTTCCGCTTGACCCGTCGCAACCGCTGATTCCACCCGCACCGCCGTTGCCACCCGAATTCCCCGTGGCGCCTTTACCGCCATGTGCCCTAAGGTAGCCGCCGCCGGAACGGCCTGATGCGCCCTTGTGCCCGCCGCCGATCCCGCCAGCCCCACCTTTGCTATAGCCGCAGCTGGTGCTAAGGCAAGCGCCAGCACCTCCGCCGCCTCCACCGCCGCCGGCTACCACGACACGGTCGGCCAACTGGTCGCCTCCCAGCCGGACGTCGGACGCGCCCCCGCCGTAGCCGTTGCAGCCGCCGTTACAGTCTCCGCTCTCGCCGCCCCCGTTAAAGCCACCATGCTCGCCGCTCCCACCGACGAAGAGCGCTAAGCGTCCTCGCGGAGTCACCGGTATCGTGGCCTTTATCCGACCCCCCAAGCCGCCGGGAGCCGCATAACTCTTGAAGTAGTAATCCCAGCCTGCGGCACCGCTTGCGCCACTAGCAGTGATCGTGACCTGCGTGACACCGGCCGGAACTTTGAACGATTGCTCCTTGCCCGTGTACTGAAAAGTGCGACGGTGCGACGGAACTTGCATGGCCCCACTCACACCGTAAGCGCCGATCGGCGGTTGCGATGCGCCGCACCCCGCCAGCATCGTAGCAGCGACGCAGCTGCTCAGCGCGTAACGCCCAAAACGTAGAATCATCATCTTTAGTCTTTCTTGTAGGCCAAAGCGGACTCGGCGACTCCATGTTTCGGCGCCCCTCCCAAAGCCGCCTCGGCCCTGCAAAGGCCGCCGGCCGTGGCGAGGGCGAGTACAGAGACGTTCGGATTTGTTCGGGTTGGCGATGCCCTGATTCCTGAACCCCAAGAACAGCCGGCACTCAAAGAGGCCGCACAAATGGACCGCGACGTTAGCAGTCCGTTAGCGGTTTACAACATTTCGCCGCTTTAACGCGGTAATCTCATGGGGAAGGTGGGAGTCGAATCTCGGCGACGAGGGAAACGCAAGAAATAGAAGGCCGCTAATCCCGCCGAAAACCGCATAAAAACGTAAACCGAGAAAATGGGGAAAATAGAGCGGGGCACCAATGGCGGCACCAATGGCGAGTCGAATGCCTGGGCTATATGAGCCTTCTATGCGCGGCTCTGCCTGCGTTTCATATTTTGGTGGACAAGCCGCTCCCGACCAGCGGAACCGAGGCTGTTTGGGTCGCAGTTGGGGCAATAACAACTGGCATCATGGCGCTCTTCACTGGATGGCTGGCGTTCGAGACGTGGCGATCGCTAAAGGTGACCCGCGCTGAATCCGACCAGCGAGAGCGCCATCACAAGGAATCACTGTCGCCAAATCTTGAGTGCGTTAGCCTGAGCGCTTTGCTCTTTGGCAACCGGACGGCAGCGGGCAATTACGAATACATCGCGAGGTTGCAAGGGAACATTTCTAATATCGGCCCGGGGCCCGTACGCCGCCTTTATTTCTATTTTGAGCCCCTTGGCATGGAATCAATCATCGGCAGGCATCCCTACATCCCAGCAGGCGAGGGCCGATCATGGCAGATTGACAAGGCTTGCGAAGCAACACGGCTTCAGGCGTTGGGCGCAACCGTAGCCCCCGGGCAGTCTTCACTCTGTCCATTCCGATGCCTGATAGCGTACGACTCCATCTTCGGTGAACTAGGATGGATCGTCCTGAGCTCAGCGAGCGGGAATAGTGATGATGTGGAGACCGTTGACGCTTCATCGCCGCAGCCGAAGGTGACCCCAGCAGTGCTGGCGGAACGCTATGGCTTTCACACATAGGTTCGCGGATGGTTTGCGTCTTTCCAAATGCGCAACTCTATCGCCGTTGCGGTTCCTCTTGTACTTTACCGGGAGAATCGGGTAGCTCGACCAACGGTTTGACCATGGGAATCCGTATGCAACCCGAAACTCTTGACAACGACCGAGCGCGTTTGCTAGGGTTCATCGTGAAGACGCCCGCGAGCTCGGGCACAGAACGCAGACGCCGCGCCGCGTCAGCAGCGAAGCTTTCAATAGCAAAAGCACCGCAACGACGGCATTAGCCCCGTCACCAAATGACAACATTTCCAGATGCTTGCGCGGGCGACCGCCCGCGTTCTATTGGAGCTCGTGCATTGTCTCAATCCGAAGTCTTCACCTTGGCAGAAACGCAGATTTCTTGCGTATCGGCCGGTCTTCGCTTTTCTCGCTGCTTAAGAACGGCTCGATTCCTTATGTCCGGCAGGGCGCACGGCGCTACTGCCTCCGAAGCGATCTGATAGAGTACCTTAGGGTTCGGCGCGTGGAAGGGCAACGCGTCGAGTGACAGCCGACGACGCGATCGATATCATTCATGCGGCAGCGACACATTCGACCGTAACGGCTGCTCTGAAAACGCTGGGTGCTAAGCCTGGGGTTTGGGACCCGGAGGCGTGGCCTCGTTTGCGCGATACCCTTGGTGGTTTCGATGATCTAACCGGGTCCCTGGCGCGGAGACTGTCGCTACTCGGCGTCGAGCAGCCAACCCTCCGGGAGATGGGAACTGCGCTATGCGAGGCCGGCCTGTACCAAGATGCCGTCGAGCTTATATCAGAGCTTTGGCGCAATACGCCATACCTGGTGGATATCTCGACGCGCCAGTATCTGATTGAGGGCGTTGCGAATGATGTAGCGGACGCGTGGCTTGAATCAGTCCGAGAGTCTTGGCGGCGCAGGGGCTGTCGCCACGGGTGCATTCGGCGCAAACGCCCGGAGCGGACTATTTGCAACTGCGGAATATGTCGGGAACTGCGCATGGTTGACAGCGGGACAGTTTCCCCGCGTTTGCAGAGGTGCGTAGGCGTCCACCTTGGTGTGGTAAGTAAAGCGCTCTCAGGTTCCCGTGATACGATTTTAATTAGAGGGGGGCACCCCCTATCCTTTATTGCCTTCAACTCCAGAAACAGCAAAGGTTGACTAACGTAACCTTTTTCTCCGCAATGGACGAACGCGCGGTTAAATTCGGTGGCTATCGCACCACCTCTGTTTGGCTAGGTGCTCTTAATGACTAAGGCGCGACTGCGATCGGGCCCGTTATCGCGGTCGCCTTGTCCGACTTCGCGATGAGGTTGCGGCCCTTTCCTCCGCTTGGGAATTCAACCAACAAGCGCTGCACTCCGGCCCATGGTCCTATGAGCGCATAAAGGTTCGCGTAGCGGTCCGTCACAATGAACCACGGGATACGGAAGGTTTCAGCCTGAGTGAGACCACGCGTCGCGCGTGAATAGTGTGTGACTGCAAAGATTCTAAGCGCACGATGTTTTGATGTCAAGTAGCTGATTTCAAAGTACGTGTTGATTTGTTGCAGCGATCGTTACGCTC
>DATAWH010000030.1:0-14421 GCA_036267315.1 Candidatus Cybelea sp. | reverse complement strand
AGCCAGACTTCGAGAATCGCCGCGCCGCGGAACGCGCTGAGATCGCTCGTGCGCCCGGCGCGCGCGAGCTCGACGGCTCGGCGCCATTCGCCGCCCCGCGCATAACCGCGCTCGACGATTCGAGGACGCGCGGTGAGCGCTTCGCGCCACGACGGGCTCGCGTCGAGCCCATCAAAAAATGGCTGGCTGCTGCCTCCCTTATCTCGTCGCTGCAGTGTTTCGTGGGGCAGGATCGAACGCAGCGCGCCACGCTGCAAGAGCCGATCGCTCTTCGGCGCGACCTTGTGGCTCCAGTCCACTCCGAGCATGAACTCGAGCAGAGGGCGGTAGAGCATCGGATGGCGCGACGGCGGAAGGTCGCGGCGAAAGTGGTAGTTGGTCGCGACGAGATTTGCCGAACGCATTACCCGCTGCAGCGCGTAGGCGTTGCCGGCGCCGGCGGCCGGCGGCAGCCACGGCCGCGTCCCGCGCGAAAGCAGCCCGACGCGGCGTGCATACGCCGGATCGGCCCACGGAATTTCCGAGGTGCGGTGCTCGAGCGCTTCGCCGCGCATCCGCGCGAGCAAGCCCTGCACCGCAAAACGCATCAGCACGTGGCGCAGCGAGCGCTTTCCCTGCAAGCCGTCGCACCACTGGCGCCCCTCGCGCACGAGCGACGAGAGTTCCCCGCGAGCCAGCCGGTCGGCTAAGAAAAACGGCATCTGCAGATCTCCGCAGAGCACCGAATCGCCGCCTTCACCCGTCAGCACTGCGCTCGCGCCGGTTGCCCGGACGGTCTCGATATAACGGCGGTTGAGCGCAAGATGCGAGACCCAAACGTGCGGCTCGCCGATCCGCTCGCGCGGCAGCTCCGAGAGCGCGGGCGTCGCGTCGACGTCGAGCGGATGCCACGCCGACGGCGCGTCGCGTAAGACGATGTCGATCCATCGCCGCTCGTCGGCGGTGTGGGAGCGCGAGTAAACGTACGACAGCGTTTCGACGTTGGTTCCCGAAGCTCGGCGCGCGAAATTGTAGATCGTCGACGAATCGAGGCCGCCGGAGAGTTCGCAGAGCACGCGTTTGTCTGCCGGAAGGGCGCTGGTGACCGCTTCGTCGAGCAGCTCGCGCAGGCGCGCTTCCTCTTCGGCGATACTCCTCGTGCCGGTAGGCGCCGGCTGCGCCAGCGTCCACGTGCTTTCGCGGCGAACGTTCCCGTCGCGGTAAACGATGCTCTCCCCGGGCAACAGACGCGCAATGCGCGCGTACGGCGTGCGCGCTCCGAGATGTTCCCCGCGCGCGAAGTAATCGGCGACGTACTCTTCGTCGAGTTCGCCGACGCCGATTTCATCGACGAGATCGCCGAGGTGCGTGGCGAACGCGATCTCGCCGCCGCCGGCGGCATAAAAGAGCGGCATCAGGCCGAGCTCGTCGTGGGCGAGGGTGAGCGACTGCCGAGCCGTGTCGTAGATCGCCACGGCGTACTCACCGAGTACGTACCGCGGGAGCTGCGCGCCCCAGCGATCGTACGCCGCGGCAAAGTACGCGGCGTCGCCCTCGCTGGATTCCGCGCCGCGATCGTCGAGCCGGGCAGAGCCTTTTGCGACGTATCCTCGGTAGAGAACTCGCAGCGCACCGATACGCGCCGGCTCCGGCCGGCTGCCCAGCCTCGGCGGCGCGCCCGCGAAGACTACCCCGAGAAAGCCGCCCGGATCAGATTCGGGCGAGGACGGCATATCTCGCAACGAACTCGGGCGCGTCGAGAACGAGCCGGTCGCCGCAGCGCACCCACGCGTGCGCTTCGAAGTGATAGCGCATCACGCCGATGCAGTGCTCGGGCGCAAAGCCGATCGACGCCAAGAACCGGTAGAGCGCGAGCGATCGCGGAAGACAATCTTTCGGCGCGGCCTTGAGCGCGAAAAAGTTCTCGGCGCGCAAAAACGCGCGCTCGGCGCGCGCTAACGCAGCGTCGTCGATCGGCGCACTCGCGCGCTGCGGCAGGCGCGCGTACGCGCGCCACACCGATGCGAAACCGCTGCGTTGCAGGGCGGTCGCCGTCGCCGCGAGCGCCCACCACGCTCGCAGCGTCCACCCGTGGCGCGGCGCCCGGTCCAGCGGTGCGCGAGGCTCGGCTTCCGGCGCGGCGGTACTGAGAAAGCCGCGGCCGAGGCACATGTGCTCGAATGCATCGAGGTCGGCGGCGAGCCGATCGCGCGGCGCGTTGAAGCGCGACGCGAGCGCGTCGACGCGCCGCTCCGGCGGAAGCGTGCGCAGAGCTTCCCACATCGCGGTCGCCGTTCGATCGAAGACGACGTAGTCGCCGGCGGGAACATCGAGCAGGATCGTGCGGCCGTCGACCAAGCGCGAACGAACGTTCTCCGATTCAAAGAGCAACGGCTTCGAATCCGTGTTCGCGGGCGAGCGCGTCGTATCGCCGGAGCGCCTGCCGCGCGCGCTCGCGCTTGCCGAGCCGAAAGTACGAAGCGGCGCGCAGCAGTTCCGCACTTGCTGCTTCGAGATCGTCGTATGGCCGTTTTGGTGCGCCCAGAACGGCGATCACGTCGTCAGGGCGTTCCTCCGCGTGATAGGCAAAGGCGAGGTTGAGCGCGTTGACGGTGGTCGACGCTTCACGCATTGACGCTTCATAGAGCGCAAGGCTTTCGCTGCGGCGGCCGGTCTTCTCGAGAACGCGCGCAAGATTGCTGCGCGCTAGGTGACGCGCAGCGCGCCGTTCGGCAGGAGCCAGGCGGCGCGCCTGCGCCACGGCCGCGCGGGCGAGCAGTTCGGCGTGAATCATCGCTTTTCGAGCGTACGCGAGATACGCGGCGGCGCAAAATACGCGGAAACGGTGACGCTTGCGCACCGAGCCCCGCTCCTTACGGAGCTGCACGAGAGCGGCTCGAAGCGCCGGTCGAGCGGCGTCGTGGAAGCCATCCCGAGCAAAGAAGAGGGCCGCGTCGAGCGCCTGCGTTACTGGATCGCGCGCCGCTCCTGACGCCGCGTTGCGCGCAGCGATCTCGCGAACGATCCCCGGCCGGCAGAGTGCTTCGAGCGCATTGGCAGGTGCCCCGACGAAATCCACTTCAGCTTCGAGATTGCGCGACGCGGCATCAAACCCTCGCTCGACCATGGATTCCGCGCGCGTTGCTTCGATAACCGCTGCGCCGGTGCTTAAAACAACGTGCCGAGGTCCGCGCGAGCACTGCTGCAAGCGCTATCGGGTTGTGCCGACGCCGAAACCGGGCGCAGGCGAAAATCGAGCGCCGTCGTCCCATTACCGGCGTCGACCGCGCGACGCCACACGTAAGCGACGGTATACGAGTGACCGGGTCCCAGCGGTGCGACGCCGCGATCGTCGAGGCGCTGCCCGTACTGTTTGACGTCGACGAACTGCATCGCGCCGGGGTTCTGGGCCACGTTTCCCACGTTCGTGACCGTGCCGACGAGGTGGTAACTGGTAAGATATCTGCCGTGCGTGACGCTGGCAACGGTTAACGACGTCAAAGCGAGATCGGCACCCTGGCAGGCGGAGGCCGATGCCCACGCGGGTATCAGCGCGATAGCAAAAACACAGACGGGTATAAGGCGCCTCACGGTTCCTCCCTTACGGTTCGAGCGTTGTAGCGCTTCTATACCCGTTCAATCCATTTTCATACCTCGGGAATCATTAGCCGGGATCGAACGCGATGCCGCCGATTTGTTTGAACTTGCCATCGCGATAGGTATTCTTGAGCCGGCCACTCGGAAAACGGAGCTGCGAACCATCGAGGGCCGTGGCGTCGGCGCCGAAGACCGCCGCATCGTTGCGGGTGAGAGCCATCTCGATCCAGTTGCCGGCGGTCGGCATCGATTTGCCCGTGGCTTTCCCCGACTCGGTGTACTCGGCGACGGTATTGAGACTGCCGCAACGCTCAGGCTACTTACTTTGTCCGACTTCTATGATGTAGCCATCGGGGTCGCGGATGTAGCAGCGGAACTCAAATCCGTGATCCTTCGGCTCGGTGAAAAAGTCTGCTCCTCTACTTTTCCATAGCTCGTAACACGATTGAATGTCGGCAACGCGGAGGTTCATGAAGCTGCTGACTCTATCGGGATCTGAAGGAGGGCTCAGCGTAACGTTCGGCTTATCGTCGGTCGGGCCGCCGCCTACATAGACGATGAGCCAGAGGTTGGCGATTTGGATAAAGACCCGCCCGCTCAGAGGGACGCCTCTGTCCGTGATGCGAGCTCCGAAGACTCTTTCGTAAAACGATGCCGACCGATCGACGTCGGCCACGGTAAGGAAGTACGCAACCGTGAAGCCTTCCGAGGGCGGCATTTGGTAGTTCTTTGAATCGACTCGTACGTCGCTCATACGGCCATATCGCCTTCCTGTAGTTTAACGAGCGGTTGGTGTAACTCGGGCCCTTGAGGCAACTTATGCTATCCGGGGATGCGCGTGTGCCTGCAACGCAACCGAACCATTACGAATCATCGCCAGGCTGTTGACGACGAGCGCGGCGATCACCACCGTGGCGCCTGCGTACTCGACGGATGGAAGGCGCGCACCTTGCAGAGCCTGCACGGTGAACGTCACCACGGGCACGAGGTTGATGAAGAGCGTCGCCGTCGCGGGGCCGAGCCGCGCGACCGCCGCGTTGTAGCAAAGCAGCGCGGCGATGACGGGCACCAGGCCGGCATAGCCGAGCAGCCACGAAGCCGAGTGCAGCGCGTTTCCGTCGGGAAACGTCTCCCCGAAGAATTTCGTCGCGATGAAGGCCGCGACGACGATCAGAGCCTCTCCCGAGATTAGCGTAAGCGACGTAAAACGCAGCGATGACCAGTCCGCGAACCTTCCGCGTTCGATCGTGTAGACGACCCAGGTAAGCGAGGCGATCAGTAGCAATGCGTCGCCGCCAACCGACGCGTTGTGGAAAAACCCGGCGAAATTACCGCCGGTGATGACCAGCGATATCCCGATCAACGCCGCGAGAATGCACCCTAGGGTCAGCGCGGTCGGCATCCTGCGCGACAGGACTGCGACGACGACCGTCGTCATGAGCGGAACGGTCGCGAAGAGCAGCGCGGCGTGTTCGGCGCCGGCGAGTTTGATACCGTACACGCCGAAGACGTTGTACCCGCCCATGCCGATCGCGCCCGTCGCGAACACGCGCCAGAAGCGCCCATCGTAGCGAAGGGCGCGCCAGCCTTCCACAATGGCGAGCACGATCAGCAACGCCGGCAATGCGATTCCGAACCGGATCGTGGTCGTCCACAGCGGCGCGATGTAGTTCATGCACGCGGCGATAGCCGGAAAACCGGTTCCCCACGCCAGCGCTGCACCCAACGCAAACGCGATTCCGGCGGCGCTCACGGGTCAGCTGACGGCTTAAGCTTCGAGCTGGACGCTACGCTGCCGAACATGATGCGATGTCCGTCGATCGTGCGTATCCCAAATTCGTGCATCCCCCAAGACTCGAGACGCAACGCCTTTTGGATCTCGGCGCCCCTTTCCACTAGTGCAGCGTAAAGAGCTTCGGCATCGTCCACCTCAAGATACGCGAAGTAGGAGTGATCCCCAAGCGCCGCGGGGGCGAGCGCGCCGGGGCATTCCCCAGCCATTATTACACAGTCGTCGCGGCGAAAGAAGCGCCAGCCCGGATCCGGTATCTGCAATACTTCAAACCCGAGGACATCGCGATAGTACGCAGCTGACCGCCCTAAGTCTTGAACGGCAATCACGTATCTGCAGTGCCGGATCATTAGCGCACCTCGCTCCCTTTGTAACCGGCGTTGGTCGATTAGAGCACGAACTTCGTAGCGGGGACCTTTTTGACGCAGCTCGTATCGGCCCGGTTCAAAACGTCGAAGAACGACAGCGTAATCTCGTAGGCGCACTTGTTTGCATCGGCCGACGGGCTACCGTAGGCGACGTGCGCGACGTTGGGAATCGTAACGACGGTGGCCCTCGACAGCGTGCGCGCAACGTAGGGACCGAACGACGCGGCCGTCTGGCCGTCAAACTGCGCAGACATCACCAGCACCGGAACGCTGCTCGCGGTCACGTCCCGCACCTTCGATGCGACGGGCGGTACGTCCCAGTCGCGACAGTTCTGGCGCATGAACGGCAGGTTGGGGCCGTTGTTCCAAATGGAAGCGGGCAGCGTGGGAAAAGCTTTCCGCCCGGCGGCGACGATGGCGGCTTCAGTTTCGTACGGTACCCACTCGCCGCAGGAGACGCCGTAGAAGAGGCCGTTGCCAAGCACGCCGACGCCGTTGGGGTCGAGTTTCGGAGCCGCCCAGGTCGACGCAATCGGAGTTGGATTGCCGTGCGCGAGCGCGTCGAACGACGCCGGAACCTTCGCCGCGAGGTGCGTTCCGGGCGAGACGGCCCACTGCAAGAGCATTCCCCCGCTAATCTTGACCTTCACTTTTCCCGAATGCCCGGGCACCGCAACTGAGACGGTCTGCGGCGACGCCTGGTAGCGCGTAACCAGACGCAAAAAAGTTGCGCCGATATCGCCGTAGCGCTTGCGACACGCGGCCTGCTGCGAACAGGCTCGGAAAACGGCGTTGATGCCCTCGCCCGCGCTCTTCCAAGCCGCCACCCCGCCGGCGAGCGACGGTGGAAAGACGCCGTCGATCGCGACCGAGCGAAGGCCGGCCGGATGCTCGCGCAGATACGTCAGCGCGAGATCGGTGCCGTAGGAAATCCCGTAGAGGTTCCACTTGGGGACGTGCAGCGCGACCCGCAAATCCTCGAGATCGTCGGCGCTCTCGAGCGTGTTGTAGGCGCCGAGGTCAGAAGTCTTCGCGGCGAGTTCCTTGCGGCACGCGAGCGTCGCCGCCGAATAGGCGGCGCCGGTTGCCGGAGCATCGTAGGGCATATCGAGCGTCTGTTCGGCCCAGCGATCGACCACCGGGCACGTCAGCTTGGGCCGCGCGCTGTAGGTGCCGCGCTGCGACATGAAGATCACGTCGCGATTCGCGTTGAGTTTGCCGGGCATAGCCATCGGTATCTCGGTAATCGCGTCGTCGCCGGGACCACCGGCGAGCCAAACGATCGGATCGGCCTTCGCCTTTTTCGCGCGAGCCGGCACGATCGCTACCGAAAGGACGATCGTCGTCTTTGAACCGCTTCGGCGATCTTCGAGCACGGTCAGGCGTCCGCAGCGCGCGGTTTTCAGTTCGGGTATCGCCTGGGGCATTTTCGGGCACGGCGCGGAAACGAACGACGGCGTCGCCGCGGCCGCTTTTGTCCCGAGCAGTGCTCCGGCGCTCGCGGCAAGCAGCGCGCAAAGAGCGGTGACGATCCAAACGACCGGCTTCATTTATAGCTTAAACCTCGCTCCGGGTACGGCGGCGGCGCACGAAGTCTGCGGCGACTTCGGCTTTGCGAGAAACGATTGGAAGATCTGCTGGGCGCAGGGCGACTGCACGATCACCCAGTGGGCGATGCCGTTGATCCGCACGTACGTCGAGTGGGACAACGTGCTCCCGGCATAGCGTCCCCACGCGGCGCCGGTCTTCGCATCGATCGCACCCGAGACGATCAGCGTCGGGATGCTGCTGCGTACTCTAATGCGCTGTGACGCGGGCCCTTTGGGAACGTTCCACGCCGCGCAGAGCTCCCGCTCGAACGGCAGCTGCGGCGCGTTGACCAGCACCGAGGACGGCAACGCCGGAAAGGCAGTTTTGCCGGCTTGCAAGATCTCGGCGGGCGAACCGAACGGCTCCCATTCCCGGCACACGAAGCTCTGCGTCATCCCGAGCGCCTGATCCGGTACGTCGGCAACTTCTGCCGCCGCGGCCCGGGCTTTTAAGAACTGTTCCGGGTTGCCGTGTGCGAATTCGAAAATCGCGCGCGGCACTTCAGCTGCCTTCGGGCGGTTGCCGACCAGCATGTTGAGAAACGCGCCTCCGTCCAAAACGACCTTGACGGTGCGGCCGCCTTGCGCCGGGACGACGTTGCGCACGAGCGGGTGGGCCTCCAATCGAGTGACCAGCTGCAAGAGCGTCGGCATGAGGTTTGGATATTTCCGCGCGCACGCCGGCTGCGCTTGGCAATCGGCGAGGACCGTCGTAATTCCCTCGCGCGCGCTGCTCCACGTCCAGGGAAGGCTCACGACGTTCGGCGGAACGACGGAATCGATCGTTACCGTGCGGATGCCGTCGGGGTGATCGCGCATCAGCGAGAGCGCGAGGTCGGTCCCGTACGAGTATCCGTACACGTTCCAGTTAGCGATCCCCAGCGCGCCCCGTAGGGCAACGAAGTCGGCTTCGTTCTCGGTCGTGTTGTAGGCGCTGAGGTCTACTCCCGAATTGACAAGGCGCTGCCGGCACGCCGCAGCCGCAGCCGCCTGCGCCCGACCGGTCGACGGAGCATCGTACACGAGGCTGACTTGCCGCGCGTAGTAGCGATCGAGTTCTGGACAGTTGAGATCGGGTTCGTCGTACAGCGTTCCCCGCTGGTTCATGACGATTACGTCGCGATTGCGGTTGATCCCGGCATCTACCAAGAACGGTACGTCGAGGATCGCCGCCTCGCCGGGACCGCCGGCCATAAATACAATCGGATTGCGCGCGGCCGGCTTCGAACGCGATCGTACGATCGCTACGGCCAAACGGATGAGACGACCGGTGCGGCGAGAGCGGTTCTCCGGCACGATCAGGTAACCGCAACGCGCACTCTTCAACGCAGCAATCGGCTCGGGCGTCTTCGGACACCGTGCGGTTTCGAAGTGCGTTGACGACGACGCCGGGGCAGCGAGAAGTGGGACATGCGCTGGAACCGACGCAATCGCAAACAGCACCGCGGTGAAAACGAATCGGCGGGTGAAAGCGCGATTCGGAAGCAGCGACATCTTACGGTTTACCGGTCCGCGCAGCATGCGTTTGCGCGAGCAGAACGGGTTAGGCACAAATGGAAGTACCGGAATGCCAAACAATCCGACCTTTCAGAGATCTCGACCTCCGCGCGCGTTCGGTAATGAGCGAGCGCTCTCCTACTTCGGCGCTGTTACGAGGACCCCATGGGAGCGGGACCTGGGACGCTTTCCCTACGGCGTAGAGGCTAGCGGCCGCAATAGGTCTGAGTGATGTTGAAGAGAAGTCCGAAAGGATCTTGTAAATAGCAGCGCGGCAAAGCGGGATTCTCTTCGACGAGCACACAGCCGTTTGCGAGCAGATCTGTTTTTGTCTTGTTTAGATCGTCTACTTCAAATTCAAACACGGAGCCATTCGCTTCGCCGCGTTCGAAATACAGGATGATGCTGCCGGTATCAAATCCAACCACCCGCTCCGTATCTGCCACGATCGGAAAGCCGAGCGCTCCGTGATAGTACCGTTTTACGTCCTGGAGATTGGAGGTGCGAAGCATTACGTCACTCGTCGACTTCATTGCGTGCTCGTTCTAGTCAACAACCGACTCGCCTTCACGATTCTCATACGACCAGCGAGACTGGTTCAGGAAACGGTCGTTTTCGCGTTTCCGAGTCCCCGCTAGTCCCGGCGAATCCCGGCGAGTTTTGCGGAATCTGTTCGACGGCCTGAGAGGAGCAGACGCTTTGTTTCCGCCCCGACGACCCGTTATATGCATCGTCACGCGCGTAAATAAGAGCCGTTCAAAAATGCCTTACGAGGAGGAGCCCTGCATTGGCGTCGTTTGTTTCGCACCGTCGCCGTGCACTGTGCGCCGCCGATCGTGAGTCAGTCCGAAGGCGCAGAAGTCGTTGCCTCCGCACGAGCCGTAGAGGACGCCGTTCAATACGATTGGGGTCGTATAGCCGCCACCCTGGATACCGCTCGACCAGAGGACCCTTCCATTCTTAGCATCGAGGGCGCATAACTCGCCATCGTTGTGATAGCAGCCCGCATAGACGACGCCGTTGGCCACGGATACATCAACGCCGGCGTAGCTATCGGCCGACGATTGCGTCCAGCGTAAGCTGCCGTTTTTGGCCGAGAACGCCTGGACCCCGGAATCGTCGTACTCGTAAATCACGCCCTTCGCGACGGCCGGCTGGGCATGAAGCGGATTATTGCCGGTTATGTTTACGGCCCATTCTTTTTTACCGGTCTTGGCATTGAACGCGGCGAGTTGATCGGCGCACGAACCGCTCGCCTGCAGGTTAGCGAAAAGCACGTCGTTCGCTTCGGTTACGCCCAGCGTCGAAGCAACACCGCACCCCGCGACTGAGAGCGGCGTGCACCAACCCGCATCGCCATTCCGCGCATTGAACGCGCAGAGGCTCGTATGACTACCCGTACCCGTGCCTTGACATCCGACGGTGTAATACGCCGAGCCGTTCGCGACGGGATCGGCGTCGTCTTCACCACCATTGGCGCAGTGATTGCCGACCGAGTATGACCACGGGACGCTTCCCGAATTCGCCTGGATCGCCTCCCAGGTCGTTCCGCCGTACGCAAATTCGGCGTAGGCGAGCTTTCCGTCGACGGTCGGTGGGTTGAAAAGATCGCATTGACAACCCGGAGCGGACCAGACTGGCTTCCCGTTCTTTCTCGTGTACCCGCACAGCTCGTTGCCGCTCGACGTTCCACAATCCGCGAGTACGAGGTTGCCCGCGACGGCAGGCGCCGTGCCCCCGTTTCCGGCGTAGGCGGCGACCGACCAGATCGGCACTCCGGTGGATGGCTTCAAAGCGTACAGTTCGGTGTAACTCATCCCGTAGAGCACGCCGCCCGCCGATACCAGGCCGTACGTCGTGTTTCCGCTGCCGGTGCTCGTCGACCAGAGCATCTTCAAGCCGGCGACGTTGCTCGGCGAGAGCGTCTTCTCTTTTGGGTTGTAGCCGCTGTGGCCGGAATCGAAGCCAACCTGAGGCCAATTAATAATTTTGGCGTGTCCCGGCACGGAGGGAGCGGCGAACGTAGGGGCGCGAGTTGCAATTGAATTGCTTTGGGGCACAGGCGGGCTCACCGCGCTCCCGCCGCCACAACCGGCCAGCAGGCCTGCGAAGAGTGCCCACGCCGTTATCGCGGCAAGCGCGAGTGAATGTCTTTTAGACTGCATAGAGGCTCCTTGAATTGGGCGGGAACAAACGATGCTCACACGCTACCAAGGCCGAAGCCAACGCAGTATGGGGGGAACCCTACCGGTAGGGTTCCCCCCCTGCCGCGAAGCCCGAAACTGCGTTAACGTTCCAGCATGGCAATTCCAACCGCCGTGCGAGCGACCGTCCTCGACTGCTTCGGGCAAATGGATTCTCGATACCGCAACGTCGTTATGTGCGCTGCCGCGATTGGGCTGCGCTTCGACCTCCGCGTGCTCCTCGCCGCGGCGGCGTACGGTGAGGAGGATGTCCGCGCCGGTATCGATTTTGCACGCGGCCTCGGGCTCGTCGTCGCGCACGAAAGCGCTCTCGACTGCTATGCGTTTCGTCACGCACTGACGCGCGACATCATCTACTCCGAGCTTCTAGCGGTACGGATGCGCCCGCTGCACCGCCGCATCGTTCGGGCACTGGAGCGCGCGTATGCGTCTGGCGGCGCGTCGCTATCGGAACTCGCCTACCACGCTTGGGCGTCCGGAAGTCCGCGCAAGTCATTGCGCTATAACGAACGAGCCGGCGACGAGGCAATGTCGCTGCGCGCCGGGCGAGATGCTCGCGTTTACTTTATCCGCGCTCGCACCCTTCTTGACGTCGATTCGACAGCCTATCGGCGCCTGACGGGGAAACTCGGCGCAATCACGGAGGCGGACCCCCCCGACCCCGGGTAACATGGAAGCGTGATCGTCCGACCGATGCTGTGCCGCCCCTTCATCGGCCGGCTGGAGGAGCTGGCCTATCTGCGCGAGCGCCGACTGGCGGCAGGCTCTTCCCGTGGCGGCCTCGTTCTGGTTGCGGGTGATGCCGGCGTGGGGAAGACTCGACTCGTCACGGAGTTTTGCGGCGCTCTTGCGTATTCGCGCTGGCGAATCGGACGGGCGTCGTGCCTCGAATTCGCGAGTCGTCCCTACGGACCAATTCTCGAGGTTCTCGCAGGCCTGGATCAAAGTCCGCTTGGCATCGGCTCCGCCGCCACCAAGCGCGAACGCCTCGATGCGATCGCGGATCGCTTTGCGGCGCTTGCTGCGCGGAACGCGCTGATCGTGGTTATCGAAGACGTGCATTGGGCCGACGCGGCGACCTTGGATTTGCTGGCATACTTGGCACCGAAGTTACTGCGATTACGGCTGCTGCTTTTCGCGACTTTTCGTCCAGACGATCTGCACCCCGAGCATCCCGCGACAGCAGCGATTGCGCGAATGGGAAGCAATGCGAGTACGGGTCGGATCGACCTCGCGCCGCTGCGAGGCGTCGAACTGCGGACATTCATTGACGAAGCACTTTCCGGTACGCCGTTACCGGACGAGACGCGCCGCGCGATCGCGCTGACCGGCGAAGGCAACCCGTTCTTTACCGAGGAGTTACTAAAAAGTGCCGTCGAGCACGGCTCGATGCTCCCAACGGGAAGCATGAAGAATCGGCTGCCGCAAAGCGTTCGGGTTGCGGTCAGTGAACGGCTACGGCCCTTTGACGACGGGGAGCGTCGAATTTTAACGCAAGCGGCGGTTATCGGACGCAGCTTCGCATTGGAACTGCTTTCGCAAACGCTCGATACCGAGCCGTGGCGCGTTCTGCAGACGCTCCGGCGTGCTCGCGATTTTCAGCTCGTTGAAGAACTGGACGCGGATCGGTTTCGCTTCCGCCACGCACTGACGCGCGATGCGATCTATGCGAACTTCCTCGGCGCCGAGCTGCGACCGCGGCATCGCTCGATCGCGCTTATGCTGGAGAAAACGCCCGCAGAATCCCTGGCGCTAGAGGCTTTGGCGTATCACTGGTGGGGCGCCGGCGAAGACGCGAAGGCCGCCCACTACAACGAGTTGGCCGGCGACGCAGCCGCCCGGGTTCACGCGCATGAGGATGCGATTGCGTTCTACGAACGCGCCCTGCAGCACCCGCCAGCAGATCCGGTTGCCCGAGGCACGATCGTGCAAAAGATCGCCGATTGTCGCGTCTCGGTTTCGCTGAGTGAAGAAGCCCTGGCGACATATAATGCCGCGGCAGCAATTTTTAGTGATGCGCGGGCTTTCGATCGCGAGGCGGCGTGTCGCGTCCTTGCGGCGATAGCCGCGCAGGTTCTCGGATTGCCTGCGGCAACGCAGCCGTTAAAAGAAATGCTCGAACGCCTCCCTTCTGAAGAGTTCCTGGCGAGCAGCAGACTGCATCTCGGTCTTGCATGGATCGCTGCGACGTTGTGGTTTCCAACCCAGGCCGACTCTCATCTTCGGCAGGTAGATCCGCGGGCGCGCGCTACGGCCCCGGACGTCAACCTTCGCTGCCACAACATCGCTGCCTGGGTGGCAATGACCTTCGGCGACGTCGCGCGATTTCGCGAGGAACATGCGGCCTGGCTCGAGGCAGCCCGTTCGCGCGGGTCGCCGGTTGCGGTTGCCGCCGCTCACTCTAACGGGGCGATGTGCTACTCGTTTTTTGCCTTGCACGAGGAAGCATTGCACCATATCGAGTGCTCGTTTGCCATCGCACGCGAATCTCGTAGCCCGCATATTGGAGATGGCACTAATGCGATCGCCGCGTTGTGCTACTTCATGATGGGAGACTTGCGCCGGGCGCGTGTTGCGGTCGAGTCGGTGCCGACTACGGCCGAATCGAAGTTCACGTGGTCGTTTGCAAGCGCGTGGGGCACCGCGATCGGATGCCGGCTCGATGACCGCGCAATGATCGTCAAATGGTTCGATGGTTTTGAGGCGCCGGTAGTCGCGGCTCCAGAAGCCGAGAACGGCGCTCCGTTTGCCGAAGTGATGGTGCGCCGCGGACGCCAAACCGATGCGGCGCAGTTGCTGCACCGCGCGATCCCCGAATGCGAACGTCTTCGAGGCAACGTGATTACGCTGCTTGCGGCGGCTCGTTACGGTACCGTAGCGGATCGCGTGCGGGCACGCGAATATCTGGCGCGAGGCTCGGAAGGTTCGGCGGACTTGATCGAACGACCCGCGCTCACATTGTTTGACGCGATTGTCTGTTCGCGCGACGGGCGCTCCGGAGAGGCGGAAGCCCTCGCCCTTTCGACGGTCGAAGCTTTCCGGCGTTTGCGTCTTCCCCTCCTGGAAGCGGAGGCCCGCGAAGTCGGCGGAGACGTGGAGGGTGCGCTTGCGGTGTTCCGTCGTTGCGGAGCGAGATACGACGTGCGTCGCCTGGAGGGCGTGCGCCCGATTGCCCTTTCGGCGCGGGAACGGGAAGTCGCGGAACTCGCGGCAATCGGCAAAGCCAATCTCGATATCGCCCAGCACCTCTTCGTTCATCACAAAACGGTCGAGAAGCATCTCGCATCGATCTATCTCAAGCTTGGTATATCGTCCCGCCGGCAGATAAGTACCGCCTTGGGAAAAACAAATGATGCAGACTAAGACTTGACTGCGCGTTAAAGGAAGAGCGTCGT
>DATAWH010000029.1:0-17159 GCA_036267315.1 Candidatus Cybelea sp. | reverse complement strand
GTCGCGCGCAGCCTGAGCAACTTCTTCGAAGGTAAAGCGCAACTCGGCTTCGTCCACCGGAAGTTCCGCGTCGCGGTAGGCGAGCCAGCTGCCGACAGGTAGGCCCGCGGTAGAACGCGACGCGATAATCCAACGAACGCGGCCTTTGCTATGCTCGATAAGGGCCGTCAGGAAGCTCGCGACCTCCGGGTCGCCATCGGCGACGTGAAGGTCGTCGAGCGCGATGACGCCGCCAAATGTTTCCAGATGCGCATTTAACCATTGCGCAAGGTCAACTCCCCTTTTATCAGAGGACTGATTCCGCTCGTAGGCTCCGGCTAAGGAATCGACGGCGTGAGGCGCATCATCTCCAAGCGCCTCGGCAAAACCACGCAGAAAGCTCAGGAGCGTTGTATGCTCCGGTCTCAGCGTAAAGCGCACGCTCCTTTCGTTTAGCGTTTGAATGTATTGTCGAAGCGCGACGCTTTTGCCATATCCCGCCGGGGCAACAATGAGCGTGATCGGAGCATTGGCCGACATGCCAAGGCGCTCGATCAGTTGTCGCCTCTCCACCTGGAGCGTGCGGATCATCGCGTGACGTTCTCAAGGAGCTTCTTCGTTGCCTGGTCTCAAAGCGCCGGAGGGATGGGAACTGCGCCGAGATCGGCTCGCCAGCTCGAAAACTACGCCGGTAGTATACCTTCCCAATGCAATCGTGGCAAAAGCCGGCCTCACACCGAGATCTTGTCGATGGCGACGAAAAGGCGATATGGGCCTTACCGTAATGCCGGGGGATGCATAGAACGTCGGCGAGCATCTAACCTTGGTCGCATCTGACGGAGCGTCCCCGTTCCTCTGGTACGTTCAAACGATTCAAGGACGGTTCCCCGCTGCGGGGCGCTCCACCATGACATCGCCGCCGTTTTTGCCCGATCGGACGAGTTCTACGACGTTAGCCCGGAATTCCAACGGATAGGCACGATTTTTCGCCATGATGGGGTCTTTCTCCGCAGGTCAGAAAGACTCCACGAAACCGAGTCAGCTCCAGACTATCAAGATTGCAAGTGCTTTCACTAGCTTGAACATCTACGGTTGAGCATCCCAGGTAGTGCCGTCCTGAAACGCCACATGGCCAACCGAACAACTCATTTCGCTTAAGGTCGGCCAACTGTTTACTTCTAGCCAATGTATGTTATCGATGACTACGGCGGGAGAATATGTCCCTGTGCTCTGCTTAAAACGCTTTTCTAACACAGCGCCTAAACTATCAATCATTGTAAATGTGAACCTAACAACCGCGACTGTTCTTGAGGTATTGTTCTTGAACACGATGCCCATATTCAATCCCTCGACTGAAACACCGCGAGCGATCTCAACCGACTGCTTCGCAAGGGAGCAGCTTACAATTGACACGGGCGCGTCTTGTTGCGGTAGGATTTGAATAGCAACATCACTTGCTTTGGCCGAGGAGCAAAGCATTAGCACCAATATTGGTGATATTAATACAGACCGTTTCAATGAATTGCGCTGAACACTAGGCTGAGAGTGCCCTCAGTTGTTTCTATCACCGTTAGATGAACTGCTCCATGATCGAGGACCATTTGCGTTGGAAGTGTGTGGCCACAGCCCTTATCTTTCGTATTGGTGTGATTTACCATGCGAGAGAATTCGAACTGCGTTACGCCACTTGCATTTTGCAAAACGAAGTGTAAATAGTAGGGCTGGCACAAGGCGGCCCCCTCTGAATAAATTGACAAGGCGCTGCCGTCGGTATCAACAATCCGCGCACATAGGTCCATATCGCCGCAGTTGTGGTATGAAGTTGCGGTAGCTCCAGTGGAAAGCTTCACCGTTTGGTCTGGCCGCAAGTCGGTTGCTGCGGTTGCCGGAGCTTGGCACAAAGCGGCAATGGCGAGGGCACTCACCAGCAATTTTAAGGGGGCACCTCTTAAGTGCGATTGTTGAAAAAACGACGTGGCCCAGCGGCAGACCCAAAGTGGGGACCGTCGACCGAGAACCGGCCTCGCCGCGACCACCCGGCCGGCGTGTGTAGAGCGGCCTGCTGACTGCATTTGAATTTATCTCCTTCAGCGCGCCTAAGCTGGCGCCTGGCGCGCGCTTGTTGGCCACATGGTAGCATCCGCACCAATATTTCGAAAGCTTCATCGACCGGCTCCGCGGCCCGGTCGGTGTTCGGCGCCCTGTCGCTGTGAAGCTGGCTCCGATCGGGGCCGCGGCGGGCTCCATGCCATGCCAGGCGCCCGGAGCCGCAACCGAAAGGGGACATGGCTGATTGTCCCGGTAACCCGAGCCGTTGTTAGATGTCCGCGGGGCCCAGTTACAGGTCTCGGAGGTTTACGTTATTCTAAAACGCATCGCATTGGCCATGGCGCTCTTAACCTGCGCTGGCCTTTCGTCCATCCACGGCGTCGATGCGGCGCCGCATTCGCTGCAAGCTACGATCGTCGCTCAGGCGTCGCTGCCCCCGCTCTTCGATACAGAGAGCACCGCGTAGGCGCACTACCCGAAGGGCGTTGTCCCGCGGCTCAACATGACTCCCATTTTCGGTTTCGATCTAGCGTCACGACCCTTCTGTTGCGCATGATGCCTTTGCGTGCTCGGCGTTGTTAGTCTCGGCGAATATGATCGAAGGATACTGCGTCTTCGGCCATTTCGAGGGCGTCTTGGTGAGAAACAGATTGTTCGACTCAGCAGTGAAGCCTTGCGAGCCACACGTGGGCGCCATGGTCTTTCCACTATCGACCTCGGTGCGAACATCGATCGTCGAGCCAGCGTTGAAGGTGGCCTGATCGCCACAACAATCTCCGAAGATGTTAAACTCCGCAGTCTGCCACTGTACGTCCAGATCAGGAAACCAGTTTTGGCCAGCTACATAATAGATACTACTGTTGCCGATAATCAGCTCGGCAAAATCCTGACTTCTGGAACTATAGGCGCTACTCCCCAGTAGGCGCAGTGTTTTCAACGACGTGATCGGTATAACCGGCATCGGGATTAGCGCGGAGTTAATCCAGCAATCGACCTCGTTCTGCGTTTTGGCGAAAAGTTTATGCCAATGGGACGGACACTTTGTGCCTCCCGGCCCAAAATCAGCTAGCCAGTACTCAATAAATACGCCTACCGGACGGCCGCTATCGTAGGCGAACTGCTCCCAGCCAAAGCAGTTCTTAGGATCCGGAGACCCGAGGCTTGCGCACGACTCCGTACTAAAGAACTGAGTGTTGAGCTGAAGCGAATAGACGTTCGCAATATGGTGCTTCCGCTTCGCGACGTACTCGCTTTTGACACCGGTCACGTCCTGGAATTCCCCCACAGCAAAGGTCACGTGGCCCGTTACCATTGCCGTGAAATCGGTGCCATCACCGACCGTTGCGCCCCGCATCCCCCGCGCCGGCAGAAGCGGATCGTTTGGCGGCTTTGCGCAGGGAATCTCATGCCACTGCAGTTCCGGATAGCGCGCCGTCGCGCACGCGTTTCGGGGCTTTGGAATTTGCTGAATCATTAATCGCCAGCTCTCGAACGGTGTCTCAGTTGTCAGTCTCGCTGGGGCGGGCGCCGACGCTGCCGGCGGCGCCATCTGGGTCGGGCCTGCGCAGGAAGCATTCAGTGTCAATACGGCAAGCGAGGTGCCCGTAAGGCCTAAGCTCCCGCAAAGCGACTTCGATTTCAAAACCAGCGCCGGAATCGCACTCCGAAGCATGCCCGAGGCTGGCCCGCTCATCGGCGGCTCCAAAGAACATCGTCGATGATTCCTGTGGCCTCAGGACGGTCGTTGGGACTGCCTACCACCGACCAGATGGAGGCGGCTTCGGACGTGACCGCCGCCGCCGACTCAAGCGCACGATTACCGGCGGACGTTACCGGTAGGTAACTTTTCGCGCCCGGCGCCGTTTGCGTGGCCCAGCTTGCAGGAAGAGCAGCCAGAGGTATTACGCCCGACGTCGTAGAGCGAAAAGCGGAACTCGCACCAGGCATAGAGTTACTCCTTCTAATGAGTGTTTCAAATGAATCAGCTTAGTCGCAACCACCGGAATAATTCATCGCATTGATGAATAAAACCTGAAGGCTTTCAATTCGCAGCGCCAACTCGAGATGTGTTCTGCGCGATGAGCAAAGCCACGTCGTCGCGTCCGCGAGCCTGTCAGGACCGGCAACGTAGTTGGATCCAAGTTGCGACGACATAGAGCCTTACCTCCAGGAGCGCTCGACGTAAGACCCGTGCTCGGGGGCGGCCGCGACCCATCACCGTCGTCTCTGCTTGTTCGGCCAAATGCCGGCGTTGTTCGAACCTCCCGCGAATCGCGCTTCCACGGAACGCCCCAGGTCCTCTTTGGCAAAGAGTTGTCAATTAGTATTTGCTTTGCCAAGAGGTCGAGAAGCACAATTTTCCAGCGGGGCTGCGGTCGGTACGGGCCTAAATGGGCCCACTGCGTCGCGGGAGTTGGGAGTTCGATCCCGCCATAAAAAGCAATAAATGCTGGGCGCGACCCCTTTGTCGAAGCCCGCGCCAACAATTCGCCTATTCGTCACTTCTTCGACGAGCAAGAGCCGCTGCGAAATCCTAGCGTGGGCGCGGCACTAATGGCTGAACGAAAGACCGAACATCAGGGGACCATCGTTTCTTGAGACGTTACCCGCAGCAAAATCCGCTTGTCGCGGCGACGCGTGGTCTTGGGCATGGCTAGTCCTGTAGACGGCAAGTATGCGCAACTTCTCGCCGACCGTAAAGCGGCGTGGCGCTCGCGCAGATGCTTGAGCTTCGCCTGGAGTGAGCCATGGCGCCCGACGTTTTTGCACCGCTGGAAATAAACTGTTCGGGCCCGGTTGATCTTATTTAACTCGCTTCTCCAAGAACGACGCAAGTAGCGCCCCTTCGCTTTGCAGGCGCGACGCGAGCCAGTCTCGCTGTGCTGGGCATGTAATCTCGCCTAACTCCACGACCACCGCTCCATGGCTCGCCTCAGCTTGCCGGTATCCGTAATACTCTCGCAAGCTCAGAGTGAAGTTGTCGGGTTGGAATCCGAACGGCCAGTACTTGCCGTAGAAGGCACGCCACTCTTTGGCCTCCGAGTCGCCCTGTGCCGGCGGATATCCGACTGACGCGCGGCTCCCGCACGGCGGATCCGATCCGTCGAAGTGGATGAACACCGCCGCCTTCACCTTATAGGTTCCTTCGAAATCGGCCGGCAGTCGCACGACGCTGATGCCGTGCGCGCGCAGAACCTTCGTCGCCGCGTCGGCGACGATCGGCGTCCACTCGCGCTCGCCGGCCGCACCAAGGTTGCACTTGTGCTGCGGAAAGCGCGCGCAGCTCGCCGGTCGCCCCTCGTGCCCCGCAGAAATCAAGACGTCGTATTTGGTGATGACCGCCGCCAGCAGCAGCGGGAGCATCACCATCCGCCCGAAGCGCCTCCGCCGCCGAAGCCTCCGCCGCCGGCCGAGAAGCCGCCGCCGCCGAATCCACCCCCGCCTCCGCCGAATCCCCCGACAAACGCGCCACCAAAGAATCGCGAGCGCCGCATCTGTGCCTGCGCGGCGGGCCGGCCTTCGTGCAGCACGAGATACCCGTAGTAAAGCGTGCGAATGATGTGCACGATGATCGCGAACAGCAGAAAGCCGATGAAGAACACGAGGTTCATATCGGAGAAGCGATCGTCGCGCCCGTGCGAAACCGCCGGCGGCGGCGTCATGTTCGCGGCGCTCGGCGTAATCGTGTTGAGGATCGCGGCGACGCCGGCTTGCACCGCGCCGTCGGTATCGTCCTGCCGCATGCGAGGCCGGATGTCGTCTTGGATGATGCGATAGGCATCGGCGTCGGGCAGCTTGCTCTCGAGGCCGTAGCCCACTTCGATGCGGATCTTGCGATCGCGCATGAAGATAAAGAGAACTGCGCCGTCGTCGTACTTCTTGCGCCCGATCTTCCAGTGATCGGCCGTTTCGCCGGTCCACGTTTCCAGCGGCACGTCGCCGGTCGTCTGGCCGATCCAGACGATAATTTGGTGGCCGGTCGATTTTTCGTAGGCGCGCAGCTGGTTTTCCAGCGTGGCGCGCGTCTCGCTCGATAGCGCTCCGGCCGTATCGGTGACGTAGCGGTCGGGAACCGGCGGAATCGTAAAGCCGGCCCCTGCCGCCAGCAGCGGCAGCGCTAGGAGGAGTATGAGGAATGTTTTACCAGCCGCCCGACGCACCACCGCCTCCAAAATCGCCCCCGCCGGCATCGAAGTCGCCCCCGCCGAAGTCATCGCCTCCGCCGCCGCTGCTAGATGCGGAGCCGCCGCCGCTGCTGCTCCACGTCGGCCAGCTCTTCATCTGCTTCTTGGCCGCGGGCGCGCCTTCACGTAACACCAGATACCCATACCGGACGCTCCCGACGATCCGCATGACGATGATGTAAAGAACCCCCAGAATGACCACCCCGAAGAGCGACGCGAAGCCGTAGATCAATCCCATCCAACGCGGCGTCGTCGGCTCTTCTTCCGCCGGCGGGGCCGTCACCGCGGCGTAGGCCGGCGTAATGGTTTTGAGCATCGCCGCCACCCCGCCGCTGACCGCACCGTCGGTATCGTTGGCGCGCATCTTGGGGCGGATAATGTCGTTGATGATGCGCGACGCGTCGGCATCGGTGAGCGAACTCTCCAAGCCGTAGCCCACCTCGATGCGGATCTTGTGATCCTTCATGAAGAGAAAGAGAATCGCTCCGTCGTCTTTGCCGCGGCGGCCGATGCGCCACTGATGCGCGCTGTCGGCGGTCCACGTCTCGAGCGGCACGTCGCCGGTCGTGTCGCCGATGTAGACGATCACCTGATGGCCGGTCGCGTGTTCGTAGGCCTGCAGCTCGGTCTCGAGCGAACTGCGCGCGTCGCTGGAGAGTGCGTTCGCGGTGTCGGTCACGTAGTGGTCGGGCGTCGGCGGAATTTTGAAATCGGCCGCCAGCGCCGGCACCGCAATCGCCAAAGCGCACGCCAGCGCGACAAACAAGGGAAGGGCTCGCCCGGCCGATCGCATGTTGCGGGTTGGGCTACCCGGTCGCCCCGCTCCTCCCTGGGCTATCGGGGTGCGCGGCTGATCGTGAGCGCACCCAGCCGCGTGTCGGCGAAGCCTTTGACGATGCGGTACGCCCTGCCGCCCTTGGGATACCGCCAGTAGCCGATGCTGTGGGCCTTCTCTCCGTGCACGCCGATCAACGCGTCGCCGAAGATCGTCCAGCTCCACGGCCGGCGCCACTCGAAAAATCGCGTGGATCCGAGAACCGCCGCCCGCGAGCCCTCAACCCGCAGCCGGAAAATCGCGTAGTGCCCGCGTGAATTGGTGCTTGGCGTCTGCGCCCGAAGCGTCAAGTCGGCGCCGTCGCGGCGAATCTCGCCCGCGTCGACGAGCTTGGTACTAAGCGAAATCTTTGCAAAACGCCGGCTTCCCTTCGGAAGCTCCGCCACAAGGACGGCTGCGCCCCGCGGGGGTCTGCCGGCGACGTAGAGATTGCCGGCCGCATCGTAGCTGCACGATACGATCGCGCCAAACGACGAATCGGTATAAAAACTCGGCTTCCCCTGCGCGTTGCGATAGATCGCAATCCCGGTTTCGTACGACGACGTCGGATAGCTGACGACCGCGAGATCGCCCGAACTCGGATCCACCGAACAGTCCACCGGCGACCACGGGGTAAACAGCGTGGCAATCGGCAGCCTTCCGCCGTGCGCGTACTCGTAGACGTAGTTCTCCGTTACGCCGCCGACGACGGCAAACACGTTGCCCTTCGCGTCCGAGCACAACCCGCGGCCGAAAAAGTGGGACGACGGAAAGCCGAAGACGTCGACGAGCTGACCGCTCGGATAGGCGAGGATCCAGCCGCCGCTCTCGCGCCGCGCCGATAACACGTAGATGAGATCGCCTGCATTGGTCGAGCTCGCCGGCGAACTTTGTGTTGCGATACCACCCACGGGAAGCGGCGCCTGCTGCGCGCTGCAGCCGGCGAGCATCGCCGCCAGGATGCATCCGCCGCGCACTTGCTGCAGAAAGCGCACGGCTTCGACTAGGCCAAGCCCGTTCGGCGAATGACCAGCAGCGTTGCGTCGTCGCGCATCTGCCCGTTCGAAAAGGCTTTTACCGCGTCGAACAGGGCGTCGGCTAACTCCTGAGAGTTGAGCTCGCGATGGGCGAGAAAGTTCTCGCGCAGGCACTCGAGCGTGTAGAGCTCTCCCTGCGTATTGGTCGCTTCGGTTAGGCCGTCGGTGTAGATGACCGCGCGATCGCCGATGTCGAGCGTGCACTCCTCGACCGCATACGGCGTCTGCTTGTCGACCCCCAACACGAGCCCGTGTCGCGTGAGCACCTCGACCTCGCGCGCCTGCGCGCGCAGCAGCAGGGCCGGTTCGTGCCCGGCGTTGACGACGCGCAGTTCTCCGGTCGTCGAGCTGATCGTGCCCAGCAGCAGGGTGATGAAATAGTCGGTCTCGTTGAGATCCTCGGCGACGACCTGATTGGTGTGGCCGATGATCGTCTCGAGGGGCTCGTGGCCGAGCGCCTGCGTCAAGCCGCGAACCAGGTAGCGCAGCATCAGCGCGTTGATCGCGGCGCCCAGCGACTTACCCGATGCGTCGCCCAGCCCGAAAAGCAGATGATCGCCGCTGCGAAACACGTCAATGTAGTCGCCGCCGACCAGACGCGCCGGCTCCGCGCGCACGCCCAGTTCTAGCCCCGCGACCGTCGGCACTTGCACGGTGAGCAGCGCGCTTTGAATCCGCTCGGCCGCGATGTCGTAATAGGGCTCGGCCTTTTCGCCGGCCGTTAGAGCGGCGATTGCCTTGGAGATCGAGGACCACACCCCGGCCCTCTTGTACGATAGCTCCGCAAGGCCTCCGGCCGGTGCCGGGACCGCCGGGTTTATTGCGGCCCGTACCGCGCGGCGGGCGCGGGCGCGACCCCGGTGACCAGGTTGCTCGGCGACAAGCCGGCGGTGTAGCTGAACTTGTACGCATTTCCCGGATAACCGTAGACGTCGATCGATCCGCTGTCGGCATCGCCGCAGTACAGGTTCTTCTCCCGGACGTTGAGCTTGCACCAGATGGACGACCCCATCAGCGGCGAGGTCGCCGGCGCACCGCTGTACGGCGGCGCGAAGACGTCGATCGTCTCGGCCAGCCAGTCGGTGATGATCAGGTTGTTGTGACGATCGAACGCCGGCGCGCCGGGGAGGCCGAGGCTCACGCCGGAGAGCTGCTTGCCGGGCATCTTTCCTTTCGGAAACTCGACGACGTTGCCGACGTTATCGCTCTCGAGGTTCGAAACGAACACGTTCCCCTTGCGATCGGTACCGATGCCGAAGAGCACCGCAAACGACGGATCGCTCAGCGTGCCCACCTGCGTTCCGCTATCTCGGTTGTAGACTCCGACGGTCGGCGGTCCGCTGACGTCGTTGATGTTCAAAACGTACACGCGGTTCTTGCCCGAGAATCCGACGTCGGCCGGCTCGCCGGTGGGATCGGGAATCGTCAGCTTTGACGCGCCGCAGTTGGGCCCGTACTCCGTCGTCGTGTCGGCCCGGCCGTCGGGCACCCACAGGTTTCCACCGCGATCGATCGCGATGCCGTTGGTCGACGAGGCCGACTGGCAGATCGTCGGGGGCTTATTCGTTTTGTTGTTCAGCGGGAACCACAGGATGCTCGCAGCACCGAACTGAGCAACCGCGATGTGATTGTTGCGCGCGCTCGCGTCGCCGGCCGGCGGCGCTTTCATCCAGCTCGGTCGCGTCAGCTTCGGCCGGAAGCCGGCGGGAAGCACGGAACGAGCGCCGTCGCGTCCGACCAGCGATTGATATGAACTCGACGCGCTTGGATTGGTACTCCCCGAGTTACCCGAGCAAGCGGTAAGCAAAACGGTCGTCGCAACGCCGAACGCGATTGCGGTGAAGCCTGAGGAACGCATTGTTGGTACTACTCCCAGAAGACGAGGTGAAACGCGTTGCACCTCTTACACGTGCGGTATATCCGCCCCACCTGGCAAAGTCCCACATTAGTCCCAAATCTCGGCGGGTCGGCGCCAAACCCGCCAAGAAACACGCGCGAAGCGATGCGCAAAGACCAGACACGGCTGCGAGCGGCGATCGCGCTGCTGCGCAGCGTTCGCAACCGCCGCGCCCTCTCGCGTCACCCCTTCGTGACGACGGCGCGACGGCATACCGAGCTCGCCGGCGAACTGCCCTCGATCGTCGCCGCAATTCTCGACGAGCTGAGTTTGGAATCGGAGCATCACCGGCGCCGCTTCTCCGTCCTTCGCCGAAGCGATATCGAGCGCGAACATCACGCGATCATCGCGCGCGATATGGGTCTCTCCCGCAGTCAGTTCTATCGCGATCTGCGCGAGGCGCGCGAGCGCTTCAGCGACGGCTTGGAGGAACATCTTTCGCGCCACGCCGCCGGCGACGCCGGTTTCGAAAGCCGCCTGCCGCAGTCGGCCCGCTTCGTCGCTATCGACGCGTTGCGCGACGGCGGACAGTTCGAACGCGCCTGCAGCGTGGCGGGGGCGCTGGCGCGCGAGAGCGGCGACGCCGCGCAGGCAAGCCGCGCTCTCTGCATTCGCGCCGAACTGGAGATCGAACTCGGTCTCTTCGCGCAGGCGCAAGCAACGAGCGCGCAGGCCCGCGCACTGCTCGCCGGTTTGCCCGACGCCGGACTGCGACACGTCCTCGATGCAAGCTGCGACCTGCTGGATTTCGAAGCGGCCCGCTGTCAAGGACTTTCCGGCGCGGCGTCGGCCCGAGCGCGGCTCATCGAACGCCTGCGCGAGGAGTACGCGCGCGACCGACGCTACGCCGAGACGCTCGTCAAAGCGCTCGTCGCCGAAGCCTCAATTCAATTCGAGCGCGATGAAGGCGCGCAAGCCTTGGTAACGATCGAAGAGGCGGCCGCGATCGTCGCCTGCGTGCGTTCGGAGCGCTCGCGCGTGGGCGTCGACGTCGCGGTTCGAGCCTCGGGGATCCGCGCGGTTCGCGCCGATCGAGTCTCGATCGCCTTGAACGACATGAACGAGCTGGTCGAGATGGGCAGCCGCAGCGGGAACGTCCGCAGCTTGCGCGTCGGCATGCAGATGATGGCCGCGCATCTTTTAACGCTGGGACGTTTGGAAGAGGCCAAACAGTTCGCGCTGGAGGCCTGGGCGCTGATCGATCTTTTTGGCAGCGCGCTCGACCGGGTGATCGTGCTTTCCAATCTGGCGCGGATCGACATCCATCGCGGTGACGGCAAAGCGGCCTTGCAGTGGATCGGGCTAGCCCGCGACGTTGCCTGCAATGCCTTCTCGATCACTCAGGCGCTTTCGATCTCCGAAGCCGAAGCGCTGACGCTCGTCGGTCAGCCCGAGCGCGCAGCTGGGATGGCACGTGTCTTGAGCGACCGCGTCGGCAACTGGCCCCGGCTGCTAGGGCGCGCGAAACTCGCCGAGGCCACCGCCCTCTCGACGCTCAAACGCGATCGCGAAGCGCGTGAATGCAGCGAAGCGGCGGTCGCGTACTCGCGCGGGACCGCCGGACCGCTCTTGCATCTGCGGGCACTCAATCTCAACCTTCAGCTCGGTGGAAGCCCCGCATCACGCACAGAGCTGCGCGACCTCAAAGCCGCACTGGGCGCATGACGCGCCTCGATCTTTCAAACGTCGCGAGCGCCCTCGTTAGCATCGGCAATGCCTCAAGGTCCAGTGCCTGATAGCGGCGATAGATTTGCCTCGGGATACTACATAAGGGCTCTGGAACTTCCGGTCGGGCTTGTTCCTTACGATCCCTGTGTCCGCGATTTCTTAGTAATCGATGCGAAGGTTCCGTTTGCGATAGTAACACGAGCCTCGAACGTACAGATTTCGGGGATAGGCGGTACGCATGCCGTGGGTAACGCTGGCGGCGCTCGTCGGCGGCGCACTCGGCACCGCGGGTGCCGCGATGCAAGGTTGTTTCGTAATCCGCCGGCGGATCCGGGGTTGATCGGCCTCACTAGCGGCGCGTCGCTCGGGCGGTCGCGCTTATCGTTTTGGGCGCCGGAGCTGGTGTCTCATTCGGAATCGCGCTTCCGGCTCGCTGCGATGGCGGGCGCGTTGTCACGAAGGGTCGCTGCAGATGACGACTGTCACTGGCGGGCATCGCGCCGAGCTGCCTCAGTTCCGGTGACGACCAATTCCCCAATTATAAGAGAGGCTCCGTAAAATGCTGAGCCTCTCCATCAACTAGTTAGAGATGGGATCACCTACTTAGTTTAGACACCCCTTGTAGGTGCGCCTCGTCCAATTCTTGTCATTCTTATTAGAGCGGGGCGGCCGGAGAGATAGCCACAGTGAATGGGGAAATTCCCGTCCCTTCCAAGCCATTTGTAAAGCTATACAAGTAACGTACACTCGGATACTTATAAACGTCGACCGACGCAGTATAGGGACTCGGGCAAAACAGTTGATTCTCTTTGTGAGTGAGAGCACCAAACTGATAATAACTCTCTACAGGAATTACCTTTGGTAATTTTCACCGACGACGCTGTGAAACTGGCGCGGTATTTGCTGGAGAATAAACTGGATTCCCAAGTCCACGCCATCGACCGAGACTTTCCGCGATTAGGACTCGGGAATGTCGCTGGACGGTCTACAGGAACCTTGGAAATCCACGCTTGTAAAGCGGCTCTAGCGGAGACAAAGACCCTCGTAGACTTTCTTGCACTGGAGGGACGCGCGGCACAAGTCTATTGGAATCTCCTTGTGGAGTCGCCGCTTCCATGGCGACCGTGGGCGCTCAAGCGGATTCCCGCGCACTGGGCGGCGATTTCTCCAAGAACAAGCGGGAGAAGTGAACGAGTCCGAGACGCGACCGATCCGTTCAATGCGGTCTTGAACTACTGCTACACGTTGATATAAGTGGAAATGCGAGTCGCCGGCGAGGCCGTGGGGCTAGACCCCGACCTAGGCCTTATTCACGTAGATGACCGTCTACGGGAATCGGCCATTTATGACTTTCTCGAACCTCTCCACAGTAAAGCCGATGTATGGGCGCTGGAATTGTTGCATAAGGAGCGAATGCATCCGGCAATGTTCCACGAACTGCACGACGGTGTCGTACGGCTCGATCCCGATTTCGCCGGCCTTTTGGCGTCGGCGCTTATGCCGCGGTTTACGAAGGCGGCGCTGGAGACGGCGAATGACTACGCTAAGCAATTGCGCCGGATCGTCGTGCCACATCGGCTTGTTCGCGAGGCGCCGATCGCGGAGCGGCGCGGATCGTGGGAACGATCCGTTTGCGGGTACTGCAGGGAGCCATTACCGTGGAAGGGCTTGAAGTTCTGCGGACGGCATTGTTACCTCCGCTGTAGCGTCGAGGTGGTGAAGCCGATTGAGAAAGCGCAGGCGCCGCTCGCAGAAATGCGAGCAACTGGCCTGAATCCGGGCCACGGAGGTGACGCAGCGAAAAAGCGAGGCAGCGTTCTGGCCAAAAACAATAAAAGGCGGGTCACCGGTCGAGGAGCGCGATTTGCAAGCGATAACACTCCAAAGTGAGGCGCACAGCCATGGATCCTTCATCTTCCGCGGACGAGAGCAAAACTCAGCCCCAGATTGTCACCGGTATTCAATTTCCGGCATACGATGTGGCGGCGCGCGGCCTTCTACAGAAGGTCTTCGAAGCAAAGCGACTTGCCCAGCCTGTCCTCGGTCGAATCGATCTAATGGAGAAAGACCACGCTGGGCCCATTCGTTCAGTAGGTGGCGAGAAGCCGTTTGACTCTCCAATGAAAATGCATTCCGGAGCAGGCTCTATTAGTATAGACGACCTTGAGAACAGAAGCTTTGCTGCCTATGCGAAAATGATCCAGACGATGGCAGAAGACTTACTCGAATCTCTCGCAAGAACATATTTCGGCGAGATAAGAGCGCTCACGGCGCATGTCGGGAACGTTGTTGACGGTGCGGGTAAAAGCTTATTTGAACAACTCAAAGAGGGTATGATGAACGTCGCTATATATTTTGATGACGACGGCAATCTCGTCCCGAAGCAGCTTGTCGTTCATCCTGACGTTAAAGACGCAGCAAGCGCCGCACTGGCTCAAGTGCTGAGCGATCCAGAAGTGCAGGCACATGTCGAGGCGGAGAGGCAAAAGTTTCTACAATCGCGACCGCGTCGCCGAGTGCTATCGCCTTGCTAAGAAATATCATTCGCGAATGGTTGGCGACCATGAGTGACGAGCGCGATCTCGACGCTCCACTCATGGCATATCTGGGGGCAGCTGGTTACCGCGATATTCATCTAACACATGGACCCAGTGAGATTGGCAAGGATATCATCGCTAAGGTGGGCACCAACGCGGAGGCTGTCCAGTACGCTCTCCAGACGAAACGTGGGAACATTGGAACCGGCGAGTGGCGCGACCCAGTACGAGAACAGATGTGGGAAGCCGTTCGGATGGGAATTAACCATCCTGGCTTCGATGCGAGTCTAGCTCGCAAGGTGTGCTAGTTCTTACGGGACAACTAGTGGGCAAAGGCCAGGAACAGATCGACCTTTTCAACGCGGAGCTTGAGCGCGAAGCACGGCGCCCGATCAAAGTATGGAACCAAGAGGCGCTCGTCACCTTGTTCGACAGCGTTGATGCGTCGACGATATATCCAGCCGACACAGGCGGTTTTCTTGGGTATGGTCAGTTCTTTTCGGTGTACGGCATTGCGTTAACTGGGCGTATCACGCCACGACAGATAGAGAGGCACTCAAGAAGATGGCTTTTGGAATCGTATGACAGCAAGCGGCTCTTAATTCCCGCCATCGAAGCCGCCACCATTGCAAATGCCTCGGAGCGAGCAGGCAATTTCTACGCCGCCTTTCACGCTCATCTAGCCCTAGTCAGAGTCGGTTTAGACGCTGTCTTTGCCTCTGAGGAAGGCATGAGCGAATTCTTTAAGGCGGTGGCGGGAGAAGCAATAACGCAGGCCATCATGGCAGCGAAAAGATTTGCTGATCACGTATGGAGTCTCCGAGAACGGGCACCTGAGAAAAAACTGGTTCACGTGACCCTTGGAAGCAGCGCCTTTATTACGTATCCGCTCCTCTGCACGCAGCTAGGGGAGACCTTAGCGCTAATGGTCATGGGATCCACTGACGAGGGGGACCGGGCGACTGCGATAGCTAGACTCATAAAGCTGGTGAAGATCGAGCCTGGTATTTCAAAGGTCTTTTCGGACAGCCAAACTGCTTCAGTTGTCGCGATATGCCGCGCCCTCGCAACTGCTGGGGAACCCGAGCTCGCTCGGTCCTATCTTAAGAAGATCGCTTTCGAGGCGCTGAATCTATACGCTAACCGACTCGGCATGGCGAGCCTTGAAGACGACGAGCAGGGAGAGGTAGATCGTCTGGTCGGTATGGAATTTCCCGAAATACGGCCACCGCAGCGGCGCGAACGTTTTATGATCACCGCTGTCCTAGACCTCTGCTCCTTCCTCGACGACAAGTTGCTCTATGAAGATGTGGTCAATGATGTGCAGGTTCACCGGATGTTTCCGCAATACTATCGCCCGTTGGATACTCGCGGCCAATTTCGCTACGATGGCGATGATGTAGTTTTTTCCGTAAACGTAGAGTTCAAAACCACGCTCGAATCCGACCATACCTATGGACCGCACCTTATCGACGAACCGCGTACATTTGAGCTGCTTGATAGTTTTGGACCGGGAGCGTTTTTGTGTCTTAGTCTACTTTTGCGAGATCGTTACTTTCCAACTACGTGGACAGCAGCGGCCCCGCTGAGACCACTATAGCGCCTTAGATCGTGCAGATTTTTTTCGATCATATCGAAGACAAGATGAGCGAATTGCGCTTCTTTCAAAGCGCGATGGAGGGAATGCATCGAGAGTACATTGATCACACACGCAGAGTTTTGCGGCCCGTCGATGAAGACTCGCGCCAAATCATGACGCATTTTCAATATTATTTTTCCGCTTATTTGTCGGCGCATCGAGCTGTTCGATATTATATTATTCGCGTTTCGAACAAGGTGAACGATTCGAAGGAATGGCGGCAGGCGCTCGATCAAAATGTCGTCATGGAAGCTTTGCATCACTTAAGAGACGTTGAGATTCACGACGAAACTCTAAACATGCGCTCAATGGTAACATTGCGAGATATCCAAACGGCGAATCCAAAACTCGAGATATCGGACTTAAAATTAGACGAGCGAGGAACTCGAAGTATAACGAGATTGGTAAAGTATCCCGAGGCCTTGGAGTATCTAGTGAGCCGGAGTATTTTAGAAATAGCCCGCAACGGAGTTGCTGCATTGGAAGGGGCTATTCATGAAGGCCGGGAGCGAGGTTTTCTAAGACCCCAACGACTTTCAGGCTATTAAAAGGCGAGCGGTCAGGCCACCGATCGAGGACCAGAACCGGGAGTTTTAGAGGCTTTATGTAGTATCGCTGCCGACCGATCGCGGACCGACGACCGAAAGCAGAACCGGACGTTTTCGCGGCATCTGTATTATCCCATAGAGTTTGCCTCGGGATACTACATAAGGGCCTTCGAACGACCGGTGACGCTTGCTTCCGTCAGGGTTATGGCTCGCCGACCAAGATGCGATCCGCAGGCCAGCGTCGTCAGCGCAACGCCTAAACCGTGCACCTGGCGACATACGTTCGTGAAGAGAAGCATGTTCTCGATCGCGTGCCGCTCAGTAGCTGGGCGGAACGTCTCAGCAGAAACTGTGCAGCACTTTTTCAGTGCCGCTTAGGGTGATGCTGAAGACGGTGCCAGCGTCGCAGGCGCCTCCATAATACGTCGTGCCGTAGAGTTTACCGTTCAGCCTGGTCAGCTCCGCGAGCGGATATGTGCCGTCGGCGCTCGTTGAACCGAAGGAATACAACACCTTCACTCTGCCGCTCGGGGTGACACTGTACACGGTTCCGGAACCGTCACAATAGACGGAGCTTCCGTATTTTCCTCCGGCGGTTGTCGTGCCGTAGAGCGTGCCGTTGACATCCATTAGGGGCGCTGCTGGGCGAGCGCCATCGACGCGTCGGCAACCTGCGTCGAAGTTGTGCAATACTTTTCCGGTGCCGTTTGTGGTGACGCTGAACACCGTTCCCTGGTCGTAAGACACTCCGCCCGCGTAAGTCGTACCATAGAGCACGCCGGCGAGGTCGATCAGGCCGCCATTTGC
>DATAWH010000028.1:0-6181 GCA_036267315.1 Candidatus Cybelea sp. | reverse complement strand
GTCTGTGCCCCGCGCCAGGAGCGACGGTGGGAGCCCCTACGTGACGACGTGGGTCAGGCCTTCCCTGCGTAAGCACCGGCGCCGCGGGTTCGACGGAGTTCCATTCCTTGAATCTAATTGACGTCAACAACTTCGACGCGATGCGCATCGGCCTGGCGTCGCCGGAGCAAATCCGGGCGTGGTCGTTCGGAGAAGTCAAAAAGCCCGAGACCATCAACTACCGCACGCTCAAGCCCGAACGCGACGGGCTCTTTTGCGAAAAGATCTTCGGCCCAACCAAAGACTGGGAGTGCCACTGCGGCAAGTACAAGCGCATCCGCTTTAAAGGGATGATCTGCGACCGCTGCGGTGTCGAGATCACCCGGGCGAAGGTGCGCCGCGAGCGTATGGGCCACATCGAGCTGGCCACGCCGGTCAGCCATATCTGGTACCTCAAGGGCGTGCCCAGCCGCATCGGCATCCTGCTCGACATGTCGCCGCGCCAGCTGGAGAAGGTGATCTACTTCGCGGCGTACGTCGTGATCGATCCTGGCGACACGACGCTTGCCAAGCGTGAGGTCCTCTCCGAGCAGAAGTACCGCGAGAGCCGCGACAAGTTCGGCAACCGCTTCAAAGCGGGCATGGGCGCCGAAGCGATCCGGGAACTGCTGCGCGATCTCAACCTGCGCAAGATCCAAGAAGATCTGCGCAAAGAGTTCAAGGAGACCAGCGGTCAGAAGCGGCTCAAAGCGATCAAACGGCTCGAAGTCGTCGAGGCGTTCTTAAATAGCGGCAACCGTCCCGAGTGGATGGTGTTGGCCGCCGTACCGGTAATTGCGCCGGAGCTTCGCCCGATGGTGCAGCTCGACGGCGGCCGGTTCGCAACCTCAGATCTCAACGACCTGTACCGGCGCGTTATCAATCGTAACAACCGGCTCAAGCGCTTGCTGGAACTCAACGCGCCCGAAATCATCATCAAGAACGAAAAGCGCATGCTGCAAGAAGCGGTCGACGCGCTGATTGACAACGGGCGGCGCGGGCGTCCGGTAACCGGCCCCAACAATCGTCCGCTCAAGTCGCTTTCGGATATTCTCAAGGGCAAGCAGGGCCGCTTCCGGCAGAACCTGCTGGGCAAGCGCGTCGACTACTCGGGACGTTCGGTCATCGTGGTCGGCCCCTCGCTCAAGCTGCACCAGTGCGGCTTGCCAAAAGAGATGGCGCTCGAGCTCTTCAAGCCGTTCGTAATGAAGAAGCTCGTCGATCGCGGGCTCGCGCACAACATCAAGAGCGCAAAACGCATGGTCGAGCGCGTGCGTCCGGAAGTCTGGGACGTTCTCGAAGAAGTCATCAAGGAGCATCCGGTGCTGCTCAACCGCGCGCCGACGCTCCATCGCTTGGGCATTCAGGCGTTCGAGCCGGTGCTCGTCGAAGGCAAGGCGATTCATCTCCACCCGCTGGTGTGCACGCCGTACAACGCGGACTTTGACGGCGATCAGATGGCCGTGCACTTGCCGCTCTCGGCGGGCGCGCAAGCCGAGGCGCGCATCCTGATGCTCTCCTCGAACAACATCTTGCTGCCGGCTTACGGTAACCCGGTCTCGATTCCAACCCAAGACATGGTGCTGGGGCTGTACTACCTTACGTTCCAGCGCGATCAGTACGCCGGGCCCGCCAAGGCGGCGATGACCGACGAAAGCGAGCAAATCTTACGGGCCAAGAACAAGAACGCTCCGGCTTCAGACGCGCCGGGAGCGATCCCGACGTTCTACGACGACAAAGAAGCCGTGACGGCCTACGAGACTCGCCAGGTCGGTCTGCAAGAGTGGATCTACGTGCGTTGGAAGGGCGAGCTGATCAAGACGACCATCGGTCGCGTGATCTTCAACCTGGCCTTCCCGGCCCGCTGGAATCACGAGTTCGTCAACCGCATCATCGATAAAGGCAGTCTGAAGAAGACGATCACCGATTGCTATCGCCGCTACGGCAATGCCGAAACGGCGCGCTTCCTCGATGCGATCAAGGATCTGGGCTTCCACTATGCCACCCTTTCCGGAACGACGGTCTCGATCACCGACGTCGTCGTGCCGGAGAGCAAATACGAGATCGTCGGCAAGGCACAGGACGAAGTCGACGAGCTGCACCGCTTGTACGAGCAGGGCTTCATCTCCGAGGACGAGCGGTACAACAAGACGATCGACCTCTGGTCGAAGGCGTCCGAAGAAGTTACGACCGCCATGCAGTCGGCGCAGAATCCGCTCAACCCGGTCTTCATGATGGCGACCTCGGGCGCGCGCGGTTCGATCGCGCAGGTCAAGCAGCTGGGCGGTATGCGCGGCTTGATGTCCGACCCATCGGGCCGAATTCTCGAGATCCCGGTCAAAGCATCGCTCAAAGAAGGCCTGACCGTTCTCGAGTACTTCATCTCGACGCACGGCGCACGCAAGGGTCTCGCCGACACCGCGCTGCGTACGGCCGACTCGGGCTATTTGACGCGCCGCCTGGTCGACGTCGCACAGGACGTCATCGTCCGCGAGGAAGACTGCGGCACGGCCAACGGGATCCTCGTCAGCGACATCCGCGTCGGTAAGGAGATCATCGAGCCGCTCATCGACCGGATCATCGGCCGTCGCTCGGCCGAAGAAGTACGGACCGATCCGAAGCGCCCGACGACCGCGATCGTCACGCGAGACGCCGAGATTGACGAAGAGAAGGCCAAGGCCCTCATCGACAACGGCGTTACGGAGGTGAAGATTCGTTCGGTGCTGACCTGCCGGTCCAAGTACGGCGTTTGCTCGATGTGCTATGGCCGCGACTTGGCGGCGGGCAATCGTGCCGACATCGGCACGGCCGTCGGCATCATCGCGGCGCAATCGATCGGTGAACCGGGTACGCAGCTCACGCTGCGAACCTTCCACACCGGCGGCGTCGCGACCGAAGACATCATCACCGGTCTGCCGCGCGTCGAGGAAATCTTCGAAGCGCGCAAACCCAAGGGCCAGGCGACGATGGTTGAGGTTGGCGGCACGATTCGGTTCGGAGACGAGAAGAACAAGAGAATCGTCTACGTTACCGATTCGCACGGCGAAGAGCACGAGTACGAGATCCCGCCGGGCACCCATCTGATGGTGCAGGAAGGGCAGGCCATCGAGCCGGGCGACCAGCTCAACGAAGGATCGCTCAACCCGCACGATATTTTGCGGATCAAAGGCGAGACCGCGCTGCAAAACTATCTGGTTCAGGAAGTGCAGAAGGTCTATCGTTCGCAAGGCGTCGACATCAACGACAAGCACATCGAAGTGATCGTTCGCTCGATGCTGCGCAAGGTCAAGATCGTCGAAGGCGGCGCTACGCAGATGCTGCCCGGACAACTGATCGAGGCGGCCGCGTTCAACGAGGCCAACGAGAAGATGAAGGCCGCCGGCAAAGAACAGGCGACCGCGAACCCGGTGCTGCTTGGCGTCACGAAGGCGTCGCTGGCGACGGAGTCGTTCCTCTCGGCCGCGAGCTTCCAGGAGACGACGCGCGTGCTTACCGATGCGGCGATCAAAGGCAAGTACGATCCGCTGCTGGGCCTCAAGGAGAACGTCATCATCGGCAAACTGATTCCCGCCGGTACGGGCATGTCGCGATATCGCAACGTCGAGATCGTGCCGGAAGGCCAAGACGTCGACGACGACGGACGCCCGCGTCACGACTTCGAGGTGCCCTACGCAACGATGACCGCCGACGACGCGGCCCTCGCCGAGGTGATGGGCACCAACGGTGACGGCATGAGCCGGCTCGTCAGCGCGTACGAGCGCAATCGCGAACCGCTCACCGTCCAGTACGAAGGCGAGTATCCCGACCACGCCAATCCGCACTCGTCGCCGGCCAAGACGCAGTACGACCGGCTCAAGGGCATCAACCCCGAAGACCTGTAAGCGTCGCGTTTACGGTAAAGAAAAAAGGCTCCGCGCGAACCGCGGGGCCTTTTTCTAAGTTCGGTTCGTGAGTGAGCTTTGTTGTGATAAAGTTTGAGATTTGAGACGGTTGACACCGGGTGAACAGACTGGGTTATAGTTGCTTTAGGAAAGGACTCTACTGTGCAAGAAGCGCTGCCTGCGAACTTTCGCAACAACGAAGATGTAAAGTACGGGATGCTGCGGCCGATCGATATTCCAGCGGAGGTCGCCGCCAACGCGCCATGGTTCAATCAGACGCTAACGACCGTGAACGATGCCGTCGTTAGGCTCGGGATTTTCGAGGGCGACTTCCCCTGGCATCAGCACGTCGAGCAAGACGAGTTCTTTCTCGTGCTCGAGGGTGAGTTCACGCTGGATATTGAGGGGCGCGAATCGGTGCTTTTGCGCGCGCACGAGGGCCTCACCGTGCCGAAGGGGACGATGCATCGGCCACGTTCGCCCAAGAAATCGGTCGTGCTGATGGTCGAGTCGGCCGGCATCGTCGCGACCGGAGACGCAGTGTGAAGCATATCGGCATCGTCGGCTGCTCGCACGAAGGTGCTTCGCTCTGCTATCGAACCATCTGCGCCACCGGCGCCAAGCAGCTCGGCGGGCACGCGCATCCGGAGGTGTCGCTGCATTCGCCGTCGTTTGAAGCCTACGTCGCGTGTTTGGAAGGCGGCGACTGGAGCGGCGTCGCGAATTTGATGGTCGCCTCGGCCGAAAAACTCCAGGGCATGGGCGCGGACTTCTTGATCTCGCCCGACAACACGATCCACCAGGTTCTGCCCGAGGTCGCGCGCCGAACGGCGCTGCCGTGGCTGCACATCGCCGAAATCGTGCGCGACGAAGCCGTCCGCCGCGGCTTTCGGCGCATCGGGCTCATGGGGACGCGGTGGCTGGTCGACGGACCGGTCTATCCCGATGCGCTTGGCTCCGCCGGGTTAGAGTATCGGCGCCCCGACGCTGCGGACCGCGCGACCACCAATCGCATCATTTTGGAAGAACTCGTGCACGGCGAGTTTCACTTGAGATCGGTCGACGAACTGATCTCCGCCACCGAGCATTTCGAGGCAGCCGGATGCGACGCAGTCGTGCTGGGATGTACGGAACTTCCGCTGGTGCTCGACGATTCGAACTCGGCCGTGCCCGTGCTCGACTCGACGCGACTGCTCGCGCGGGCGGCGGTGCAACGCGCCATCGGCGAGACGGTTGGCGCTCGAACCTAAGGACGACCGCTCGAGGCTGCTCGAACGCGCGGCGGCGCACGCGGTGCGCTATCTTGCCGAAGTCGGCGAACGCGACGCCGGCGCGCGCTGCGGCGGTGACGAACTGCGCCGCCGGCTTGGCCGGCCGCTTCCCGAATCCGGCGACGATGCCGTCGCGGTGATCGACGACCTCGCGGATGCCGGGCGGCTGGGCACGACCGCGTCGCAAGGGCCGCGCTACTTCGGCTTCGTTACGGGCGGCAGCGTGCCGGCGGCAACCGCGGCCGATTGGTTGACGTCGGCGTGGGATCAAAACGCGCAAGTCTACGCGATGTCGCCGCTCGCGTCGGTCGTGGAAGAGATCGCGGCGGGTTGGATCAAGGATCTGCTCGGCTTACCGGCAGGCTGGAGCGCCGGGTTCGTTACCGGTGCTCAGATGGCCACGTTTACGGGGCTGTTGCTTGGGCGTTCGCACGTGTTGCGTGAGGCCGGTTGGGAGGTGGAACGCGACGGGCTGTTCGGCGCGCCGCCGATCCACGCGATCGTCAGCGACGAAATGCATCGGACGATCTTCACCGCGTTGCGGATGCTCGGCCTGGGCGAGGGACGCGTCCGGCGGGTCGGGACCGACGAGCACGGGCGAATGCAGGTGCGCGAGTTGGCGCGGGAGCTTCGGGCGACGAGCGGACCGTGCATCGTCTGCGCGCAGGTTGGAAACGTCAACACCGGTGCGGCCGACCCGTTGGCGGAAATCGCGGCGCTCGCGCGCGAGCGCAAGGCGTGGCTGCATCTCGACGGTGCGTTCGGTGCGTGGGCGGCCGTCTCTCCGGAGCATCGCCACCTTACCGCTGGGATGGCGCAGTTCGACTCGATTGCGACCGACGCGCATAAGTGGCTCAACGTACCGTACGATTCCGGCATCGTGCTGACGGCGCACGCCGAGCTGCACGAGCGGACGATGGTCGTACCGGCGCACTACATCCAGCGAACGGCCGGAGAGCGAGACCCGCGTTCGTTCACGCCCGACGAATCGCGCAGAGCGCGGGGAATCGC
>DATAWH010000027.1:0-26804 GCA_036267315.1 Candidatus Cybelea sp. | reverse complement strand
CGTTATATCGGCGAGATGTAAGAAAAGCGTAAAACGCTGACTGCGCGAGTTAGTATTTTGCGACGAGCCGTTGCGCGTACCACTGCGGCCAGGGCTCGGGCGGGCTCTGGCGCGAGTATTCTTCGTCGAGCTCGACCAAGTCGCGGGTGAGATGGCTTCGGACCGGCCGCTGCCCGAGCAACGCTGGCAGCTTGGAGTGCGTCAAGAGCCAATCGGAGTAGAAGGTCGCCCAGTCGTCGTCGTTCCCGTCGGTGTCGGCGAACACCATATGGTGAACGTCGCCGACTTTCGTCAGCAGCGCGGCAATCGTCGTGGTTGCGTCGTCGGTCATCGGTCCTCCCTGCGGGTGTACGCCCAAAGCTGCGCCCGGACGAACGCGCCGTCCTTCAACGGCGCGAGAAGGTGAACCGTACGGAAGTTGGGTAAATCTAGCGCGTGGAAAGTCTATCACTCAAAGGACGGGTTGGCATCGTCACGGGCGGCGCCCGCGGCATCGGCGGCGCGATCAGCACGCTCCTTGCATCGGACGGCGCGACCGTCGCGGTGCTTGGATTGCCCGAAGATCGCGACCGGACGCACTCGCTGGCTGCGCGGCTCAACGGCGCGGCCTCACGCATTCATTTTTATCAGGGCGACGTCAGCGCCTACGAGCAATGTCACGAGGCGGTCGACGCCGTGCTCAAGGAGCACGGTCGCGTCGACTTCCTGGTCAACAATGCGGGCATCACCCGCGACCACACGGTCAGAAAGATGACCGTCGAGGAATGGGAAGCGGTCCTGCAGGTCAATCTCTCGGGGCCTTTTTTTATGATCAAAGCCGTTCTCGACACGATGCTCGAGCAGGGCTTTGGGCGGATCGTCAACGTCAGCTCCGTGGTGGGTGAGGCGGGCAACTTCGGCCAGGCCAACTACGCCGCTGCGAAAGCCGGGCTCATCGGCCTGACCAAAACCGTCGCATTGGAAGTCGCCAAGCGCGGCATCACGGTCAACGCGGTGGCGCCGGGCTTCATCGAAACCGACATGACCAAAGCGATGCCGGTCGAGGCGATCGAAAACGCGATCGCGCAGACGCCCGTTCGCCAGCTCGGCCAGCCGGAAGAGGTCGCGCGGCTGGTGCGCTTTCTGCTCGACGAGAAGGCCGGCTACATCACCGGAGCGGTCTACAACATCAACGGCGGATGGTACATGTGATGCGCGCCCTTCGACAGACCCTTCGACAGGCTCAGGGTGACACGACCCTTCGACAAGCTCAGGGTGACACGGCCCTTCGACAGGCCCTTCGACAGGCTCAGGGTGACACGGCCCTTCGACAAGCCCTTCGACAAGCTCAGGGTGACACGGCCCTTCGACAAGCTCAGGGTGACGCGGCCCTTCGACAGGCTCAGGGTGACACGACCCTTCGACAAGCTCAGGGTGACAGATGAATCAAGATAGAATCGCGCCCGAAGAACTCCAATACGGAATCGATGTCACCGGCCTCGACCCGGCTTCCCTCGGCGACGCCGTACGCGCCGTCGTCACCGACGTCATGATGGATCCGATTCGGATGACCACGTGGCTTACCGGCTTCGCGCTTGCCGAGCAGAACGTCGGCTTGAACATGTTGCGACGGCTGGGCGGCGAGCGCCCCGAGCCGGCCGCGTTTCCCGGCGATAAGCGCTTTGCCGACAGCGAGTGGCGTGAGAACCCCATGCTCGCCGGCGTACTCGAAGACTACCGCGCGCGCACCGATGCCGCAATGTCGCTGATCGATTCTTCGCGTCTGCCGGAAGCGACGCGGCGCAAGGCGCGTTTCGCGATGCAACTGATGTGCGACGCGTATGCTCCCAGCAACGTTCCTTGGCTGAATCCGGGCGTGATCAAAGAAGCAACCGAGACGCAAGGACAGAGCCTGGTGCGCGGGATGCAGACCTTTCTCGACGACCTCGCCAACAACAACGGCTATCCGCGACAGGTCGATCGTTCGGGCTTCGAACTCGGGCGCAACCTCGCGGCGACGCCCGGGCGCGTCGTAATGCGCAACGAACTGATCGAACTGATCGCCTACGACCCACAGACGCCCACGGTGCACGCGATTCCGCTGCTCTGCAGCCCGCCGTGGATCAACAAGTACTACATCATGGATTTGGCGCCGGGGCGTTCCTTCGTGGAGTGGGCGGTGAAGCACGGTCACCAGACCTTCATGATTTCCTACCGCAATCCAGACGTGACGCTCTCCCATCTGACGATGGACGACTACCTGCGCGACGGCGTCCTGGCGGCGCTCGACGCGGTGCAAGAGATCACCGGCGCGCCGAAGGTCAACATCGCGGCCCTCTGCCTCGGAGGCACGCTTGCGATGGTCGCGCTCGCCTATCTCGCGGCGCACGATCAGGGCGATCGAATCGCTTCGACGACGCTGACCAACACGCTGGTCGACTTTGGCAGCCCGGGCGATCTGGGTATCTTCACCGATGAAGATACGATCGCACGGCTCGAGAAGAAGATGAACGAGCGCGGCTACCTCGAGTCGGCGGAGATGGCTCGGACCTTCGATTGGATGCGCTCGAGCGATCTCATTTGGAGTTACGTCATCAACAACTGGTTCAAAGGGAAGAAGCCGCCGGCGTTTGACATTCTCTCTTGGAACAACGACTCGACGCGAATGCCGGTCGCGATGCATTCGCAGTACCTGCGCGCGTGCTATTTACACAACTCGATCGTCAAGCCGAACGCCTTCGTCATTGACGACACGCCGATCGATTTAGGCAAGATCGCGACGCCGCTCTACGTCCTTGGCGCCGAGAACGACCACATCGCACCCTGGCGAGCGACGTACCAAACGACGCAATTCGTCAGCGGTCCATCCAAATACGTGCTGACGAACTCCGGACACATCGCCGGCATCGTGAATCCGCCGGGCGGCAAAAGGACGTGGCACTACACCAAGCCTGCGGCGGAGCGCGGCGAAAGCGCCGACGTGTGGCTTGAGACCGCGGACCGGCACAACGGTTCGTGGTGGGAAGACTGGGCACCGTGGGCGCAGGCGCACGGCGGACCGATGCGCGAGCCCTTCGCTCTGCCCGATGGCGAGCGAGCGCCCGGCCGATACGTGCTCAATGAAGAGGGGCCACCGTTGAGTGCAAAGGTAAAGACACATACATGACCGATGACGATAAAACCGCAGCCAGCGGGGCCTGGCGCAGCTTAGGGGATTTCATTCGCGGCCAGCGCGAGCTGGCCAACCTTTCGATGCGCCAGCTCGCCGAGATCGCCAAGATCTCCAACCCTTACCTCAGCCAGGTCGAGCGTGGGCTCTACAAGCCCTCGGCCGAAGTGCTCAAGAGCATCGCCAACGCGCTCCAGATCTCGGCGGAGACGATGTACTCTCAGGCCGGCCTGCTCGATAACACGACGACCCGGGAGAACAGCCATCATGGGGTCGAGCATGCGATAAAGGTCGATCCGCGCCTCAGCGTCGACCAAAAGGAAGCCTTGATCCGGATCTATCGGAGTTTCGTCGGGGGCGGGTAGTTGACAGACGCAGCATGTGCTTGGTATACTTAGCGCACACAAAAGCTAAGGAGATACAGCAACACACATGGCCGTCAACGTTCAAGAGTACATGACCAAGTTTCAGGAAGAGGGCCTCGAGGCCATCAAGCAGTCGCAGGACGCGAGCCTCAAAGCGATCCGCTCGTTCGGTGAGTTCACCAAAGAACTGAGCGAGAAGCCCGGCACCATGCCGACCTTCGAGAACATGCCCAGCCCGACGCAGTGGGTGGAGATGTCGTTCGGCTTCGCCAGCCAGCTCCTCGAGATCCGCAAAAACTACACGATGAAAATCGCCGAGATGATCGCCGAGTCGCAGAAGAATCTTCAGGCGAAGGTTCAGAGCAACGTCAACGCCGCGACGCCGAACTCGGCTCAGATGCCGAGCTCGGCTCAGATGCCGAACTCGGCTCCGATCAACAAGCAGCCGGTCAAGTAAAAGCAAAACACCCTCTGGGGGTCCCGTGACCGCCCGGCTTTATGCCGGGCGGTTTTCTTTTTCGCCTGTGGAAATCGGCAACGTATGAATCAAGCGTCGACCATTACCATCGGTTCGGACGTACGGGTCAAACGGCTCGGCTTCGGCGCGATGCGTTTGTGTGGCCCCGGCATTTGGGGCGCGCCGAAAGATCCCGACAGCGTGACGCGCGTGTTGCAACGCGCGCTCGAACTCGGCGTCGACTTCATCGACACGGCGGATGCATATGGTCCGGCGGTCAACGAAGAACAGATCGCTCGAGCGCTCGCGCCGTACGCCGACGGCCTGACGATCGCAACCAAGGGCGGTTGCACCCGCGGCGGTCCGGGAATTTGGAAACGCGACGGCCGGCGCGCACACCTCCGCGAGGCGTGCGAGGCGAGCCTGCAGCGGCTGCGGCTCGAACGCATCGACCTTTATCAGCTGCACGCCGTCGACCCAAACGTGCCGTTTGAAGAGCAGATCGGAACGCTGCGTGAGCTGCGGGACGAGGGAAAGATCCGGTACGTCGGCCTTTCGAACGTCGATCTCGACCAGTTGCAAACTGCGGAGCGCATCGTCGAGATTGCTTCGGTACAGAACAGCTACAACGTCAGCGACCGCGAGAGCGAAACGATTCTCGCTTACTGCGAAGCCAACGGCCTCGCCTTCATCCCCTACTTTCCGCTCGACGGCGGCGACTTGGTTGCGCACGGCGCTCTCGAAGAGGTCGCCAAAGCGCACGGTACCTCGATTTGGCAGGTCGGGCTTGCGTGGGTGTTGCAACACTCAGCAGCGACGTTGCCGATTCCAGGCACGTCGTCGGTAGAACACTTAGAAGAGAACGTCGGGGCCACGTCGCTGCGCTTAAGCGATGCGGAATACGAGCGTCTGCGCGCTTTTGGAGCGGAGGAAGAAGAATGAGGTTTTTACGGTCTGGCCCGTTGGCATTTTCCGCGTTCGCGGCGGCAGCAGCGCTTGCGGGTTGTGGTACCGGAGGGTCGGGCGCCGCGGCTTCATCGGTGCCGGCCGCTTCCCGCGCGTCCGCGAGCCTAGCGCGGTTCGCGCACGTGGGTTCGTGGATGTCGGGCAATCTCAGCGGCGACGAGCTTCTGTATATGGCGCTGGGGCAGACCGTCGGCATCTATTCGCTGGCGGGCAAGATGGTCGGGCAGCTCGACGGGTTCGAAGGAGTAGCCGGTCTGTGCTCCGATCCCCTCGGCGACGTCTGGGTGACGTACGGCGGCTCTCTGCTCGAATACGCGCCGGGCGGCACCGTTCCGATCGCGCAACTCTACACGACGGAGGAGGCGACCGCGTGCGCGGTCGATCCAACGACCGGCGATATTGCGGTCACCCAAAACAGCCTTGAACTCAACGAGGGCAGCGTGGTTGTTTACACCGATATCTACAGCACCCCTCAAACCTATACCAATTCAGCCTTGAAAGTGTACGAGTTCTGCACGTACGACAGTCAAGGGAACCTGTTCGTCAACGGTGCGCGGAGCTTGCGCAAGGGCACCGTGTTGGCGGAGCTTCCCCGCGGCGGCGCGACGCTCGCCGTTGTGAAGATGGATGAGGGTTTCAAAAAGCTCGGTGGCCTGCAGTGGGACGGCCAGTATCTTGCCATCGGCGACAGTCTGAAGCACGTCATCTATCAGATGAGCGTATCCGACGGGAAAGCGACGACGATTAGCACGTCGCACTTCCACGACTGGCGCGGCATGAATTTCAAGACGATCGAGCCGTTTGCCATCGCGAACGGAGAGATCGTTCTCAGCTTCTCAGACCGGCAGACAGGTTTCTGGAAGTTTCCCGCCGGGGGGAATACGATTCGGCGAATGATGGTGGTTGGGGGTGCTAAGGCCTTTAGCATTCCTCCAAGCGGCTTACGGAAAGAAGGAACGTAATGCAATTTCGACTTTTACGGGGCCTCGCTACGACCGCCGGCGTGGCGGCGCTGATGTGCGGGTGCGGCGGCCCGCCGCTAACCACTGCCGATTCGCTTGCGGCGGCGCCGAACGTCAGTTCCGTTGTGGAGCACCCTCCGAAAGCGTGGATCCGCCCCGGCGCCTCAAACGGCGAGCTGCTCTACGCGGGCGTCCGCTTGGAGTCTGGAAGCGGTGAAGGTACGGTCATTCTAACCTACCCGCAGGGAGAGTTGGTCGGCAGTATCGATATCGGCCCGTCGGCGATGTGTTCCGATACGCAAGGCGACGTATATTTGCTGACGCTCAACTCCGCGATCGAGTTCGCACACGGCGGTACGCAGCCGATTCGCACCGTCCGCGTTCCGGGTGCGCAAACGGTGGCGTGTGCGGTCGATCCGACGACCGGCGATCTCGCGGTCACCTTTTACTGCCCGCCGTGCGGATACGAGAATCTTGCGATCTTTCCAAGCGGCAGCAGCCAGTCAACACGATACGACACGCTGGCGTTTAGCACGGCGACGTATGACAACTCTGGGAATCTCTTCCTTGCAAACTACGACGAAATCGCCGAGCTGCCCAGCGGCAGCAGCGAGTTTATTCCGATTTCGCTCAACGAGAGCGTCGGTGACGTCGGCCAGATTCAGTGGGACGGCACCTACATCACCTTGGAGAGCGCCAAACCGCCGGCCACCATCTCGCGCCTTTCGATCACCGGATCGACGGCGACGGTGGTCGGGCAGACAAAGTTCAAGCCGTATATGCGCCAGGTCGGCCTTTCGTGGATCGCGGGCGACGGTACCGTCGCCTTCCCCTACTCGGCGAAGGGCGAGGGGACGCCGGATCTCGGGGTTTGGAAGTATCCCAAGGGCATTCATCCGATGCACACGATCAAGAAAATCGGTAACGGCGATAAGGGATTCGGCGCGATCACTGTGAGCGTTCCTCCGACCGGTTTGCGTCCGAGACGCTAGCGCAACTTGAATCAGCGCCGGGCGATTAGCGACGCGTCGCGCTGCAGCCCAAAGAGCGCGAGCACTTCGCGGGTCCGGGGCGCCGGGAGCCGTTGCAAGTCGTCATAGCGGAACGTCGTTACGCCCCGGTCGTTGAAGCGAAGGCTCGCGAGAAATCGCGCTCTTGCGGCCGGCGTCAAGTAGCGCAGAGGGGACCCGTCCATCGGTACTAGGCGGAGATAGTTTGCTAACTCCGCTTGAGTCCGGATCACGTCTCTCGATGGTATTTCGCGGGCCGTTTGCATTGCAGGCTGCGCCAATTTCGCGAAGCTCTGCGCTGGACGCGCGTTACTTGGCGGGGCGAACACCCTGCGAGCATAAAAACGGCAATCGCAATACGGCACCCAATGTGTTGCATCGTCTACGTCCTCCCGCAAGCGGATGTTTTCACGCTGGGTTTACCTGCTTCGCCCTTCGCCCTTCGACAGGCTCAGGGTGACACAGCGGGCGCGCTTCGACAAGCTCGCCCTTCGACAGGCTCAGGGTGACACGCGCGTCGTTCGACAAGCTCACCCTTCGACAGGCTCAGGGTGACACGCGCGCCCTTCGCCCTTCGACAGGCTCAGGGTGACACACACGCCCTTCGACAAGCTCACCCTTCGACAGGCTCAGGGTGACACACGCGCCCTTCGCCCTTCGACAAGCTCAGGGTGACACAGCGGGCGCCCTTCGACAGGCTCAGGGTGACACGCGAGCCCTTCGACAGGCTCAGGATGACAGGGTGATTCTTGCGACGAAATGCGTTCTACGCAGCCATGGAAGACGGAGTTTTTTTGAAGAGACCGGTTAGCCGCTTGAGCTTATGCACGCTTGCTTTGGCTGCAATGAGTGCTTGCAGCGGCGGCGCTTCGGGCAGCGACGCGATGCTTCCACAGAACGCGAATATTCCAATTGGTGACTCAGGTACTTCTCCGATCCAGCACATCGTCGTGATCGTTCAAGAGAATCGCAGCTTCAACAACTTGTTCGCGCAGTTTCCCAACGCCACCGGAACGATCACCGGTAAAGAGAAGATCGGCAAGGGCAAAAACGTCAAGGTCGTTCCCATCGCGCTGACGCAAGTCACGCTGGAAGACAAGCAGAACCTCAACCATCTCTACAAGTCCTATAAGATTGCGCTCGACAACGGGAAGATGGACGCGTTCAACCGGATCATCTTCCAATCCAACGGGCAGATGGAAGGGAAGAAGCCCTATCAATACGTGCGGCAGTCCGACATCCAGCCGTACTGGGATATGGCGACGCAGTACGCGCTGGCAAACAAGATGTTCCAGACGCAGGGCAGCGGCAGCTTTACCGCCCATCAGGATTTGATTCGCGGCGGCACCGAGATCGACACGCAAGGCGACAGCCTCGTCGACGATCCGGACAACGCGAAGGCGTGGGGTTGCGATTCCCCCGCCGGCACGACCACGTCGCTGATCAAGGGAACGACCTACAAGGCCAACGACGGACCGTTTCCCTGTACCAAGAACTTCCCGACGTCGGGGGTGAACTACACGACGCTGCGCGATCTCTTGGACGCCAAGGGTGTCTCCTGGAAGTACTACGTGCCGCAGCTGACCTTCTATCAGCCGGGTGCGATCTGGAACGCGTTCGACGTCATCGCGCCCGTGCGGTACGGCTCGGAGTGGGGCACGAACGTTGATTGGCCTGAAAAGAACATTCTCACGGACATTCCGAACGGACAGCTCCCGGCGGTCTCTTGGGTAATTCCCGACGAGGCAAACTCCGACCATCCGGGATACGCCAGCGATACCGGGCCGTCGTGGGTCACGAGCGTCGTCAACGCGGTCGGAGAGAGCTCGTATTGGAATTCGACGGTTGTGGTGGTGCTTTGGGACGACTGGGGCGGCTTCTACGATCCCGTCTCACCACCCAAGCGCGACAAACAGGGCGGCCCGGGCTTTCGCGTACCGGCGATCGTGATCTCACCCTATTCGATTGCCGGCGACATCTCGCAGACGGTCTATGGTTTCGGCAGCGTCGTGCGCTACATCGAGGACACGTTCGATCTCGGGCGCCTCGGGACGACCGACGCCACGTCGAAGAGCATTGCAAACATGTTGAACTACAATCAGAATCCGCGTGCGTTCAAGCCGATCACTTCGAAGTATCCGCGCGCCTTCTTTATTCATCAGAAGCCGTCAGGGCTGCCGGTCGATACCGAGTAGCGCGCGCAACGCAGCTCGTTTGGAATAGAGGCGAGCGGGCATTTTCGCGAGGTCGAGCTAGCAGCTCGGAGAATAGCTCCTTTCAAGGGCCACGCCAGGAAAGGAGCATTCCGGTGAAGCCAAGAGCAGCGATCCTTTGCGCGTGCGCGGCGTCTGCGTTAGGCCTGGCAGCGTGCAGCGGCGCTCCCGATGCGGTCCCCTCCAACGCGGTTCCATCCACGTCGAATCTGCCCCACACGGTGGTGACGCACGACTCGGGTTCGGGCGTCACGCCAATTCAGCATATCGTTATCATCGTGCAAGAGAATCGGACGATGAACGATCTGTTTGCGACCTTCCCCGGCGTTACCGGCACGACGGTCGGGAAGCGTCTCGTGACCGTCAAAGGCCAGCAAAAGGTCGAAAGCATCAAACTCAAAGAGACGAACTTGTTCGTCAAGTCGAACCTCAACCACACGTATTCCGGATTTTTTGTGGGTTGGAATTACGGCGACATGGACGGGTTCAATAACATCAAACGCAACACCGGGGGAGAACGAGAAAGCGCCGCGCCCTACCAGTACGTCAACCCGTCGGCCATCAAGCCGTATTGGGATCTCGCCCGCGAGTGGGGGCTCGCCAACGCGATGTTCGCCACGCAGGGCAGCGCGAGCTTCACGGCCCATCAGGCGCTGATTCGTGGCGGCACGATGATCGATTCAAACGACAGCTTGATCGACAACATGCACTATACCAACGACGCGTGGGGCTGCGATTCGGTGCCCGGCTCGAAGACGTCGCTCATCACGACGAAACTCGTCGTTAAAAAATCGAAAGGCCCGTTTCCGTGCACCTCCGATTTTCCGTCGTCGGGTGCGAACTATCCGACGCTGCGCGATCTCATGGACAATCACGCCGTTTCGTGGAAGTACTACGCCCCGCAAGTGGGGACGTCGGGCGGAATCTGGAGCGCGTTTGACGTGATCTCGGCGGTGCGTTACGGGCCCGAGTGGGGCACCAACGTTTCTTGGCCCGAGACCAATATCTTCGGCGACATCGCTAACGGAGAACTGCCGGCGGTTTCCTGGGTCATTCCGACCGCGGAGAACTCCGACCACCCCGGGGAAGGTTCGGACACTGGCCCGTCGTGGGTCGCGAGCGTGGTCAATGCCGTTGGGCAAAGCCAGTATTGGCCGTCGACGGCGATCATCCTGACGTGGGACGACTGGGGGGGCTTCTACGATCCGGTGCCGCCGCCGCCGCGCGACAACCAGGGCGGACCCGGCTTTCGCGTTCCGATGATCGTCATCTCACCCTACGCGCGAGAAACGTCGGCGAGCCAGCCGGGCTACATCTCGCAGACCACGTACGAGTTCGGCAGCATCGTGCGATTCGTCGAGGACTCGTTCAATCTCGGCCGTCTGGGAACGACCGACGGAACGACCAACAGCATCGACGACATGTTCGATTTCTATCAGTATCCGCGTCCGTTCCAGAGCGTCGGCTCGAAGTACTCGCGCAGCTACTTCATGCATCAGAAACCGTCGCGCGACCCGGTGGACGATATCTAGGCGACGACCTTCATTTGCTCGAGGGAAGCGTATTGATCGCCGTCGTCAGGGGGTACTGCAGGTTTTTGAGCGTTCGTTGCGCGTTACCGCCCGCCGGATAGGCGTACATGCTGCCGGTGTTCGTGCAAACGTCCGGAGCGAAGACCTTGCCGTTGAGAATCGAAAACTGGGTGACGTCGCAGGTTCCGTTCAGCGGCGTCGTGCCGGTGATGGAGGGAGTAGACCCGGTCGAGACTTGGTCGATCGCCGACGTCTGCTTACTCTGATACGACTGGTCGCCGACGGCCAGCTGCGTCCCGTCCCACTCGATCCCGCCGGGGAAAACAATTCCGGTGAGGGGGACCGTCTTTAACGTCTGGCTGCCGGCGGCTAGCTCGGCAAAGACGAAGTTGTATTTCGAATCGAGCCCGTCGACCCAGAGGTTACCGCTCGGGTCGTACGCGCAGAAGTACACGTAGCTCATCGCCGAGTCGGTGATGATGTTGGCCGTGCCCGTCGCTTTGGTCCAGATGTAGACGTTGCCGCCACCGCTGGGTGCCCCGAGGTTCGTCATCGCAAGATTGCCGGTTGATGGATCGACGGCGCACGTCAGCGGATACTGCGCGCCTGCGTCGCTGAGCGTCGCCTTTACCTTTGAGACGCCGTGTGCGTATTCACTAAGCTCCGGAAAGACCGAGGGAACGGTCCAGACGTTGCCTTTGGGATCGGAACACACGCCCTGGACGTCGACGGTTCCGGTAATTTTGCCGAGCTGCTTCAAGGTCGGATAGGCGAGCATCAGGACGTCGTAGTTACCGCCATCGGTGACGTAGAGCAGGTTTACCTGCTTCTTGGCCGGGCCGGAATCGGGGAGAACACCTTGCGAGCGCCGTGCGAGTTGATGACGGCGCCGTTCGAAAAAAGCCAAGAGACGCGCGCGGTTCGCCGTCTGTTGCGCGTTGAGGTTTGCCGCGCCGGTTTCCGGCGCGACGGCACTTGGCGACGCGACCGCGGGAGCCCCGGACTGCACGCCGTTGCAGGCCGTCAAGAGCAGCGCACTCGCAAGTGCGGCGGGCACGATTCCAGAGCGCGCGATCATCAAGTCCTTCTCCCCAAAGCAGGTGGCTCGGCGCGACAGGTTCGGGCCACACAAGCCGGCCTCATTCTACAGGCTCGATTGCAGAGCGGGTAAGGTCGCCGGAGCCGCCAAGTCTTGCGCATGCTACGCGATGAGTTTATTCGTACGGCGGCGGCCACCGTCGGCGCCGCGGCGCTGCCCGGCACGGCGTCAGCCGGCGAGTCGGACGTCAGCTTGACGACGGCGACAGGAACGATCTACGGCACGCTCGCGTTGCCGGCGAAGACGCCCGCGCCCGTCGTGCTGATCGTTGCCGGTTCCGGCCCGACCGATCGCAACGGAGACTCAGCGCTGGGCATCGCGCCGGAGACCTACCGGATGCTCGCCGCCGCGCTGGCGCAGCGTGGCGTCGCGTCGCTGCGCTACGATAAGCGGGGTATCGGTGCGAGCTTCGGAGCGGCCGGACGTGAAGAATCGCTGCGCTTCGACACCTACGTCGACGACGCTGTAGGGTGGCTGGAGCTCCTCGCGCGTGACGCGCGCTTTTCGCGCGTTTGCGTGGCGGGGCACAGCGAGGGATCGCTCATCGGCACGATCGCGGTGATCAAGGCGCCGGCGCATTCGTTGGTCAGCCTCGACGGCGCGGGCAGGCCGGCCGCGACGATTTTGCGCGAGCAACTCAAGGCGAACCTTTCGCCTCAACAATACGCCGTCGCCGACGGCATCATTGGCAAACTGCAGCAGGGCAAGACCGTCCCCAGCACTCCGGCCGATATGGCGGCGTGGGCTCGCCCCTCGGTGCAGCCGTATCTCATCTCCTGGTTTCAATACGATCCCGCCGTCGAAATCGGAAAGGTTCGCATCCCGGTGACGATCGTTGCGGGGACGGCGGACGTGCAAGTTGGGCTGGCCGACGCGCAAGCGCTCAAACGAGGGAACCCGTCGGCGACGCTGGTCGTTATCAAAGGCATGAACCACCTGTTGAAGTACGCACCGGACACCTCGTCGGCGGCGGCAATCGCCGCCGCCTACCAGAACAACTCGCTGCCGGTCGACCCCCAAGCAATCGACGCCGTCTATGCCGCGGCGATCGAGTGAGTGAGGGGGGCTGCAAGCTCGCTGCGTTCAACTGATTAGCCCGTTCAAATCGCCTTAGAGCGTTCGAAATCGCCTCCCTATTGCCCATCAGAAATGAGGAGAAGCATGCCGAGATATTTGGTCGAGCGAACCTTCCCCGACGGTCTCCACGTTCCGTCGAGCCCCGATGGGGCGCAGGCCTGCCTAACGGTTGTTGGACGCAACGCCGAAAGCGGCGTAACGTGGGTGCACTCGTACGTGTCGTCGGACAAGAAGAAGACCTTTTGCATCTACGACGGCCCCGACGAGGCAGCGATCCGTGAATCCGCCACGAAAAACGGTATTCCCGTCGATAGCGTGACCCAGGTGTCCGTTCTCGACCCCTATTTTTATCAAGACTAAAATTTAAGTTTTAGCGGCGGCGGCTCACGGCATCGCGGACCGCCGCCCAGGAGCGACATGAAGATACTCTCTGTTTTGAGCGTCGCGGCGTTGATGCTGGCAATGACCGGCTGCTCTTCGGGCACGCAATCATCTTTACCGTACATGCGCAGCGGCCAAGCGTTACGAGCACTCTCCGGAACCGGCGCCGGCAAGATCAAGCACATCGTCTACATCGTGCAAGAGAACCGCAGCTTCGACAACCTTTTCCAAGGTTATCCGGGCGCGGATACGGTTTCCAGCGGAAAGAACTCCAAGGGACGAACCATTAAGTTGCAACCGGTTCCGCTTTCGCACCAGTACGTCATCGATCACTCGGCCGAAGCGATGTTCGCCGCGTGCAATGCTCCCAAGGGCGATATGCCTGGAACGCACTGCCGGATGGACGGATTCGATCAGGAGTATTCGGGCGGCGGCCCCCCCAATCCCGAGTACGTCTACGTACCGCATAACGACAGCAAGCCGTATTTCGACATGGCGCACGAAGGCGTGCTCGCCGATCGCATGTTTCAATCGCAACTCGATGAAAGCTTCGTCGCGCATCAGTACGTCATCGCCGCACAAGCGGCCTGGAGCGTCGACCTGCCGGCCGGCGCGTGGGGATGCGAAGGCGGCAGTTACGACGCAGTCGCAATCATCAACCCCGACCGCACGATCAAGGAAAACGCCCAGCCACCCTGCTTCGACTACACAACGCTCGGCGACGAACTCGACAAGGCCGGGCTGACGTGGCGCTTTTATGCGGCGACCTATGGCAGCGTCAGCGACGGTGCGGAGTGGTCGAGTTATCAAGCGGTCAAACATATTTACGAGGGCAGCGACTGGAAGAAAGACGTTCTCTCTCCAAACTGGCGATTCATCAAAGACGTCCAAGCCGGGACGCTGGCCAACTTTACGTGGATAACGCCGGTCTGCTCCGAATCGGATCACGTCAACTGTCCCGACGGCTACGGCCCGTCGTGGGTTTCGGCCCTCGTCAACACCGTCGGTCAAAGCAAGTTCTGGGATTCGACTGCGATCTTCATCCAGTGGGATGATTGGGGCGGCCTCTACGATCACGTTCCGCCCGAACGCCTCGATCGCGACAGCCTGGGCTTCCGGGTGCCGCTCGTGATCCTCTCGCCGTACGCAATCGAGAACACGGTGTCGCACGTGCACTACGAAACGGCAAGCGTGCTGCGCTTTGCCGAGGATCTCTGGGGTCTGCCGCAGATGGCGCCGGCGGACCGGCGCGCAAACTCCCCCGCCAACGACTGCTTCGACTTTACGCAGAGTCCCCAGAAGTACCGGCACGTCCACGCGCCCTTACCGCCGAAGTTTTTTGAAAAGAACTTCCCCTCGAACTACTGGGCTCCCGATTATGAATAAGGGGCTATTGGGTTTGGGGTTCGGTTAGCGTCAGATCGTTGCTGTCGGGGGCAACGAGCGGGCGATCGTAGATCGACCCGTTCGGTTCGCGGATATTTTCAAATGCGATCGTTGCGTCGCGGACGACCCGGCGGTGGCCGAGGTACAAGTCGCTGCCGGCGCTCTCTTTGGAGATGACCGGCGCGCCGTCGACGATCGTAAAATCGACGGTCCAGGGAACGTTCGTGAGCGGCGCGATCGTGAAGTTCCCCGCCGTAATCGCGCGACGCGGAAGATAGTCGTCGGTACCGACCCACAGCTCGCGCAGACGATTCTCTTTTGGCTTGCGTAACGGCGTCAGCCCGAGGTGGTACGTCGTCACGCCGTCGAGCAGCGGCCGGCCGAGCAGCTGGACCGCGTAGACCGGCGCGCCGGTCGAGACGACCGCGATCGTACGCAGCGAAGTGTCGCCATCGGGTTGCTGCGCGTGCTTTGGCGTAAGCGCGTAGCGAAGGCCGAACATATAGGTCGGCTCCAGCAACGGTTCGCCGATGAGATCTTGATACGGTTCCGGGTGGCCGATCGGCTGACGGAATCCCCAGCAGAGGCCGAAGCAGATGGCCACGCTCACGCCGACGTTTATTCCGTGGGGAACCGGCGGCGGCTTTGCCAGCTCTTCGTCGCTGATAGGGAAGACCCGGACCGATCCGTCGGTCGTATCCACGCTCGCGCGATAGTGATCGGAAGCCGGCGTCTCTCCATCGAGACCGGCGATCGCGATCGCGTAATCGAGGCGCGCGGGGTACCGAGCGCTGGTTACCGCGGCGCGAGCATGAAGCCAGATCGCGTACGCATCGAGCATGACGATCGTCTCCGGCTACTCCGGACCGCCGCAAACCGCAGTAAGACGGCAGGCTCTCGAGAATGGGGACATTATCCCTCCGTTAACGATCGAATCGCCGGGCGCAGCGGTCGAATCGCTGCGCGCAAAAAAATAGCAAGTATACAGCTACGCTGCCCCGCGATGGATGCCTGCGGCGACGCGCCCGCAACGGCGTAGGAGGTTGCTCTGGCGTTTCGAACCGGAGGTGCGATGCTTTTTCGCTTGAGGCGCCGGTGGTTTGCAGCGATTGCGGCCGTGGTGCTGGCCGCGTGCGGCAGCGGTTCGCCCGGCGCGATGCCGGCGATGCCGGTTGCGAACGAACAGCTCAAAGGCACGACGCCGATCGACCACGTGATCGTCGTCGTGCAAGAGAACCGCAGCTTCGACAATCTCTTTGCGACGTTTCCCGGCGCCGATGGAACGACGACCGGCAAAGTTGCGGCGGTTCCGGCTTCTCAGCAGGGTCCGAAGTGTCCGATTTATCAAACGGGCACGGTCGCACTGACGAAGGGAAATCTCGCGGTCGGCGACGATTTCGGGCACAAGTACTCCGACTATCAGATCGATTACGACGGCGGGAAGATGGACGGGTTCGATATCGATCCGATTCCCGCCGGCGGGGGGCACCTGGCGTGCCTGCACCCGTACCAATACGCCGATCCCTTGCAGATCGCACCGTATTGGACGATGGCTGCGCAATACGTGCTCGCCGATCACATGTACCAGACGCAAGCCAGCGGGAGTTTTACGGCGCATCAGGATCTGATCGCGGGTGGAACGGCGATCGATTCGAGCGATAGCGTGATAGATAATCCCAGCGGCTTTCCCTGGGGCTGCGACTCGCCGCCGGGAACGACGGTTCCGCTGATCTCGACGACGCTTCAATACCCGGTCAAGGGCCCGTTTCCGTGCTTCACCCAGTACGAGACGATGCGCGATCTCCTCGACAAGGCCCATATTCCTTGGAAGTACTACACGCAGAAGGTCAGCGGCAACAGCGCCGGGCTTTGGAATGGTTTCGACGCGATCTCCGCCGTGCGAAACTCCAAAGAGTGGGGACATAAGGTGACGACCAGCGACTTGCAGTTCTTCAAGGACCTCAAAGCCGGTTTGCTGCCGTCGGTCTGCTGGATCACTCCCAACGCCGTCAATTCCGACCACCCGCAGGAACTGCAAAACAATAAAGACGTCGACTACGGGCCGTCGTGGGTATCCTCGATCGTCAATAGCGTCGGGCAGAGCCGCTTCTGGAAGACCAGCGCCATCATCGTGCTATGGGACGACTGGGGCGGCTTTTACGATCACGAGCCGCCGGTCTTCTTCGACGATCAGGGCGGCTTAGGCTTCCGCGTACCGATGCTCGTCATCTCGCCGTACGCTCGCGAAACGTCGGGGACGCCCGGGTACGTCTCGCACACGCAGTACGAAACGGCGAGCATTCTGAAGTTCGTCGAAGAAAACTGGAAGCTGACGCCGATGCAGCTGCCGGATCGGCGCGCTACCAGCATTGGCGACTCGTTTGATTTTACGCAGAAGCCGAGAAAGTTTACGGTTATCCCGTCGGAGAAGCCGCTGCGCTTCTTTCTCGATCAGGAGCAATCAGGGCGGCCGCCCGACACGGAGTAAGCGTTATTCGGGGTCGCCGGGACCCGACGGCGGCTCGTGTAAAAAGTAGTTCGCATCCTTGCTCGAGGGAATGCTGCTGAAGGCGCGCGGCTGCTGCTTGTAGTGGAAGACGTTGAGGATGCTGTTGGCACGTTTATCGGTCGTGCCCAGCGATCCGAGCTTCCAGTTTTGTTCGACGTACTTGAGGATGCTGCCGAACTCGTACTGGGTGTGCGATACGGCGCCCTGCTTGACGTATGGCGAGATGATGATGAGCGGGACGCGGAAGCCTAAGCCGCCCTGATCGTCGCGCTTGCCGGGCGGCTTCACGTGATCGTAGAGGCCGCCCCAGTCGTCCCACAGGACGACGATGGCGCTGCTGTCCCAGTAACTGCTCTCGCCGATCGCGTTGACGACGCTTGCGACCCACTGGGGGCCGTTGTCGACCGGATCCCCGGGATGGTCCGAATCGTTCTCGGCCGGAATCAGCCACGAGACCGCGGGCAGCGCATTATCTTGAATATCGGTCAGGATGTTGGTCTGCGGCATCGAGACGTTCGTGCCCCACTCCGGCCCGTAGCGCACCGGTCCGATCACGTCGAAAGCGTTGAGCAGTGCGCCGATGCAGGTCGTGCACGTCTGGCCCTGACAGCTCGACGTGCCGCTATCTTTGAAGCAGGGCGAATAGTACTTCCAGCTGACGCCGGCGGCATCGAGCAGATCGCGCATCGTATGATAGTTGGTGTAGCCCGAGCCGGGAAAATCTTTGCTGCAAGGAAGCGGGCCATCGTTCTCGCCCCAGACCAGCGAGGTGCTGATGAGATCCGTCACGACGTTGCTGGGGGCGTCGCATCCCCACGGGTCCCCGTCGGGCGTGTCAATGAGGCTCGACGAGGAACCGTACGGTCCGGAGAGCGCCGTTCCGCCCCGAATCAAGTCCTGGTGCGCGGTAAAGCTTCCGCTGCCTTGCGTTTGGAACATCCGATCGCCTAGAACGTACTGCGAGGCCAAGCCCCAATAAGGCGCGATCTCCGCCGGGTTCACGTAGGTGTAGGCGAGCGCGTCGATCTGATGGACGTTCTTGGGCCAGTTGCGCGGGCACACGCCATAGGGCTCGCGATTGAAGCCATCCATTTTGCCCTGATCGTAGGCACGCGAAAACGAGTAGTAGCAGTGCCCGATGTCCGTGTTGTGCTCCTTGGGCACCAAATCTTGCTCGGTAAGCGTGACCCGCTTGTCAATCCAGCGCCCGTTCTTCATCACCCGTTCTTTGCCGTACGTAACGCACGCGGTGCCTTTGAAGCAATCGAATAAATTGTCGAAGCTGCGATTCTCTTGGATCACGATAACGACGTGCTGGATCGGCGAGTGCGACGAACCGGATTGCGGCAGCAGCCCAACCGGAGCGAGCACTGAGATGCCGTTAGTGCCGCCGCAGCCGGCCACCGCGACTCCGGCGATCAACGCGAGTACCTTCAGTGCGAGTACCTTTTTCATCTGCGATGCCTTCGTTCGTTCCGGGGAAGCCGGTTTCTTGGTTCGCCGTTCGTGCCCGAGGGAAGCGACCGGTCGCCACGCGATGAGCTCGGGGCCGATGCGGTGAAGTAGTCGGCGCCGCCGGGAACCCCGAACGCATTGACCGAGCGGCGCGTTCTCGTTACGGAGGAGCAGCACATTGGTATGCAACTGAGCACATTGCGGTCTTTCGCGTTACCGGCGGCACTTGCCGCGGCGCTTTCGGGCTGCGCGGCCGGCGCGCCGTCTTCGTCTTTACCATATATGAGCAGCACCACGAGCCTCGCGCGCCTCGACGCGACCGGTGCCAGCAAGATCAAGCACATCGTCTATATCGTCCAGGAGAACCGAAGCTTCGACAACATGTTCTACGGCTACCCCGGTGCGGATACCCGGACATACGGTTACACGTCCGATAACACGAAGGTCATGCTCAAGCCCGTCAGCCTCGCCGCCTACTACGTCATCGACCACTCGGCCGACGCGATGTTTGCGGCGTGCAACGCGCCGGCGGGCGACTTACCGGGCACCCACTGCCGGATGAACGGGTTCAATCACGAAGAGAACGAGAACGGGCCGCCAAACGTCAAGTATCCGGAGTACGTGTACGTCCCGCACAAGGAGTCGCAGCCGTATTTCGATATGGCGCATCAAGGCGTGCTGGCCGACCGGATGTTCCAGTCGCAGCTCGACGAGAGCTTCACCGCGCACCAGTACGTCATCGCGGCACAGGCCGCATGGTCGGTCAACCTTCCATACGGTCTATGGGGATGCGAACAGAAGGGCGTAACGATCGCCACGATCACGAAGATGCGAACCTACGGTCCGCCCGAGAGTGCGTGCTTCGATTATCAGACCCTCGGGGACGAACTCGACAACGCCCACCTCTCCTGGAAGTTCTACGCGAGCCAGTACGGCAGCGCGTCGAGCGGCGACGGCGGGACGTGGTCGAGTTATCAAGCCGTCAGCCATATTTATCACGGTCCGGACTGGAAGAAAGACGTCATCTCGCCGAACTGGAAGTTCATCACGGACGTTCGCGCCGGGAAGCTCGCAAACTTCACCTGGATTACGCCGGTCTGCAACGACTCAGATCACGTGAACTGTCCCGATGGTTACGGACCCTCGTGGGTCTCCGCGCTGGTTAATACCGTTGGCGAGAGTCCGTTTTGGAACTCGACGGCGATCTTCATCCAGTGGGACGACTGGGGCGGTCTCTACGACCACGTCGCCCCCGCGTATCTCGATCGCGACAGCCTGGGCTTCCGCGTGCCGCTGGTCATCATGTCGCCGTATGCGATCGCCGGCACGGTATCGCACACGCACTACGAAACCGCGAGCGTCCTGCGCTTCGCAGAGAACCTTTGGGGTTTGGGACAACTGGCTCCAGCCGACCGCCGCGCCAACTCCCCGGCGGACGCTTTCAACTTCAGCCAGACACCGCGGAAGTTTATCAAGATCGCCGCGCCGCTGCCGCCGAAGTTCTTCATGCATCAGTTTCCGAGCGACTACTTCGCGCCCGATTACGAGTAAGCGGGTTTGCGCTCGGAGCCATCCGGCTCGAAGGGCTCAAGCATAACGATATAACGACCTGGCTCATCTTTTTTGCGCACTTTATGCCCGCCAAGCCGAGCAAGCAATGGAACGCGTTGCGCGCGTTGGGCGTTGATAAGGTGACTTAATTTAACCTGGGAAGGTTACGCTCTAGACGCCTGCTAAAGGGCGGTTACAACCACACTTACCTTATTGAGGTCGATAATGTTGTTTAGAAACAGTCGTGCGTTCGCGGCACTAGCCATCGCATCCATGGCGATGACCGCTTGCGGCGGCGCCGGAATGACCAGCATGCCGGCAAGCCAACCCGTGATGGGTAACGCCCAGCACCTGATCGATTCGGGCGGCGTCATGCCCGCGGCCGATAGCACTTCCATCCTCAAGAAGCTGAAGAAGGACGTTACGATCGGCTCGACCGTGGATCCGAAGAACGGAGACAAAGGGCCGCGCGCGATCACCGTCGTTCCGGTCAACTACGGGAAGCTGAAGAAGAATCAAATTGCCGTCTGCAACTTCGAAGACTCGAAGGGCACCGCCGGCAACGGAACGAGCATCGAGATTTTGGCAGCCGCGGCGAACTCCAAGCCCGTCAACTTCGTCTCAAATGCGAAGATCAAAGGCTGTGACGGAACTTCGCTCACGTCGGGCGATCAAATGTACGCCAGTGGAATGACCAGCGGCGATCTGGTATGGATCAACCAGTCGGGGCAGATCAAGAAAACGTACGGCAACCCATTCACGATGCCGATCGCGGACGTAGAAACGCCGCAGCTCTATCTCTACAGCCCGATCTACATCTTTGCCGGCAACGCCGATAGCGGTACCATCGTCAATCTCAGTCTCGGTAACTACGGCACGGGCCACGCCACCGAGATCATCAACGGCTTCCCCGTGAACAAGGGTAAGGGCTGGGACGCAGAGGGACCGTCGGGCTTCGCGTACTCCTGCGGCCAGCAGCAGCCCGCACAGCAGTGTCATAACAAAAACGACACGCTGTACGTTGCCGACGGCGACTGCAATGCGATCGTCGCGATCGATCACGTGAGCAGTTTGCTGCTCAAGGACGAGATTACGGTCGGCAGCGGGTGCACGAGCTTCACGTGCCTCTACCCCAGCACGTCGTGCGGCAAGGTGGTCAAGACCGGCTCGCCTCTGAACAAGCCGTTCGCGGCAACGATCCTGGCCAACGGCAACATGATCGTGGCCAACACCGGAAACAACACGCTCGTCGAGTTGATGCCGACCGGGAAGGTCCTGGCCACGAAGGTCGTGGACAAGAGCAAGACACCGGGGATTTACAGCATCTATGCGGTTGGAACCAACGACGCCAATACCGCCCTCTACTATACCGACACCAACAGCAACGAGCTGCACAAACTCGAGCAGTAACGCCAGTCAACGAGCCGACCCCGCGTCTTCCGATGCGGGGTCCGGTTCACCGGCTCGGATAATCTGCGGTCGAACCGCGGTACGTGCTACTTCGAGACGATATGTATCTTTAGGGTTGCGAACGGAGGACTGCCGGTGTTGTCGAGCACCACGGTAAAGCTGCAGTCGTCGGGACCAGCGCTCGCCGTGGTGAACCGGTACGCCACGTGGAGATATTTCTTGGGATTGCCCCACTGCCGGTGCGGTGTCGCCGTGAGCGCGCTGCCGTTTTTGCAGTAGGGGGCGTACGTCGAGTAGCCGTCGGGCCCGAAGAAGGAGAGTTCGGCGCGCGCTCCCTTCAAAGAAGAAGAGCGCACGCGGACGCTCTTTTTGTTCCAGTAGATATTTCCGTTGTAATCGGGCTTTGCGTTGGTTTTTTCAACGGCGCTGCCGAGCGCTGCGGCCGGGCTGGGCGACTGCGAGGCGCCGCACGCGCTCAGGGCGGCACCGGCCACTAAAGCGATCAGGGTCGTCTTCATGCTTGAATGCTCCTTGCTCTGTGCGAAACGTTCGACCCAACGCATCGTGACACCGGGAAACGGCCGGCGACCGTCAGAAATCTTCAACATGAAACGGCTAACCATTCGGTTCGGGCTTTTCGTCCTTTTTGTTATTCTTGCCGGCTGCGGCCAGACCGGCCTACCTGGTTCGCCGAGCGCGGGTCCGGGCTATTCCGCTTCGCGGGAGCGAGCGATGCCCGCCGCGAGCGCTGGCGCAAAGACGCCGATCGGACACGTCATCGTCATCGTGCAGGACGGGCGGAGCTTCGACAACCTGTTCTACCGCTATCCCGGCGCGGACTGGGTGAAGAAGGGCGAGACGCACACGCACAAGCTCGTACGGCTCAAACCGATAACGCTGGAAACGAGCGGTTACCTCGGGCTGGGCACCGTGCTTCCCGACGACTATCGCGCGTTCCGGAAAGAATGGAACCACGGCGCGATGGACGGGTTCGATCTCGTTCGCTTCGGAGCGGACGGCAGTGGCGAACCCGCGGGCGATTACCCATACGCGTACGTCGAGCGGTCGGAGAGCAAACCGTATTGGGATCTCGCCGGCCGATACGCGCTCGCCGATCGTCTCTTTTCCACCGAGCAGGCCGGCGGGTATACGGCGAATCTCGTGCTGATCGCCGGCTCGACGCTGCTGCGCCGGCCCGGCCTCTTCGTAACCGGCGCGACCAACGTAGGCGGCTGCGATGCGCCGGCCGGAACGCACTCGATTTTGAACGGAAAGAAAAAAGGACCGCCGCCCTGCTTCGCGTTTCGGACCATGGCCGATCTGCTCGACAAAAAGCACGTTTCGTGGAAATACTACACTGAGCTCTGCTCGGGAAAATCGGGCGATATCGGCTGCACGTGGGATGCGTTTGAGTCGATCAAAGCGGTGCGCTACGGAAGCGACTGGAAGCGTAATGTCAGCGTTCCGAGCTCAAATATCTTGCGGGATCTCCGGGGCGCGGATTTTCCGGCCGTCTCCTGGGTAACGCCGACCCTCGCGAACTCCGACGATGCCGTCAGCGGGAGCAAGACGGGACCGGCTTGGGTGATGTCAATCGTTGACGCGGTCCGCGCTAGCAAGTACTGGAACCGCACGGCAATCGTCGTCGTGTGGGGCGACTGGGGCGGCTTTTACGATAACTTTCCACCACCGCTGGAAGGAAAGCTTTCGCTGAGCATGCGCGTGCCGATGATGGTGGTTTCGCCGTACGCAAAATCCGGCTACATCTCCCACACGCCCTACGAACTCGCCTCGATCTTGAAGTTCATGGAGTACAACTGGAACCTCGGGAGCTTGGATACCACCGACCGGCGCGCGACAAACATCATCGACATGTTCGACTTCGGGCGGCCCGCCGGGCCCTAGTAGACGCGGTAGACTTGCCCGGTCTGCTGCCCCTCGATGGCTTTTGAAAACGCCATCCCGACCCGTTTTGCGGGCACGGCCTCGAAGCCGCGGAAGTAGGAGCCGTAGCCTTCGAGCGATTCCTCGAGAACGGTGGGACTCACGGCGTTGATGCGTTGGGCGGGCAGTTCGATGGCTGCGGCGCGCACAAAGCTTTCGATCGCGCCGTTGACCATCGAAGCCGACGAGCCGAACCGAATCGGGTCTTGCGCGAGGATGCCGCTGATCAGGGTGAACGACCCGCCGTTTTTGACGGCGTCGCGCCCGGCGAGCACGAGGTTGACCTGACCCATCAACTTGTCGCGTAGGCCGACGTCGTAGTCCTGCGTGGTCATGGTTTCGAGCGGACCAAATTTAACGTTGCCGGCGGCGCAGGCAACCGCGTCGAGTTCACCAGCCTTTTCGAAGAGTTCGCGGACGCTTTGTGGATTTGAGATATCCACCCTCAGGTCGCCGCTGGAGCGGCCCGCGGTGACGATTTGGTGGCGACTTTGCAGTTCGGCGGCGATCGCTTTTCCGATCGTGCCGCTCGCTCCGACTATTAATATGCGCATGTTAGGCATCCGACACGGTCGACGCGCCGCCGGTTGCGTCGCGTTCGCTGCCGCTATCCAGAAAAGGAGCGGCCTTCACGGTTGTCCGGGCCAACTGTCCGGGTGTCGGTAATACTCGCCGCGCGCCGGCATCATAATCGGAGGAGGGAAGCCGGTGGAACATCGCCCGTTGGAGGGAACGCGTGGGGTCTGATTTGTATGGGGTAGCCGTTCCGACCCGGACCTAGCAGGGCACGACGACATCCACTCGGGGATGAAGGCGCGCCTCCGACAAGCGCCCTGCCTTAGCTGAAAGGGCAGGGCGCTTGATTTTTGCGATAGAAGGGTTCGCAACGGCCCGCAGCTACTTCGGAACAGGGTAAGGATGACTAATAAGTTTAGCCTTTTTTTGCTTGCGGGCGCGTTTCTTTCAATCTCCGGCTGTACGTTTCCGGTAGGCGATGGGGCCGGCAGCGCGACAATTCCGCGCCTTTATGAAGGCGTGGCCGAACCGCTTTCGGGTACGCCGATACGGCACGTCATCGTCGTCATTCAAGAGAACCGGACGGTCGATAACTTCTTCAACGGCTTTCCGAATGCCGACACGGTGCTTCAAGGAGAAAACGAACGGGGAGAAGCCGTAACGCTGCAGCCGACCTCACTGACCGCGCCGTACGACTTAGGCCATCGGCACGGCAGTTGGCGGCTCGACTACGCTCGCGGAAAGATGTTCGGCTTCAGCTCGGAGAGCATCGACTGCTACGCGCACGTCCATCGGCAGTGCCCGCGCAGCTACGTCGCCGCGTACGGCTACGTGCCAAAGAGCCAAATTCAGCCGTACTGGGACATGGCCGAGCAGTATACGTTCGCCGACGAAATGTTCCAGACGAACCAGGGGCCCAGCTTCCCGGCACACCAGTATTTAGTGAGCGGAACGTCGACGATCGCCAACGACTCGCCGTACAAAGCATCGGACAACCCTGACGACGTGCGGGGCAGGCGCCGTCAAGGCGGCTGTGACTCGGTATTGGGCGCCAGGGTCCCGACGATCGACCCGGCGGGGAATGCTGGCCCCTCGGTCTTTCCCTGTTTCCACCGGATCTCGATCATGCAGCTGATGGACCGTCAGGACGTCAGCTGGCGTTACTATCAGGAGTACGGCGGATCGGGGCAGTGGCACGCCGTCGACGCCATCGAAAACATTTGGCATTCGCCCAGCTATTCCAACGTGGAGTGGCCCTCGTCCCGAGTGCTCAAAGACATCGGGCGCGGCGAGCTCGCAGACGTATCGTTCGTGACGCCCGACGCCAAAGACTCCGACCACGCTGGGAGAAACAACGGCAGCGGACCTTCGTGGGTCGCGTCGATCGTCAATGCGGTTGGAAAAAGCTCCTACTGGGACAGCACCGCAATCGTCGTTACCTGGGACGACTGGGGCGGCTGGTACGATCACGTACCGCCCAAAGTGTTCAACTCCTACGAACTGGGTTTTCGCGTGCCGATGATCGTGATCTCGCCGTACGCCAAGACGCACTACGTCTCGCACGTAGCTTACGAGTTCGGCAGCATCCTGAAGTTCATCGAGGAGACGTTCGGTCTCCCTTCACTCAAGACGACCGATCGGCGCTCCACCGACCTTTCGGATTGTTTTGACTTCCGGAGGCCGGCGCGCGCGTTCGCGGCGATTCCGGCGAAATACTCAATCGACTACTTCGAGCGGCAGCCGATCGATTACGAGAGCCCCGACGACGATCGATAGCCGCCTTATGCGGCACCTTTTGGTTCGACCGTTACGCCGGTCATCACGTCGCCGCGGCGGATCTTGTCGAGCGCTTCGAAGCCTTGGGTCATCTGGCCGAAGACGGTGTACTGATTGTCGAGAAAGCGCGCGTCGTCGAGGCAGATGTAGAACTGCGAGCCCGCAGAATCGGGCGGCGTTGCGCGCGCCATCGCCACCGTTCCGCGCAGGTGCGGACGCGAACTAAACTCGGCCTTGAGGCGGTATCCCGGACCGCCCGTCCCATCGCCCGATGGATCGCCTCCCTGAACGACGAAGCCCGGCTCGACGCGGTGGAACGCAAGACCGTTGTAGAAGCCCGCGTCGGCCAGCTTGATGAAGGCCGCGGCGTGCTGGGGTGCGTCGTCGGGATAAAACGTAAAGACGATGTCGCCATGCTTGGTCGCAATGCGCACCTGCGAGTTGCGCGCGCGTTCGGTAAGCCCGGCGAGTTCTTCGGATTGCGGCGGAGCGTAGTTCATCGCGGTTTCGTTGCCAAACCGCGGCGGATTCCCTGCGCCCAGCCGGAACGATCGGCGCCCCGGCGAAAAGGAAGCGGTGCTCTTGGAACTGCGCCGCCCGTGCGCCGGCCTGGCCGACTCGTTTGCCGCGATGCGCGATGCGTACGTTCGCGCGGGTGAGGATCCGTGGTCGCCGCAGAACAATTTGCCGCAAACCGCGATCGCGCATAGCGACGTTCCGGGGTATATCGAGCTACTCGAAAGCTGGGGACGCGGCGAGCATCTTCCGCCGGGTTGGGTGCCCTCCGAGGCGTTTTGGATCGTGGACGATGGCACCGTCGTCGGAGAGATCAACGTGCGCGCGACGCTCAACGACTGGTTGCAGAAGGTTGGCGGCCACATCGGCTACGGCGTCCACCCCGAGCATCGCAACCTCGGCGTCGCGACGTTTGGGCTGGGTGAAGCGCTCAAGCTCTTAGCGGCGCGCGGGGTGCACGAAGCGCTGCTCACCTGCCGCGACGACAACCACGCGTCGACGCGGGTCATCGAGAAGTGCGGCGGTCGCCGA
>DATAWH010000026.1:0-28572 GCA_036267315.1 Candidatus Cybelea sp. | reverse complement strand
CGTCGGGGGCGCCCTGTACGGCACAACCGCCGCCGGCGGTCAGTACGGCAAAGGGACGATTTTTAAGATGACGCTTACCGGCAAGGAGAAGGTGCTCCACAGTTTTGGACACGGCTCCGACGGCGCAACGCCCCTGGCTGGATTGGTTGACGTACAAGGTAGACTTTACGGAACGACTTCGGCCGGCGGTAGAAATGACGACGGCACGATATTTGCCTTGCAAATCAGGCCATAAGCTGTATCAAGCCATTGGCAACGCGGCTTAGCCAGTCACGTTCCACCTGAAGCTTCCTTTTGCGGCATGCGAATCGAGTTCGCTGAAGGTTCAGGTGGGTCAATTTTCAACCGGCGGGGTGGGTCAATTTTACTCCAGCGATAACACAATGGCCACAGCCAGAAAAGTTGCATGCCTCATGGGGGTATGTTTGAGCGGTTTCGAGGGCACCCCTTAGCGGTCCGGCGCCGTTCGCTTTCCGACGGCAGTAAAGCGAAGCCCCTGCAACACGCAATGGTATTGCAGGGGCCACAGAACGTGCGCCCTCCGGGACTCGAACCCGGGACCAACGGATTAAAAGTCCGCTGCTCTACCGACTGAGCTAAAGGCGCGCGCTTGGGGTGACTGACGGGATCCGAACCCGCGACCTCCGGTTCCACAGACCGGCGCTCTAACCAACTGAGCTACAGTCACCATACGGCCCTTCCATACGCGCCCGGAGGGACTCGAACCCCCATCATCGAGTTTAGAAGACTCGTGCCTTATCCTGTTAGACCACGGGCGCACGAAGGCATGGACCCTACGAGGATACCATGCCTTCAAAACCTCGGGACGACAGGAGTTGAACCTGCGACCTTTCGGACCCAAACCGAACGCTCTACCAAGCTGAGCTACGTCCCGGTTCGCGAGTACACTTCGCGATGCCACGAGCAAATCTTTGCCGTTCACAACGTCAGCGCGTGTCCTGCAACGTACGCCGATAGATCGAGCGTTGAGGAATCGTATGCCAGCGTCAAGGTTTGAGCGATGCGCAGCCCGGCGCGCATCGCCGCTCGTGCGACGCGAAGGTTCGACCCGGGAACCAGGGCGCTGCACCACGACGCCCCGTAGCGGCGAGAGAGCGTCAACAGAGCGTGCGCGAGAATCTGCACGATGTAGTTTTGCGAAGCGCTCGCGATCGGGCCGACGCGCCCGTCGGGCCAGACGTAGGTGTAGGCGACGAACTCGCCGTTGAGAAAGAAAGCATTTCCGCAAGCGCGCAGTGCGAAGTCTGCGTGATCGGCGTCACGCACGGTGCCCCGCGCCTGACGATCCAGCCCGCGCAATCCGAAAGCGTGCGCGGCTGCGTCGATCGTCTCGACGCCGAACCGGTAGTCGCCGGCGGCCATCTTCGCGAGCTCTTCTTCTTTAGGAACGGCGCCGGCGAATCGCGACAGCGACTCGCGCGGTGCCAGACGCCGGCGCAGCGCGAGCGCCATTGCTGCCGGATCGTTCGAATCGAGCAGCACAAGAGTCGCGCGATCGTCGCTTTCGTTCAGCGCCGCGCCCAAAAGTTCGCGCCCGAGGCCGCGTCCTCGATACGACGGCTCGACGTACAGGTCGCCGACGTACCGGTCGCTTTCGCCGTCGCGCGCGATGGCGACCCCGACGCATTCGCCCGCGTCGCGGGTTACCCAGGCGTTGCCCCGCTCGGCCGACTCTAGGGCGAAACGAATACCGGCGTCGTCGAACGAGCGGCGCCGAAGGATGGAACGCACGTCGTCGACCGACCCGCGTTCGACCCGGGCGTTCACACGCGGTGCAGGGCAGCGAGCAACGCGTCGGCGGCGCGGCGCCGATGGCTGACGTCGTTCTTCTCTTTTTCGGTCAGCGCAGCAAAGCTGCAGCCCGCCGGCGGAAATAAAAAGATCGGATCGTAGCCGAAGCCCCCGGTCCCGAACTCGTTCTCCAAAACGTAGCCGGTGACCGTGCCGGTCGCGGCAATCGGCCCGCTGCCGGGTGCGATAAAGGCAAGCGCGCATACGAAGCGCGCGGTTCGGCGATAGGGCGGAACGCCACGCATGTCCGCCAGCAGCGCAGCGCGGCGCTCCGGCCAACCGATATCGGTCCCACCGAAGCGCGCAGAATAAATCCCAGGCCGGCCGTCGAGTGCGTCGACCTCGAGGCCGCTGTCGTCGGCCAGGACGTTGGCCGCGATGTCGCGTTCCTGCAGCAGGGTCGCCAGCGCTTGCGCCTTGAGGATCGCGTTACCGATGTAGCTGCCGGCGTCTTCGACGACCTCGGGATACTTGCGCGGCTTCACCAGCGTCAGCGGCGAGTCGGCGAAAATGGCTTTGAGCTCGCGCAGCTTCCCCTCGTTGTGGGTCGCAACGTAGGTCTTCATTGCATTGAGGCTCTGACTGCGCGGCACCGCTTTTAGTCTCCGAGCCGAAGAACCGCCATGAAGGCCTCCTGCGGCAGCTCGACCCTCCCCACGCGTTTCATCCGTTCTTTGCCCACTTTTTGCTTTTCGAGCAGCTTGCGCTTGCGGGTGATGTCGCCGCCATAACACTTCGAGAGCACGTTCTTGCGCATCGCGCTGACCGTCTGCCGAGCGACGATCTTTCCCCCGATCGAAGCTTGGATCGGCACCTCGAACATCTGACGTGGAATCAGCTCTTTGAGCTTCTCCGCCATCGCGCGTCCCATCGAGGCGGCCTTGTCGCGCGCGACGATGAACGACAGCGCGTCGACCGGCTCGTTGTTGAGCAGGATCTCGAGTTTTGCGAGGTCTCCCTCCCGGTACCCGATGACTTCGTAGTCGAGCGAAGCGTAACCCTTGGTGCGCGATTTGAGTGCGTCGAAGAAGTCGACGATCACTTCGATGAGCGGCATCTCGTAGGTCATGATGACGCGGCCGTCGTGCAGGTACTCCATGTTGTCGAGCGTTCCGCGGCGGTTCTGGGTGATGTCCATGATGGCGCCCACGTAGTCGGGAGGCGAAATGATCGTCGCCTTGACGTACGGCTCTTCGATCGAGCGAATTCCCGTGGGCGGCGGCAGCTTAGAGGGATTGTCGATCGTGATCGTCGTGCCGTCGCTGCGAACGACCCGGAACACGACCGATGGCGAGGTCGCGATCAAGTCGAGGTTGTAGTCGCGCTCGAGGCGTTCCTGGACGATCTCCATGTGGAGCAAACCGAGAAAACCGCAGCGAAATCCGAATCCAAGCGCGGCGGAGTTTTCCGCTTCGAAGACGAGCGCGGCATCGTTGAGTTTGAGCTTTTCCAGCGCGTCGCGCAACCCGTCGTACTCACCTTCGTTCGGATAGAGGCCGCAGTAGACCATCGGCACCGCCTTGCGATATCCCGCCAGCGGAATGTGCGCCGGATCGCTCGCCGCGGTGATCGTGTCGCCGACGTCGATCTCCCCCAGCGACTTAATGTTCGCGATGACGTAGCCAACGCTGCCGATGCCCAGCGACTTTGCGGCGCGCATCTCCGGGGTGAAGATGCCGACTTCGGTGCACTCAAAGACGCGCTGGTGCGCCATGGACATGAAGCGCGTGCCGGCGGCGAGCTCTCCATCGACCACGCGGACGTAGCTGACGACACCGCGATACGGATCGAACTGTGCGTTGAAGACCAGCGCGCGCAGGTGGTCGCGATGCCCCTTGGGCGGCGGAATCCGCTGCACGATCGCCTCGACGATCTCTTCGATGCCAACCCCGTTTTTGGCGCTGGCTAAGATGCACTCGCTCTTCTCCATCACGAGCAGCTCCTCGACTTCGCCCATGACGCGCTCCGGGTCGGCGGCCGGCAGATCGATTTTGTTGATCACCGGAATGATCGTCAGATCGTGCTCGAGCGCCAGATGGTAGTTCGCCAGCGTCTGCGCCTCGATGCCCTGAGCCGCGTCAATGATCAGGACGGCGCCCTCACACGCTGCTAGCGATCGGGAGACCTCATACGAGAAATCGACGTGTCCGGGCGTATCAATCAAATTGAGCCGGTAGTGCTCGCCGTTGCGGGCGCGATAGTCGAGGGTCACCGGATGCATCCGGATCGTGATCCCGCGCTCGCGCTCGAGATCCATCGCATCCAGTGCCTGCTCTTCGAGGTTGCGCGCCGCCGCCGAGCTCGTGATCTCGAGCAGACGGTCGGAGAGCGTCGTCTTTCCGTGATCGATGTGAGCGATGATGCAGAAGTTCCGCACGTTTTCGGCGACGTCCAGCCGATGTGGATGCTCGGCGCGCAGTGCCATCAGAAGATCGCGATGCAGGCGTTGACTTCGAGCGAGAAGAGGGCGCGCGCAACGACGAGTTGGAGAATCAAAAGCAAGACGAGAAACGCGACGTCGAGGCCGCCAATCGGCGGGATCACGCGGCGAATCGGATTGAGGACCGGCTCGATGACCGAAGCCAAATAATAGACCCAACGCCCTCTGCGAAGGTCGGGGAACCAGGAGACGACCGCGTACACCAACAGCAAGATCGTGTAGAGGTGCACGGCGCCGTACAGCAGCTTCGCTAGGTCGCAAAGCAAGAGATTCACGCTGACCGGCGTTCTACGAAGCCGCTGCGCGAGCCCGCTCGATCGCCTCCAGCTCCTCGGCCGAGGCCTGGATCGTCGGCTTGAACGCCTCGACGGGCTTCCCGTACGTTCGCGTGTCGGCGCGGGAGTAGATACTCGTGAGCACGACGCCGTTGCCTTGGCGGTTGAGCAGCGCAAGCGCGTACGAGAGGCCCGACTCCGCATCGGCAAAAGCGTCGTACCGCACGAAACCGCAACGCGAGACATCGCTTGCCGAGAAGGCTTCCAGCGTCGCAACGCGGGTCTGCGCTGCCTCGAGCGCGGCCTGAATCGAGACGTCCGCATTTTCTAGCGCTGCCAGACGCTCCGAGGCGCCCCCGGCTCCGCCGGAGATCAGGTCGTCGTGCACGGCCACCAGGGCCTGCATCCGGGCGATCGCCGGGCGAAGGGCCGCCGCGTGGTAGATCGCCAGCGCCACCAAGGCGCCGCCGATGGCGATGAGGACGACATATAATGATGAGAACTGCTGCATTGTAACGCTTACTGTCGTAACCACGACGAGAGCCAGGTGGTTCGCGGCACCCGTAAGTGCTCGCTTACCGTTGCTACCTTCCGGTTCTGGCGGGGTTCACGAGTTTACGCCGCGCGAAGCCCAACTCCCATCATGGCCACGCCATGATAGCACAGGGGGCCAACGATCTTTGCATGCTTCATCCCGGGCTCGTCGCGGCCGTCGCAGCCGCCGTCTCGGCGCCGCCGGTCGTACCGCACGACACCGGCCTGGGCTAAACCGCCGGCTGGCGCCTCTACGCGCTCGACGTTTCGCATCTCACCTCCGCATTACGATTGACCGGCGCCGAGCGCAACGCGCAGATCGAAGGACGCATCATCGCGCGGTATTCTTCAAAACACCGCACCATGTTCCTAAGCCGGAGGGTCGTTCGAAGCCGTCGAAGCACTCGCGAATGGACGACGTCACGATCAAAGTACGCGAAAACGGCCCCTATCTGGTTCGAGGCAAGATCACGCTCACCGATGCCGACGGAAACCCCTACACCGTCGCCGGCGAGAACATCGCGTTGTGCCGCTGCGGCGGTTCCCTCACCAAGCCATTCTGCGACGGCTCGCACCGCAACAACGGCTTTACGGGCACCGAGCGAGCCGTAGTCGAGCCGAGCATCGAACCGAGTACGCCGTAATGCCGTCATATCTCCGCGAAGGCAGGCTGCCCCCCAAGAGGCACATTCAGTTTCGCCGTCCCGACGGCGGCTTGTACGCCGAAGAGCTCTTTTCGACGAAGGGCTTTGAGAGCGTGTACTCGCTGCTCTACCACCTCCGCCCGCCGACCGCGACGCTCGACGTCCGCCCGTGGGATCGCCCGGCAATCGCTTTTACGCCCAACGAACCCTTACGCAACCGGCACTTCAAAACGCCGCCGCTGGTTGCGCCTGGGCTCGATGCCATCCAGTCGCGCACCGCGGTGCTGGGCAACGAAGACATCGTGATCTCGATTGCGAGCGCGCAGCGTCCGATGGAGTACTTTTATCGCAACACCGGCGGCGACGAACTGCTCTTTGTCCATACCGGGTCGGGTGTCGTCGAAAGCCCGTTTGGCGCACTCGCCTACCGCGCTCACGATTACGTGATCGTTCCGACCGGCACGACCTACCGCGTGATTCCTGCCTCTCCGACGACGATGCTCGTTCACGAATCGCGGGGCAACGTGACGATTCCGCGCCGTTATCGCAACGAGTTCGGGCAACTTGAGGAACAGGCGCCGTATTACGAACGGGACTTTCGTGCTCCGCTGCTGCAGGCTCCGGTCGAGGCGCAAGGCGAGTACGAGGTACGGGTGACCAACGGCGGCCGCCACGCGATCTACATCGTGCAGAACCATCCGTGCGACGTCGTCGGCTGGGACGGCTACTGCTATCCCTACGCCTTCAACCTCGAGGAGTTCATGCCGATTACCGGCAAGTTGCATCAGCCGCCGCCCGCACACGCGACCTTCGAAGCCCCCGGCGCCGCGTTTTGCGCGTTCGTTCCGCGCCTCTTCGACTATCATCCGCTGGCGATACCCGTGCCCTACAATCATTCGAGCGTCGATTGCGACGAAGTGTTGTACTACGTGAGCGGAAACTTCATGAGCCGCCGCGGCGTCGAAGAGGGTTCGATCACGCTGCACGCGGCGGGCGCGCCGCACGGACCGCAGCCCGGTGCGGTTGAATCGAGCTTGGGAAAGACGTCGACGGACGAAATCGCCGTGATGGTGGATACGTTTCGGCCGCTGGAGTTGACCGAGGCCGCGCTGCGGTGCGAGGATCCGGCGTACTTTCGCTCCTGGATCGAAGCGCCCGTGTCACCCTGAGCTTGTCGAAGGGCCCGCCGTTACCCGCCCGCGGGCGCAGCCAAAGCCGATGCGCCGCGCTCCGGGCCGCTCGCACCAGCCGCGCAGCGCGATCTCGTCCCCATCCTGCAAGAACGCGCGCGTCTCGCCGCTTGAGAGTTCGAGCGGCCGTTCTCCGTTCCACGAAAGTTCGATAAAGCTGCCCTGAGTGTGCGGCTGCGAGCCACTGATCGTTCCCGATGCAAAGAGATCGCCGGGTCGCGTGACGGCGCCGTTGGCGGTGGCGTGCGCGAGCTGCTGAGCGATGCTCCAGTAGAGGCCGCGAAACGACGTGCGCGAGATCGTCTCGGCGTCCCCGTTGCGCGCGCGCATTGGTTCGGTGGTCAGTTCGACAGAAAGAGAGATATCGTACGCCCAGGCGGTTTCCGTTCGCAGATAGTCGAGCGGCGGCGGCTCCTGCGGGGGGCCTGCGACGCGGAACGGCTCGAGCGCGTCGAGCGTCACGATCCACGGTGAGATCGTCGTCGCGAACGACTTGCCGAGAAACGGTCCCAGCGGCTGATATTCCCAAGCCTGAACGTCGCGCGCGCTCCAATCGTTGACCAAAACGAGCCCGAAGATATGTTCTCGGGCGTCGCGAGTTGGAATCGGCACGCCGAGATCGTTGCCGGGGCCGGTAACGAAGCCCATTTCGAGTTCGATATCGAGACGGCGGCTCGGCCCATATTGCGGCGTCGCGTCACTGGGCGCTTTGCGCTGTCCCTGCGGCCGGCGGATCGGCGTGCCGTCGATTACGACCGTGCTCGAACGCCCGTGGTAACCGACTGGAAGCCAGCGCCAGTTGGGCATCAGCGCTTCTGCGTTGGGGCGAAAGAGGCGGCCGAGGTTCGTCGCGTGTTCGAGCGAGGAGTAGAAATCGACGTAGTCCCCGATCTGCATCGGAACCCGCATCTTCACGGAGTCGCGCTGCACGAACGACGCGTTACGATCCGCCTGCGCTAGGCGCGGGTCGCCGCCGGTGCGCAACAGCTGCGAAAGCCGTTCGCGCAGCGGGCGCCAGACGCGCGTACCCGCCCCAAGCAGCGGGTTGAGCACGGGCGCCGTCAGCAGTTCGCGCGGACAGAGGTCGTCGATTATCCCGGTCGAGGCGAGCTCGCGAAGATCGAGGATCGAATCGCCGATTGCGACGCCGATGCGCGGCGCGCCTTCGCGCTCGAAAACGCCGAATGGAAGGTTCTGGATTGGGAAGTCGCTGCCGTCGGTGACCTCGACCCACGATTGGAGTCGCGCGTCGGTCGTGTCGTCGCCGCTCATCGTGCGAGGATTCCGAGGGCAGTCAAATCGTCGACCGGTTCGGCGAAACTGCAGCTGCCGTACGAAACGAAGGCACGCTCGCGCGCCTGCGTCAAGTCCGCGAGATCGACGCGCTCGTTTCGCCATCGCATTGCCGCCGGCTCGAAGGTAAACGCGCGCGAGTCTTCTTCTGCCACGATACGCGTCAGCATCGCGAGGTCGACGCGCGGCGCGAGCGCTGCGGCCGCCAGAATATTTATAAAGCCGTGCATGACGAAGCCGCTCGCCGCGTTGAGGTGGCGCACGGGGTGGTGCAGTCCGGCCGTTGCTTTGAACGGAACGTTTGCCGCGACCGCCGTACCGATAAAACGCGCCACGTCGTCGACGGTGGGAAAGGCGTCCGCGGTGATGCCGCCGCAGCGAAGCTTCGCACCAAATCGTGCTGCTGCCGCCGTCGACAGAGCACTTTCGAGCGAAAGCCCGTTCTCGCCAAGACGCAGGAACTCGATATACACCGGTACGTCCGAAAGCCCAAGCCGTTCGAGCGTCGCGCGCCGCTCCTGCAGCATTTCTCGCAGCGCACCTTCCCCTTCGTCACTCGTTATCAGCGGAATCTCGATCGAGTCGATCGCGACGCCCTCGCTGCGAAGCGCCGCGACGCTTTCGATCTCGGAGAACTTAGCGATGGCTGAGAACGCGCCGGGGAAGTTTCGTTGCGCGCCGGAGAGCGCCGATAGGGGCACGATGAAGCGGCCGAGCATCCAGGCGTGAGGTCCCGAGCGCGCCCGTACGTACTCCGCTTGCGCCTGCGGCATCGCCAGCTCCGCCGGTGGGAAAAGACCGGCGTAATCGATGAGCCCCGAGAAGGCACGGCGTGCGCCCGGGGATACTGCGACCGATGTCTCCATGGGGCTCTGGTTTCGCGACAGGGCCGCCGACGCGCCTTCGCTAAGGCTCTGCATTATGAGAACCGTCACCGAGCCGCACAGCAACCCGCTGGCACAGATTGACTGGGATTACGTCGAGTTCTACGTCGGAAACGCCAAGCAGGCCGCCCATTTTTACATGTCGGCTTTCGGCTTCGAGCAAATTGCTTATGCGGGCCCCGAAACCGGGGTGCGCGATCGCGTCAGCTATCTGCTCGCGCAGAACAACCTGCGCTTCGTCCTCACGGCGAGCCTTCTGCCCGACGACGAAATCGCGCGCCATGTCGCCTTGCACGGCGACGGGATCAAGGACATCGCCATCCTCGTTGAAGACGCCAACGCGGCCTTCGAGATGGCGGTGCGAGGCGGTGCGCGAGTCGTTCGCGAGCCGGAGGTCCTCGAAGACGTAAACGGACGCCTCGTTCGGGCGACGATCGCAACCTACGGCGATACGGTGCACTCGTTTATCGAAAGGGATGGCTATCGCGGCATTTTCGCGCCCGGGTTCGTCGAAGCGCGCCGGAACATTCCCGCCGCCCACAAGCCCGGGTTGCTCTTCATCGACCACTGCGTCGGCAACGTCAACTGGGGCGAGATGGACGCCTGGGGTGACTTTTACGCCCGCGTCTTCGGTTTCTCACAGCTCGTTTCGTTTGACGATAAAGACATTTCGACGGAGTATACGGCGCTGCGGTCCAAGGTGATGACCGATCCTCGTCACCAAGTAAAGTTTCCGATCAACGAGCCGGCGCAAGGCAAAAAGAAATCTCAGATCGAGGAGTATCTCGATTTCTACCACGGCGCGGGCGTGCAGCACATGGCGATCCGCACCGACGACATCGCCGAAACGATTCGGGCGCTCAAAGCCAACGGCGTCGAGTTTCTCGACACGCCGGAGTCGTACTACGCGATGCTCCAAGAGCGCGTCGGCGCGATCGACGAAGCGATCGATACGCTGCGAGATCTGCGGATACTCGTCGACCGCGACGACCTGGGCTATATGCTGCAGATCTTCACCAAGCCGCTCCAAGACCGGCCGACGGTCTTTTTCGAAATCATCCAGCGGAAGGGCAGCCTGTCGTTCGGCAAAGGAAACTTCAAGGCGCTCTTCGTTTCGATCGAGCGAGAACAGGAAAAACGGGGAACCCTATAAGGAACCCTTAACGACGATGATCATTACGCCAGATATCGACCGCGCATCCATGCTCGCGCGGTACCGCAAGAATCGAAAGCGATCCGCTCAGCTCTTCGAACTCGTCAACCCGGACGCGTTCCACGATCGCCCGATCTCGCTGCGCCATCCGTTCGCGTTTTATGAAGGGCACATTCCGGCGTTCAGCTACCTGACGCTCAACGAGCGCAGCCTGGGCGAGGCGCCGGTGAACCCCACCTTCGAGCGGCTCTTCGAGCGCGGCATCGACCCCGGCAGCCCCGATGAAGCCCGCCGCCACGATCGACAGGACTGGCCCGATCGCGACGTCGTCGCAGCCTTTGCTGCCGAGTGCGACGCGCGCGTCGAAGCGGCGCTTCTCGGCGGCGCGATCGACGATCCATCGAACCCGCGCCTAGTTCGCGCGCAAGCCGCGCGGACGATCCTGGAACACGAAGAGATGCACCAGGAGACGCTGCTCTATATCTTTCACCAGCTCGATCCCAGCCGCAAAGGACGCATCGCTTCGCAGCATCGCGATGGTGACGTGCCGCGACGCGAGCTCATCGGCGTCGCTGCCGGCCGGGCGACCCTCGGAGCCGGCCGCGACGAGATCCCCTTTGGTTGGGACAACGAGTTCGAACGTACGACTGTCGACGTTGCGGGCTTCGATGTTATGCGGTATCCGGTAACGAACGGAGACTGGCTGCATTTTGTCGCCGATGGCGGGCCCGTTCCGGTTTTTTGGAAGGAGCGCGACGGCGCGTGGCTCCTTCACACACTTTTCGAGGAGATATCCTTGCCGCTTTCGTGGCCGGTTTACGTCACTCACCGTCAGGCAGACGCTTACGCGGCCTGGGCAGGGATGCGCTTGCCCAGCGAAGCCGAGTATCATCGCGCCGCATACGGCACGCCGCAGGGCGAGGAACGGCCGTTTCCATGGGGTGCGCAAGAGCCGCAGCAGCGCCACGGAAACTTCGGCATGGCCCGCTTCGATCCCGAACCGGTCGACGCGCATCCCGAGGGCGAGAGCGCCTGGGGAGTCGCCGACCTTATCGGCAATGGGTGGGAATGGACCTCGACCCCCTTCGAGCCGCTCCCGGGATTTCAACCGATGGCTTCGTATCCGCAGTACTCGGCCGATTTCTTCGACGGGCGCCACTTTGTGATGAAGGGTGCGAGCCCCGTCACCGCGCCGACGATGATCCGGCGAAGCTTTCGTAACTGGTTCTTCGACGACTATCCGTACATGTACGCGAAGTTCCGGTGCGTCGCCCGATGACGGTTGCGAACACGCCGGTCACCGTCGCCTACGGCGACGGCATCGGTCCCGAAATCATGACGGCAACCTTGCGGATTCTCGACGCCGCCGGTGCAAGAATCGAACTCGAACGCATCGAGATCGGCGAATCCGTGTACAACAAAGGCTTGAGCAACGGCATCGAGCCCGCGTCCTGGGAATCGCTGCGGCGTACGAAGGTCTTTTTAAAGGCGCCGATCACGACGCCGCAAGGGGGCGGCTTCAAGAGCCTCAACGTGACCGTGCGCAAAACGCTGGGCATGTACGCCAACGTTCGGCCCTGCATGTCGCTCTATCCGTACGTGGCGACGAAGCACCCGGCGATGGACGTCGTGATCGTCCGGGAGAACGAAGAGGACGTCTACGGCGGCATCGAGCACCGGCAGACCAATCAGGTCGCGCAGTGCCTCAAGCTCATCTCGCGCCCCGGCAGCAAGCGCATCATCCGCTACGCCTTCGAGTACGCGCGCGCGAACAAGCGAAAAAAAGTGACGTGCTTCACTAAAGACAACATCATGAAGATCACCGACGGCCTGTTCCATCGCACGTTCACCGAGATCGCAACGGAGTATCCCGACCTCGAGAACGAACACTGGATCGTGGATATCGGCGCGGCCAAGATGGCCGATACTCCCGAGGCGTTCGACGTGATCGTGATGCCCAATCTCTACGGAGACGTGCTCTCCGACGTCGCGGCGCAGATCACCGGTTCGGTCGGACTCGCGGGATCTGCCAACATCGGCGACCATTGTTCGATGTTCGAAGCCATCCACGGCTCCGCGCCGCGGCGCGCCGGGCAGAACTTGGCAAATCCGTCCGGCCTGCTTCACGGTGCGATCCTCATGCTCGTGCACCTCGGCCAAGCCGACGTGGCCGAACGAGTGCACAACGCGTGGCTTCTGACGATCGAAGAGGGCGTCCATACCTACGACATCTTCAAGGAGGGGACGTCGAAAAAGAAGGTCGGCACCAAGGAGTTCGCCGACGCCGTCATCGCGCGCTTGGGAGAGAAACCCGAGAACTTAAAGCCGGTCGAGTACGACAAAGACGTTGCGATGAACTTGGCGATTCGCCCGGCGGGAAAACCGCCGATGAAGGTACGCAACGGCGTCGACCTTTTCATCGACCGGCGCGACGGAGATCCCGACGGAATCGCGGATCTAATGCAGCAACTTGGCGTCCCCGGGACGCGATTGACGACGATCAGTAACCGCGGCACGAAGGTTTGGCCCAACGGCAATCCCGACACCTACTGGAGCGACCACTGGTGCTGCCGCTTTGAAGGCGATGGGAAACCCTTCACCGCCGCTGAAGTCGTCGCGCTGCTCGAGGCGGCGCACAAAGCTGGGTTCGACGTCATCAAGACCGAGGGGCTGTACACCTTCAACGGCGAGCGCGGTTACTCGCTCGCGCAGGGAGAGTAAACTCAAAGGAGGCGCGGGCGTGAGAATCGTCAGCCTGCTTCCCAGCGCCACCGAGATACTCTTTGCGATCGGCGCCGGTGACGAAGTCGCCGGCGTCACGCACGAGTGCGATTACCCGCCCCAAGCAACTCGCTTGCCAAGGCTCACCGCGTCGTCCGGCCCGCAGCTGCGCGATCCGGCCGCGATCGACCGGCACGTCCGGGAGTCGCTACACGCGGGCTCGAGCCTCTACCACCTCGATACGGAACTCTTGGAACGCTTAGCGCCCGATCTAATCGTGACGCAAGAGCTCTGCGAAGTCTGCGCGGTCTCGTACGAGGTGGTGCAACGGGCCGCGAGGCAGTTGCGTTCGAGCGATTCCGAGGTGAGTCGAGGCGCACGCGTCGTTTCGCTCGAGCCGGCCTCACTCGACGACGTCTTTGCAACGATCTCGTTTCTTGGTGACGTGACCGGCCACGTCGCGCCGGCCGAAGCGCTGGTGGCGTCGCTGCGCGCGCGCGTCGCCGCGCTGGCGCGCGAGTCGTCGCGGCGGAGGCGGCGGCCGCGCACGCTTACGCTGGAGTGGACCGATCCGCCAATGAGCGCGGGGCACTGGATCCCCGAGCTGGTCGCACTTGCCGGCGGGGAGCCGATCTTGGCCCACCCGGGCGCGAACTCGCAGCGTCTGGAGTGGAGCGCAATTTCCCAGGCGCGGCCGGAGGCCGTGGTCGTCAGCCCGTGCGGCTTCGACCTCGCGGCCACCAAGGACGCAATCGCGCGGCTCGACGCCCTCGACCAATGGCGCGATCTCGCCGCGCGGCGCAGCGGCCGCATCCTTGCGATGGATGGCAACGCCTACCTCAGCCGTCCGGGGCCGCGGCTCGTGGACGCGGCCGAAATTATGGCGCAATGGTATACTACCGTCGCGGAGTACGCCGGATGACCGCTCCCCGACGCGATCGGGGAGAGGAAAGTCCGGGCTTCATAGGGCTGGGTGCAGGATAACGTCCTGTCGGGGTGACTCGAAGGAAAGTGCCACAGAAACATACCGCTAGCGGCGCGCGAGCGCCGCGAGCAAGGGTGAAATTGGGAGGTAAGAGCTCCCAGAGCCTCGCGGTGACGCGGGCTCGGGTAAACCCCACCCGAAGCAAGACCGCTCGATTCATACGGATGGCCCGTCCAAACGAGCAAAGTCGCAACGAGGCGGTCGGTAACGAGCGCCCCAGAGAGATGGTCATCGCCCACACGTTGGGAACAGAATCCGGCTTACAGGCGCACTCCGCACCCGCGCAACCAGTGGGGCGCAAAAGGCGTTTTAGCGAAAGAGAACGATGATGAACCAGCAGCAGTTTACCCCCGATATGACCGTCGACGAGGCGTTCAAGCTTCACGCCGGTGCGCGCCGCGTGTTCGCGCGCTTCCACCTTGGCGGCTGCTCGAACTGTGCGATCAGCGAATCGCATACGATCGGTGCGATCAGCGACGATTACGGCATCCCGCTGCCGATGCTTCTCGAGAATCTCAACGCACTCTTCGATCAGGTCACGCTCTCGATCGGTGACCGCGTTCGCATTCCGGCCGACGTCCGCGAGAAGATTCCGCAGCTTGCCGGCGTCCCCGATATGGGCGAGATCGTCTCGGCCGAGGGCGGCGCGTACACCGCCGATTTCGGTGAGGTTCGCCTGCAAGGGCTTGCCGAGGATTTCGTCGCCGTCGAAGCCGAGGCGGCGGCCGGCTAGGCCGCTCTTTTCAGATCAGCCGGCGGGATGAAAACCCTTCGTCCATGCCGTGCCAATACGCGACTTCGGGCTCTCCGAGTTTCCAGCAAAGATACGCCGGTTCGTCGTTGCGCATCGATGGAAAATCGACCAGCCCGAGGTCGATGTCTTTTACGACGCAGCCGAACGATTCGATGCGGTAGATCAAGCGCCCGATCTCGTGTTTGAGTTCGGCGAATCGCGGCGCGGGCAGCGAGGAGCGAATGCCGGCTAACCGTGGACGCTGGGCGGGCCGCCAGTGATGGAGCGCCGGATCGGACTCCAGGAGCTTGATAGCCAGCTCGCGGCGTCTGGTCAACAGCTCCTCGAGGAGGGGTTCCAGCTTAGAAATGAGGGCGTTGGCGCGCTCGGGCGAAAAGAGCTTCATATGGGTTCCCTGCGCATCGTCTTCGTTACGGGGCTCTCCGGTGCGGGCTCGAGTCAGGCAATGAAATCTTTCGAAGACTTGGGCTTTTACTGCATCGAACACCTTCCTCCCGCCGTGCTCGACGGCGCCGTTGCGGCGCTCGAGGAATCGGGTGTCGTCGACGTGGCAATCGCCCTCGACCTGCGCGGCGACACCCGGCTCGGCGACGCCGGTGCGGCGATCGATCGTATCGTCGCCAGCCATCGCGCGCGCGTCCTGTTTCTCGATGCGGCAGACGATTTGCTCGTACGCCGTTTCAGCCAGACGCGCCGTCGACATCCTTTTGCGCAGACCGGTTCCGTGCACGAGGCGATCGAGGCCGACCGGCGGCTGCTCGCCCCCCTGCGCGAACGCGCCGACATGGTGATTGATACGACCGACCTCACGCACGGAACGCTCAAAGAGCGCATCGCCGCGGCCTTCGTCGCAGACCGCCCGGTAAAACTTGCCGTGACCTTCGTCGCGTTCGGCTTCAAGTTCGGCATCCCAACCGATCTCGATCTGCTCTTCGATGTGCGCTTCTTACGCAATCCCAACTACGAAGAGTTGCTCGCTGCCAAAACGGGAAGCGACGATGAAGTCGGCCGCTTCATCGAAGACGACCCCGCGCTCGCGCCGTTCCTCGCAAAAGTAACCGATCTCATCGACTTTCTTCTTCCGTGCTATATGGCCGAAGGGAAATCGCAGCTGACGATCGGGATTGGCTGCACGGGCGGGCGGCACCGCTCGGTGTACGTTGCGGGCCGTCTTGCCAAACGCTACAACGCCAACGGTCGCCTGGAGGTCGTGCTCGAGATGCGCGACCTGGCCCGCTCGGCGTAAGGCGTCAGCAGAGGTCACGGTGCGTCAACGCATTGCGCGGTCCTTGCACTGGCTGGTGCCCGGCGTCGGCGTCAAACGCTGGATCGTTCTTTCGATCTTCGGGGTCGTGCTCTTGCTCGACGCGATCTCGCGCTGGTTCGTCGCCCAAGGGATCGGCATCCACGTCAACGAGCTGCTCGACGACATCGTCGACGACTACTTTCCACCGGTCTACTTGATCGGAATCCTCGGCGTTGCGGGACTCGTGCTCATCGCGTTGGGCGTCGTTATGTGGCTGCGCGGCATCGCGCAAGTCGCGCGCGGGCGTAATCCGAAAGGCCTCCGCGACGCGCTAACCGGCCGCCGGCTGCAGCAAGGATACAAGATCGTTGCAATCGGCGGAGGGACGGGCTTGTCGACGCTCCTTCGCGGGCTTAAGCGGCGCACGACCAACCTCACCGCGATCGTCACCGTCAGCGATGACGGCGGCTCATCCGGGCGCTTGCAGAAAGAGCTCGGGGTCCTGCCGCCCGGCGACATTCGCAACTGTCTCGTTGCACTCGCCGACGACGAGGCGCTCGTCACCGATCTTTTTCAGTATCGCTTCACCGAAGGCGAGGGGCTCAGCGGACACTCCTTCGGCAACCTTTTTCTCGCGGCCATGAGCGGCGTCACCGGAAACTTCGACCACGCCGTCAAGGAATCGAGTCGGGTGCTCAACGTCGTGGGCCGGGTGCTGCCCGCAACGCTCGGCGTCGTTCGCCTGTGCGCCGAACTCGACGACGGGACGATCGTCGAAGGGGAGTCGAACATCTCGCACACCAGTCGCCCGATCCGCCGCATCTTCTTCGACCCCCCTGCCGTATCGCCGCTCGACGAGGTCATCGCGGCCATACGTGAAGCCGACGCGATCGTGCTTGGGCCGGGCTCGCTCTTCACGTCCATCGTGCCCAACCTGCTCGTCACCGGCATCGCGCGCGAGATCGCCAACGCGCCGGCCGTAAAGATTTACGTTTGCAACGTCATGACGCAGCCGGGCGAGACCGACGAAATGACGGCGGCCGATCATCTTCAGGCGCTGCTCGCCAATGCGGGAGAACGTGTCTGCGATTACGTCGTCGTCAACGACGAACCGCCCTCGCGTCTGCTCGCGGCCTACGCGCAGGAGGGTCAGGTTCCCGTCCAACCCGATTCCGAGCGCATTATCGCACTGGGCTTCACTCCCGTCTGCGCGCCCGTGATCGGTGAAACACAAACCGTTCGACACGATTCGGACCTGCTCGCCAACGTCGTTTTAGGCGTCGTCGACCGGACGGTCGCGCAGCGCGCCACGCTGGTCAAACCCGCGAGCGCCTACCGGCGTTCGGCTCCGATGGGCACGAACTAAGCGGTTACTGACCCGGTGGTTTTGCCGACAACGTCAGGTTGAGCGTATAGGGCTTGCCCGGCTCGATCGTGGCGCTCGACGTGACCGCTTGATAGCCGGTGGCCGAAACCGCGTAATCGGCAAGCCCGCTCGGAACTTTATCGAACGTGAAGTGTCCCGCGTCGTCGCTGGTCGCCGTCAGGACCGTATCTAAGGTCACCGTGGCACCGCGAATCGGGGCGTTCGTCGTCGCGTCGACGATCGTACCGGTGACCGCCGCGTAGCCTGCAGCGGGAGGAAGGGAATCGTTGTTGCAGCCCTGCGTCCCCAAGAGCAGCAGTGCCGTCGCCGCGAGGAGCCTCCCGGCCAAAGAATTCATAGGTGAAGCTGTTCGCCGCGCGGAAGGCGCGGCTCCTATGGCCAGCACCGTGCCGTCCGAAGCAGCGCCGAAACTCGCCTATTGTGAGACCGCGCTCGATGCGATCGGCAACACACCGCTCGTAAAGCTTAACAAGGTCGTCGACGGCGCGTCGTGCCTCGTGCTCGCAAAAGTCGAGTACGTCAATCCCGGCGGAAGCGTCAAGGACCGTCCCGCGGTCGCAATGTTGGCGGCAGCGGAGCGCGACGGCCTGCTGCGCCCGGGCGGAACGATCGTCGAGCCGACGAGCGGCAACACCGGCACGGGGCTCGCGATGGCGGCGGCCATCCGCGGCTATCGGTGCATCTTAGTGATGCCCGACAAAATGTCGCGGGAAAAGGTCGATCTGCTGCGCGCATACGGCGCCGACGTCGTGTTGACGCCGACCAACGTGCCGCCCGATTCGCCAGAATCGTACTACAGCGTTGCTAATCGCTTGGCTTCGGAAATTCCGGGCGCCTTCCAACCAAACCAATTTCACAATCACTTCAATCCTGAGGCGCACTATCACACCACCGGCCCCGAGATATGGGAGCAGACCGGCGGCACGATCACGCATTTCGTCGCGGGTATCGGCACCGGGGGAACCATCTCGGGGACGGCGCGCTACCTCAAAGAGAAGAATCCCGCGATCCACGTCATCGGAGCCGATCCCGAAGGATCGATCTATTCGGGCGACATTCCGCGCTCGTACGCCGTCGAGGGCATCGGCATGAGCTATCTGCCGGAGACGGTCGACTTGCGGGTGATCGACGAAATGGTGCGCGTTTCGGATCGCGACTCGTTTTTGATGGCGCGCCGCATCACCCGCGAGGAAGGGTTGCTCGTCGGCGGTTCGTCGGGAACGGCGGCCGTCGCGGCGGTACGGCTGGCGAAGACGCTCGGCCCCGAAGCGATCGTCGTCGTGATCCTACCCGACTCGGGTCGCGGCTATATGTCGAAGATCTTCAACGACGACTGGATGGTCGCCAATGGTTTTCTGGCCGACGCAAAACGCCGCGCGACCGTCGGCGACGTGCTGCGCAGCAAAACGCCGCTGCCCTCGCTCATCACGGTCCAGCAGGACGATACCGTCAAAAAGGCGCTCGATCTGCTGCGGGAGTACGAGATCTCGCAGATCCCCGTGATGCAAGGTAACGAACAAGTAGGCAGCGTCAACGACGTCGGCGTCATGCGAAGCGTCTTCGACCACGCCGACATCCTGCATCAACCCGTGAGCGAGGTGATGGGCCGGCCCTTTCCGGCGCTGGAACAATCCGTCGAGATCGAACGCGCCTACAAGCTGCTGACGCTGGCAAATCCCGCGATCGTCGTTGCCGATGAAGGCGAGCCGATCGGCGTGTTGACCCGCCAGGACATCATTAGCTTCCTCTCTACCAGCTCCGAGATCGTACGCCGCCCTTCGACAGGCTCAGGGTGACACGTATTAGGGTGACACGTATTAGGGTGACGCGTTAGCGTGAAGTTTTCGACCAAGGCGATTCACGTCGGACAGGAGGCCGATCCGGCAACCGGCGCGACGATCGTCCCGATCTATCAGACGTCGACCTACACGCAAGCGCGCGTCGGCGAACATAAGGGCTTCGATTACAGCCGAACGATCAATCCGACGCGGCTGGCGCTGGAGCGTCAACTCGCATCGCTTGAAGGCGCGCGCTACGGAAGCGCTTTTTCCAGCGGTATGGCCGCGACGTCGGCGGTCATCAACCTGCTCTCGAGCGGCGATCACGTCGTCGTGGGCGACGACCTTTACGGTGGAACCTACCGCCTCTTCGAGCGGATCTTCGCGCGCTACGGCTTAGAGTTCAGCTACGTCGACATGCGCGACCTCAACGCCGTCGCGAGTGCCGTGCGCTCGAATACCAAGCTTTTTTGGATCGAAACGCCGAGCAATCCGCTCCTCAACATCGTCGACGTCGCGGCCGTCGCCGCGCTGCGCCGCGGCGATCAAATCGTCGCGGTCGACAATACCTTCGCGACGCCGTACTTTCAGCAACCGCTTGCGTTGGGAGCGCAGATCGTCGTCCACTCGACGACGAAATACATCGGCGGCCACAGCGACGTCGTGGGCGGCGTGGCGATCACCAATGAGAGCGATCTTTTCGAGCGCATCAAGTTTGCCCAGAACGCCGCAGGCGGCGTCCCCGGCCCACACGATGCGTGGCTGACCATGCGCGGCGCAAAGACGCTGGCCTTACGGATGCGCGAGCACGCCCGCAACGCCGGCCTGATCGCCGAGTTCCTCGAGTCGCGTGACGACGTCGAGCGGGTCTATTATCCGGGGCTGCGCTCGCATCCGCAGCACGACTTAGCGCGGCGTCAGATGAGCGGCTTCGGCGGCATGCTTTCGTTTACGCTCAAAGGCGGCGCGGCGCGGGCGCTCGAGTTTGCCGGGCGGTTGGCCTACTTCAGTTTGGCAGAGAGTCTGGGCGGCGTCGAATCGCTGATCTGCCATCCGGCACGCATGACGCACGGGTCGATTCCCAAGGACGTGCGCGAAGCGCGCGGAGTCACCGACGAGCTGCTACGCCTTTCGGTGGGCATCGAGGATCCCGACGATCTCATGGACGACCTACGCCGGCAACTCGACGCTACGGCTGATTCGTCGGATATGCAACGGCCGTTACTTGCTTGAGGACTTCCTTGGCCTGATCGGACGACGTATCGCCGATCCGCGTCGTCTCCGATAGCACGATCCCCCGCTGGCCGTCGGCCCACACGACTGCGTACTCCTTACGCGCGTCAAAGCCGCTTCCGTAGGCCACCTCCACAAACGTCGCCGGCATCCCGTTGAGCAGCGTCATCGGGGTCTTATTGCGGATCAAGGAACTCGAATCGCTGTTATGCGTCTGGCTTTCGAACTGACCTTCGAACTGACTGGGCTGACCGCTATAGGACTCCATCTGGAGCTGAATCGTACGTGCGTCTTCTTGGCCTGGGCGGATCACCCACGAAGCGACCGTCTGCAAGTCATCGCTGAGCGCCGCTAGGCTGAAATCGCCGATGCGGCCCAACAGCTTGGCGCTATCCGGCGCGGTATAGCTCATACCGGGGTCGGTGTAGGTGTGCGGGTCCGGCGGCGGCCCAGGGGACGCTTGGGAGGTCTGCGCGAGGACGCGGCCGCCGCTTAAGGCGAGCAGTGCAACGAACGTAAAAATAGCTTTCTTCATTCCCGATCCAGTACGGCCGCGAGGGCCGGCAGTGAGATGGCGTACCGATAAGCGACGTTGCGGTGGTCGTCGTCGAATTCCTCGTGGCGCACCTCCAAGCCGAGCGCGCGGATACGCTCGGTTACCACGCGGGCGCCGATATCTAAGTTATACTCGTCGCGCCGGCCGCAATCCAAGTACCGCAGGCGCAGCCGCGCCAACTCCGCGTGGTGGTTGCCCACGCGTTCGGCCGGGTCGAAAGCGAGCCAGCGCGCAAAAACGTCTTCGCGCAGCGCGCCGCTGCGCTGCTCGAACGGCAACTCGATGTCGAACGGGGTCGCGCTTCGGGGAGAATAGGCCGCCGCATATGCCATCATTTCCATCGTCGTAAACTCAGCCATGTTGGGCTTGGGCTTGCTTTCAAAGGCCGCAACGTAGCCTGCAAGGTCGAAATCGTGCGCCTCGAGTTGACGGTGGACCGTTGCAAACGCGGGAATATGCGCGTAGGGAAAATACGAGTCGCCGCTGTGCGAAGCGAACGCGGCAAAGACGCCGGGATGTTCCAGAACGAGGTGCATAGCCCCGAAGCCGCCGGAGGATTTACCCAAGACGGCTCGGCCGCCCTCGGCCGCAACGCTGCGGTACTTGCGATCGACGTGCCCGACGACGTCGCGTACCGTATAAGTCGCATACGCGCCGTTGTGAATCGAGTCGACGTACTGCGAACCTCCGAGGCGAGTAAAGCCGTCTACAACGACTAGCAACACCGGCGGCAGCCTTCCCGAAAGGATCAGGCGATCGGCCCACTGCGCCACGTTGATCTGCCACGGTCGCGCGGAAACGAGGGCGGCCGCGTCGCCGGTGTAGCCGTGCAGAACGTAAAGAGCGGGATAACGGCGCGAACCTTCGGCGTCGTAGCCAGGAGGCTGATAGACCGCGACCGGACGCGTCGCCGAATCTTCAAGAGGATTGTTCGCCAGCGCCGCGCTCTCGATGAAATCGAGCGAGAGCGTGCCTTTCAAGCCGAGAAGCTGCGAAAAGGCGCGATCCTGCATAGTACTTGCCCTTCGTCGTACGAAGAGGTCCCGCCTCGCGCCCCGAAACGTGGTGGCGTATGAAGCGCGCGATCGATCTGCGTGGTGCGGTCTCGATCAACGTCATCACGATGATCGGCATCGGACCGCTGGTGACGATTCCGCTGGTTATCGCTGCGCTCGGCGGCCCGCTCGCGCTCGTCGGCTGGATCGCCGGTGCGATCGTGGCGCTCTGCGACGGGCTTGTGTGGGCCGAGCTGTCGTCGCGCTACCCGGGCTCGGGGGGCACGTACGTCTATCTACGTAACGCGTTTGGCGAACAGCGGCTCGGCCGCGCGCTCGCGTTTCTCTTCAACTGGCAGTTCCTGCTCTATGCTCCGTGCTTGTTGGCGAGCGGCTATATCGGCTTTGTCAATTACGCCGCATACTTCTACCCGCCGCTCACCGGCACGGCAGCGCACGACGCGGCCGCGATCGGGATCGGCTGCATCACGATTCTTCTCCTCTACCGGCGAACGTCCGCGGTCTCCGCCTTGGGCACGCTTCTCGCGGTGGCTGCCACCCTAACCGTCGCCTTAGTTGCGTTCGCCGGGCTAACGCACGCCGATTTCGCCCGAGCTTTCCATCTTGCCGCACCCATACGCTTCTCCGGCGGCTTGCTCGCCGGATTTGGTACCGCGCTGGTCATCACGCTCTACGATTACGTCGGCTACGCGGACGTCGCGCTGCTTGGCGACGAAGTGATTCGTCCGCAGCGCACGATTCCGCTGTCGATCGTGCTATCCGTGATCGCGGTAGCGGTGCTCTACGTGCTCTTACAGGTCGGCGTGCTCGGGGTTATTCCCTGGCAGTCGCTGCTCGATGCGCACGGGAATCCAACGGCACAAGCACAGTACGTCGGCGCGATCGTCGTCGAACGCACCTGGGGGCGTACGGCGGCCCTGGCCGTCACCGCGCTGGTGCTCGTTACGGCGATCGCATCGCTCTACGGCAACCTGCTCGGCTTTTCGCGGATCTCGTACGCCGCCGCCCGCGATGGCGCCTTTCTGCCGGCGTTTGCGAGACTCCATCCGCGCAAAGAGATTCCGCACGTTGCGTTGCTATCGGTAGGCGCGCTCTCCCTCGTCGCGAGCTTTTTTACTCTCGATCAGGTCATCGCGTTTTTGATCGCCGGAATTGTTCTGATTCAAGGGGTCGCGCAGGTCGTCGCGCTCGTGCTGCTGCGCCGCAGCGGCAAAGCCCCGTTTCGAATGCCGTTCTACCCGCTGCCCGCGCTCGTCGCGTTGGTTGGATGGCTTTGGGCCTTTTTCGCATCTGGGTTCACCGCGATCGTGCTGGGGATAGGCTGGCTCGCCGCCGGGACGATCGTCTACCTCGTGGTTGCCGTCCGCTCGCGCTGGTGGCCGTTCCTTGCCGCCACCGCGATCGTCGCGCTGCTGCTGAAGCCGAGCGCTGCGGTTGCAAGCGGCTCCGCGCAGGGTTGGCCGGATTGGAACGCTTCGCGCGTCGCTTCCGATCGTGGTTATCCGATTTTCACGGTCGGCGGAAAGCCGTTCTTCGTGTACGGAGCGGCGTTCTTTTACGAGCGCATCCCGCGCGATCGTTGGAGCGCCACGCTGTCGGCATACAAACGGCTGCACATCAATACCATCGATCTCTACGTGATTTGGAACTGGCACGAACCCCAACCCGGCACACGGGACTTCACCGGATCGACCGACCCCAAGCGCGATCTGCTGGGCCTCCTCAAGCTCACGCATCAGATGGGGTTCAAGTTGATCCTGCGCCCCGGGCCCGTGATTCGCAACGAGTGGCGTAACGGTGGCTATCCGGCGTGGCTGCTCGAGACTCCGCCGTACAACATGCCGCTGCACGACGTGCTCGAAGGCCGCTATCCCGCGACGGCAACGCTGCAGAACGCGCACTCCGACGCGGCCGCCGGCGAGTGGCTTGCGAACCCAACTCATCTCACCGAAGCCGGCGCGTGGCTACACGACGCGCTGCGCACGGTCGAGCCCTACGCACAGGACGTGATTGCGATTGCCCTCGACGACGATCAGGGCGCCTATCTCGACAACGACACGTGGCCCGCGCCGCGCTGGCACGACTATATCGCCTGGCTTCGCAATCAGGTGCGCGCGGTCGTGGGGTCGCGCGTTCCGCTTTTCATCAACACTTATGAAATGCGCGTTCCGAGTGCATCGCCGCAGTGGGCGTGGGGAAATTGGTACCAGAGCGGCTCGGACCGGGTCACCGCTCACGACCTTGCGGATCTCGATTTCGCGACCGGGCTGCTGCAGACGCAGAACGGTCTCCCGCTCATGCAATCGGAGTTTCAAGCGGGCTGGCTGCAGGGAGCCGACGAGGCGGCTCCGCGGCCGAGCGCACCGGTAAGCACGTCGCTTGCGCTCGCAGAGCTGCTGCGCGACGGAGTCCACGGCGTCGTCAACTTTCCCGTGCAAGACACGATCTATCCGCACGGCTGGGAAGCGCCGTGGGCAAACTGGTCGTACGGTTGGGATGCGGCGCTGACTACCGATCTGCGCGCTTCGGCACGCTACGCACCCACGGGCGATTTGGGCGCAATCGTCGCGCGCTATGGGTCGCTTCTCGCGCGGACGCACGTCGAAGCCGACGCATCGATCGTCTGGCCGCCGACGCTCTTCACGCCCGGAAGCCTCAGCAACGACGATTTCTCCGACTTAGCGGCGGCAACGATTGCGATGCAGCGCGCGTGCAATGCGCGCGGCCTCACCTGCACGCTCGCCGACCTCGAGAATGGCTCGGCCAACACGGCGAAGCCGTTGCTGCTTCCTCTCGCTGCTTCGAGTCCGCTGATGCAACGCGTTTCGAAGCACGGCGCGCAAACGCTGGCCTCCCTACGGGCAGCGGGGACGCTCGCGTTCGACCCGGGCTCCATTCGCCCGGCCGTACATAAACCGCCGAACGTGACGATCCTACGGGCAAACGATTCTTCGTTCGGGTTCCTCGTTGCAACGAATCCTGGAACGATGCGCCGGCAATTCAAAGCGATTCGGGTAGCCCTTTTTCGCCGGAATGTGAATGTACCCGCGTTCTCTCTGCCGGGCGGCGGGATCCGCGTGCTTGCGCTCGGCATAACGGCACCGCCGATTCCTCACGTTCCCGCTCCGCCTGCTGGGTTGCCGCCGCCGTTCTCCGATCCAGGTGGAACGACGGTCGCGAACGGGCGATTGCGGGTGGTCTTTGCGCCGTTTGCCGGCGCACGGATCGCCGAACTTGGGAACGGGTCCGAAAACGCGGCGACCAGTATCGGGCTGTTACGCGATGCGACAGACCCCGAACCACTTGCGTCATCGCGCGACTACATCGCCGCTTACACGCATCCCCTACCGGCCGGGACGTTCAACCGGCCCTATTCGTGCACGAATCAGGATTCGATTTCCGCCTCGCGCGTTAGCTGCTCGTACGACGCTCCCGATCTACCGCATGGCGGCGCGACTTTTTCGCGCACGATGTCGTTAAGCGCGCGCAGCGACGAACTCGTCGTAAGCCTGCAAATGCAGCCGCACGAAGCGCAATCGACCGCGAGGCTGGAGAGCATTTCGGGCTTTGCGTTCGACGCTCGCGACGTGCTCCTTAGGTCGGCCCGAGGCGATGGCTTGGGGCTGCTGCATGGAAACCGATTTGCTTTAATGCGCTGGCACTCGGCTGACGTCGCGAAGGTGGATTTGCGCGAAACGCGCGGTGCGGAGCTCGTAACACTGGTCTTCGCAGGACGGGTAGGCGTGGTTCGGCTGAGCGTTCACACGGTCCGCGACGCTTCCGAGGCCCGACGCCGACTCAACGCGAACCAGCCCTAGCTCTGCGGGGAAGTGGCGGAATGGCAGACGCAGCCGCCTCAAAAGCGGCCGAGGCAACTCATGTGGGTTCGACTCCCACCTTCCCCATGAGATTACCGCTTAAATGAGCTCGATTTTTAGGTTATTGGTGCCATATTGGTGCCGGGAGGGTATGTATGGCATTCGACGACTTTCAGGAAACTGGTCGGGGGCGAGCGGCATAGTAAGCCATACCTATGTTTGCGGCCACTGCGGCGACAAGGTTGGTCCAAACACCGGCTATTATAATGGTCTAGCCGGCACTCCCGAGCACGCGATCATTCTTATTTGCTCAAGCTGCAACCGGCCGACGCTCTTTGCAAATGACGAGGTCTCGCCGGAACCGGCGTTTGGAGCCGAGGTAGATCATGTCCCGCGCGATATATCGAGACTCTACAATGAGGCGCGTGACTGTATGAAAGTAGGTGCCTTCACGTGCGCGGTACTCGGGCTCAGAACTCTCCTATCCCATATAGCGGTCGAGAAAGGGGCCGACCCTGGTAAATCATTTCAGTATTACGTGAAGCACTTGACAGAGAATGGCTATGCGCCAGCAGGGAGCACGGGTTGGGTGGATAGCATTCGCGGACGCGGCAACGAGGCAGCCCACGATCTGGAAGTTATGGACCGCGATAGGGCGGAGCAAGTCATCTCGTTCGCCGAAATGATCCTTAAGTTTTTGTTCGAGTTCCCCGCGCGGGTGGTTAAGAAGGCCGCCGCTGCGCCGGGTCTCGGAACAACTACAACACCGGCCCTCGGGCCCCCGACTACCTAGCGTCTCGAATCGGCATTGGGGAGAAGTCCCGCGGTAATAGCATCCGTCAGTTTTCTCGGCGCGTCACCCATTGAGTGAATCCGTAAACGTGAGCATGGATGTCGGCTGTGGTCGACGGTCGCTGATTGCCCGAGCGCATCAAAAACGGTCTTAAATACTCCGCCTAAAGATCAGGCCGCCCGGCACATCACGGCGATAACCAGAAGACGGTTCCACAACGGGCTCCGTAGCATCCGCTGCCGCCGGAGGGCGTAGTACCATAGAGCGTTCCGGCGACGTCGATGAGGCCCGCACTTGGATGGAAGCCGTCCCGGGAGCCGCCTTTGAACTTGTAAAGTACGGTTTCTTTGCCGGACGGGGTGATCGCAAAAATCGTCCCGCACCCGTGGTAGCCGCTGCCCGTCTTGCAATTCGAGCCTCCATCCGGAGTTGTCCCGTAGAGCGTTCCGCTGAGGTTTACAAGGCTCGCAATCGGGTATGCGCCATCCGCCGAGCCGCCTTTAAAGCTGTGAAGCACGATCTCTTTGCCGGAAGGTGTGATGGAGAAAACGGTTCCCTCGTTCTTTGCGCCTCCTTCGAAGGTCGTGCCATAGAGCGTTCCGTTGACTTCGACGAGACTAGCATACGGGTGTGCGCCGTCCGCCGAGCCGCCTTTGAAGCTGTAAACTACGGTTTCCTTGCCGGACGGCGTGATCGAGAAAACGGTTCCGTTTCCGTTTGCGCCCCCCATGTAGGTCGTGCCGTAGAGCGTGCCCCTCACGTTAACAAGTCCCCCATACGGGGATTCGCCGTCTCCCGAGCCCCCTTTAAATCTATAGAGCACGGTTTCCACTCCGGACAGTGTGATTGAGAACACCGTTCCGTCGCCGCTTCCCCTGTTCTCTCCAGTCCCCCCGGATAACGTCTCTCCGTAGAGCGTTCCGGCGACGTTGATGAGGCCTGCACTTGGATGGGCGCCGTCCCGAGAGCCGCCTTTGAACTTATAGAGCACGGTTTCGTTGCCGGACCGCGTGATCGCAAAGACGGTCCCGCGGTCTTTTGTGCCGCCTTCGTCAGCGGTGCCGTAAAGTGTGCCACGGACGTCAACCAGTCCCGCCTCCGGATACTTGCCGTCGCCCGTGCCCCCTTTAAAGCTGTGAAGCACGGTTTCGGTGCCGGAAGGCGTGACGTTGAAGACCGTTCCATAGCCGTATGCTCCGTCGACGTGTCCGTATTTGCCCCCCTGCTCGGTGGTCCCATAAAGCACACCCTTAATGTTGATGACGCCTGCAACCGGAGACGCGCCGTCGTCTGGGCCGCCCTTGCCGAAGCTGTAGAGCACCCCATAGCGAACACTCGGGTGCGCTCGCTCTGCTGAGATTCCGTCTGTCGCTGGGCTCCGCGGAGTGACGCTTCCCGCGCCGCAGCCTCCCAGGACTGCCGCAGCCACGCAAAGACGAAGCGCATAGCGACAAAGACTGAAGCTTGCCATGTCGATTCCCCCTTATTCTTAAGTGCGAACGGTTCGAAATGGGACTAGGCGTTCCCCAGAAGGTTAGAGTACTCTCGCGGCGCTCTTGTGCCGCACGTGGGACATCAGTCGATCGCCGTGCATAGGGAAGCCGGCCTGGCGATTTAGGACGCCGTCGCGGACTTCCGTAGCGCCGTGGTGACGGCTTTCGTCGATGCGGTCTGCGGCATCCCTCATTAGTGAATCCGTCACATGCGCGTAGATGTCAGCCGTCGTTGAGATCGTCGAATGCCCCAGAGCACTTGAGACCGTCTTAAGATCGACGCCAGCTTCAAGTGCGATAGATGCGAAGGAGTGCCGCAGGCCGTGGAGGCGAAGGTGTGGCACTAAGGACCGGCTGCCGACTCGTTTCTCCGTCACAGCGGCCTTAGACCGTGGCCTACATGTGCCCTCAACATCTCCAGCGCCACCCCTTGGTGCCAGCGTCGGGTGAGACCAGTCCCCCTTCGTAGTTTAATGTGCAAAGGGCGGAGAAAGGTCAATCTCCGTGTCCACTTCTACCAGGTCCCGACCATCGGCGCGGCCAACGCGCCGGCGCTTCAGCATCGAG
>DATAWH010000025.1:0-36594 GCA_036267315.1 Candidatus Cybelea sp. | reverse complement strand
TTGTTCACGGCGTCGAAGATGCGACGTCGCCCTAGCATGCCCGGGCTGGATCAGGTGGGGTGGTACATTTTCAAGTGCCCACCGACCCCTGGTACGTTTTCAAGTGCCCGCAGGTGGTACATTTTGGGTGCCCGCCGAGGGACAACCTGAACAGGTGCATCTTCCTTAGATACGCCGGTTTCCGTCGTCGTCAGTAGCCTCGGGTTTGCACTGCTGTATCGCTTTCGATTCCCGTTGGCGTGCAGCCGAAATCCCCGGCTTCGCGGCGCAGACTCTGCGCTAGGGATAACAGCCCACGTGCAGCGTCTCACGTTCGAACAGGATCTTTCAGTCGGCCCGAACCCCAGCGCGGTCGTTGCATCGCCAACTCGCGTTTTGCCGCGATCGGCTCTTCACTTGGACGCTTCGATTCGGCAGCCGAGCGCACTGCGAATGCAGGAGATCAGCCCGCGGGCTTTTTGGGGGGGCAGTACGTCGGCCTGCAACGCCTCATCGTGTCTTTCCGCGCCGAGGGTCCCAGCCGCCTTTTGCAATCAGGTTCCTGATCGCGTCAATCTCAAGCGTTTGGCGCGCGATGATGCTGCATCTGCGTGTGTTCGCCTTCGAGCTGCTGAAGCTCGAACAAGATCGCTTGTCTCGAGGCCAGCGTACTTCGCCAGAGGCGGTCGTATTGGCGTGGAGGCGGCGCTTTCGTGCAAGCTCCATCGCCGGCGTTCCGGCCTCAAGCTCTTTGAGGATGCCGACGATCTAGTCCTTACTGAATCGGCTTTTTCAAGCAAGTCTCCTGCTGCCTCTACGCCCCGAAACTCACAACTCCCCTGGCCCCGGTTTAGGCCTTAAACGTCAAAGGCGCCCGCAAACATCCTCTGATCTGGGAGGTAGCACTCGGGCGTCGAAAGCTCGTCATATGGTAACGTCGGATTAGCTGACTCAGTCAGATGCTGAGGCGCTTGTGGCTCATTGCGTTGCTGGTCGGCGACATCGCGCTAGCCTTCATCTATGTGCACGAACGCTGGTTTCTGACTGAATCGTGGTGGAAATATTATCTTCTCGTCTCCGGTCTCATTGCTTCATTGAGCGCCGTTTTCGCTCAACGCGCAATATTCTATTGGTTTGAACCGATTCTCATGGGCGCGGAGTATTCGCCGCAAGAATTCCGCGCCCGAACTGTAAATGAGAGGCTTCAGCGTCTTCTTAATCTCAAATGGACGTTCGTCGCCGGCACCGGGTTGCTGCTCCCGATCGGGATTGTATTCTTGTGGCTTCTGTTGCCTCCACCCCCGTTCTACCCACCGTCAAGCCCTATCTACGCCGATCCGGCTGCACCATACTTGTACTTTGTTGACCGTGCTACATCGACCGTCGAACGATACAATGTCGTGCAGGGCCTGTTGTCGGAAAGAATTCACATTTACGGCAGTCCTAATGATGTCGTGCCGATTCCGCACGATGCGGGTTCGGCTCTCGTAACGGCGTCAGATGGCGCGAACGCTGATATCGGTCTGTTCGAACGCGTTTCCTTCGATCATCCAGAGCGCGAGGCGGAGATTCTTTCTGTAAAACCCGGACCGGGAACGATCGTCGTTACGCCTGACGGAAGCACAGCATACGTCGCCTCCGTCGGCGAGATTCCCTGGGGAGGGGTTGAAATCGTCGATCTTCGTTCGTTTAGGGTCGCCGGTGTAATTCCAAACGTCAATTGCGCGGAAGGTATGGCACTTGTCCGCCAGCGATTACTTTACGTGTCAACACAGTGTGGATTTGGCGACCCGGTACTCGTGTTTGATATCCGCTCTCCCACAGAGCCGAAGGCACGTTTTCTCGATCTTGAAGTCGGCGGACGACTTGTTGCAACACCCGACGGTAGTAAAGTCTACGTTGCGCGAACAAATCCGCCGAGAAGTCGATTAAAAGCGAACCGTTTGAGCGTTATTGACACGCGTTCGCAGAGGGTCATAGCGACTCTAGCTGTGGATGTGAGCCCCGATTACATGGCAATGTGCCCAAGCGGCAAGTTCTTATTGGTCGGAAACAACGCTGCGGTTCGGATGGTCGCCACGGATTCTGATAAGTTGGTCAACTCGAAGCTTGATGGGACTGGAGGATCCGCGCGAGGATTCGCTATTTTGCGGCGCGTCGACACACAAAGCACAGGGTTTTTCGGATGGTGGGACGGTGGAGGCTTGTTCACGCGTGCTCTTGCTGGCTACGACTGCTAGAGCGCGCGAAGGCGAGCAAACTCCGCCGGCGGTCCTCCGCGACGATTCAGGCACGCGCCGACAACTCGCGCCGATTCGCGCCGAACGGCACCTCAAGGTTCTGTAGAGACTCTGCCACGTATTGGGGTCGTACCGGGTCAGGGCCGATGACGGCGGACCACCGCGGAAATGCCGAGTAGAAGGCCCTGCAGCTCGGCTTTCATGTTGTGGCTTTAATCAATGCACGGACTCCCGAAGGCACCCAGAGGCACCCCGAAACCAACCGCCGAAGTAACCTGCCAGTTGCCTTCTTCTTGTGGGCTTCGATTGGGACCGAAATGCTTGAGAAGCGCTCGCTCTGCTTCTGCGTCCGCGCCATTTGTCGCGGCGACTCACCGGCGAACCCAAGTGCGTCTTGTGAGCCGTCGTTTCGCCATTCTTGCCTGCCGCGGGGGAAGGAGACCTGCCGTACATGAGAGTGCTGATCAAGGCGGCTGCGATGACGCTGATTCCGTACATTTTGATTGGTTGCGCTGCCCAGGGCAGTCCGCGAGCGGCTCCCTCACCTGAGAGTACTCTCTTTGTAGTTGATATCGATCGCGGAGTGGTCGCGTCGACTCACGGGATAACGATCAAGACCGTAGCCCCGGGACAGGCGCGATCCGAGGACGACGGCGCCGTACCGGCTCCGCAATGGAAACCCGAATCGCGTACGGAGAAACGCATGAACGAGCCGTCTATCTGGACGAAGCTCAAGTCTGCAACACAGGACTCGATTCTCGCGGTGACCGAGAAGTTAGCGCGCGTAAGGCCGGGTTTTCAACAGCGCCCAGACAGCATAGAGGAATATAAGAACAGCGGCCCCTATCATCGAGTGCTTACGACTCCTGGCTATAGCTACGTCCGGGCCACCGTATTCTTGCCCTGTGACCGCGTGCATGTAAACCCCAGCGGCGAGACGCCTTTCGTATACCTTGGGGGTTGGGGCGCTGGCGATGATGGTACCGCAATCGACGCCGGGTTTCAATATTCGCCCACATATCACAATTACGCCCTTTTTATACGAGCCCAAACGTCGAGGGATCAAGGTAAGAAGCAAATTTCCGAAAGCCCCAGGTTTGTTTGTGGGCACTCGGTCAAGCTCGAGTTTATGGCGTACTCAAGAACCGAACTTCACCTAAACGCCGTCGGAACAACCGCCGAGAACAACGGAGCGGACGTCAAGGCGGCTAACACAGTGCATTCGGCCCTAAGGCATGGCGCCGCATACAACTGGCCACCAGACGGGGGTGGTAGGCGGAACGGTATCGTCCTCAAACGGATGACTACAATCGGCCAGGATTCCGCGCTGGATTTGTACTTGGCGCGGACTACCGAGATGCCATGGTACAATGATGGCGCGTACTTTGGCGTTACGCCATCTGGCTATCCGCTTATCCAATGGTCAGACATGTGGGTAGGCACGGTCGATAGCGGAGGCCATCCGGCTAATGTTATTCGCTGGGGCACCGCTCAGACGTACCACTCTGAGAAGCCAGGCGCAATTTTTTTCCCTGAAGATAGGAGCAAGGTCATAGTGAGATGCGCGCCGAGTCTTGAGTGTAGTACCGAGAAAGATGGAATTACTCTCCAGTGATGTTCTTTTCGTGGCTTGTGCTGAGCCCCAGATTGCTGGGTTCAGGTGCTGACTAGAGCCGCGCAGGGACCGGCAGTGGCGACACGGTGAGCACTTACCACCGCTCCCGAAAACGGCGCGTAAACGCGAGCAGTTTAGGTGTACCTTTCGCCGCGTTTGTCGGGGCGCAGTCTTGTCTGATAGCGCTTGCCGCGTTTCCGGGCTGCGCGATCGCGGGCTGCAGCGATACAGTTAACCTCGACGATATGCCTACAAACCGTACCATTCACACAAAAAGAGATTGCCGCCTTACGATCAAACTCGACTCACTTCCCGGCAATGGATTGCGGTGGCAACTGAAATCGTACGATCCTCTACGCGTCGCGCTGCTTTCCGCGCGTTACGGTAACTTCGAATCTGCAGTGAAGATCGGCGCGCCGCAAACCCAAGAAATTATTATTAGAACGCTTAAACGCGGCCCTGCCGATGTCGTCTTAGAGTACGTACGGTTCGGTCGAAATGTCCTCACTGTTCGTCACCTGCACCTGCTGATCAACTGATCCGCTCGGTATCTACTCACTAACCGCGCCTTAGCGCGTAAAGCCGGAGGTTCATTGCATGAAGAACATTGTAAAGGCAGCCATTTTTGTTCTTGCCTTTTGTGCTCTGTTGGTCGTTTCGTTCTCGTTTGGGCAGTCTGCCCAAACGGCGCACCCGACCGGGCTGTTGACGCCGCCTGACGTACAGAAGCAGGTTTTGAAGCAAACAGCTTTGGCCGCATTTGCGCGAGGTACTGTGCTCACGACTGACGCCCTACCCCCGATTCCACACCCGTGTTTTGCGGGCGCGCGCAAATTTAATTGGGAATCATACACCGGTGTCATTGCACCGCAAGACCAAGGAATGTCATGTGGTTCGTGTTGGCTATTCGCCGCCCTAGGGGCTTATGACGCGGCAAATAAGCTCCGTTACGGCGACTCGCGTCAAACATCCGAGCAATTCGTTCTGAACGCCTTCTCGGGTCAGCCCGGTGACAACTGCCGCGGGGGATGGTGGGGTGACGCATTCGATTGGCTTCGATATTCCGATGGCGATATTGATCTCGGAAATCAATATGCGCCACGGTACATCGGTGCGCAGAAGGATTTCATTGACGTAAAGCCCCGGATATTCAGGACACTTCTTTGGGGATTCGCGAACGCCGCCAATGCTCAACATCCGACCGTACAAGATATCAAGGTTGCGATGTGTCACTATGGCCCGGTCGTTGCCGGGGTCACGGTCACTGCCGCGTTTCAAGATTATCACGGCGGCGTTCTTCATGGGCGGACTTGGGCGGGAATAAACCACGCGGTGGAGATTATTGGCTGGGATGACGATAAGCGAGCTTGGCTTATTCGAAACTCGTGGGGTCAAAGTTGGGGAGCCAAGGGTTATATTTGGATCGATTACGGGAGTTATAATATTGGTAGCCTGGCATCGTACGTGATTCCACAACGCGCAGTCAAAGAGCCGCCGTTACCGGAACAGCGGGTCGCTGCAGCCGCAGCCCCGCAACCTACAGGACTGACTGCCGCACAGGTCAGCGGCCACGGTGAAACAATAGGGCCAGTCGCCATCGGCGATTCTTTTGTTAAATTCTATGAGGTTCGCGACACAAGAAATACTGGAATTCACATCCGAAACATAGGAAAAGTTCCGCTATATGTTTCTCTGCGCATTTCTTGCAGCGACGAGTCCCTGTGTCCGTCGCTAACCCTGCAAAAGGTTCCGCCCGTGACGGACCCACGCGATGAAGGAAACGACTATATTTACACCGCCAAAACCCTTGGCAAGGTAACGTTCGACTGGCAAGCATGGGTGCAGAAGCCCTCGCAATAGCGCTGGATTGAGTATCGCGAAATGCCCGATCGATAGATAGTGACGGTCAGCTTACGATTACGGACCATTGCGCATGCCGGTAAGCCTGACGACAAACCGGAGGTTTGTAGCTAAATGCCGCGCCTGTAGCGGCGTGAGCCACGGCGTTGTGGAATTGTTAGGCGGTGCCTGGCAGGCGAGCGCCTCGTCCGCGGTGCGATTGTTGCAGCAGCGAACGCGGGTAGATGTAATCCCGGCGCGGGACGGCGAAAATCGGTGGGCGATTGGCCCTACTGCTTGGCCTCACACGATATGCGCGCTCAAAACGCCGCCCTTTGGCTCATTATGGAGCGCTCAGGGGGCGATGCAGGAGGGACCGACGCAAGCGAGCGAAAGTCTACTCAGACTCGCGAGCCCGCTGCGGCCGGCAGTCAGCCTGCCGAAGGGGTAAAACTCGCGCGAGTTTGCCTCCTCGTTCTCGCCAAGGAGTCAGCGAATGAGCTTTTTGCGGACGGCCATTACCGAACGGTTCCTAGTACGGCCGCTACTGTCGCTTATTATTGTCTTAGCCGGTCTGATTATCGCATCGCCGATTGTTCGTGCGGACACGCCATGCAACGTCCTGACCGACGCCTCAAAAGGAAGCCGCCTGCGCTTGAGCTCGCCCATCGTCAATCGATCGGGGAAGCAGCAGGCTGCAACCCTGCGCCCCTACTGTTCGAAGACCTCGCGTTCTATTAGCTCTCTCGTATGGGTGGTAGGCAGCGACGGTCAACTCTACAACCTGAAGAGCATATTCGCGCAAGCCGAGGTGCTGGTAAAGCTCGCGCACGCGTCGACGCTTCCGGCGGCCACGCCAGCCCCCACGCCGCCTCCAGCGCCCGCACCCCCGCCGCCGCCACCGGCTCTTGGGGCAGAGCGGGCCAGGCCGTCGCCAACGCCGGGGCCGCTCACCTGGGAAAACGACTTCCGGCAGCAGTTCCTATACCTCCAATCCCTCGAGGAAGGCCATGCGCCGTGTCCCGGGTCGAGCCCATCTGAGGATTGTCTCGATTTTGCGACAAAGCTGGACGCTGCTGCTGCTAACGCCCAGCCGTTGGTGGCATCGGAATTCAAGTTCCCGATCGGAAACATGACAGGTGGGCAAAACGGCGATCCTCGGATGGGAGTGGTCATTGCGTCGCAACTGACTGCTAATTTAGCGCCGACGTCACAACCAAATCCCACGCCGACCCCCGGCGTTGCGATGTCGGCCGCGGCTGCGGCGACACCCGTTCCGGTAACGCCAAATGTTGCGGAAACTACAACGCTCACGCTGTACCTTGCGAATAATCCTTACCAAATCGTTACTTTTACTCAGGCCGTCGGCATGGGTCAGCCGCTAACATACAATATCAGGGGCCATCTCGGACCCGGTGCCCCCGCGTGCCAGCAAGGTGCGAATAATCATGCTGCCGGGCAAAGCTATCAAGATTTTTGCACGAGCCTTTCAGGAACTTCCCTTACCTTCGATCAGACGAATACTGAAGGCGGAAACTTTACGTTCTGCTCCCCCGCCACCATCCCAATACCGGGCGCAGCCGGACTTGCGGTGGTAGCTACGGGCTGCAAGGGAGTGGCGACGCTCGCATACGACGTCAATGCTACGCCGCTGGTAGGATACGCGCGAATTATTCCCAATTTCGAATTGACGTTGTATGGATCGCTGACCGCAAATGCCGTCATCGTTCAAGGGCAGGCTACGCTCGAACTTACTCTGGCGAAAATCGATAACAGCAGCGCAGGCTTCATCTACGGCGTCTTCAATGACCCGTTCCATATCCCAACGGCGACGATGCTCGCATACCGGCCTTTTGCGTATTACCAGGCGACCGCGCTTCCCTTAAATCTCACCCTATCTATACACACGATCTGGGGCTGGGGAACAAAGAAGACGTACCCCATATACTCGGGCTTTTCGACGACCTCGCAAGACGCGAATCCGCTAAGTAAGAGCGACTGGTACGTGAGCAAGATAGTCAACGCATCGCCGTAGCTCCACACGACCTGAGGGGAGGGATCACGTTGCGAAAGATTGCGCTGCCAGTGCTTCTGACCGCAGTGGCACTCATAGCCTACGGATGCGCCAAAGCTAATCTCGAAAAAGCGGCCAAGTTCGGTGTAGGAGAGGCCCCTGGATGCCCAGGCCCAAATTGGAAAAGCCTCGGGCCGGCTGAAATTCAGGGCAGATACTACGGTACGGTTGCTGGGCGCATCAATAGCATCGTTTTGAACAAGGATGGCTCGATCGTTGTTGGGGCTGCAAACGGAGGGCTTTGGAGAGGCAGCGGCCCCGATATCACAAGTCTCCACTGGTCCGCGACCGGCGACAGCCTCAGCAGCCTTTCGTTTGGCGCGCTCGACCGCCTCGGCGCGACGATTTATGCGGCGTCAGGCGAGGGCAATTACTTCTGCTCCGATTGCAGCCCAGGAGACGGAATATTCGTCAGCTACAATCACGGCGCCGACTGGCACTCACTTTCGACCTCCCCGGTTAGCTATACTACGTCATTGCGTGTCTCGCCGAAGGACAGCGTTACGTTGTGGATCGCGGGCGCCAAAGACTCGTACTCGCAAAGTACCGGTGTCTTCGTTGCAACGGATGTCGCAAACGGAAACATTTCGTGGAAGTCGGTACCTTTGGGCAATGATAGTGATCATCCAACTGATATTGCGGTCGACCCTCGAGATCCAGACCACGTTCTCGTCGCAGACGGAAAGGGAATCGTGGCGCGCGCATCGAGAGATGCGGCTTGGGCGCGAGTTCTTGCGTTGCCGGCCGATGATGCGGCCGAAGGCCGCGAGGACCTAAGATATGCTGGTCGCATCGCGATTTCGCCAAGCGACCCAGACGTGATATACGCCTCATTCGCCTACGCGAATTACGGAACAGATTATTGGAGGCGTGGGACGCTTAAGGGAATCTTTAAGAGCACGCAAGGCGGACGTCCCGGCACTTGGGTTCGACTGTCTAACGTTCCCGACTACTTTGCGGCGGCGCCGGGCGCTCCTGGCCAAGGCACTTACGATCAGGCGCTTGCGGTTGATCCGGTCGATCCCCAAAAAATCTACGCCGGCGGCGTCCGCATGACTTTCTCGCACGACGGCGGTGTCAGTTGGTTTCGCGGTCCGGATGACCTTCATCCGGACGAGCACGTGATAGCGGTCGACGGCAAAGGTTTGGTGTACATAGGCAGCGACGGCGGTTTATTTCAGCTGGACTCAACCACGGGGAAAACTGCGCATCTTTCATCGGGGCTCGACATAACCCAATTCTATCAGGGAGGATCGGTTTCAGCGGATAGTGCGGTTCTGCTTGCAGGCTCGCAGGACAATGGTTCAGAGCAGATCTCTTTGCTGCATCCATCGAAATTATCTTGGCGCGCGGTCGAGGAAGGCGATGGATCGTTCACTGCAATCAATCCGACCGATCGGCGGCAAGAGTATATCGAGCAGCCTCACGGAAAAATGGAATCTACGAGAGACGTCGACGCGCGCTCGCCGCAATGGACGACGCTAAACGTGAGACCGCTTGCCAGTCTCTTCTATATGCCCTTTATTGTGGACGCACACGACTGGAATACCATATACGCCGGCGCCGACGGTATCTATAAGTCCAGCGACGGAGGGACGAACTGGAGAGATTTGACCCAAAACGATCCGGCTTGGAAGAAGCCGCCGCTGGTAACGTCGCTTGCCGTGGGGATCGCCGGTAAGGTCATCGTCGCCGGCCGTGACGATCACACCGTTGCGATCAGCAGCGACGGCGGGGGATCGTGGTCGGTACACGATGTAGGAGGTGACGTCAGAGCAGTCGCGATCAGCGGAGATGTCGCATACGCTGGCGCCAGATTCCAAGACGACGGATATTCGAGGATATTTCTGATAACTAACTTACGGGAGCAACCAGAGTGGCGCGTGATTCAGGGCCGAGCGCCGTTGGTCAACGTAATTGCTGAGTATAATGGCGCCCTCCTCATTGGCACCGACAGTGGTGTGTTTCAGCTCCATGCGGACGGGAGCGTCGATGGTTGTCCCTTTGGTAGCGGACTGCCGCGCGTTCCGGTCCGCGATCTCCTGAAGACTCCGAATAAGGCGCTGATCGCGCTAACGCACGGGCGTGGTGCGTGGGTGTTTGGTCCATGAGTACGGGGCGTCAAGCTGGCTCGCGGGTGCTGTTAATCCGTCGGGTGTTGACGGTAATACCTTAGGACCTGAATCATGTTCACGAACTCGCTCCAGGTCAGCCAATGGTGAGGGTAAAAGTGGTTGTCCGCCCCGACGAGGACCAGCCCCTCGTCGACGGCGCCGTGGCATGCTCTCAGCACCGAGCCCGGCGGTATCTTGTTTTCATCCGCGAATGGAGCGGGGCTTGGCGGCGGCGGAGCGGCGTCGGGAAACACGTGCTGCTGATAGCCTGCAGAGAACGCAACTACGGCGGCAGTCTCGCGATCGATGGGAATAATCCCTAGTCGCATGCTGCTGGCCTTCAGGTTTGCGTGTGGAAAGTGAGCTGCTAAGCTTGCCGCTAGTGGGTGAATTGCGCGGGCTATTGCCAAATCGTAAAGCGCAAGCAGACTTGAAACCTCCTTGTAATACGGCTGTGCGGACCCCGGGGATGCGATGGCCTTTGTAGATGGGACGTCGAGGACTCTTGCAATGGCGACGCTAAAATCCGCTACATCGACGGATTGCTGCGGCGAGTGCTCGTTGACATCGCTTTGTCGAAACACCTTTTTAGCGAGCGTCTGCAACTTCGAGTGGAAGGATTCGGGAGTCGGCGACGGCGTCGCAGACACCAATTGGGAAGCGTTAGGCGAGGCTTCCGCCGATGAAAGTGGCTGCAGCGCGACGAGTGCCGCGCATACAGCGGGCAGGCTCATAGCCGAAACGATCCCTCGCATTAAGTCACCTTCCGTCCTGAACGAGCGTCTCCTCGCTAGGTGGCGCAGAGGTAGCTCCCAGCCACGATCGCGTAGAGGGCTACCCGGCTCCACAGCGGTCGAGACTATTAAAGCGTTCGTCGGGAACTCAGAGCAGAAGCCGTCCTCATCTACGTCGCTCCCGCGCGACGGCGTCGGGTTCGTATACGGCTAGTCGCGTCCGTGCGGCCGCCCGCGTAAAGCTTCCCCGCCTTGTCAATCCCGAGCGCGCCTGCCGGGTACGTTTCTCGTGTGTCGCGGCGTTATGCTTGAGTTTTGCGCTCATACCAAACCTTCTTTAGTTGCTGTCACGCCGCCAAGTGCGGTTGTCAAAGTCCCCACGAGGGCGCGCTGCTGCTCATAGCTAGCGACGTCGTAACGTTTCCAAAAGTCAGATAGTCATCGCCTCGCCTGTTCGATGCTGCAGTGGGCCTCGTTCACTTGTGCGAGTTGCGATTTGAGTTCGTTTAAACGCCTCAAGGCGGTTTGCACACTTTCGGATATACGGGATAACTGTCTTTCCAGATCTGCTGAGGCAAGTTGGCTCGACAAAGCTAGATCCCATGCTCGGTTACGTTGTCCCTCGACTACTTCGGTAGATGTGTAGTGCTCGAGAGAGGCTATCTCGCGATGTATCGATACCAGATTCTTAGCGGCCGGTTTGCGTTCGATCCACCGGCGTAGTAACTCTTTGGAACCTCCCAATCGTCCGACGTCCCGGCGAAACCATCCCTCCATCTGCTACGCATTAATATTTAAATTGCACACGGTCCATCCGTAGCAGCGTACTCTTGCGCCGTGGTAAACAACGGTTTGTCCCGAAGCGAGTCTCTCTTGCTTAATTCCAGTACTCGAATGTGCTTAATTCCAGTACTCGAATGCCGATGGAACGATCGGAGACAGCCAGCGCACTTTACCGCACCGGAAAGGGGATACTCCGCCTTTCTATCGCTGCGCCAACGTGGCTTGCTCGCTAAGAGCTCTTGCACCCGGTCAAAAAGCTCCGGCGTCATAACCACACCGCGGTAGCGCCGCTGTCTGAGGAGTTTAAGAATGCGATTGTACTCCCACCTGGCCGACGCCATCGCGGCGACGAGGAACGCGCTCCTGGAATTCCGGCCCCCCATCCGAGTTTATCTTGCCAGTCCTTACCAGATGCGGCGGTGCCCCTCGCTTGAAGCGATCTGAAATGACGTGCGAACCGATTCCGCTCGCGTACCACTCGAATGCGTTGCGAGCCCACGCTGGACTATTGCCTTCTGCCGGCATGTCGCGTTCATGCGTCGGATCTCCCCGTACCCGACCGAGTTGTAAGCCGTAAGGCACTTTGTTGGAGGTCGGCTTTCCTTCGCGCCTGCGGCCTCCCAAGATGCCTTGATGCGGTTGCTCCTAGCCTCATTTTCTGCCTCGTCCCCCATACTTTGTCCGACGAGTGCGGCGCGTTGCGCAAACGTGTCGGCCTTGGCCACTCCAACGCCGCGGACGTAGAGGTCAACCTTCAGGCTTCTTAGAGTGCGAGAAGCAACGAGGGTGTCCGTCATATCGCGAGACAGTCGATCGAACGACGTAACAGCTATCTGCTTGGGGCGCCTCATGGATATCAGTTCTTCGAGTTCGGCTATCAGTTTTTGGAAGACGGGCCTTCCAATGACGGACTTAGCCGAAGCCCGCTCTGAAAAGACTTTAAGCGGCTCCCCCAGACCGCTCGCGTGCTCTCTGGCCCACCGCTCCTGCTCCTCGAGCGGTAGCTCTTGCTCACCCTTGGCCGTGGACCACCCTAAGGTACGCCCAAATGCCCTGCGACATGCCAGGGGCTCCCTGGGATTTGTGCTAAATGCTTTATGGTCCCGGCGCGGGGGCGTCACCCCGTCGAGGCGGGCCCTCGCCCTTCGGCAGGCGCAGGGTGACACGCGGCCCTTCGACAAGCTCATGGTGACACGCGGCCCTTCGACAGGCTCGGGGTGACACAGGCCCTTCGACAGGCTCAGGGTGACACGCGGCCCTTCGACAAGCTCAGGGTGACACGGCCCTTCGACAAGCTCAGGGTGACACCGAGAGGGCGTTGCAGGGCTGAGGTGGATGTGTTAAAGTTGACTCTCGAACGGACCGCAGGTCCGTTTTCTTAATGTTGTGGTAGACTACTGATGGCAAAGAAAGAAACACGCGTGATGGTGGTCATGGCCTGCACCCAGTGCAAGCGCCGCAACTACAACACGCAGAAAAATAAGCAAAAGACCACGGACCGGCTGGAGCTCAGCAAGTACTGCCGCTTCTGCCGCTGTCACAAGCCCCATCGCGAGACTCGATAGCGTAGAGGGCGGTAGCTCAATTGGTAGAGTCCTGGTCTCCAAAACCAGTTGTTGCAGGTTCGAGTCCTGTCCGCCCTGCCACCCTCGCCCCTCGACAAGCTCAGGGTGACAGACTTAAGGTGAACGTTTGGTGAACGAACAGCAAAAAAGATCGGCTCAGTCCATGGCAGGCGGCGACTTCATTCGCGGCGTCATCATGGAGCTGCGTCGCGTAACCTGGCCGACCCGCGACGAGTGGATCTCGGCAACGATTCTCACGATCGCGCTGGTCGTGGTCATCGGGCTCTTTGTCTTCGTGGTCGATCAGCTGTTCGGATGGCTCTTCAACCTCATCCGTCCCGTGATTGGAACGGGGTAGTGGCGACCGTGTACGACGCAGAACCGATTACCGAACAGCCCATCGAAGAACAGCCGATCGCCGATCAGCTTCAGGAGCAGGTCGTCGACGACCAGCTCATGAGCGATCCCGCGCAGGTCAGCGACGAGAGCCACGATTCGACGGCGGTCGAGCTCGACGAGAGCGACGGCGAGGCCGGCGAGATTGCGGACGGGCAGGCCGCGGACGGTGCGATCGACGGGCTCGACGCAGTCGCCGGTAAGGCCAAAGACAACCGCAACTGGTTCGTCGTTCACACCTATTCCGGTTACGAGAACAAGGTCAAAGCCAATCTCGAGCGGCGCATCCATTCGATGGGCATGCAGGACAAGATCTTTCGCGTGCTCGTTCCGATGGAAGACGAAGTCGAGTTCAAAGACGGCAAGCGCAAGATCACGCCGAAGAAAGTTTTTCCGGGCTACGTCCTCGTCGAAATGATCATGGACGATCAGTCCTGGTACGTCGTGCGCAACACGCAGGGCGTCACCGGTTTTGTCGGCAGCCCCGGTCCGGGCGAAAAGCCCGTTCCGCTTCAGGATAAAGAAGTCAAGACGATCCTCAAGCAGATGGGCATCGAGGCGCCAAAGCTCAAGATCGACTTCAAGAAGGGCGACCGCGTCAAGGTTACCTCGGGTCCGTTCTTCGACTTCACCGGCGTCGTCGACGAAATCGCGCCGGAGAAAGAGCGCCTCCGCGCGCTCATCTCGATCTTCGGCCGCGAAACGCCGGTGGAGCTCGAGTTCTTCCAGGTGGAGAAGGTTTAGCAGTTTAAAAGTTTCGTGTCGCCCTTCGACTCCGCTCAGGGTGACACGCGCGCGCTCCTCCATCGCTGGAGATAGCACATCGGCGCGCGATTTGGGTGGAGGAGAAGCGGCGACGACCGTTTCGAAAGGACAGTTACATGGCTAAGAAGGTCGTAGGTAAGATCGGCCTGCAGATTCCCGCCGGCAAAGCGACGCCGGCGCCGCCGATTGGTCCCGCTCTGGGACCTTACTCGCTCAACATCATGGATTTCTGCAAACAGTACAACGAGCGCACGCAGTCGCAGGCCGGAATGATCATTCCCGTCGAGATCACGGTGTTCGAGGACCGAACGTTTTCGTTCGTCACGAAAACGCCGCCGGCGTCATTCTTGATCAAGCAGGCCCTCAAGATCGAATCGGGCAGCAAAGAACCCAACCGCAATAAGGTCGGCAAGCTGACGCAGACGCAGCTCGAAGATATCGCCAAGGTGAAGATGCCCGACATCAACGCCAACGATATCGATGCGGCCAAGAAGATCGTTGCCGGGACGGCGCGTTCGATGGGCGTCGAGGTGGACGCGTAACATGCCGCAACACCACGGAAAGCGCTTTAAAACCCTGGCCACTAACTTCGATAGCAAGCGGCTCTTCACGACCGCCGAAGCGGTCGCGCTTGTGAAGCAGAATGCCAACGCCAAGTTTAACGAAACCATCGAGGCGCACGTGCGTCTCGGCGTCGATCCGAAAAAGAGCGACCAGGGCGTTCGCGGTACGGTGCTGCTGCCTCACGGCACGGGCCGAACCGTGCGGGTTATCGCGTTTGCTAAGGGCGACAATGCGAAGGCCGCGCAAGAAGCCGGCGCCGACATCGTCGGCGATCAGGATCTGATCGACCGCGTCAAAGGCGGCTTTACCGAGTTCGACGTCGCGGTCGCGACGCCGGATATGATGGCATCGGTCGGCAAAGAGCTCGGCCGTATCCTCGCGCAAAAGATGCCGAACCCCAAAGCGGGAACGGTCACGCCAAACATCGGCAACGCCATTCGCGACATCAAGGCGGGTAAGGTCGAGTTCCGGCTCGACAAGTCGGGCATCATTCACACCATCGTCGGCAAGGCAAACTTCGAAGAGCAGCATTTGCTCGAGAACCTCTCGACGCTGCTCGACGCGATCGTGCGCGCGCGCCCAACCGCCGCGAAAGGAACGTACCTTCGCAGCGTCACCCTCGCAAGCACGATGGGCCCGGGCGTCAAGGTCGATCCGAACCAGGTCAAAGCCACGGCTTAGAGCCAAAAAACCAGGCGCGTTTTCGAGAGGCGACCGCGATTGCGCCTGCAAAAAAACACCGACGGCTCGATCTCGCTGTACATGGCGCACCGGCAACCCAAGGGCGTGCCGGCGCAAACTGGCTCCCGGTGCCCAAGGGGCAGTTCAACCTGATGTCGCGGTGTACGGCCCTGAGGGTCGAGTAGCGCACGATACGTATCGCCCGCCGGCTGTCGTTCCCACGCGTCAGGCGCGTGAGCCGAGGAGCTCTATTGCTGGGACTAGTGATGGAATAGGATGGTAAGGATCGTCGTGATCCAGGTACCTATAACGACGCCGATCACCCAGTTGAAGCGGGCATCCACTTGCGCAAAGCGCAAATCGATTTGCGCAAAGCGGGCGTCCACTTGCGCAAAGCGCCCATCGATCGAGTCGAGCCGGCGATCGATACTATTGAGCCGTTCACCGATCTGCTGAACGACCCCCTCGAGGTGCGCCATCCTAACGTCCAGCGGTTGAGCGTGCATCGTCCTACCTCTTGCTATACAACAGGGCTCAATCACGCACCTTGAGTCGCTTCGCTAGCGACCCTTCGACAAGCTCAGGGTGACACGCGTACACGCACGCGGCCGCGCGCCCTTCGACGGGCTCAGGGTGACACTTAGGGTGACACTTACTTAGGGTGACAGGTTGTGTTGGCAGCGCTGGAGCTCGTCTTCGAGTTCGCGAATACGGGTACGCGCACGGTCCGCATCGATGTGATCGTAGGCGGCGCCCGCGTTGTGCGCGATCGTTTCGAGGATATCGCGTTCGTCGGCCGAGAGCGGCTGCTCGTTGCTGCGCGGGCCGTAAAAGACAAAGCCGAAAACGGAGCCGCGAACCAGCAGCGGCACGACGAGCGAGGGCGCCTTCGAGCCGCCGGGAAGGATCGTTTCGGCGCGCGGGCGCCCGTCGAGCGTCATCGGCTCGGGATCGGCGCGCAACTCAACGATGAGCGGATCCTCGGCGTCGATCGTCTCGGATTCCTTGTTGTTCCAACCGTTATCGGCGGTCCGGATGAAGGCGCCGTTCTCGCCGCGAGCCAGGAAGAGCGCCGCGGAGTTAAGCCCGAGGACGCGTACGGGCTCGTGGACGAGAAACTCGACAAGCGTCTTTTCGGAGTTCGTGTTGGCCAGCGCGCGGGAAGCGCGGCGCAACGAGTGTTCGTTGCGGCGCTGCTCGCGGAAGAAGAAGTTGTTGAGCAAGGTCTCGACGTGCTCGTGCACCGCATTGAGCGAAAAGCCGATGAAGAGCGCGGCGAAGAGGCTGACGTAGATCGCGGGACGCGTGCCCTCGAAGATTTGCTCCGCCCACCACTCGACGACGCCGAAGAAGAGCAGGAGCACTGCGGTGATGCTGACGTAGACCGCCGCGCGGCCGATGACGAAGCGAATGTCGACGACGCGCTGCGAGATGAAGGCGTAAAAGACGAAAACGATGCCGATCAGACCGACCCATGGTCCCAGCGACGTCGTCCAGTCTTGCACGTCGAGCAGCAGAATTGACGAGTTGCCAACGAGCGTACTGAGTATATTGGCGACCGCCCACAGCAGGTCGGTAATCGGGGCGATGGCGATGCCGGCGACGATCCAAGTGATGCGGCGCGCGCGCTCGGCGCTGTTGGCACCTGAGGAGATGTACGCCAGACCGATCAGCACGACGAGGATCAAGGCGGCGTCGGCAAGGCTCATCATGAGATTGGTTGGCCCGGGGAGCTGATATTGCTGGAAGACCATCCAGACGATCGGATCCGTCCAGACGAGAAAGTCCACGATGGCAAAAAATATCGCCGTTCCCACGAGCCAGCGCCAGGCTCGCGTCTGCACGCCGTAGAGTCGCGCCGCAAAGGCCATGATCATCAGCTGCGCGAGCGGGAAGACGACTTGAATGAGCAGGTCGGCGCGAAGATTGATCGGCCAGATCGCCAAATCCAGCGCCGCCTTGTTGACCTTGAGCAGCATCAGTATCGTGTAGATGTAAAAGGCCAGTGTAATCGAACGCGGCCGCATCAAAAAGAGCGCGCTGGCGAGGCCGAGCGACAAAAAGAAGCACAACGGGATGCCGACGTCGCGCACGAACTTCGCGCGCGGGGAATAATCGGGCGACGACGCCGTAATTACTTGCGGAAACCGGCGGCCGGCGCGGGTAACGATCAGCGTAATTTTGGTGCCGGATTTCGCGCCGCGAACGAGTTCGAAGCGCTGCTGGGGCGTCAGGGCCGAAAGGTTGATGTGGTCCCCGTCTTTGAGTGCTTCGTGTGCATCGGGGCGCGGCGGCGCCTGGACTTCGTTGGTGTTGTCGAGGAGGATGACCGGAAACGTGCCGAGCTGCGTTGCGTTGTCTTCGACCGCGACGAAGACGAGGATCATGAAGACGGTTCCGACCGCGACGACCGCAAGCGACAAGCGTTCGCAGATAAAGGCGACCGCCGATCTGAGCGGTCCGCTACGCGAAGCTGACGCTGCCCGTTCGGAGATCATAGATTCCGCCGATGACGCGGAGATCGCCGGCCGCGACGGCGGCCGCGACGATATCGGAGTGGGCGATGAGCTCGCCGGCGTTGCGCTCGACGTTGTGCTCGACGGCATTGGCGATCCAGTCGCCGGGAAGCCGGCGCGTCGCCTCGACCGAGGGCGCGACGGCGTCGACGAGGTGATGGATGTGCCCCGGCAGCTTGATGCCGCCCTTTGCGTAGCTGACGGCGCCACTGACCGCACCGCAGTTCGTATGTCCCAAGACGACGACGATCTTGCTCTTCAAATACTGTATCGCGAACTCGATCGAGGCGAGGTTATCGGCGTTAAGAAAGTTCCCCGCGACGCGGATGACGAAAATTTGGCCCGGCGGCTGGTCGAAGATCGTTTCGATCGGCACCCGCGAGTCGGAGCAGCCGAGAACGACGGCGAAGGGGCTCTGACCCTCGTGCAGCGCCAGTTCTTTGGGCGTTACGGGTTCCGGCCGGGGATGGCCGGCGACGAAGCGCGCATTACCCGCTTGGAGCAAAGCGAGCGCCTCGGTGGGATCTTCCGTCGCCATCGTCGGGCACGCCATGCGTGCGGCTTCTCGGTAAAATGCTTGCATTCCCGGCCGTTGCTATGGTAGTCTAACCGACGGCTCCAGAGACCGTAGCCGGCCGAAAGGCCTTAAACTGGCTACCGAGGACGCAAAGACCTGAGGTGTTCCGTGCTGCTACGGCGGTGCGAAACTTCAAACGATGCGCCCTCGACGGGGCGCTTTTCTTTTTGGTTTCGTCCGTCACCGCGAGGAAGCACCTATTCGATGCCCACCGCACGCAAAGAAGCAGCCGTCGGAAAACTCGCCGAGAAGTTGGCCGCTTCGAAGAACTTGTTCTTCACCGATTACGCCGGCCTGACCGTCGAAGAGATCACCCGGCTGCGCGGCGAGCTGCGCAAAGACGGCAACACCTATTCCGTCGTCAAGAACACCCTCTTCCGAATTGCCGCCGGCGATCTCGCCGCCCAGTTGGAGGAGTTTCTCGCCGGCCCAACCGGCGTGGTATTTGCCGGACAGGATCCGGTCGCGCCCGCTAAGGCGCTCAAAACGTTTAGCGATCAGGTCAAAAAGGTCGCCGTCAAGGCGGCCTACATCGACGGGAAAATCGTCGACGCAAAGCAGGTCGACGTTCTTGCAAACCTTCCGCCGAAGATCGATCTGCTCGCGAAGCTCGTCGGTACGATCGCCAATCCTCTGCGCGGGCTGGTTACCGTCCTTTCGGGCAATCAGAGCGGACTCGTCCGCGCGCTCAACGCCATCCGCGAGCAAAAAGAAGCCGCAGCACCCACCGCTTAGATAAGGAAGAATCAGAAGATCATGGCAGTTGCCGAACTCATCGATCAGATCGATAAACTCACCGTTCTCGAACTTGCGGATCTCGTCAAGCAGCTCGAGGAGAAGTATGGCGTCTCGGCGGCCGCGCCCGTCGCGATGATGTCCGCTGCTCCGGGCGGCGCCGCTGCTCCCGAAGCCGAGAAGACGGAGTTCGACGTCGTTCTCGCCGAAATCGGACCCGAGAAGATCAAGGTCATCAAGGCGGTGCGAGAGCTCACGAGCCTTGGTTTGACCGAGGCGAAGGCCTTCGTCGAAAGCGCGCCCAAGGCGGTCAAAGAAGGCATCGCTAAAGACGAAGCCGAGGCCGTCAAGAAGAAGCTCGAAGAAGCCGGCGCGAAGGTCGAGATCAAATAGGCTCCCCCTCGGCGCAAGGGCCGCCGTGGCTTCAGCTCTTACCGCTCGGCGTCGTCGTCGTGGTATTAGCGATTCGCATGCTGCGGCCTCAGCGCATCAGCGTCACACGGATGTGGATATCGCCAATCATCTTGTGTGCGCTGACGGCGTGGGTAATTTACCTCAACAACATGCTCAACCCGGCGCCTCCGCTCGAAATCGCGCTGGGGCTCGTTATCGGGGCGTTCGCGGGTTTGCCGTTCGGAATACTTCGTGGGATGCACACCGACGTGCGTCCCACCGATCGCCGGGGCGTCATGTACCTCGGCTCTTCGTGGGTCACGCTCATCATTTTTGCCGCGGCCTTCGGCTTGCGTTACGTCATCCGCCTCTTCATCCCGCGACACGGAAGCCTCACCGCAACGATCGGTGACGGCTTGCTCGCGTTCGCGATCACCTTCATTGGCGCGAGCTACGTCGTGATCTTCCGCAAATACGAGGAGCTTTCGCGCGCGCGGCCGGAGGTCAACGCGCCGGTTCCGTAGCCTCACGAAAGCGGGTCAACCGATGTCGCCGGCGCTCCAGTCGTTCGTTCTCGTAACGTTATTTATCGCCTCGGTCGCCGGTGCGATCGGGGCTTCTGCGATTGCGCGGTGGCATGGCACGCTCAACGAACGTTGGCTCGAAAGCGCACGCGGATCGGTGCCCGATTTCCTCTTAGAGCGAAGCCGCAAGAGCGTGTCGCGCCTGACAAGCAGGTACCGATTTATCTTTACGCTGCTCGCGGCCGTTTCTGCAGTAGCGCTGTGGGCGATCTGGTTCAGTTCTCGCGTCGCTCGATAGGGGTTTTGCCCTTCGCCCTTCGACAAGCTCAGGGTGACACGGCGTTCGCCCTTCGCCCTTCGACAAGCTCAGGGTGACACGCGTTCGCCCTTCGGCCCTTCGACAAGCTCAGGGTGACACTGCCGTTCGCCCTTCGGCCCTTCGACAAGCTCAGGGTGACACGGCGTTTGCCCTTCGACCCTTCGACAAGCTCAGGGTGACACGTGGGTGACACGGTGGCGCTAGTGTAAGAAGCCCACGAGCAGGAGGGCGACGATGTTGAGCACTTTGATCATCGGGTTGATCGCCGGACCGGCCGTATCTTTATACGGATCGCCGACGGTGTCGCCGGTGACGGCCGCTTGGTGTGCGATCGAACCTTTGCCGCCGTAGTGGCCGTCCTCGATGAACTTCTTGGCGTTATCCCACGCGCCGCCGCCCGACGTCATCGAGATTGCGACGAAGAAGCCGGTGACGATCGAGCCGACGAGGATGCCGCCCATCATCTGCGCGCCCGTGTCGCCGGGCAATATATTAAAGTGTGAAAGCAGCACGACGATGAGCGGAATGCCGACGGGAATCAGCGCCGGTACGATCATCTCGCGCAACGCCGAGCGGGTGACGATGTCGACGGTCGTCCCATAGTCCGGGCGTTGAGTGCCGTCCATGATGCCGGGCATCTCGCGGAACTGCCGGCGCACTTCTTCGACGACGGCGCCGCCCGCACGGCCAACCGCTTCCATCGAAAGAGAGGCGAAGAGATACGGCAACAAGCCGCCGATGAAGAGTCCGGCAAGCACGAACGGATTGCCCACGGCAAAGAGGTTACGGACGTTCTCGATGCACTGCTGGGCTTCGGTGATGCCGCACTTGTGATTGGTCAGCTGTTGTAAAAACGAGGCAAAGAGCACGAGCGCTGCGAGCGCGGCCGAACCGATCGCGTACCCTTTGGTGACCGCTTTGGTCGTGTTCCCGACCGCGTCGAGAGGATCGGTGACGTTGCGCACGTCTTCGGGCATGTCGGCCATCTCGGCGATGCCGCCCGCGTTATCGGTGATCGGTCCGAAGGAGTCGATCGCGACGACGATTCCCGCCATTGAAAGCATCGCCATGACTGCGATGCCGACGCCGTAGACGCCCGCGAGCGCGTAGCTTGCCAGGATACCGAGCACGATGACGATCGCGGGGAGCGCGGTTGCCTGCATGGAGACGGCGAGCCCGGCGATGATGTTGGTCGCGTGCCCCGTCTCCGAGGCTTTCGCGATTCGCTGCACCGGCGAAAACTGCGAGCCCGTGTAGTATTCGGTGATGAACGTGATCAGCCCAGTAATAACGACACCGATCACGGCACAGAAGAAGATGCTCGTTTGGTTGACGAGCGATTGGCCGCCAAAGACCTTGCCGGAAACGAAGTAGAAGCCGATGAGCGAAAGAAGCCCGGCAACCGCCATGCCACGGTACAGCGCCGCCATGATCTTCGCGCGCCGCACTTGACCGACCCCGACGAACATGACGCCGACGATCGAGGCGACGATCGAGATCGCGCCAAGCAGTAACGGAAAGGTGGTCGCGCCCGGCAGCTTGTCGCCGAAGAGGAGATTGCCCAGGAGCATCGCGGCGACCGTCGTGACGCAGTACGTCTCAAACAGGTCGGCCGCCATGCCGGCGCAGTCGCCGACGTTGTCGCCGACGTTGTCGGCGATAACCGCGGGATTGCGCGGATCGTCTTCGGGAATGCCGGCTTCCACTTTACCGACGAGGTCGGCGCCGACGTCGGCCGCCTTCGTATATATGCCGCCGCCCAAACGCGCGAAGACCGAGATTAGCGAGCAGCCAAACGCGAGCCCGACCATCGCGTTGAGCGAGGTCGCGGCGTCGCCGTTATTGACCGCGAGAAGGATCGCGTAGTAGCCCGAGACCGCCAGCAGGCCGAGCCCGACGACGAGCATGCCGGTGACCGAGCCGCCGCGGAAGGCGACGTTGAGTGCCGGCGTGAGGCCTCCGCGTGCCGCTTCGGCGGTGCGCACATTGGCCCGTACCGAGACGATCATGCCGATGAATCCGGCCGCGCCCGAAAGGATCGCGCCGATCAAGAAACCGATTGCCGCTTCCCTGCCGAGCGTCGGTGCGAAGAGGATGACGATGGCGAGCACGATGGCGACGATGCCGATCGTGCGGTACTGCCGCTGCAAGAAGGCCATGGCGCCCTCTTGGATCGCGACGGCGATCTCGCGCATGCGCTCGTTGCCGGCAGGCTGCTTTAAAACCCAGAAGGTCAAGACGACGCCGTAAAGGACGGCGAGGGCACCCCCGATGAGTCCGGCGTCGATGGCTGTCTGTGCGGTCATCCTTCTCTTTCAGTGTAGGCAAAAATTTACGGCCCTACGGGGCCGACCGGCTTGGCTACGCCGAACGGGCGCGCAAGTCCTATACCCGTTCGCCTCCCCGGCAAACGAAGAAAGCCCGCGCGAACGCGGGCTTTCCTTCACCCTTCGAGCCTCGCCCTTCGACCCTTCGACAAGCTCAGGGTGACACTGCGTGGCTCAGGGTGACACTGCCGGACCTAGAGCGTTACCCGGGTGCGGACCGCGAGGTGGTGCCCGTGGGTATCGCGCACGAGGAACGACCCTTTACCGACGAGGATGCCGGTGATCGTGAAGGCCGTGGTTTGGTCGCCCTTCTCGGGGCTGATCCCAATCAGTCCCTTTTCGTGGTTGTAGAGCCTGAAGATCCCCTTGCTGCCGTAACCCCGTTCCTTAAACTTGCACGTAACGAAGCCCAGCAGGACGATGTGGACGTGTTTGCCGCAGCTCGAATCAATCTTGACCGGGCGCTTGCGGTCCGGGTTCACGATCGAATTAGCTGCGCTGCTTACACCGGCCGGCAGGTAGCTGGTGCTGCCGGAAGGTGTGCCGCCATGGCAACCCGCGAGACTCATCGAAATGGTAAGTACTGCAAGTGCCATTACCGACCGTATGACTTGCTGATGTGAGCGCATAGTTGAGTTACTCCTTAGGTTAACCCCAAACGTCGGGGGGATTATCCGTTCCCTGCGTCCGAGTGGACCAAACGTACGCTTGTCCTGGAGGCTAAAAAAAATTAACGAGAACGAGCTAATCATAATTGGCTGCGGCCCGGCGGGCGCGACGGCGGCGCGCGAGGCAGCCCAAGCGGGTATCGAAACCGTCGTTCTCGAGCGCGATCCGGTCGTGGGCGCGAAGCGCGTCTGTGCCGCGGGATTGCGACCCGGCTTCTGCGAGGAGTTCGATCTGCCGCGGTCGCTGGTGCACTGCGACACGCCGCGCCTGGCGCTCTTCGACGCGGGTGGGGACGAGCACGAGGTCACCTTCGGGCCCGGACACACGACGACGCGCGAGGAGCTCGACGGGACGATGGCGCGGCTCGCGGCCGATGCGGGCGCGGAGATCCGCACGCAGGCGCTGTTTCGCTCCGTCGATTTCTCCGGCGGACGCGCCGTCGTCGAGTACGCCGATCTCGACAGCGGCCGGAGGCGCACGGTTCGAGGGCGACACGTCTTCTTCGCAAGCGGCGCGACGTCGCGCTTTGAGTCACCGGCGTTTGGGCGTCTGGCGATGCAGCGCTGGAGCGACGGCTTGATGACGACGCTGCAGCATCGCGTCTACCTCACCCGTCCGGCGCTGCCGATTGCGTATCAAACGCTCGAGATGCACTACTACACGGGAAGCGACGGACGGCAGATCATCGGCTGGATGTTTCCCAAGCGCGATCACCTCGCCATCGGTTTGGGCGTGCTCGGCAAAGTTGGCGGCGCACGCTTGCGCGTAGAGCTCGAATCGCTCGTGCGGCGCATTTGCCTGCGCCTGCGCGCCGACGTGCACGAGATAAAGCAGGAAGGAAGCCTGCTCTACGGCGGGACGCCGCGCGCGGAGTTTGGGGACGGCAGTTTGCTCGTCGGCGGGACGGCCGCCGGATTGGTCGACGCGACCAACGGCGAAGGCATTTTCGAAGCCGCAATGAGCGGGCGCATCGCTGCCGACTGCGTTGTTCGAGAGCGCTCCGGCGGCGAGCTCGCCGCGACGCGCTTTGCGCGGCTGCTGCGCCGGCGGTTCTCACGCCGCCTCAAACACCGCGTCACGCTGATGCGCTACCTGGAACAGCGGCCGCGGCGCTTCCGTTTGCTTTTCGAACAGCTCGCGAGGACTCCGCGACTGGCTGCGGTATTGCAGACGGAAGACCACGAGCGAACGATGACCGATCGACTATACCTTTACACGCAAGCATTGCAGTTCGGCATGCGGACGTTCTACTGCCGTGAGTGACGAGCCGCGCGCGAGGCCGGTGAGACTCTACGATATCGGGGGCAGTCAACTCACGCGCGAAGCCGTTATTCACAAGTACCTGCACCTCGTAAAATACGTCGCCGGCCGAATCTCCGTCCACCTACCGTCGAACGTGGATCTCAACGATCTGATTAATGACGGCGTCTTTGGCCTGCTCGACGCTATCGAAAAATACGACGGCTCGCGCTCCGTCAAGTTCGAGACGTACGCCGTCACGAGGATCAACGGCGCGATCCTCGACGCGCTGCGCACCCTCGACTGGGTTCCGCGAACGCTGCGTCACCGCGCCAAAGAGTTCGAGCGCGCATCGGAGGAGCTCGAAGCGCGGCTGGGCCGGGCACCGACCAAGTCCGAGGTAGCGGATCGGCTCGAGATGACGGCGGACGAACTCAACGCGCTCGTTGCGCGGATGCGCGGCACGTCGCTGGTCTCGCTCGAGGAAGTGCTGCCCCATCGCAGCGGTGATGGCGTACCGCTGGCCGAGATTCTTGCCGACGATAGCGACGTCTCGCTCGATCTCGAGCGCGCCGAGCAGCGAGCCGAACTCGTGAAGGCGGTCGAATCGCTGCCGCCGCAAGAACGAAGCGTGATCACGCTCTACTACTTCAAGGGTCAGCGCTTGCGGGAGATCAAAGGGGCGTTGGGCGTTTCGGAATCGCGCATCTCGCAGATCCACTCGTCGGCCGTGGCGCGGCTGCGCCGGCTGCTGCGATAACGGGCCGCACGATGCGGTCGCGCGCTATCCGCTCAGCGCTTCGTGGCGTTTCTCCGGCCGAACGAGGTAGCCCAGCGCGCCGATCGCAAAGACGAGCGCGAACAGTGCGATCGAGACCGTCGCCATCGCGTGACCGTAGGACGAGTGCTTGGCGATCGAAGCTTCGTACTGCGCAACCCCCGCGGCGATCAGGTTGCCCAGCTGATAAGTAAGCCCGGGAAAGGTTCCGCGAACGTCGCTCGGTGACAGCTCGTTGAGGTGCGCCGGGATTACGCCCCAGGCCCCTTGGACGGCAAACTGGATCGCGAAAGCGCCGCCGGCGAGCAGCGCGATCGTCGGACTGAACGCCCAGAGCGGTATCGCGCAAGCGCCGAGCACCGCACAGACCATCACCATCGCGCGCCGGCCGAAGCGCTGGGACAGCGTTCCGAAGCAGATGCCGCCCGCAATGGCCCCGAAAGCCGCGATCACCGAGAGCAGCGTTACCTGGCCGTGGGAGAAGCCGCGGCCCTTTTCGAGGAACGTTGCGTACAAATCTTGCGTGCCGTGCGACATCGCGTTCATCGCGGCGAGGAAGATAATCGCGTACACGAAGAGCGGCCAGTGCGCCCGCAGCGACCGCAAGAGCAGGCCGCGGGGGGCTACCGTGCCTTGCGCGCGCCGCGCAAGCCAGACCGGCGATTCGGGAACGCTCGAGCGGATGAAAAAGATCAAGCCGGCAGGTAAGACGCCGATGACGAAGAGCCCCCGCCAATCCCAGTGCGTGAAGTTGAAGACGAGAAAGTACGCGAGCGCGGCAAGCAGGTAGCCGACCATGTAGCCTTCCTGCAAAAAGCCGCTGAAGAAGCCGCGGCGCTGGGGCGGCAGCGACTCCATCGCCATCGCTGCGCCCAGTCCCCACTCACCGCCCATCGCAACGCCGTAGAGCGCGCGCAGAACGAGAAAGACCGTGAAGTTCGGCGAGAACGCGGTGAGTAACTCGACGACGGAATAAAACGCGATGTCGATCATCAGAGGGGAGCGGCGCCCGTAACGATCGGCGAGCCAGCCGAAGAGCAGCGCGCCGATCGGGCGGCACGCGAGCGTCAGCGTCAAGGCGACGGCGACTTCGGCGATCTCTTTGTTGAAGCTCGTCGCGATGCGTGTGATGACGAAGGTGAGCAAGAAGAAATCGAACGCGTCGAGCGTCCAGCCGAGAAAGGACGCGACGAACGTCTTGCGTGCGGCGGACGTCATCTCCATGGCGTCGCTCTCGTTCGACGCCGTTTTGCGTCAACCTTAGGCAAAAGAGAGGTAGGGGACAGACTAGGCTATCCCCTACGCAGGTGTCTGAGCGCCAAATCGACGCTCGCACCAACTTTACGCCGGCGCCTGCGCGCTGCTACGCCTTAGCGCAGCGAAGTTCCTATTGACCGCTCCCGCTGGTGGGACTGGCGGAGGTCGAAGGTGCCGGCGACGGTGACGGCGTCGGCGTGCTGCCGGGAGGCAGCTGCGCGCCGTACATCGCGAGCAGCCAAATCTGGCTGTGACGAACGGTTACCTTCGGCACGGTAAAGGTGAACTGCACCGTGTTGCTCGAGGGTGACGTCCACTTTCCATAGTTGCCGATCAGCTGATCGGTGCGCTTTCCGCGCAGATAGGTTTCGTTATACAGCTGCACGCCGAAGACGCGTCCGGTATACTGCAGCGCCGGCAGCGTGTACTGCACTTGCGAGCCGCCGTTGAGCACGAAGTCGCTGTTGCTCTGCAGCCGGATCGCCATCAGCGGGGTCACGTGCATGAACTGCGGGTTCGGATTGGTCATCGCGGGAACGTCTGCGGGCAGCGGTTCGACCTGCAGCGTCATCAAGCCGCCGGGCGGCGGTGACGGAGTCGGGGTGTCGTCGCTGCTGTCGCTGTCGTCGCTATCGTCCGATGAAGCGCTGGGCTGCGGAGTCGGCGTCGGCGAAGCGGTCGGCTTTGGCGTCGCTCCGGGCGACCCACTTGGCCCCGGGCTCGCCGACGGAATGTTGAAGGCGAGATTGCAGGTGTACTGCTGATTGAGCAGCGCAACGCTGGGACACTTCATTCCCGCGGGCCCTTGAGCGAGCGGGTACTGCGCTTCATTGGGCGCGAGCGTCGCGCCGGGATTCGCCAGTTCGGCTTGCCCGTTGGTTCCGATCGTCGGACCCGAAGAAAGCCTGCCGTTGGGATTGCCGTTGATGCTGCCGCCCGTCATTCCACCCGCGCCGATACTGCCGGGCTGCGAGACTGGCGGGGTCATGTCGCCCATACCGCTATCAAGACCACTGCCTTGGCAGGAGGCTAGAACCAGCGCGAGCGCGCCAAAAACGGCGCGAGTATCTAATCTCATCGTCCTCTATCGTCTCGCTTCGACTACGGTCCGCAACTCGTCAACGAAGTCGCCAATCGAAACGTTGCGTTTCTCTTCGGTTCCGCGTTGATTTACGTTAACGGTCCCGTCTTCAACCTCTCGCTTGCCCGCCACCAAGATATACGGCACTTTCTGCGTTTTCCAGTGCCGGATTTTGTATCCGAGCTTTTCGTTCGATTCGTCAAGCTCGGCGCGAAAGCCCGCTTTCTCCAGCCGTTCGACCACGCTCCGAGCATACCCCGATTCGTTCTCGGATATCGGTGTGACGACGGCCTGGACGGGCGCTAGCCAAGCAGGGAAGGCTCCGCCGTAGTGTTCGATGAGAATTCCGAAGAAACGTTCGAGCGAGCCGGCAAGGGCGCGGTGAATCATCACCGGCCGGTGATCTTGACCGTCGGCGCCACGATACTTGAGCTCGAAACGCTCGGGAAGCACGAAATCCACCTGCACCGTCCCAAGCTGCCACGGACGGCCGTTCGCATCGCGTACGTTGATATCGAGTTTGGGGCCGTAGAAGGCGCCGCCGCCTTCATCAACGGTGTACTGCAGATCGTGGCTCTCGAGCGCGTCGCGAATGGCTCGTTCGGCGATCGCATCGGTGTCGCCGCGATCTTCGAACGCGCGGCGCGAGAGCACGTAGGCGAAATCGGTGAAGTCGAAAGCGTTCATCAGGCGGAGTGCTTCGTCGAGGGTCTGTTCGAACTCGTGCTGCAACTGTTCGGGCGTGCAGAACAGATGGGCGTCGTCCTGGGTGAAGCCGCGAACGCGCGTAAGCCCGTGCATGACACCGGAGCGTTCGAAACGATAGACGGTGCCGAACTCGGAGAGGCGCAGCGGCAGATCGCGATAGCTCCGCAACCCGTGCCGATAAATGAGAATATGGCCAGGGCAGTTCATCGGCTTTAGCCGAAAACGCTGGCCTTCCACCTCGATGGGGCCGAACATACTATCGTCAAAGTTAGCGAGATGTCCTGAGATTTCGTATAGACGCTCGTGCGCGATGTGGGGCGTGACGACCGGATGATAGCCCCGCTCGCGCAGGCCCTCCCGAATGAAGTTTTCGACGATCCCGCGGACGACGGCGCCCTTGGGGTGCCAGAAGACGAGTCCGCCGCCGGCCGCCTCTTCAATCGAGAAAAGATCGAGTTCCGTGCCCAGGCGGCGGTGGTCGCGCCGGCGACCCTCCTCGAGCCGCGCGAGGTACGCATCGAGTTCCGTTTGGTCGTACCAAGCGGTTCCGTAGATCCGCTGGAGCATCGGGTTGTGCTCGTCGCCGCGCCAGTAGGCGCCGGCGACGCTGGTCAGTTTGAAGGCGCCGATCGCACCGGTTGAATCGGCGTGGCCGCCACGGCAGAGATCCGTGAATTCGCCGATGGTGTAGAGCGTGATCGGCTCGCCCTCGGGGATTTCCCGCGCGAGCTCGACCTTATACGGATTATCCTTGAACGCGTCGACGGCTTGATCTCGGGAGACTTCGCGTCCGGTCATGGGGTAGTCGGAGGCCACGATCTCGTTCATCCGTCGCTCGAGGCGCTCGAGGTCCTCGGGCGTAAACGGCTCCGTCCGGTCAAAATCGTAGTAGAACCCGTTCTCGATCGAGGGCCCGATCGTGGGCTTTGCCTCGGGAAACAGATCCTGGACGGCATAAGCAAGTACGTGAGCCGCGGTATGCCGCAGCTCCGGCAGTGTGGCCATATCGGCGCCGAGCCTTCGGTGCCTCACGCGCGGGGTCCCTTCGTCCTTCGACAGGCTCAGGATGACACCGGGGTCCTTCGACAGGCTCAGGATGATGCACAAAGTTGTCTTAATATGGAGTTAATCGGCCTGCATTACAAATAAAGCGGGCCTTCTCAGATGCGAAGGCCGCAATTTTTCCTCGCTACAAGGAGCCGAAACTCTGTGATACGTTCGTTGCGTCGCTGCTCTGCCGCGCTCGCGGTGATGGCTGCCCTGGCCGTGCCCGCCGCGGCCGCCACCCAGCTGACCGGAGCGGGGTCGACCTTCGACTTCCCGTTCTTTTCCAAAGCCTTCTACATCTATAGTCAGAAGAATCCCGACGTTACCGTCAACTATCAGTCCATCGGCAGCGGCGGCGGCATCAAGCAGTTCAGCTCGAGAACGGTCGATTTCGGAGCGACCGACGTTCCGATGAACGCCGAAGAGCTTGCGGGCGCGAAGGATCCGGTACTGCAAATTCCGGTGACCCTCGGCGGCGCCGCGATGGCGTACAACCTTCCGGGAGTGGATAACCTGAAGCTGACCCGGCAAGCCGTTGCGAACATCTTCCTCGGTACGATCACCAAGTGGAACGATCCGCAGATCGCCAAACTCAACAAGGGCACGAACCTTCCCGACACCTCGATCGTCGTCGTGCATCGCTCCGACGGTTCTGGAACCAGCTACATCTTCACCGATTTCCTGAGCCACGTCTCGCCGGAGTGGAAGAGCAAGGTCGGCACGGGCAAGAGCCCGTCGTGGCCGGCCGGCGTCGGCGCCAAAGGCACCGAAGGCGTCGCCGGACAGGTTCGCAATACCCCCGGCGCCATCGGTTACGTCGAGATGGCGTACGTCGTCGAGAACAAGATGACCGCAGCGCTGCTGCAAAACAAGGCCGGCAAATGGGTGGCGTGCACGCCCGGGTCGGTAGCGGCGGCAGCGGCGAGCAAACCCGAGGTGAGCGCCTCGAACTTTTCGATCGTCGACGCTTCAGGCGCAAACTCGTATCCCATCGCCGGATATTCGTGGGTCGTCGTTTACAAGAAGCCTTCGGACGCCGGTCGCGCGAAAGCCCTTTACAGCGTGCTCTCATGGCTGATCGGACCCGCCGGACAAGACAACGCGAAGTCGGTCGACTACGTGCCGCTTCCGCGTAACGTCCAGGCGACCGCAGCCGCGACGCTTCGCCAGATGCAGCACTAGTTGCCGTTTCGCCTTCGGCCGTTCGACAAGCCCTTCGACAAGCTCAGGGTGACACGGCACTTCGACAAGCTCAGGGTGACACGGCCCTTCGACAGGCTCAGGGTGACACGGCCCTTCGACAAGCTCAGGGTGAAACGGCCCTTCGACAGGCTCAGGGTGACACGGCCCTTCGACAAGCTCAGGGTGACGCGTGACGACTGAGCCGCGGCTGCGACGCGTCGCCCGTTTCGTAAGTCCCGCCGACCGCGGCTTTGCGGCGGTCGTCTACGGCGGCAGCATTCTCTTCGCGCTGCTGATCTTGGGGTTGTTCGCCGAGCTCGTGCTCGGCTCGTGGCCGTCGATCGTCAAGTTCGGGTTCGGTTTCATCTACCACAGCGGCTGGGACCCGATCAACAGCAAGTTCGGGGCTTTGCCGATGATCTACGGCACGGTCGTGACGTCACTGATCGCGATCGTGCTAGCCGGCTTTATCGGCATCATGGCGGCGGTCTTTTTGGCCGACTTCGCGCCCCGCTGGCTCGGAGCTCCGCTTTCGTTTTTGATCGAACTGCTGGCGGCGGTACCCAGCGTCGTGTACGGATTGTGGGGACTGTTCGTCCTCTCGCCGTTCATGCGCACCGCGCTCGGACCGGCGCTGCAAAAAGTCCTCGGCTGGCTGCCGATCTTCGGCGGAACGATCTACGGCGTCGGCCTGCTAACCGGCGGCATCATCCTCGCACTGATGATCGTGCCGACGGTCACGGCGATTTCGCGCGACGTCATCGCCGCGATTCCGCGCGACCTGCGCGAGGCCTCGATGGCATTGGGTACGACGAAGTGGGAAACCGCGACGCGCGTCGTACTGCCGGCAGCGCGAGTCGGCGTCTTCGGCGCGTGCGTGCTCGCGCTGGGGCGCGCGCTCGGCGAAACGATCGCCGTGACGATGGTGATCGGGAACCGCCCGGAGATCTCCGCGTCGCTCTTCGCGCCGTCGTACACGCTGGCCAGCGTGATCGCCAACGAGTTCACCGAAGCGACGACGGGAATTTACGTCAGCGCGCTCATCGAACTCGGCTTGATCCTCTTTGCCGTCAGCATTGTCGTCAACGCGCTCGCGCGTCTGATGATCTGGAGCGTGCGTGGCTCAGAACGCGTTTAGATACCGGGGACTGCGACGCCGGCGCGTCTTCAGCGCGCTGGGCATGGCGCTGGCGTTCTGCTGTGCGGGAATTGCCGCGGCCGCGCTGCTCGTCATTCTCGGCTACGTCTTCGTGCAAGGCATCGGCGCGATCAACTTGGACTTTCTCACGCAGCTGCCCCATCCCGTCGGCGTGCCCGGCGGGGGCGTCGGCAACGGCATCGTCGGCACGTTCATCATTTTGGCAATCGCGACGCTGATGGCGGTCCCGATCGGTCTGTTGACCGGCATCTATCTCTCGCTTTTCGGACGCGGCGTCATTCCCGAAGCGCTGCGCTTCCTCTCCGACGTTCTTTCGGGTGTGCCGAGCATCGCGATCGGCCTCTTTGCCTACGCGGTGCTCGTCGCACCGTTGCGGCATTTCTCTGGATTCTCGGCGTCGTTTGCTTTCATGATGCTGATGCTGCCGTTGCTGGTTCGCACGTCCGAACAGGCGATTCGTTCGGTGCCGCAGTCGGTGCGCGAGGGCGCGCTCGCCTTGGGGATGTCGAACTTTCGCGCGACCGTCGGCATCGTGCTGCCGACCGCCCGGCCCGCGATCATCACCGCGCTGCTGCTAGCGATCGCGCGCGTGATCGGTGAAACCGCGCCGCTGCTCTTCACCGCGTTCGGCACGCAGTTTTGGGAGACCAATCCGGGGAATCCGATGGCCGTGCTCGCGCTGCAAGTCTTCAACTACGCGATTTCGCCGTACGCGAGCTGGCAGGCTCAGGCGTGGGGCGGTTCACTGCTGCTCGTCGGTTCGGTCTTCATTCTGAGCCTGGGCGCGCGGTTGATGCTGCGCCGCTCGATGAAGGGGCTCGAGGCGTGAGCGCGGAGGTCGCTTCACCCGCGGGCGAGCTGCTCGCCGTAGATCGCTTGAGCGCGTACTACGGCACTCGCAAAGCGGTGGGCGATTTTTCGCTTGCGTTTCGTCCGAAGGCGATCACCGCGCTGATCGGGCCTTCGGGCTGCGGCAAAACCACGCTGCTGCGCTGCCTCAACCGGATCCACGAAGTCAGCGCCGACGGATGCGTCGAGGGAAGAGTGTTGCTCGACGGCGAGGACATCTACGATTCCAGCGTCGACCCGATGGCAATACGCCGGCGCATCGGCATGGTGTTTCAGCGACCGAACCCGTTCCCGACGCTTTCGATCTTAGAGAATACGCTCGCGTGCGCCGGTCGAGGATTGCGGCGCAGCGAGAAACTGGAGATCGCCGAACGCGCGCTGCGCTCAGCGGCGCTTTGGGACGAGGTGAAGGACAAGCTCAAGACGAGCCCGCTGCGCCTCTCCGGCGGTCAGCAGCAGCGAATGTGCATCGCGCGCGCGGTCGCCGCGCAGCCCGAGGTTCTCTTGATGGACGAAGCGACCGCGTCGCTCGACCCGATCGCCACGGCGGTGATCGAGGAGCTGATGGCGTCGCTCTCCGATTCCTTTACGATCGTCGCCGTAACGCACAACATGCAACAGGCCGCGCGCGTCTCGGACGTCACCGCGTTCATGCTTGCCGACGAAAGCGGAACGGGCAGGCTCATCGAGGTCGACGAAACGGCCAGGCTCTTCACCAAGCCCAGCAATCCCAAGACCGAAGACTACATTACCGGCCGCTTCGGCTAGAGGTCTCGCGCAAAGGCGAGGGGAATTTCGCGCTCCCCTATTTTGACTCCAAGGAGGAAAAGTGTTGCGTAATTCCGCTTTAATTTTCCAGCGTGCCGCGGCAATATCTGCATTCGCCGCCGTCGCTGCAGGCTGCTCGAGTTCGGGAATCCCTACCGGCAACTCGGCGGCGAGTTACGGCGCGCTGGCAAACGGCCACGGCGCGCATTCGCGCGCACCCCACAACGACGCGCGCGGTTGGATCTCTGCCGACGCAAAAAAGAAGAAAGGTAAGCATCTGATCTACTGGGGCAACTTCGATACCAGTACGATCGCGATCTATTCTTCGAAAGGCGTCAACGGCAAAGAGGAAGGCCAGATCACGACCGGGGTTTCAGAGCCCGAGCGTCTCTTCGTCGACAAGCAGTACAACGTCTATTCCACCAACATCGGCAACGACACGATCACTGCCTACCATCCCGGGCAGACCACGCCGTTCTTGACGATCAGTGACGGCGTCAACTCGCCGACCGGATTAACCGTCGACGCGGCCGGCACGGTCTACTGCGCGAACGTCGGCAACGGCACCGTCACGGTCTATCCGAAGGGTGTCACCACGCCGTCGCTCACGATCCCGTCGTCGAGCCCCGAGTATCTCGCGACGGACGCCAAGGATAATCTCTACGTCTCTTCGGGCGACGGCATTCTCGAGTACGCGCCCGGATCGACGTCGGGCACCAATCTCAACTTGCCCGGCGGCGGAAACGCGATCGAAGTCGACAAGAAAGGCAACGTCATCGTCGTAAACGGCGGCGAGATCGAGTACTTCCCCAAGGGCAGCACGCAGCCGTCCAACGAGATACCGGTGTCGGGATCGCCGTTTGCGCTCTCGCTCAGCGGGAACGAGAAGCAGTTGTACGTGAGCTCCGAGGTCAGCGTACCGTTCGTCATTCAAAACGTCGCTTATCCGAAGGGAACGGCGTTGAGCAACAAGCTCACCACCGGTGCGGGCTTGTGGCCGCTGGCGGTCAGCCCGGACAACGCGCTGGGGAAGTAAGCGGCCATAGCCGTTCGGGGGACTGGGCGGCGAAAAAAGTGACTAGGGTCGCAAGATTCCCCTCGCAAGTGGGGAAATAGTTGACCTGGGTTCCTGACCCGGTTCTCGTAACAGCGGCGCTGACAGAATGCGGGGGTGGGCAAGTGCCGCTCGTGGCCGGGGGTCGATTCATCGGCTCCCGGCCCTCGCAGGGGCTCCGAAGAGTGGCAGTTCTACCCATCGACGCGGCGCCCGAACGAAGGCATCCTTCGCGCAGAACGGACGTGCTTCTCTGCGGTACGAGAGCCGATGCGTCGAGTTCGGTTTGGCGGCCGATCGGGACATGGCGAAACTCGAAGCCGGATACTTTGGCGCTCATCTCTTCGCAGCTGGGTTTATTCGACCGCGCTGTGGACGGTCGCCCACGCACCCGAAGGGCGCCCCGGCCCTCTCTAGTAAACCGAAGATGACTCGAAAGGAGCTCGATGACGTGACACGTCTGTTTGCGGCGACTGGATTAGCCTTCGCGGCGCTAGCGATCGCCGGCTGCGCCCTCCCTGCGGGCACGCCTTCGCTGGGCGCGCAGCCCGCGGCGACGCTGCCGCAGCAGAACGCTAAGGCAAGCGCGCTACTTTACGTTTCCGACACGGAGACCAGCGAGGTCTACGTCTATACGTATCCCGGCGGCAAGCTGAAGCAAACTCTCGCCGGTTTTACCGATCCGGGCGGCGAGTGCGCCGATGCAAAGGGCGACGTCTTCGTCACCAACACCGGAGCATTCGACGTCGTCGAGTACGCGCACGGGGCTTCATCGCCGAGCGCGACGCTTTCAGATCCCGGATACTTTCCGTTCGGGTGTTCGGTCGATCCGACAACCGGGAATCTGGCGGTCACCAACTTCTCCTCGGCCAGCGGCAGCGGCGCCGGCAACGTCGCGATCTACCAACGCGCTCGCGGCAAGCCGAAGAAGCGCTACAGCCTTTCGACGATGCCCAGCGTTCTGTTGTGCGGCTACGACGACAAGGGAAATCTGTACGTCGACGGCTTGACCGGCGCGAGCGCGACGGTTTTTGCCGAGTTGCCGAAGGGTGGCAAGAAGCTCCGAGAGATTACGCTCGATCGGAGCATCGCGGCGCCGGGCGGGGTGCAGTGGGACGGAAAGTACGTCGCGGTCGGCGACGAGGCGTCGGATACGATCTACCGCTTCTCGATCGCCGGAGAAAAGGGCGTCACGGCCGGCACCGTGCCGTTGAGCGGAGGAAGCACCGTCGTGCAGTTTTGGATCGACGGTTCCAAGATCGTGGGACCTAACTCGGGTTCGGGCACGGCCGACGTCTGGAAGTACCCCGCGGGCGGAGCGCCGATCAAATCCATCGGTGGGCTGTACGTTCCGCTGGGTACGGTGATAAGCAGCGGGTCGTAGCGCGTACCGCGGCCAATCTCGCGGCGAAGGAGGACGAAGTGTTTGAAGGCAGAGTAGCTTTGGTTACGGGCGGAACGCGGGGCATCGGCGCGGCGATCACCGAGATGCTCGCGAGTTCCGGCGCGGCGGTCGCCGCCGGGTACAGCCGCGGCACAGAGAGCGCCGAGAAGTTTCAAAACCAGATGCGCGAGAAGGGCGCGAAGGTCTCCCTGCATCAAGGGCGCGTCGACTCGACCGACGACGTCAACCGCGTCGTCAAAGAAGTGATGGACGAGTACGGGCGCGTCGACTATCTGGTCAACAACGCCGGCATCACCGTCGACAAGACCGTGCGCAAGATGAGCGTCGACGACTGGCGCCAAGTGCTCGACGTCAACCTTTCCGGTGCGTTTCAGATGACCAAGGCGGTGCTCGAGCACATGATCGAGCGCGGATCGGGGCGGATCGTCAACATCAGCTCGGTCATTGGTGAGACCGGAAACGTCGGCCAGGCAAATTACGCGGCGTCGAAAGCCGGGCTCTTCGGGTTCTCCAAGAGTTTGGCGTTAGAGATGGCGCAGCGGGGCATCACCGTGAACTGCGTCGCGCCCGGCTTTATCGGCACCGAGATGGTCGCCGCGATTCCCGAGGCGGCGCTGGCAAAAGTACTGGAAAAGATTCCGCAGCGGCGGCTCGGGCG
>DATAWH010000024.1:0-68950 GCA_036267315.1 Candidatus Cybelea sp. | reverse complement strand
CTTGGTCACCGTGGCCGTACGCCCGGAGGCATCGAACGAAACCGTCGCGCCCATCTGTTCGAACATCGAGCGCAGCGGCAGGTAGATCGTTCCGCCCTTGGCATAGGCCGCGAGCACTCGGCCCGCCTTGAGGACGTCGGGTTTGGAATAGACGTGACGATCGTTGTAGAGAATCGGAATCTGACCCGAGGGCGGGCTGCCGAAATCCGGCGTGCTCGTCTGGGCGACCGGCGTTGCCTGTGTTTCCGCCAGCGCGACCGACGTGCCGCTCAGCAACAGCGCTGCCGCCACGAGACCGGCGCGAGCCGTAGTAAATGACACGATATGCTCTCTCCTGAAATGACGAGAGGTTACTGCATATCAGTCTAGCGACCGCCTATTAAGGTCGTCTTAAGGCTCGTTATTGAAATCTTAGCCGAAGCGGCCGGTGATATAATCCTCGGTACGCTTGTCTTTGGGCTTGGTAAAGATCGTCGCCGTCGTACCGGTCTCCAGCAGCTCGCCCATCAGAAAAAACGCGGTGTTATCGCTGATTCTGGCGGCCTGCTGCATCGAGTGCGTGACGATGACGACCGTATACTCCCTTTTTAGGGAATCGATCAGGTCTTCGATCTTGCCCGTTGCGATGGGATCGAGTGCGGAGGCCGGCTCGTCCATCAAGATCACTTCCGGATCGACGGCGAGGCAGCGCGCTATACAGAGGCGCTGCTGCTGGCCGCCCGAAAGCGCGAGCGCCGATCGGTCGAGGCGGTCCTTTACCTCGTCCCAAAGTGCCGCGCGGCGCAGGCTGCGTTCGCACGCCTCCATCAGGACCGCACGGTTCGCTTCGCCGTGAATGCGCGGTCCGTACACGACGTTATCGAAGATCGACTTCGGAAATGGGTTCGGCCGCTGGAAGACCATCCCGATGCGATAGCGGATCGTAACGGGATCGACTTCGGGTGCGTAAATGTCTCGATTGTCGAGTAACACGCGCCCATCCACACGGGCGCTGGGCGTCAAATCGTGCATTCGGTTAAGGGCGCGAATGAAGGTCGACTTGCCGCATCCCGAGGGCCCGATCAGCGCCATGACCCGATTGACGGGCACCGCCAGCGAGGCGTTGCGAATCGCTTGAAACTGTCCGTAATACACGTCGAGGTTCTCGACGTTGAGTTTTATCTCGGTCGAGAGACCGGCCGGCTCCGCGGTGCTGGCGTACATCGGGTTGGCCTGTTCGTCAGACACGCGCCGGCCGCCCGTTACCGTTAAGAAGGTTAAGTCTCACGAGACGTCTCGCTTGATCCGCATGATCGGCAGGCGAATCGTAAAGGCGGTACCGCGTCCGAGCATCGACTCGGCAGAGATCGCGCCGCCGTGCGCGTCGATGATGCCCTTGACGATCGCCAAGCCGAGCCCTGCGCCGCCGCGACCGCGCGTTCGCGAACGGTCGACGACGTAAAAGCGCTCGAAAATATGCGGCAGGTCGCGGTAGGGAATTCCTTCGCCGGTGTCCCGCACCCGTAGCACCGCGTCGCTGTCGCGCGCGTCGAGCTCCACGCGGATGCGGCCGCCCCCCGACGTGTGGCGCAGCGCGTTGTCAATGAGATTGACGAAGACTTGCGATAGGCGGTCGGGATCCGCTTCGACTCGAACCGGACGAAGGGCGGCCAGCTCGATGGAGACGCCCTTGTTGGAGGCATGCTGCTCGAACGAGGCTACGATCGGACGCGCGACCTCTTCGAGATCGACGTCTCTTAGCGCTAGCTGCATCTGCCCGGACTCCGCGCGCGCCTGCTCGAGCAGCTGACCGACGAGTGCGGTCAAGCGATCGACTTGCGCTAAGGCCTGCGGCACGAAGAGGTCTCGGGCCTCGGTCTCGGGCGCTTCGAGCACCGTTTCGAGCATCAGCTTGATCGAAGAAAGCGGCGTGCGCAGCTCGTGCGAAACGTTGGAGAGAAACTCCTTACGCGCGCGGTCGAGCCGTACTAACGCCGTTTGATCGTCGGAAAATACGACGACGCGGTGCGACGGTTTGCTATCGTCACTCAACGGATAGACGGAGACGCGATAGGTTCTTTGCCCGGACGCCCCGGTCAGCATGAGCGGCGCAACCGAGGCCTCACCGCGCAGCGCGTCGCCGATTCGTCGCTCGAGTTCGACGTTGGGGACCGCCTCGATGATGTGTTGCGAGATCGAACGTGCCGGGTCGAAGCCGAAGGTCGTACCGGCGGCGGCATTGGCAAACTCGATATGGCAGGATCTGTCCACGAGGATCACGCCGATCGGCAGCGCGCGCACGAGCGGCGCAAACGGTGCCTCCGAGGGCGCAAGGCTCGACGCGACGTGTCGCGAGAGAGCCCCCGCCGTAAGCGACGGCTCCCGGCGCACGGCCCGCGGCCGCGCGATGAGAAGACCGGCGGCGATGCCGGCGAGCAGCGCCGGGAGCACCCACCAAAGCGACGTCAAGCCTTAAACATGTAACCGCGACTTCGCACCGTCAAGATATGGCGCGGAGTCCGCGAATCTTCCTCGATTTTCTCGCGCAGCCAGCGTATGTGAACGCTGACCGTCTGCTGCTCTCCCTCGAAATCGTAACCCCAGACTTTATCGAGCAGCGTCTGGCGCGTCACCACGCGGCCATGGTTCTCCATCAGCACGCGCAAAAGGCCGAACTCCTTTGGCGCGAGCGAGACGTCCTTTCCTCGAACCGTGAGCTGCTGACGAGACGGATCGAGCACGATGTTACCTAACGCGATGGCCTCGTCGTGTCCCGGCGCAATCGCGTTCTGCCGGCGCAGACGCGCTTTGACGCGCGCGAGAAATTCGTGAAGCGCAAACGGTTTAGTGACGTAGTCGTCGGCACCGAGCTCGAGCGCCAGCACTTTGTCGATCTCCTGATCCTTCGCGGTGAGCATGATGATTGGGACGGGGCTAAACTTTCGGATCTCCTTGCAGGCTTCGACACCGTCGAGCACGGGCAGCATGATGTCAAGCACGATCAGATCCGGCTGTTCGCGCTGCGCCATGGCGATCGCCGTCCTGCCGTCTCCGGCGGTAACGACGGCGTAACCGCTGCGCTCTAAGTTAAACCGCAAGGTCTGAAGGATCGCCGACTCGTCGTCGACGACGAGGATTTTCTTATTGAAGTCGGGGTTCTTCAGCGAGGCGCCGCGAGACGCCCTAAACTCCGCAATTCCGTTCATACGTTTTTGCAATCGCGCTGTAGTCCAGCGCTCCGTCTCCGTGAGAGCTGCGAGTAGTGTAGAGTTGATACGCCAGGCCCGTCGCGGGCATCGGAAGGTTCGCGGCGGCAGCCGCGTCGAGTGCGGCCGCGATATCCTTGCGCAAAAGATCGAGCGCGAAGCCGCCATCGAACTTCCCCGCGAGCCATGCCTTCGGAAGCCACTTCTCCAGAATATAGTTGGAAGCGGTCGCCGTGGCCAGTACTTTGCAAACTTCGTCGAGGTCTGCGCCCGCCTCTTTGGCAAACATCAGCCCCTCGACGTTGGCGATCATCACGTTGGCGATGATGATCTGGTTAACGAGCTTGACGGTCTCTCCCATGCCGACCGGCCCAAGGTGGTTGGGCGTTCCCATCGCTCGCAAAATCGGGGCCGCCCTTTCGAAAGCTCCGGCGGAGGCTCCCACCATGATCGTCAGCGTCCCCTCCCGGGCGCGCGCCGGGCCACCGCTTACGGGGGCGTCGACGAACTCGATGCTCCGCTTCGCGAGACGCTGCGCAAAGCGGCGCGAGGCGACGGGCGAAATCGTCGACATGTCGATGACGAGCAGGCCGGCTTTTGCGCCTTCTTCGACGCCACGGTCCGCGAAGAGCGCTTCCTCGACTTGCGGGGCATCCGGCACGCAGAGGATCACCGCTTCGCAATCGGCCGCCAGGGAGGCGGGCGACGCAGCTTCGGTAACTCCGTCTGCGCGTAGGCGCTCGATCGCCTCGCGGCTACGGTGTACCGATGCCGCCACCTCAAAACCGGCGCGGCGCAAGCAACGCGCCATCGGCTCACCCATCGCACCCAAACCGATGAAACCGAGCCGCGTGGTCACGAGCGGCGATTTGCCCGTCGCCTCAGGATAACCTCCGGGGTCCGGCGAAGGCGCGGTGACTATGACAGCGACCGCAACTCCTACGATCGTGCGCCCAACCTTCGACGAGATGAACCTCTCGATCGGCAAGCGCACGCGTCTTCACAAGTTTATGTACGAGCACGGGCCGGCGAACGGCACGTTGATGATGCTGCCGATCGACCAAGGTCTCGAACACGGACCGATCGACTTTTTCGATAACCCCGACGCGCTCGACACCGACTGGATCTATCGGCTGGCCGTCGAGGGAAATTTTTCCGGCGTCGCCCTTCACGTCGGACTTGCAGAAAAATATCAGAAGAAATACGCCGGGCGAGTGCCGTTGCTGCTCAAGGTGAACGGGAAGACGAACGTTCCGCCCGACGACGATGCGTTCAGCCCAATGACTTCGTCGGTCGAAGATGCGGTTCGGCTCGGAGCCGACGCGGTCGGCTACACGCTGTACGTCGGAAGCCCATCGCAAGAGCTCGACCTCGCACAATGCAACGACGTGCGCCGCGAGTGCGAGCGCTACGGCATGCCGCTCGTCGTCTGGGCCTACCCGCGCGGTGCGGCGATTAAAGGGAAGGGTGGAATCGATTCACTCTACGCCGTGGATTACGCCGCACGAGTCGCGTGCGAGATGGGCGCAGACGTGATCAAGCTCAACGAACCCGTCTGGAAGGCCGACGACGCCTCAAAGCTGCCGAAGCCCTACAATACGCTCTCGTTCGACGACGTCGAAGGTCTGCGCAAGGTCGTGCGCTCGGCGGGCCGCAGCCTCGTGCTCGTCTCGGGCGGAAGCAAAATGGGCGACGAAGCGACGGTGCACAAAGCACACATCGCGATGGCCGCCGGCTGCACCGGCCTCATCTTCGGACGCAACATGTGGCAACGCAAGTGGGATGCCGCGCTCGGCATGGCGTCGCACATCCACGAAGTTCTCGCCGGCTACGGCCAGGAACAATAAAGCTTCGATTGAGCGCGGCTGGCTAGTGGGCTAACTGGGGCGCCGCGCACTCGGTGCAGACGTAACTAACCGCGCCACCGTGATCTTGCGCGACCATCGCGTCGCGCGCTCCACGACGTCCGCACCGCGCGCAGGCGAAGGTTTCGCCCGCCGGCACTGCCGCGTGCACCGCGGCGGTTTCGCGACGCTTGGCGAGGAAGAACGTTAGGTAGATAACGAGGCCGATGACCCACGGCGCCCACGCAAAGAACGTGTCGAAGCTTTCGGGGGAGAGCGTCGGGTTCATACCTTTTTGAAGTAGTCGGCGTTGATGACGGTAAACTGCTGCCACTTTTCCGGCACGTCCGAGTCGGCGAAGATCGCCTCGACTGGGCAGGCGGAAACGCAGGCGCCGCAGTCAATGCACACCTCGGGATCGATGTACAGCATCTCGTCGTCATCCTTGCCGTGGATGCAGTCGACGGGGCAAACGTCGACGCACGATTTATCCTTGGTGCCGATACACGGTTCGGTGATGACGTAGGCCATTATGGGTTCAGCTTCCCTCGACGCGCCGCCGCACCCTTCAGACGGACGAGCGCCCGCGCACGACGCGAATCAGCCAGAGGAGAACGACAGCGCCGATCAACGCGCAGACCATGCTTGGCAAGTCGACGCCGCCAAAGCCGGCACGTCCGAACCAGCCGTCGAGCAAGCCGCCGACGAGCGCACCGGCGACGCCGGCGACGACATCGCCCACAAAGCCCGGGCCCTCGCCCGGCACGACCCAGCGAGCGATAAATCCGACCGCGGCTCCGAGAGCGATCCAAGCGAAAAATCCCAAGCTTTCCTCCTCCAGGCCGCCGGAACGTTTGGGCGCGCATTCGTGCCGCTCGGCATGGCGCACGAACAGGGAGAAGGCGACCGAACGTTGGACGTTTGTCGTATTATGAAGCGTACATTCTTTTGCCTGCTCGCGGCGCTTGTCGCGTCGACCGGCCTTGCTGCGGCCGCGCAATCCGGCGCAACCGAGATCACCGCATCGGGCGCCGGTACCGTCTCGCTCGCGCCCGACATGGCAACCGTCAACGCTGCAGTTGAGACCAACGCGGCGCGCGCGCAAGACGCCGTCTCGCAAAATAATCAAGTTTACGAGCGCGTAGTCGCGGCACTGCAGAACCTCGGAATCGCCAGGGGCGACGTGACGCTGTCCTATTACAACGTCAACTATAATCCGCCGCCACAAACGCCGCCGCCGGCAGGCAACGGCGAGCGCTACGGGTACACCGTTTCGCGCACGTTTGCAGTTAAGGTGCGCAGCATCGGAAAAGCGGGTGCCGTCAGCGATGCGTGCATCGCCGCCGGCGCGACGTCGATCAACGGCGTATCGTTTGGACTGGCCGATCCCAGCACCGCCCGAGCGCAGGCGATTGCCAAGGCCGAAGCCGACGCGCGCGATTCTGCCGAAGCGCTCGCGCGCACGTCGGGGCTCCATATCGTTTCGGTCAAGAGCATCGAGTTGCAGAACGGAGGGATGAACGGGCCGCCGGTGCCGATGGGCGCGATGGCGAGGGTGGCCGTGCCGACCGTCTTCGATCAGTCCAACGTCAACGTCAGCGTCTCCGTAACGGTCGTCTTTTTGGCGGAGCCCTAAGACGACGCCCCCAGCGAAACCCTGCGCCGCCCGCCGGGGTAGTCTCCGGTGATGAACCGCGACTGCGAACTCTGCGCCGAGCGCCCTTCGGTAACTACGCTCGGCGGACGCCGGCTGTGTGGCATCTGCGCGCAAAAGCGCACGATCGCCGGCGCACTTCCCTTCGTCGGCGCGGCCGTGGCGGCCGCCGGCTTGATCGCCGGGAGCGCCCTGCTCGCGGAGCGTCTCCAGGGCTCGGGAGAGTCGCCGATCGAGGGGCTTGGAAAGCGTTTCCGCGGCGGGACGCCGACGCTGGCGGCATATTCGCGCGATCTCACTCAGCTCGCACGCGACAAGAAGCTCGACCCGGTCATCGGACGCGACGTCGAGATCGAGCGCGTCGTTTCGATTCTGGCACGCCGCAGCAAGAACAATCCCTGCCTCGTTGGCGAGCCCGGTGTCGGGAAAACCGCGGTCGTCGAAGGCTTAGCGCAGCGGATCGCGTCCGGAGACGTTCCCGATGCCTTGCGCGGGAAGCGTCTGCTCGCGCTCTCGCTGGGGCCGCTCGTTGCGGGCACGAAGTATCGCGGTGAGTTCGAGAGTCGCGTCAAACGGATTCTCGATGAAGTCAAGCGCAGCGCGCGCGACGTCGTGCTCTTCATCGACGAAATGCACACGCTCGTTGGCGCGGGCGCGGCAGAGGGCGCACCGCTCGACCTGAGCTCGATGATCAAGCCTGAGCTGGCCCGCGGCGACCTACAGTGCATCGGCGCCACGACTTTCGATGAATACCGCAAGTACGTCGAATCGGATGCGGCACTCGAACGCCGCTTCCAACCCGTGATGATCGACGAGCCGAGCATCGACCAAACAATCGAGATCCTTCGCGGGCTGCGCGAGCGCTACGCGGAACACCATCGCGTCACGATTCCAGATGAGACCGTCGAAGTTGCGGCGCAGCTGGCCGCGCGGTATATCGCCGACCGCTTCTTGCCTGATAAAGCGATCGATCTCGTCGATGAGGCCGCGGCGTCGGTCGCCCTCTCGAACAAAGGTGCGATCGCAAACCCCGCCGTCACGCCGGATGACATCGCCGCCGTCGTTACGCGCTGGACGGGGATTCCCCAGAGCTCGCTGACCGAATCCCAGGCCAATCGTCTGCTCGAACTCGAGCAGATCCTGTCCAAACGCGTCGTCGGACAAGAGCTCGCCATCGCGTCGGTTTCGGCCGCGATTCGCCGCGCTCGCACCGGCTTGCACGATCCGCGCAAACCGCTGGGCACGTTTCTGTTCCGGGGTCCGAGCGGCGTCGGCAAAACGGAGCTGGCAAAAGCGCTTGCCGAAGCGCTCTTCGGTACCGAGAGCGCGCTGGTTCGCGTCGACCTTTCCGAGTTTGCCGAAGCGCACGGCGTCTCTCGTCTGATCGGGGCACCTCCCGGATACGCCGGCCACGACGAACCGGGACAGCTTACCGAGCCCGTTCGCCGTCGTCCGTACTGCGTCGTCCTCTTCGACGAACTGGAGAAGGCGCACCCCGAAGTGGCGGCGATTCTGCTGCAGATACTCGACGAGGGCCGGGTGACCGATGCGAAGGGCCGCACGATCGACTTTCGCCATACGATCATCATCCTCACGACCAACCTTGCGCAAGACGAACTCTCTTTTGCGCTGCGCAACGAACTCCTCAATCGCATCGAAGAGATCGTGCCATTCGAAGAACTCGGGTTAACGCAGATCGAGGCGATCGTAACGATCCACGTCGACGCGCTCGCGCAACGGCTCGGCGCGCGCAACGTGCGGCTCGAGCTCTCCGACGAAGCGAAGCTCTATCTCGCGCGGGTTTCTATGGGTGCCGGGAACGGCGCACGCTACGTTGCGCGCACCGTCTCTCACTACGTATCCACGCCGCTATCGACCGCGGTACTCCGGGGCGAGCTGCGCGACGGATCCGCCGCCCGCGTCACGCTCGAAAACGATACGCTAACCGTCCACGCCGCCTGACCGAAGAAAACTCAAGGGAGAACGGCGGCGCCCGCATTGGTCGCCGGCGAGAGCGCGAGCGCGAGGGGCTGACTGATGCCGTTCCCGATCGCCGTCCACGAACCGCCGGCATACGGCTGAGGATAGACGGTGATCGTGTTGTTGCCATAGTTTGCAACGTAGAGGTTGTTGAGGCCGTCGATCGCCAGCGCGACCGGTTGGCTCTGGCCGCCCGCGATCGTCGCGGGCGGAGCGACGTAGGGCGCGACGTACTCGGTGACCGTGTTCGCGCCTTGATTGGGAACGAACAAGTTGGCCGCGCCGCTAAGACCGATCGCTCCCTGTTCGTTGACGCCGCTGGTAATCGTTGCGACGGGGGCGCTCTGGGTCGTAAACGGCGGTGAAAACTCCACCACCGAGTTCGGCGTCGAGTTGAGGTTTGCTACAAAGAGATTTCCGCGCTGATCGAGCGCGAGGGAGTTCGGGGCGTTGAGCCCTTTGGAGATGACCGTCGGCGCGGAAAGATATGGCGGCTGATAGATCGTCACCGTGTTGGAGGCTTGGTTGACGACGAAGAGATCCGATCCTTGATCGACGGTGATGCTGACCGGGTCGCCGATGCCCGTGGCAATCGTGGCGGTCGGCGAGCCGCCGTAGGGCGGCGAGTAGACGGTGACGGTGTTGCTGCCGCTGCCGTTGGCGACGAAGAGGTCGCCACGCGAGTCCACCGCCAGCGCCTGCGGGTGATTGATGCCGGTGCCGATGCTCGTCGAAACCGCGCCGTACGGCGGCGCGTAGACGGTGACGCTCCCGGGCAGGTTTGCGACGAAAAGATTTCCGGTCGCATCGAACGTCAGCGCTTGCGGCATCGAGACCGCATTCTGCACCGTCGTGAGCGGCAGGTTCGCACCGTTTACGTACATCGTGATGTCGTTGGCATTCGAGTTTGCAACGGCGAGGATCTGCCGCACGCCGATTCGCATCGTACCGCTGCAGACGGCGTTCGATTGCAAACACGGATTGTTCGTACCGGAATACGTCGCCGACGCGCGCAGATACGCTCCGTTTGCGCTCGGTGGTGCGGCGGAGGAAACGTAGAACAAGTTCGGCGCGAAGGTCGCGGCTTGTGCGACCGAGAGCGCGAGCGAACCGCCCGCCTGATTGAGCGCGAACGTCGCGGGCGGACCACCGATGATCACGTTTTGATTTGCGTCGAGCGCTTCCACGAGAACGGGGTGCCGCCCCGCACCGTAGAGATCGAGCTCGCCCTGCGAACTCTGCCCGCTCAGCGAGGATGCCGGAACGATGGTCATCGCGGCAGGTACGCCGCCGGTCGTCGCCCCAAAGACGTTCGGGCCGTTAGCCGCGACGGTGAACGCGACGGCCGTGGGCGTGCCGGCATTGGCGGCACCGATCGTTCCGACGTACGTGCCGGCCGGTATGGATAACGAAATCTGACAGCTGGAACCGCCGGGCGCAGGCGCGCAGCCGGCGGCGTTTGGGCCCACGGTGATGCTTTGGCTGATCGCCGTAGGCCCGGCGAAGTTGATCGCGAGCATTTGCGCGCCTGGCGGCGGTGGAGACGCCGGCGTGCCGGTGGGCGGCGTGGGGACCGGCGTCGGAAATGTTCCAAGCCCGGGCGCACCGCCCAGGGTGCTGCCGTTCCCCGGCGAGCTGCTTTGCGGCGGTAGGGCGTTGAGGGGCCTACCCGGCCCGTTGAGTTGAGCGGTCGGAACGAAGATCCGAACGACCGCGTTTCCGATCACACCGTTTCCGCTGGAGCCGCCGCCGTTTGACAGCGGCATCATTGCCCCAGACTGTCCGGCTCCGGCGCACCCGGCAGTAGAAGCCGCGGCTAGCGCTAAGGCCAGAGTCCAGGCCACCTGCGGGCGTGAAAACGAAGTCATTGCCTAAAGTAATAGACGCTCGACGCTGTGCCGCATCTCGAGCGGCGACATTTCACCGACGACGATGCGTTTGACGACACCGTCGCGACCGATAAAGACGTGGACGGGCAGACCGTTGACGCGATATTGATCGCGGACGGTGCCGCTGTCGACCACGACGGGATAGCTCAGGCCGTGCTTCTGACGGAACTCGCCTGCCTTCTTGGCGTTTTCCAGAATATCGACGCCGACGACTTGAAGCCCGCGTGCGCCGTAGTCGCGCTGCAGCGAGTTGATGGCCGGCGCCTCTTCGTTGCACGGGTCGCACCACGTCGCAAAGAGGTTCAGGTAGACCGCTTTTCCACGAAGGCCGGCGAGCGAGAGGGTCGGCCCCGGCAAGCTCGGCTCAGAGAACGGGGGGGCCGGTTGGCCGACGGCGGCAATTTGCGAGGACGCGTGTCCGGCGCCGCGACCGCAGGCCGCGAGAACGCATAACGCAAGGATACTGAGGCCGCGGGTTCGCTCAGCCATACGCCGGGTACCCGACGGCCGCGACATCGCGCTCCATCTGAGCGATCAGTTCGCCGACGTCTGGGAAAAGCCGCTGCTCGCGAACCCAACGAAGATCGCGCAGCCAGAGTTCCCGGCCGTAGATCGTCGAGGGAAAGTCGCGCAGCCACGCTTCGACGGTTCGGCGCTCTCCGCCGAACTGCGGGTTGGTGCCGATCGAGACGAGCGCCGCGTAATCGCGGCCGTCGTAGCGCGCCGTCGCAGCATAGACTCCGTCGCTGGGCAGCAGCTTTTCGGGAACCCGCACGTTGGCCGTCGGAAAGCCCAACGCGTGCCCGCGTCCGGCGCCCACCTCCACCGGCCCGCGAATTTCATAACCGGTGCCTCCCAACAGACGGTCGGCGGTTTCGAGATCGCCTCGTTCAATCGCGCCCCGTATGCGCGTGCTCGAGATGCGCGCGCCGTCGGCGTGCACCGGCGTGACCGCGACGAAATCCACCCCGCGCGCCGCGCACAACGCACGCAAGAGCGCGGTATCGCCGCTTCGCTTGTGCCCGAAGCGAAAGGTCTCGCCAACGACGATTGCGCGAACGGCCAGCCGCTCCACCAGCAGTTCGAAAAACGCAGTGGGCGAGAGCGTGGCGACGCGGTCGTCGAAGTTTACGAAGAAGCACTCCTCGAAGCCGACCGATCCAAAGAGACAGAGACGCTCTTGCGGCGTCGAGATCAGCGGCGGTTCGGTTCCGGGGCGCAGATGCGCCGCCGGATGCGCCGCGAAGGTCAACACTCCGCTGCGCCATCCCGGGCGCCGTAATCGCATCGCCGCTTTTGCGAGCTCGCGGTGGCCAAGATGGAAACCGTCGAAGAATCCGATCGTCAGTGCCAGCGGCCGCACGTCGTCATCGCGCCGAAGTTCGTAGTGCAGCTTCACACGAAGACCTTTCGCGGCGCAAGCAGCGTGCCGAGCGCTTCGCCCACGCCGACGAGCACCCGCGAATGGTCGCGAACGAAGACGTGCCGCCCGGTCGCTCCAGTCGGCAGCGGCACGACACGTCCGGCCCGAAAATCGGCAGAACCGCGCAGATCCAAGACGATCGTCGGAAACGGAATGATGTGCTCGGGCGGGATCAACAAACGTTCCGGTTCAGACGCGATCTCATCGAGCGTTCGCGCTTCGTAAAGCACGAACGGACCAGATGCTTCGCGTACGAGCGCACCCATGTGCGCGGGAACGCCGATGGCGGCTCCGAGTTCGTGACAGAGCGTTCGAACGTAGGTACCCTCGCTGCAGGCAACGCGCATGCGCGCGATCGCCCGCCCGTGCTCCTCGATGCCGAGCAGGGTCAAGCCGTAGATCGTCACGGCGCGCGGTTTGCGCTCGACGCTCTTCCCTTCGCGTGCCAGCTCGTACAGGCGACGCCCCTCATGGTGCGCTGCCGAGTACATCGGCGGCGTTTGCGCAATCTTTCCGATGAAATTTGGCAGCGCTTCGCGCAGCAGCTCCGGCCAGCGTTCCGGTATCGCCGTTTGCTCGACGGTCTCGCCGAGCGCATCCTGCGTCGTTGTGGAGCGACCGAGAACCAGCGTAAACGCGTATCCCTTGCGCTGATCCTCGAGCAGCGGAATCAGACGGGTCGCCTTACCGATCGCGACGGGAAGCACCCCTGCCGCTTGCGGGTCGAGCGTTCCGAGGTGACCGGCGGCGATCTTTCGGTCGCCGCTCGCGATCGCGTAAATTCGGCGAACGCGGGAGACCACGCGCGCCGACGTCGGCCCCGCGCTTTTGAAAAGATTGACGAAACCGATCACGTCTTGCGCGACGAACGAGCGGCGCTACAGACCTTCGGCGACCAAGGCGCCTTCAACGCTCTCGATCGCGTCGCCGAGCGGCCCACCGTACGTCAATCCCGAAGCGCGAAAATGGCCGCCGCCTCCGAGACGGCCGGCCGCGGCTTGGACGTTGAGGCAGCCGTTGGATCGCAGTGAAACGCGGATCTCGCCTGCGATCGCTTTGAATAGCGCGGCAACCTCGACGCCTTCTTGGCCGAGCAACACGTTGACCGTATCTTCGGTATCCTCTCCGTCGGCGCCGGTCTGCGCGAGCATGGCGTCGTCGACGTACGAATAACAGTATCGGCCGCCGTGATCGAAACGCATCACGTCGATGATGCGTCCGAGAAGCTTCGTCGCCGCTACCCGCTTATTTGCGAAGATCTCCCGCGAGATCCGCTCCTTGTCGGCGCCGGCGCGCATCAGTTCGGCCGCGCTGTCGAGTGCCTCGGGCGTCGTATTCGAATGCATGAAACCGCCCGTATCCGTCATGATCGCCGCGAGGATGCAGGTCGCGATTTCTGCGTCGAGCTCGAGGTTCAGAGCGTGGAGGATGTGCAGCACGACGCTGCCCGTCGAGCACTCGCTCTCGAGCACGAAGTTGAGCTTTCCGAAGAGCATGTTGCCCAGGTGATGGTCGATATCGAGCATGTTCTCGCGCGAGACCGCGGGCAGCAGATCGCCCGCGCGGCGCGGGTCGCTCATATCGCAAAAGACGTAGAGCGTGTCGGCGGGCAGATCGCTTGCGAGCTTATTGCTCACCAGCTGCGCACCGGGCAAGAAGCGCAGGTTACGCGGTACGCTATCTTGCTGGAAATACGAAACGCGCTTACCGAGCTTCTGCAACGCGAGGCCGAGGGCCAGGCCGGCGCCGAGGGTATCGCCGTCGGGCTTAACGTGACTGACCATCACGAACGAGCTGCGACCGCGCAGCTCCTCGACGACCTCCTGCACCGATGCGATGCGCGACGTGCTTTCGATCATTCGTTCTCCTTGGCTGCCGGCTGCGCGACGGCAGCGCGCAGCGTCTTGGCCAGTTCGATCGCGCGTTCGGCCGAACGGTCCTCGACGAAGACCAGCTCCGGCGTGTAGCGCAGATCGATCTTGCGGCCCAGCTCGCCGCGGAGAAAGCGGCTGGCGTGATTGAGCGCGTCGAGCGAGAGGCGCGCTTGGTGCCGGTCACCGATTACCGAGACGAAGACCTTGCAGCGGCGAAGGTCGTCGCCGACTTCGACCCGCGTCACCGTGACGAACGCGAGCCGCGGATCCTGCAGCTCCTGCGAGATCAGCGTGCCGAGGATGCGCTGAATCTCGTGGTCGATCTTAGCGATTCGTTGCGGCTTCACGCGCGCACGAGCTCTGCGGCGACCTGCTCGAGTGCGTACGCTTCGATCACGTCGCCCTCTTTGAGATCCTGGAACTTGGCAATTTGGATGCCGCATTCGTAACCCTCAGCGACTTCGCGGACGTCGTCCTTGAAGCGGCGCAGGCTCTCGATCTCGCCGTCGAAGACGACCGCAGCGTCGCGGATAACGCGCGCCTTCGCGTTGCGCGTGATCTTGCCGGAGCTGATGTAACAACCGACGATCGTCCCGACGCGGCTGACCTTGAATACTTGGCGTACTTCCGCCCGGCCGAGCACGACCTCGCGCTCCACCGGCGAGAGCATGCCGCGCATCGCCTTTTTGAGATCGTCTTCGATCTCGTAGATCACCTGGTAGAAGCGCAGGTCCACGCCTTCGTTCTCGGCGAGCCGGCGAGCCGTTTCGTCGGGCCGGATGTTGAAGCCGATGAGCACTGCGTTCGACGCGCTCGCCAAGTTGACGTCGTTGGGCGAAATCGCTCCAACGCCGCCATGGATGACGCGAATCTCGACGTCGTCGGTCGACAGGGACTCCATCCGGGCACGCAAGGCCTCCAGCGAACCCTGGCCGTCCGCCTTGATGATCAGGTTGAGCACCTTCGTACCTTCGGCCGGCATTGACATGAACGTCTCGAGCGAGACGCGTTGCGATCCGGCGGCGGCCATGCGAACGTCGCGCCGGCGGGTCGCGCGCTTCTCGGCTGTCTCTCGCGCCACGCGCTCGTCGCTGACGACGCTGAGCACGTCGCCCGCCGCCGGCACGTCGGAGAGTCCCATCACCTCGACGGGAATCGACGGACCGGCCTTTTTGACTTGTTTGCCCTTATCGTCGATCAGCGCGCGAACTTTACCGAAGGTTCCGCCGGCAACGACGATGTCTCCGACGCGCAGCGTGCCGTTCTGCACGAGTACGGTCGCGACGGCACCGCGGCCGCGGTGCAGCGCCGACTCGATGACGACGCCGGTCGCGCGCCGCGTCTTGTTCGCCTTGAGTTCTCTGATGTCGGCTTCGAGCAGAACCGTATCGAGCAATCCGTCGATGCCGTCGCCGGTTCGCGCCGAGACCGGAACCATTTCGATCCCGCCGCCCCAGTCGACCGGCTGCAGCCCCTCTTCGGAAAGCTGCTGCTTGACGCGGTCGGGCGCAGCGTCGGCTTTGTCCATCTTGTTGATTGCGACCACGATCGGAACGTTCGCGGCCTTGACGTGCGCGATCGCTTCCTTCGTCTGCGGCATGACGCCGTCGTCAGCTGCCACGACGAGGATCGCGACGTCGGTAACCTTGGCTCCCCGCGCTCGCATCGCCGTAAATGCTTCGTGACCGGGCGTATCGACGAACGTGATCTTGCGATCGTTTCGCTCGACGGTGTAAGCACCGATCTTCTGCGTAATACCGCCGGCTTCGCCGCCCGCGACGTTGGCCTGGCGGATCTTGTCGAGCAGCGACGTCTTACCGTGGTCGACGTGACCGAGCACCGTGACGACCGGCGGACGCGCGGTCAGCATCTCCGCTTTGTCCTCTTCCTGCTCGACGGTGACTTCTTCACCGGCCTCTTTGACGACCGCATTGAAGCCGAAACGCTTTGCGATCTGCGTCGCGACGTCGCTGGAAATATTCTGATTGATCGTCGCCATCGTGCCGATCTTAATGAGTTCGGTGATGACGTCGCGCGCGGGAACGATCATCGAGGTCGCCAGCTCCTGCACGGTCAGCAAATCGGGAATCTCGATGGTCTCGAGGGCGCGCGCGGGCGCGGCAGCGGCGGCGTCGCCTTTCTTCTTACGCTGCCGCTCCTTCTCGAGCAGCAGTTCCTTCTCACGGTCTTTCTTCGCCGCGGCCTTGTCTTCGTGAATGCGAGACCGTTCGCCGGGGCGTGCGCCGCTCGACGGTGCCGGAGCTTCCGCGGCCGGGGCTGCGCCGGGACGTGCGACACCGGGACGCGTGCCGGGCGTGAGTGGCCGGAACGGGCCGTTTCCAGCCGGACGACGGGGCGGCGGCATCGGGCGAGGCGCACCCACGCCGCGTGGCGGGATGACGCCCTTACCGCCCTGGCCGGGCAGCACTTCGCCGGGCCGAGGTGCGACGCCGGGGCGACCGGGGAGGCCGGTCTGCGGGCCGGGCGACGCCGAGATCGTCGCCGGGGCGGGAGCCGGACGCTTGACGATCGACTGTTGACCGGCTGGGACCGGACGAAGCTGCGGGATCGGCTCGGCGGGCCTCGGAGGCGGCGCGACGCGAGGAGGGGCAGGCGGAGCGGCGGCCGCGACAGGCGGCTCCGCCGCAACGGGCGCCGCCGCCGCAACGGGCGCCTGTGCCTGCGCCGGCGGACGCGCGACGGTCCGCGCGCCGGGCGCGACAGGGCGCAGACGCGTGACGGGAGCCGCGGGCGGCGTGGGGGTTTCGGGCTTGGGTGCCGCCGGCGCTGGAGGCGCGGGCCGGGTGGCTGCGGCTGGAGCAGCCGCCTTCGGCGACGCTTCCGGTTTGGGCTTGAGCAGCACGCTGCGGACCAGATCGGCGATCTGATCGGGCACGACGCTGAGTTGGTTTTTGGCCTCGAAGATCCCGTTCAGTCGCTCGTTGAAGAGCGTCGTCAGTTCCTTCGAGGTGAGCCCGACCTCTTTGGCAAGCTCGAAAATCCGTACTTTTGCGGCCAAGTTTCCTCTCGGAGCGCGAAGCGCTCGAGTCCCATCAGTTGGAGTGCGCGGAGCCCCAACCGACGGCTTGGCCCCGCTAAGTGATCAAAGGTTAGCCCTCATCGGAGGGCACGGTCGTCACAAAACATCATCGAGTTATCATTTGCACGAGTTTCCTATTAAACCACATTCGACCGCCGCCGCGCTAAGACCCGGATAGCGCTTGTTTTTTGTCGCGCGCTCGATGCACTGCGCCGAGCAGAGGTAGGCGCCGCGCCCGGATTGGCGGCCTCGAGTGCCATCGGCGCTCCACCCCGAAGCCGTCCGCACGAATCGCACGAGCGCAACCTGAGCGAAGCGCTGCCTGCATCCCACGCAGGTGCGGACCGGGCTATGCTTCGCCGTCCCCAAGCCGTTCGCGACGGAACTCCTCGAGCCGGCGAATCAGTTCCGCGTCGATCTCCTCGCCTTCGGGCGCCGTTGCCCCGGCTTCGGCCGCATCGGGCGCGGCTCCAGATGCGACGCGCTCGGCTCGTTCGGCGAGGTAGCGTTCGCGAAGCTGTTCCGATTCGGCTTCGCTTGCGATGTCCAGCCGCCAACCGGTGAGCCGTGCGGCCAGCCGCACGTTCTGTCCGTCGCGACCGATGGCTAGCGATAGCTGATAATCGGGAACGATGACGAGAGCGACGCCGTCGTCGTCGAAAAGTTCGACGCCGATCACCTTCGCTGGGGCTAGTGCGTTCATGATAAAGGTCGCCGGCGTCGGATCGTAGCGGATGATATCGACCTTCTCGCCCCGCAGGTTGTCGGTGACGTTAGCAATCCGGCTCGATTTCGGTCCGAGGCACGCGCCGATCGGATCGACTTCGGGCCGATTGCTCTTCACCGCGACCTTAGAGCGGCCGCCCGGGTCGCGCGCGATCGCCATGATCTCCACGGTACCGTCGGAGATCTCCGGAACTTCCAGCTCCAGCAAACGCTGCACGAGACCCTCGGCAGCGCGCGAAAGGATCACCTGCGGGCCCTTCGGCGACTTCTTGACGTCGAGAACGTACGCCCGAATGAAATCGTTGATGCGATAGGCTTCGCCGGGTACTTGCTCGTCGAGATACATGACGGCTTCGTCCCGGCCTTCGAGCGTGACGAACATATTGCGCTGCTCGTAGCGCTGCACGGTTCCGGTTACCAAATCGTTGAGCTTGCGCACGTATTTGTTATAAACCGTGTCGCGCTCGGCTTCTCGAATGCGCTGAACGATCACTTGCTTCGCGGTCTGGGCCGCGATGCGTCCGAAGTCTTTCGGCGTCACTTCTTCATCGTAAAAGTCGCCGACCTGATACGGATTGCCGGCGTTCTTCACCGAGATCTCGAGCTTGGGATCCTCGACTTCCTCGACGACGTTGCGCCGGTGAAAGACGCGATACGCGCCGCTCTGCCGGTCGACGAGGACGATTGCGTTGGATTCGCTGCCGAAGTGACGCTTGTAGGCCGTCAGCAACGCCGCCTCCAGCGCCTCGAGCAGCATCTCGAACGAGATGTTGCGTTCTCGCGCGATGAATTGCAGGACGTCGATGAGTTTGTCTTCAGTTCCCGTGTGATCTATCGTAGCCATTTCGTTGTTTCCGTTGTCGTTTGTCGCGTTGTAAATCGAGACGCGCATCGTATTCGAGGTTTGCCGACCGTACGGCCGCCAGGGGAAGCAGCAACTCTCCAGCGTCCGTTTCGAGTACCGCGCTTTCGCCTCGCAAGCCGCGTAGAATTCCGCGATGCGTCTTGGTGCCGTTGACTGCGAGCGAGGTGACGATGCGCGCGCGCGCGCCGGCGAAGCGTCCGTAGTCGCCCGGACGAACCAGCGGACGGTCGAGGCCGGCCGATTCGACGACCAAACTATAACCCGCATCGATGGCGGACAGGTTGCCGTTGATTCGCGAAGCGAGCCGTTCGCAGAGCGTGAGATCCGCACCACCCGGAGCGTCGATCGTCACGCTTAGTTCGGTGATTCCCCGTACCGAGCGCGCGTGATGCGCGACGATTTCCAGGGCTCCAAAACTCTTGTCGTGCACGATCGCGTCCAGCTCTCGTTCGAAAGCCGCTGCAATTTCCGCTCTCATCGTTGCCGTCAAATTGCTCTCTGAAGCAGCGAAGCGCGGGACAAACCCACGCTCCTCTTAAACTCCGCTTCAAGGATACCGAAAACAGCGACGGACCGCAACCCCACGTGGGCGCGGTCCCTCGCTCTGTTCTCTATCTTGCGACTTGCGCGCCGCCGGAATTCGTCCGGCCATCGTGGGCACGCTCTTGGCGCCCGTTAGTCGGCGCTTCTATCGCGGGCTCGGTAGCCCGGCGGATCTTGCGGTTCCAACCGCCCTCCTTCGTACCGACAAATCGTGCCGGCCTTTTCCGGCACTCCCTAATTGTAGTGCGACTAATGTCGCGATACAAGAGGGAAACGGATATCTTTACGGCGACGGAGCGGGCGACGGTGCGTACCGTTCCAAGAGCCGTCCGTCGCACGGCTGCGAAACCATGCCGTCGACGATCGGCGCGATTCCCGCTCCGAACGGCGAAAGCGGCTGAGCCCCTCCGCCGCCTCCTCCAATCGTCATCTGCGTGCCGTTCGCCGGCCCCGCGTGGACGTTGCTTTGCACGTTACCCGAGGTCGCTTGCTCGGAGTATCCGCCGCGCATCGCCTGCGGATATCGGACCAGCCAACCCGTGCAGATCGTCGTCGGCCCGGCCTTGCGCGTCGCCACGACCCACATCTTCACCCGCGCCTCGCTGCCGATTCCCTTGACGTCGTACATGTACAGTGTCTTCGCGAGCACTTCAGGCGGCGGCGTCGGCTCGAGGCGGCCGCGCAGCGAGTAGCTCGGCGTATACGTGCCGACGCTCGGGTGAACGGGGTTGTTCGGCAGCAGCGCGCGCAGCCTCGCATTGATGTTCGGGGCGTTTTGCTGCTTCTTGGCGGCCGGGGTACGCTTTGGCCCGGGTGACGCCGTGGGGTGCACGGCGATCGGCCGGTTTGCGGCGCTCTCACTCTTGGGCCCGGTGCCCTCGCGCGGACCGGGCGAGGCTGCCGCTCCACTGGGCGCGGGCTTGGGGGCCGTCCCCGCCGTATGCGCGACCGCCGCCGTACTGGTGGGACTTGGGCTTGGAACCCCGCTCACCGGGGCGGTGCTCGCGCGGGCGACCGCTGCCGGACTCGGCGATGCCTTGGGAAGAATCGGCGCCGGTGTCGCCGGCTTGGCGCTGGGACGCGCAGTTGGCGCGGGCGGTCGCGGCGACGGATGTTGGATCGGCGCCGTCGAGGGTGACGGCGATGGCGCCGCCGTCGGGGGTGCCTTGACCGCGACCGCGACCGGCGCCACGGTCGGGATGCTGACCGGCGCTGCCGGGACTTCGTTTGCCGGCTTGGTTTCGAAGATGTTCTGCGTCGGCTCGGGCGCAGGCTGGGGCGTCGTTTGAGGAAGCGGCCGCGGATTGGGCGGAGCGTGGGGCGCGGTCCTCGCCAACTCGTGACGGTTGGTGGGCTGACGCTGCGTCTGCGGCACCGCCAACGGCGCGTGCTGCACCGGCGCGATCGTCCGCACGTGGGGCACCGGCACGGCCGCGTGGGTCGCGGCGGGCTGATTCGCGACGGTGACGGGCGACGTGCGCGAGACGGTGACGACTTCCCCGCCTTGCACGTTCTCGTTCGCTCCTTGCTCCGACGAGCTGACCAGCACCGTAAAGAGCAAAACTGCAAGCAGCGCGTGTATAATCAGCGACGCGAAAAAGCTGCCCGTCAGTCGCTCGGGATAGCGGCGGTCGCGCGGATCTCGCCTGAACTTCACGACGACCCCTTAAGTGCGCTTAACCGAACGCAGGAGCCTGCCGCCGCCGAAGCACAAGCCTGCGCCGTGAATGGAATCGATCATTAATAAACGCACGAAAATCGTCGCGACGGTTGGGCCGGCGTCGCAAGACCCCGCCACGCTGCGTTCGCTCTTTGTCAGCGGCGCAAACGTGCTTCGCTTGAACTTTTCGCACGGAAAGCCTGAAGACCACGCCTCGGTCATCCGCTCCGCGCGCGAAATCTCCGCAGAGTTGGGAATCCATACCGCCGTCCTCCAAGACCTGCCGGGACCGAAGGTGCGCACGGGCCCGCTTGCCGCCGGCCTCGCATCGGTTCGCCTGGAGCGAGGGGACCGGTTCGTCATTACGGCCGAAAGCGTCGAGGGAACGCGCGAACGCGTGGGGACGACCTATCGCGATCTGCCGGTCGACGTCGAAGTCGGCAAGCACCTCTACCTGCAAGACGGCCAAATTCTGTTGCGCATCACCGGAAAGAGCGCCGACGATATCGAGACGACCGTCGAAGTGGGTGGCGCCCTGCGGCCTTCGCAGGGCATCAGCTACTGCGAAGGTTCGCTCAACATCACGTCGGTGACGCCGCGCGACTTCGAATACCTCGCCTTCGGCCTCGATCACGGCGTCGACTACGTTGCGATCTCGTTTGTGAGATCCGCGTCGGACGTCGAGAGCGTTAAGAACTTCATCGCCGCGCGGGGCCAGCGCGTGCCGGTCATCGCGAAGATCGAAAAACACGAGGCGCTCGCCGAACTCGACGGCATCATCGAAAGCGCCGATGGGATCATGGTCGCACGCGGCGACCTCGGAACCGAAGTGCCAATCGAGACGGTGCCGATAATCCAGAAAGAGATCATCGCTAAGTGCAACCGCGCGAGCAAGCCCGTCGTGACGGCGACCCAGATGCTCGAATCGATGATGGGGGCACCCCGCCCGACGCGGGCCGAGGCAACCGACGTCGCCAATGCGATTCTCGACGGCACCGATGCGGTGATGCTTTCGGGTGAAACCGCGATCGGCGCCTATCCCGTCGAAGCGGTTCGAACGATGGCGCGGATCGCGCGCGAAGTCGAGCGTCACTATCCGCACGCCGCACTGCGCGATCGAAGGCTGGAGAACTTCGCGCCCACGATCGCCTCATCCATCGCCGAAGCGGCGACGCGCGCAAGCGCAGAGCTGAAGATCCCATACATCGTTACCGGGACGACGACGGGCAACACTGCGCACCACATCGCCGCCTTTCGGCCGCAGGCGCACATCGTCGCGCTCACGCCCGACGCGCGCGTCGCACGGCGCCTAGCGTTGCTGTGGGGTACGGAGGCGCTGATGATCGACTCGTATGCCTCGATCGAGGTCTTGCTCTACATGACGGAGCGGCAGATGCTCAAGGCGGGCCTCGTTCGCCAGGGCGAGCTCATTGCGTTCACGACCGGAATGCCGGTAGGCTCGGGAGGCACCAACGTTCTCAAGATCCACCAGATCCCTTGAAGGCGCTCCGGCTGCGTTCGAGCAGCGCGCGCGCGTGCGCGAGCGCGACGTCGTGCGTTTCGCCGGAGAGCATCCGCGCGATCTCGGCTTCTCGCTGCTTGGAATCCTCGAGCTCGCGCACGCCAATGGTCGTTTCACCCTTGCGCACGTGCTTGTCGAGAACGTAGTGACGGTCCGCGAAGGTCGCGATCTGAGCTAGGTGCGTAACGCAGACGACTTGTCCGCGGCGCGAAAGCTCGCCGATCCGTTCGCCGACGGCCACCGCCGTCGCGCCGCCGATGCCGGCGTCGATCTCGTCAAAAATCCGCGCCGCCGGCGTTCGCTCCGATTGTGCGAGCGAAACGACGAGCGCCAGGAGCACGCGGGAGAGTTCGCCGCCCGATGCGACTCGGGCGATCGGCTTGGGCGTTTCGCCGGCATTCGCGGCGAAGAGAAACTCGATGCGATCGCCTCCGGCCGGGCCGATTTTCTCCGTTGGCTCCAGTGCGATCTCAAAACGGCCCGAGCGCAGCGCGATCTCGCCGAACTCGCCGAGCACGCGCTTTGCAAGCGTCTCGGCGGCTTTGTGCCGCAGCTTCGATAAGACCGAGGCAAGCCGCGCGAGATCGCGTTGCGCGTCGGCGGCATCGCCGCGCGCCTGCGCGAGCAACTCGTCGCGATTCTCGAACTGCGCGATCGTTTCGCGCGCCGCGCGCGCCCGCTCGACGACCTCCTCGAGACTTCCGCCGTACAGCCGCGCGAGCCGTTCGAGCTGCGCGAGCCGTGCGTTGATCGTCTCGAGCTCGCCGGGATCGAACTCGGTCGCTTCGAGCGCGCGAGCGATCTCGGAAGTAAGTTCGCCCACCTCGCTCTGCAGCGCTGCCGCGCGTTCTGCCAGCGCCTGCAGCTCGTCGCCGAACCTTCCGACGCTTGCAAGTGAGGCCGCGACGATTTCGAGCGCCGCCGGTTCCTCTTGCGTCAGCGCGTTGACGGCCGCACCGAGCGCCGTCGCGATTCGCTCGACATTGTCGAGATAGGCGCGGCGCGACGCGAGCGGCTCCTGCTCGGCCGGATCGACGCGGGCCGACTCGATCTCGCCGGCGACAAACGACGCTTCTTCGTAGCGACGGCGCGCGTCGCGGTCGTCGCCCGTCAGGCGTTCGAGCGATGCCGCCGCCTGCTCGAACTTCCGGTGCGCCTGCGCGGTCGACTCGCGCAGCTTCAACGCCTCGTCGCCGGCGAAACGGTCGAGCAGTTCGAGATGGTACGCCGGCGATACCAGGTGCCGCGCTTCGTGTTGCCCGACGATCTCCGCGATCGTCTCGGCGAGTTCGCGAACGTAGCCGGCGGTTGCAGGACGCCCGTTGACGCGGACGTTCGAGCGTCCCGCCTCGCTCATCTCGCGCGCGACGGTGGCATCTTCACCAGCATCGAGCTCGAAGCCGTCGGCTGCCAATCGCGCGCGCAACGCCTCATCGGGATCGAACGAAATCGTCACCGCGGCTTTGCGAGCGGCACGGCCGACGATATCGGCTCCAGCGCGAGCACCCAGCGCAAAATCCAACGCGCCGAGCAGCATCGTCTTGCCCGACCCCGTCTCTCCGGTGAAGATCGTCGCACCCGGCGAGAACTCGACGCCGGCTCGTGCGATCAATCCGTAGTTCTCGATCTCGAGTCGCCGCAGCATTGAAAGACGCCGCTCCTTACCGACGCGGATCTTTGATGGAAACACCCCACAGCATCTTGGCCTCGAGCCGTTCCAAAAAGTGCAGCGGTGCGGTGCGTGCAAAACGTACGCGTCGGGGGTGGCAGCGGATGACGACGCTCGAGTTGGGAGCGACGTCGCTGAGGACTTCACCGTCGCACTCGAGGTGCGCTTGCGCGCTCTCCTGATCCGACGTAATTTCAATCTTCGAGCTCGTCGGCACGATGAGCGGCCGCGAGAAAAGGGTGTGCGGCAGCAGTGGGACTACTCCGAAAGCGTCGACGTTGGGCGCGATCAGGGAGCCGCCGGCCGAAAGGAAGTACGCGGTCGAGCCGGTGGGCGTCGCGACGCAGATTCCGTCCGCGGCGATGCGCGTCATCGCACCGTCGTCGACGTTCAATCCGAACGGAACGATGCGCGAAACTTCGCCCTTTCGCACGACCACGTCGTTGAGCGCGAAGTAGCGGCGGCCGGCGTACTCGGCCTCGAGTGCGGTGCGCTCGTCGGTGAAGAGTCCGCGCTCCACGAGCGCCGGCAGGTCGCCCAGACGCGGATCGTCCTCATCGAACTCCGTTAGGAAACCGAGCCGTCCGGTATTGACGCCGAGCAGCGGCAGATCGTGCCCAACGGCGACGCGGGCGGCGCGCAGCAGCGTGCCGTCGCCTCCGATCGTGATGAGCAACGCCGGGCGTGGATCGTGCGTCGCGTCGACAACCTCGAATCCGGCCGCGCGAAAGTCTTCCTCGACTCGCTTGGCGATCGAGCGCGCGTGTTCGCGCTGCCGGTCGACGAAGAGCGCGATGACCTTGCGTTCCAGAGCCAGGATCGTCATGAAGGGCGAGGTTCGTCGAGAACCTCGTCGATTCGTGCGTCCGCGAACGGAGCGCCCTCCATTCGAAGCTCCAGAAAGAACTCCCGATTACCGGCCGGTCCAAGCAGCGGGGACGCCGTCAGCCTGACGGGCACCAGACCCAGGCGCAGCGCTGAATCGCGCACTTCTGCGAGCACTGCGCGGTGGGTCTCGCGGCTGCGGACCACGCCCCCGGAATCGACTCGTGCGCGTCCGGCTTCAAACTGCGGTTTGACGAGCGCCACGATCGTGCCACCGTTGCGAAGATACCTCGCGGCACGTTCCAAAATCGTTCGCAGCGAGATGAACGACGCATCGATCGCAATGAGATCGAAACCCTTTGGAAACGCGTCGGCGGCGAGGAGCCGAAAGTTCGTTCGCTCGATCGGCGTGACGCGTGGATCGTTTCGCAGACGCCAGTCGAGCTGCCCGTAACCGACGTCGAGCGCGGTTACGTGCTCGGCGCCGTGCTGTAAGAGACAGTCGGTAAAACCACCGGTCGAGGCACCGACGTCGAGCGCACAACGCCCGCGAGCATCCATGCCGAAGACGCGCAACGCGTGCTCGAGCTTCTCGCCGCCGCGGCTCACGAATCGCCGCGGCCGCTCGATTTCGATGCGAGCTCCGGCGGCGACGCTCTGCCCCGCTTTGTTGGCAACGGCACCATCGAGGGTAACGCGCCCCTCCATAATCAGGCTGCGTGCCTGCGAGCGCGAGATCCCGGCCTGTTCCGCGACGGCATCGTCGAGGCGCAGCCGAGAGCTGCGTCTTACCTCCGGCACCAAGCGAGCCGGAGATCCGGCATCAGCACGCCGACAGCGCAGGTGGTTTGAAGAGCAGCAGATCGATCTTGTTGTCGGCATCAAGTTGAATCGTCACGTCGTCCGTGCCCTTGGCAAAATACGCGACGAACTTCGACTGCACGAACTCGACCTTCACGAAGGCGCCCAGCGAACTCTTGAGATTCGCGATCACGTCGTCGACTTTGGTTGCGGGTATCTGAGAGAGAAAACCGGCGGTGAACCACGCCGGATCGGCGTGACCGCTGCGCAGCATCGCTTCCAACCTCGTCTTGGCGACGTCGCCGGGGCCCTCGGCCGAAGCCGGTACTGCGGAAGCAAAAAAACAGATGGCAAGAAGAGCGAGGAGTAGAGATCGACGCATCATCGGTCTTTCTCGCCCTCCGCAGCGCGGCTTCCCTGCTTTCGTCCACGCTTTTATGATTAGGATCCCGCGGCTTGAGGCCGGCGAGCGTTCGTCAGCTCAGAACGGCAGTTCGCCGCCGCCCTCGCCGCCGTTTGCCGAACGCGGAGGCGCGGGCGGCTCGGCCATCGCCTCGTCGACCTGCGACTGCGCGCTTTTGAGCAGCGCCTCGCACTCTCGGGCGAGACCCTTGCCTTCTTTGAACAGCGCGATCGATTCTTCGAGGGTCGGCTGCCCGTTTTGAAGGAGGTTAACGATGGCGTCGATTCGGTCGAGCTTTGCTTCGAAACCATTGGGGTCGGGCACCTTACTCATCGACGCTTACCGTTTCCACGCGCGCCCCGACGCTCCCGCGCGCCAGCTTCGCATCCACGCGGTCGCCCGGAGCGACGTCGCGCGCATCGCGCAGCGCGCGTCCGTGCAACGTGACGATCGCGTAGCCGCGTTGGAGCGGCATTTCGGGGTCGGACGATTCCAGCCGGCTCACCGCGAGCGCCAACGCGCTTTGGCGGTGCGCGAAGGCGAGCGTTGAAGCCGCCGCGAGGCGTTCGCTTCGCGAATCGACGGCTCGTTCGCGCCGGCCAAGAGCATTTGCCGGCCACGCCGTCAGGCGCGTCGTCGATTCGGTTAGGCGGCGCGCCTGACGTCCCACCCGCGCGACGGGATTGTGATCGGCAATCCGCCGTGCAGCGTCTCCCATGCGCTTTTGAAGCAGCATCGTCAGGCGCTCCCACGCGCGATCGATCGCGTCGTCGGCACGGTCGGCGCGTTGAGAGCGATCTGCGAGTATCTCTTGTATCCCGCTGCGGAGCAGAATTCTCAATCTCGCCAGTTTCTCATCACCCGATTGCCACAGGTTTGCGATGAAGCCGGCCGCGTTCGACGGCGTTTCGCATTCGAGATCGGCGACCTCGTCGGCCAAGTGGTGATCGGCCGTGTGCCCGATCCCCGTAACGACCGGCGTCTTGGTGCGCACGATGGCGCGTACGACCGGTTCGCAGTTGAAAGAGAAGAGATCTTCGTAGGACCCGCCGCCGCGCGCCAGGACGATGACGTCGGCGCCCAGCGTGTCCGCCGTGTCGAGCGCCTGCGCGAGGTCGACGTCGGCGCCCAGACCCTGCACCCTCGTTTGAATGAAGTGAATTTGAACGTGCGGTGCGCGCGCCTTCATCGTTTGCAGAAAATCCTCGGCGCCTTTTCCTTTTGCCGAAACCAGTGCGACGACGTTGGGGAAACTGGGGATTCGCTTTTTTCGGCTCTGCTCGAAGAATCCCAACGAGCGAAAACGCTCTTTGAGCGCCTCATACTGGCGAAACAGCTCGCCGATTCCGGTGAACTCGACGGCGTCGACGAGCAGCTCGTAGCGGCTGCGCCATTGCGCTACCCGTACTTGTCCGTAGGCGACGACCGCGGAGCCGAGCGCCACCGGAGGAAAGTGCCGAGCGCGGCTGTGATGGGCGAAGCACTGCAAAACCGCTTGCGCGTCCTTGAGCGTAAAGTAGACGCCGTTGGCACGCGGGGTCCACTCCGAGACTTCGCCGCTGATTCCGATGTACTCGAACGCGCGAACGCGCCGAAAGACTTCCTGCAGACGCTTCGAGAACTCGCCGACGGTTACGACGACCTTGGCCTGGTTCACGGCTGCGCGGAGGGCTGAGGTTCTGCGCTCGGCGGGGCGGGCGACGGCGGAAGCGACGGCGGCGGCGGCAGCGTTGGCGGGGGCGTGGCGTCGGCCGGCGGAACGGTCGGCTGCGCGAGCCCCGCGGTCTGCGGTCCCGAAACGTCGTCGGGCATTTGCGCAGCGTAGCCGCCGCAGCCGTACTGCGGTTCGGTGCCCTTCAAAAAGTATTCGTAGCCGCGGCCGCATCCAGCGACCTTCGCGACCTCGTCGGCCGGAAACGGAAAGTCGTGCGGCGGCGTTCCCGCCAGAGCCGCCTTCATGAAGCGCGCCCAAATGCGCGCGGGGATGTTCCCGCCGTACGATTCGTTCATCGGCGTATAATCGTCGTTGCCCAGCCAAACCGCGGTCACCAAATCGGGCGTATAACCCACGAACCACGCGTCGCGAAAGTTCGATGTCGTACCCGTTTTTCCAGCCGCAGGCCGGCCGATGATCGCGTTGGGATAGCCGGTTCCATGATTGATGACGTCCTCGAGCATTGACGTCATGATGAACGCGGTGCCCGCACTTACGACGTCGTTGGCCGACGGAAAGCGGTTGTCCAAAACGACGCTTCCCAATGAATCCTTCACGATGCGGAACGGCGTGGGGTCGACGTGCAGCCCTTGGTTTGCCAGGGTCGAATAGCCGCTGGCCTGATCGAGCACCGAGACGACCGACGAGCCGAGCGCCAAAGAAAGGTTTGCCTCCAACGGAGCGGTCACGCCCATCCGGTGCGCGTAGTCGATGACCCGGTCGAGCCCGACACGCTCGGCAAGTTTGACGGCGACGACGTTACGCGACAGGGTGAGCGCCTCGCGCAGCGAGATCGCCCCCATGTAGCTGTGGTCGTCATCGAGCGGCGACCACTGCGTGCCGTCTCCCATGGGATAACTCACCGGCGTGTCGTCGATGATCGTGCTCGCCGGCATGCCGGAGTCGATCGCCGCCGTGTAATCGTAAATTTTGAACGACGACCCGGGTTGCCGTCGCGCCTGCCAAGCTCGATTGTACTGGTTCGCAAGCGAGAATCCGGGACCGCCAACCATCGCAAGGATCTCGCCGGTGGACGGCCGCAACGCGACGAGCGCGGCTTCGTGCGCTCCTATTCCCTCGGCGACGGCCTGCTGCACGCCCCAGGTCACTGCCTCTTGGGCGATGTTCTGCATCCGCTGATCCAGCGTCGTATAGACTTGCAGGCCGCCCTCCTCGACGGCGCTTGCGCCGAACAGATGCTGCAGCTGCGCGATCGCGTAGGTCGTGAAGTACGGATACCGGTAGCCTTGCAGCCCCGAGGGACGCTCTCCGATCAATTCGAGCGGCTCGTCGTACGCTGTGTCTGCCTGTGCGGCCGTGACGTATTTGCTCTCGACCATGCGATCGAGCACGTGGCGCTCGCGTTCGCGCGCGAGGTCCAGGTTGGCAAACGGCGAGTAGTCGGATGGTGCGGCCACGACGCCGGCCAGCATCGCCGCCTGTCCCAAACTCAGGCCGCTGAGCGATCGCCCGAAGTACGTGTGTGCGGCGGCGTCGACGCCGTACGCGCCGGCCCCGAGGTAGATGATGTTGAGGTAGCGCTCGAGAATTTCGTCCTTAGTGTAATAACGCTCGATCTCGATGGCGAGCAGCGCTTCTTGAACCTTGCGCGAGAGGCTGACCCGATCGTTGAGAAAGAGGCGACGCGCCAGCTGCTGCGTGATCGTCGACGCTCCCTGAATCTGCTGGTGCGTCAGGTCGGCATAGGCAGCGCGGACGATGCCGCCGGCATCGACGCCGTGATGCGAGTAGAAGTTGTGATCTTCGTTGGCGATGAACGCTTCGCGTACGGTCGGAGGAATGCGCGTTAGGGGAACCCAGACGCGATTCTCTTTGTACACCGCGGCGAGCTGCGTGCCGTCACGCGCGAAGATGCGCGTCGTGCTCGCCGGCTGGTAGTCCGCCATCCGGCTGATATCGGGGAGATTGCGTCCGTACGCAGCGACCATGCCCGCGATCGTCCCAACCGCAAAGAGCACGACGAGAAAGACGGCGATCGCCAAACCGCGCAAAAATCGCGGCACGGGGCTCGAAGCCTTACGTCTTTGCTTGGACGACCGCACTGAGCACTCCGTTGACGAAACGTCCCGAATCTTCGGTCGAAAACCGCTTGGCGAGCGCGACGGCCTCGTTGATGGCGACCGCCGTAGGCGTCTGCGGACGGCATCGTATCTCGAAGGTTGCCATTTGGAGCAGCAAACGGTCGATCGTCGGCAAACGTTCCAGCGCCCATCCCTCCAAAAGCGGACTGACGATGCGGTCGGCCTCCTGGGCGTACTCGAGCGTGCCGAGGGTCAGTTCTTTGACGAACGCGCGCTGCTCGCCGTCGGCATCTTCTCCTACGACCTCGGTCAACGCATCGTGCGGTTCGCGGTCCCCAATGACGATTGAGTACAACGCCTTGAGCGCTTGTTCGCGTGCCTGGCGGCGCGACGTCATCGTGCAGCCAGCTCCTTGGGGAGAAACTCGACGTCGTACCGGCCTTGGCGAAATCCCGGCGTCGCGAGAATCTCCAAGCAGAGTCCGACGGTCGTTTCCACGCCCTCGACGAGCGTTTCGCGCAGGGCTCGCTCCATGCGCGCGATCGCGATTTCACGCGTGTCGCCATAGGCAACGACTTTAGCGATCATCGAATCGTAGTAGGGCGGAATCGTCGCACCCGCGTACACGTGCGTGTCGACGCGGATTCCCGGGCCGCCCGGGAAGACGACCTTCGAAACCGTTCCCGCGGCCGGCGCGAAGTGGTTGTTCGTGTCCTCGGCGTTGATCCGGCATTCGATCGCGTGTCCGCGCGCCACGAGATCCCCTTGCGCGTAGCCCAGCGGCTCGCCGGAAGCGATGCGAATCTGTTCCTTGACCAGATCGATGTTGTAGACCATCTCCGTCACCGGGTGCTCGACCTGGATGCGCGTGTTCATCTCCATGAAGTACACGTCGTCGCCGGCCGCCAGGAATTCGAGAGTACCCGCATTCGTGTAGCCGACGGACCGGCAGGCTCGCAACGCCATCTCCTGCAACGAGTTTCGCACCGTTTCGGCCAAGTGCGGCGCCGGGGTCTCTTCGATGATCTTTTGGTGAGCGGGCTTCTGCATCGAGCAGTCTCGCTCGCCGAGGTGGACGATGTTGCCGAACTCGTCGCCCAGCACTTGTACTTCGATGTGGCGCGGGGAACGGATCAGCTTTTCGATGTAGACCCGCCCGTCCTTGAAGCTGGCTTCGGCCTCGGCGGTCGCGCCGGCATAGGCGCGCGCCAGTTCGCCGGGCTCGAGGACGACGCGCATTCCTCTACCGCCTCCGCCCGCGGTCGCCTTGAGCAAAATCGGATAACCGACCGACTCAGCCGCGGCGTACGCGTCGTCGAGGGACGCCAGTACGCCCGTTCCCGGCGTCGTCGCTACGCCGGCGTCGCGCAGCACGCGTTTTGCCGTCGCCTTGTCTCCCATCAGCGAAATTACTTTGGGCTTGGGCCCGATGAACTCGAGACCGTGATCGGTGCAAATCTCCGCGAAGCGTGCGTTTTCGGCCAAGAACCCGTAGCCGGGATGAATCGCATCGCACCGGGTGATCAGCGCCGTGGAGATGATGTTCGGAATGTTGAGATACGAGCGGGCCGCCGGACCGGGACCGACGCAGAACGCCTCGTCGGCTTGCCGCACGTGCATGGACTCGCGATCGGCTTCGGAAAAGATCGCGACGGTCGAAACGCCGAGCTCCTGACACGCGCGATTGATCCTCAGCGCGATCTCGCCCCGATTCGCGATCAAAACCTTACGAAAAATTTCGGGATCCTTCTCGCTGCGTTAGCCGCGGGCGATCGAAAAGAGTGGTTGGCCGTATTCGACGGGGGACTCGTCGCCGGCTGCAATCGAGACGAGGCGTCCCATGCCCATGCTGTGAATCGGCGTGCGAATGCCGAGGGCTTCGATATACCCCAGCTCGCGATCGCCGTCGAGGAGCTCGCCCTCCACCGGCGCCGGGCGGCCTAAATGAAAGATCCCTACGAGGTCGGCCTTGATGGTATCCACCCGCAACGGCGGGGCTTCGGAGGCGGAGCCGTCGGACGAGTGAGTTCGCGCCGCGGCGCTGCGCCGGGCGGAGAGTTCGATTGCTTCGTCCCCGCGCTCGATCCGCAGGCGAACGGCATCTCCCTCGCTCAAGAACGCAGCCAGGGCGCGAACTCGCTCGCCGACGCTTGCCGCGTTGGTGCTCGACATCGGTTCAACGCTTTCACGCCGACCCGCGCCGGACCTGGAAAGGTCGTACTCGCCGACGCGCACGACGCCGGCCAAGTCACCCGGATCGAGCGCGTCGCGCATCGCCGCGAAGCGCTCGTCGATTTCGGCGAGCGGAACCAGCACGAAGGCTCGCTCGGCGTAGTGCGGGTGAGGCACCTGAAGGTTCGGCTGCGCGATCGTCAGATCGTCGAAGAGCAAAAGGTCGAGGTCGATCGCGCGAGGCCCCCACCGTTCTCCCTCGGTGCGCCCGAGACGCCGCTCGATGGCGTGCAGCGCGTCGAGGAGTTCCTGCGGGCTTCGGTCCGTTTCGAGTAAGACGGCGGCGTTATAAAAATCCGGTTGCTCGAGCCGGCCCCACGGACGCGTGCGGTAGACCGACGACGCGCGTAGGACTGTACCCACCGCGCTCAGCGCCTCGTGCGCGCAAGCGAGGTTCGCCGCCCGGTCGCCCATATTGCTCCCGAGGCCGATGAACGCACGATGGGAAGTCATCGCCGTTCGTAGTTGGGATTGCTGCGCTGCAGCGTCACCGACGGCGTCGCTCCGCCGAGAATTTCGGGCTTTGCGATCGTCACGGCGGCGCCGGCGACGCACGCCTCGCTGAAGATAGCGTCGAGGACTTCGGCTGCTAAGCGCTCGAGCAACGCAAACGACGTGCCTTCCACTACGCCGGCGATACGAGCGCAGAGGGCAGCGTAGTCGACGGTATCGCTCAGATCGTCGCTGAGCGCGGCGCGTTGCAAGTCGATCTGGAGGTTCAGCTCGATATCGAACGCCTGCACCCGCTCGCGTTCGCCCGGCGCCCAGCCGTGGCGACCCATCGCGCGCAGGCCGCGAACGCTTATTCGATCCATCGCTGCGGACGCCAGCCGCGAACGATCGCATCGGCGACCGCAATGGAATCTTTAGCGGCAGCGACGTCGTGCACGCGCACGACGTCGATCCCCGCGGCGATCGCGAGCGCGGTCGTTGCCACCGTACCGTAGACTCTGTCCCCCACGTCTTTGCCCGTCAACCTGCCGATCGTCGATTTTCTCGACGTGCCGATCATCGTCGGAAAGCCGAGCGCAACCAGGCGATCGAGCTGCGCCAACACGGCCAGATTCTGCTCCGCGTCCTTCCCGAAGCCGATGCCGGGATCGAGGATTACGCGCTCTCGCGCGATGCCGCGGGCCGTCGCGCGCGTCGCGCAATCCTCCAAGAACGCGAGGACCGCGTCGACGACGGGCCGCTCGTACTGCGTACCGTTTTGGTTGTGCATTGCCACGATTGGCATCTGCAGTTCTGCTGCAACGTCGAGCAGCTCGGCCGGCGCTCCCCACACCGAGTTGATCAGGTCGGCTCCGGCCGCGTGCGCCGCGCGGGCGACTTCCGGTTTGTAGGTATCGATCGAAATCAACGCGCCGGACCGCGCGCGGCGGACGGCTTCGATTACGGGTACGACGCGGGCAACTTCGACGTCTTGGGCGACCTTCACGTGCCCCGGCCTCGTCGACTCTCCACCAAAATCCAGCAGATCGGCGCCGAGGTCCCACTGCGATAGCGCATACCGGGTCGCGTCACCGCCGCGTTCGACGCCGTCACCGGAAAACGAGTCCGGCGTGACGTTGACGATTCCCATCAGGTAGGTGCGCTCTCCCCACGCAAGCCGCGCGCCGCGCAGTTCGAGCGCCCCACTCACACGCGCGCGGGTACGAACCATTCTCGAAGACCGGCGACGATGAACGTCGAGCCCGTAACGACGACGACATCGTCGATCGCGGCAATCCGCCGGGCGATCGTCAGCGCTTCGACCGGATCGGAGATCGCGCGCCCCCAGCTGCCGAACGATTCTGCGATCGTCGAAAGCCGTGACGCCGGAATCGCTCGTCGTCCTACAGTCGAATACGCCGTAAAGGTAAAGGTCGAAGAGACTTTGGAGAGCACCTCGAGAATCCGCCGGGCATCTTTGGACTCACCGATCGAAACGACGTAGTGAACGCGGCGACCGCCAAAGCTTTCCCGCAGCGACGCCACGAGCGCTTCAGCCTTTTCGACGTTGTGCGCGATGTCGAAAACGACCGGAGGATTGCCGGCGACCATCTCCATGCGCCCGGGAATCGAAAGCGCGCGAAAAGCACGATGAATCGCTTGGACGTCCGGCCGTAAAGAGCCCAGACGCTCCAGCACGGCGATCGCGGTCGCCGCGTTGGTTCGTTGAAAGATGCCCAAGACCGAAAGCTCGAGGTTGTAGGCAGCACTGGCCGTTTGCAGCGCGAGCGTCGCTCCCTGCGCGCCGCTTTTTTGCACGGCAAGTTTCACGACGTCGCGCACGAGCACGACGGGCGCTTCAACCGTTGCAGCATAACGCTCGATGACTTCCCGAGCAGATTCCGGAACGCTCCCGACCACTAGCGGCACGCCGCGCTTGGCGATGCCGGCCTTTTCGAGGGCGATCGCTTCGATCGAATCGCCCAAGATCTCGACGTGATCGTATCCGACCGACGTAATTGCGGCGACGACCGGTTCGAGCACGTTGGTTCCGTCTAACCGCCCGCCGAGGCCGACCTCGATCGCCGCAACGTCGACGCGCTCGGCCGCGAAGTACGCAAATGCCAGCGCCAGCAGCGTCTCGTAGTACGTCGGCCGTCCGTACTCTGCGGTCGTTCGCTCGATCGCCGGCATCGCGGCGTCGAGCAAACGCACAAAGCGTTCCTCTGCGACTGGCTCGCCGTCGATGCAGGCGCGTTCGGTCATCGAATAGAGGTGCGGCTTCGTGTGCAGACCGGTTTTCTTGCCCGAGGCCTGCAGCGCCGCGGCGATCATCGTCGCCGTCGACCCTTTGCCGCTGGTGCCGCCGACATGAATGGTGGGATAGGCGCGATGTGGATCCCCCATATTGCGCAACAGCGCTTTCATGCGGTCGAGTTTATAGGAAGTACGCGGTGACACGACCTCGTCGATCGTCCCGAGCAGATACGCTTGTGCGGCCGCGAAGCTGGTGATTGCGATCACGCGTGCGCGGCCTCGTCGTTGAGCAGCTCGAGCGCATGCGGGATGACGGGCAGCACGATATCCAGTGCCTCGGCAACCGCTCTCGGGCTGCCGGGCAGGTTGACGATCAGCGTGCGGTGACGCACGCCTGCCAGCGCGCGGGAAAGGATCGCCGTCTTCACATTGGCAAACGAGACCATTCGAATCGCTTCGGGAATTCCAGGAACCTCATAATCGAGGATCGCGGCGGTCGCCTGCGGGGTGCGGTCGCGCGACGTGAGCCCGGTTCCGCCGCTCGTGAGGATGAGATCGGCCTTGTTCGCGTCCGCGAGTTCGATCAACTGCGCCTGGAGCGCGGCGGGATCGTCGGCCATCACTCGCGCGTGCACGATCTCGTACGCCTCGCCGAGGCGTTGCGTCATCAAAGGGATGCAGTCGTCAACGCGCTTGCCCGAGGCGGCGCGGTCGGAGAGCACGATCAAGGCGACGCGGTTTCTCACGATCCGTCTTGGCCCGATCCGGCGGCCTCGAACGGGTTCTTGCCGCCGGTTTTTTCAAGCAGCCGGACCGATTCGATCGTGATGCGTCGGTCGAGCGCTTTGGCCATGTCGTAAACGGTCAGCGCCGCCACGGAGGCCGCCACCATCGCTTCCATCTCCACGCCGGTCTGCGCGCTGGTTCGCGCCTCGGCGTCGATCGCGAGCGCGCCGTCCTCCTGCCAAGCGAACGTGACGCCGACGCTCGCCAACGGCAGCGGGTGCGCCAGCGGAATCAGTTCGGCGGTGCGTTTCGCGGCCATGATGCCGGCGAGCTGCGCGGCCACCAGGGCATCGCCTTTTGCCAGCGTCGCCTCGCGAACCGCGGTTCGCGCCGCGTCGTTCAATCGGACGATGGCCCGTGCGCGAGCGTGCCGCTGCGTCACGGCCTTGCCCGAAACGTCGACCATGGCAATGCTGCCATCGGCTGCGACGTGTGAGAGCTTCATCGTCGTGGCGCGCTTTGAAACCGGGCCCAGATCAGACAGAGCAATGCCAGCACCCACAAGACGACCATGTGCGTGATGTGGTGCGTGTGCGTCGCTCCCGACTCGGTAAAGTAACTGATTTTGCCCATCCCATAAAGGATCCCCAAGATGAAAAATACGACGGCTAAACCGAGGGCGAGAACTTTCATGTAATGACTCCCTTTCGCGCGAGAACGAAGCAAATGGAACCGAAGATCAAACAATACCACCCGAACGGGCGCAGATCGTTCGAGCGAAAATAGCGCGTCAAAAACGCCACCGAGAGATACGCCGCGATGCCCGCGGCGATCCCGCCGGCGATCGCCTGCACGAGCACGAGGTGCGCCCCCGGGGCGAAGAGCTTCGGAATCTCCAAGAGCGCCGCTGCTCCGATGACCGGGGTCGCGAGCAGAAACGAAAAGCGAGCGGCGTCCTCGTGATCGAGGTCGCAAAGCAATCCGGCGACCATCGAACTGCCCGAGCGCGAAATACCCGGAAGAAGCGCCGCCGCCTGGGCGAGGCCGATGAAGAGGCTCGCGGGGTAGCTCAGATTCGCGATCGGCTTGCTCGCACGCGACGATCGCCGCTGCTGCATTCGCCGCAGCCACTCGCCGGCAAACATCACCAAGCCGTTGACGGCCAAAAAGATCGCCGCGGTCTCGGGATGCGCGAAGAGCCGGCGAACCGGATGCTCGAGGATGACGCCGAGGATCCCGACCGGAATCGTGCCGACGACTAAAAGCCAGCCGATTCGCTCGTCGCGATCGTCGCTGAGCTTACCGTGCACGACGCTTCGGATCAGCGACCGCACGATCGCCGCCCACTGCGCGCGATAAAAAACGAGCAACGCAAGCGCGGTGCCCAAGTGAAGTACCACGACGAATGCGAGAAACGAGGGGCTCGCACGATCGATGTTGTGCCACTGGAGAAGTGCGGGAACGAGGATCGTGTGTCCGAGGCTCGATACCGGAAAAAGCTCGCTGACGCCCTGCAATATGGCCAGGACGAAGGCTTGGAAGAAGCTCACGGATTTTGGCCTTTGCCCGTCGCGGCGCGACCGCCTGCCGTTACCACGCCACGAACTTTACGGTAAACGTCGCGTTGCCGGCAATCGGCTTACAGTCGTGCAACGGCGGATCGTAGCGAGCCTGGCGCGCTAAGGAGACGGCAACGAGGTCGAGCGACGAGTTACCCGTGCTCTGCGCGACGCTGGTGCTGAGTACTTGACCCGTCGCATCGAGGGCTACCTGGACGCTTGCGGTCCCGCTCGTCGCCTCGGTTCGCGCCTCAGGCGGGATATTCGGCGGTCCCGGCGTTGCCGCGACCGTGGCGGCAGCCTCGGGCGAGGTGCACGCGCCCGACGGGACGGCTTTGGGCTCGGCGGTCGCGGGCGGCGGACTCGGTGGGGGAGCCGTGGCTTTACCCCGGCCGCCGCCGGCCGGCCCGACCGATTGACCCGTCCGCGCATGCGGCTGCGGCACGGCGCCGCGATGCGGGGCCGGAGTCTGCTTTGGCCTGGGTGGCGGCGGTGACTGTTTGGCAACCGCGATCGAAGAGCGCCGAACGATCGAAACCACTTCGGTTTGATTGGAAAAATCGGCGTGCGCGGGGTGCAAGATCAGCGCGACGATCGCGTGCACCAGCAGCGACAGCGCGAGTGCGACGAGCAGAAAACGCTGCGTACGCCTCATCTTGCCTGGGGCGCGGGGCAGCTTCGAACCCGGCTAGTCTCCTGGCGTGAAGTCGGCGCGGAAGAGATAGTCGCCTTGTGCCGGCGCGCACTCGACGAGCTTGGGCGAGTAAGTCGACTCGCGTGCGGCGCGCAGCGCGGCCTGATCGATCGCCATGTTGCTCGAGCTCTTGTAGACTTTTGCGCCCATGAGATTGCCCGAGGGCCCGACGGTAACCTCAACCTGAACCGTAACCGCACCCAGTCCGATCTCCTTTGCCGATTCCGGATACTCCGGCTGGACGGCGTTGGTGACCGTTGCTTCGACGTTGGGATTCGCGCACGCAGGCTTCGGCGTTCCGGGCGGCGCGGTCGCTGCGACCGGCGCGGGCGTTCCTTGCCCGGAGGGTACGCCGTTTTCGCTTCCGGTCTTCGGCTGCGCTACCGAGTTCTCGGTCGACCCGGTCTTCGAATTGTTGCTCGTGTGAACGAGGTTGACTTTCAGCTTGGGCTGCTCGACTTGCTTCTGCTGCTTGGGCGGCGGCGTCTTCTGGGGCGGCGGCGTCGGTGTCGGCGGCGGCGTCGGTGTCGGTGGCGGCGGCGTGTGGACGATGACCTTGTGAATCTTCGACACCGTCACTTCTTCGGTTTTCTGATCTTCCGCGTGCTTGTTGATGTTCGGGAAGACCGAAGCCACCGCCAAGTGCACGACCAGCGCGATGACGAACGCCCAGCCGATGTAGCTGCGCACCCGTTCGCCCGTGGTGATGTAGCCGCCGCGCTTAGCCATAAGCTATTGGGTCGCTCCGGGAGGCGCGCCTTGAACGTGGTTGGCAAGGCCGAAGTCGGTGAGATCGACCTGCTTCGCGGCGTCCATCACTTGAAGGATCGTACCGTAGGTCGCCCGCGGGTCGGCCTTGACGATCACGCTTTTGAAGCGATGATCGGTAGCGTCTTGAAGCTGCGCGAAGGCGGCCTTCGCGTCCTTGATGTCGACCTGGTTCGAGCCGATCTGGACGTGATCTTTTTCGTCGATCATCACGACGATCTGCGAAGGCTGCACCTTGTCCTTATTGTAGGCATCGGGCAGCTTCGGCTCTTTGGTGACCGAGGCCAGAATGATGAAGATAATGAGGAGCACCAACAGCACGTCCGTAAATGGCGTGATGTTGATCGTCGACATTACCTCATCTTCGCCGCCACCGGTGGAAACGGCCACGTTCTCTAAACCTCCTGTCCCTACGAAGTAACGAAGCCGACGTCTTCGAGCCCGGACTGTTTGGCGGCATCGAGGATCCGAATGATGATCCCGTATGGCGCCTTCGCGTCGGCGATAATCGACACGTGATGATGCGGTTTCTTCTTTGACGCGTCGTACATCACTCGATAGATGCCGGTCTCGTCCGTCTTCGTCCCATCGACGAAGATAACGCCCTTATTGTTGACGTCGACCTCGATGTCGTTGTGGTTCTTCGTTTGGGTCGAGTTGTTGGGATTCTTGTTGGGCAGTTCTTTTTCGAAGCCCGGCGGCGCGACGAGCGCCGCAAGAATCATGAAGATGATGAGCAGAACCAAGAGCACGTCGGTGAACGGCGTGATGTTGATCTCCGCCATTACCTCCTGATCTTGCTGCGATGAGAGGAGCGACACGGTAGTGCCCTGCGATCCTTACTTGGTACGCGCCCCGGTCGGCTGATACAGCTCGGTCGGGATCGGCGCACCCGTATTGTGGAAGTGCAGCATCTCCGCGAGCTGATTTGCCGCTACGATCATTTCCTGGTTATAGTTCTTGATCCGCGACTTGAAGAAGTTGAAGAACACCACAGCGATAACGGCGATAATAAGACCGGTTGCCGTCGTGATCAACGCCTCGGAGACGCCCGCAGCGACGACGGCCGGCGTCGAGTTGCCCTTCAGCGCGATATCTTGGAAGGCTCGGATGATGCCGAGAACCGTTCCGAAGAGACCGACGAAGGGAGCGATAACCGCGATCGTGCCGATAATCGGCAGATTGCGCTCCAGCGAGTTGAGGTGTTCCATCAGCGCGATCGAAAGGGCGTCGGTGATATCGGCGCGGTTCTTTTCGCCGCGGCGAAGCCCGAACTCGAGGATGCGCGGAAGCATTCCGCGGTTCTTCTTACAGATATCGATCGCGCCGTCGAGATCGTCGGAGGAGACCTTCGCTCCGATCTGACGCAGCAAGCCCTTCGTGTCGGAATGCTGCATTTGGAAGAAGACGAGGCGCTCGATGACGACCGCGAGACCGACGACCGAGATGAGCAAGAGCAGCCACATATCCCAGCCGCCCTGCTGCATGAGACCTAAAAATCCCGAAAACACGGTGTACTCCACCCTCCAATTTATGTTGCTGCGTGGCGACGGTGCGCCCCGTGAGGGCGGACCATTGGCCTACCCCCGGATAAAGTCCTGGTACTCTATGGCCCGCTTCCCGACTGGGCGGCGGCGCCGCCATTGAGGTTATTCTTTACGAACGTTTCCACTTGAAGCGCAAGGGCTTCGTTGCCATCGGCTTTCGCCTGCTGGTCGGCCTTGGCGAGCGCATCGGCGGCCTGCTTTTTGACTCCGTCGTTATGACTTCCGGCCCACTGCCCAGTCAGCGCAATTCCCTCCGCAAAGTTCGCCTGAGCGTTGTTCGGAGCGAGAGCGAGTGCTTTGTCTGCGTAACTTTGCATCCGCTTATAATCCGGCTTGGCGCTCTGCGCTACTGCAAACGCAGCGGAGACGTACGCTGTGACCTCGATCTGCGGGTCGCCTAGTCCCGCGGCGTCGTCGAAGTCTTTCAAGGCCGTTGCGGTATCCTTCGCGGAGGCGGCGGCTTGGCCAGACTTCAGCAAGCTCGCGCCCATCGCACGCGAGCCCGCGGTGCTTGAAGGATCCAACTGCTTGATCTGTGCGGCGACCGATTGCGCGCCCTGGACGTCGTTGTTCGCAAGATAGGCTTGAAGCAGCTCCGAGTCAATGTTGACCTTCGACCCGACGGGGATCTTCGAATCGGCTATCGCCGAGTCGCGCGCAGCCTTCAGCGTTATCAGCGCCGCCGCGGTGTCGTTATCGGCCAGCTGCGCGACGCCCAGCGCGAACCGGGAGTTGGTATCGGGTGACAGGCTCATCGCTTTGTTCGCGTAGTTGAGTGCCTGGGTCGGGTTGCTCGAGGCAATTTTCACAGCCGCGGCGGCGAAGCTTTGAGCGGCCGCGGGTTTGAACTGTGGCGCGATCGAGGGAACCTTATCGAAGGCCGCTGCGGCGCCCTCGAAATCGTTGGAGTTGTACGAGGCGATACCGAGCATCTCGCGCAGCCCCTGATCGTCGGGCGAGTTGAGCAGCGCGGCCTGCGCCTTGGACTTGGCTTGTGAGTACTGCTTCTGCCGAATCAGGTTCGCGATCTGATTGGCCGCCGGCGACAGCGCGCCGCCCGACGGCATTCCACCCCCGGTTTCACTGGGATTCTGCGCGACCGATTTACCGTTGAACTTGAGGGTGAAGTCGTAAAAGGCGGTGATCGGCGTCTTTCCGCGATGAGCCGGTCGGTACGTTGAGGTTTGGGCGATTTGCATCGCCGCCTGATTGTCCCCGGAGTTGGTCGAGCTGATGACGCGGATCACCTTATGAGTGCCGTCCGGGTTGACCTGAACCTGGACGACGACCTTGCCGCTGCCGGCGATGCCCGAGCTCGTGGTGCCTTGCTTGATCAGCTTCGCCGGAGTGTACTCGTTGGCGTACTGCGCGAACGCCAGGCCGCCGAGCGCGGAAAAAGCGGCGGCGGCAATCGCGGTGACTTGTAAGAAGCGGTTCATTGCATTACCTCACGCGGTTGGTACGAGGCGATTCCTGGTGCGGCCTGCGATGCGTTGCAGAGCCTCGATCTCCTTTTCAGTAAGGGGACGGACATGACCGGGCGCCAGCGCGCCCAGCTGAAGCGGCCCAAACCGAGTGCGCGTGAGCGCCAGCACGGGATGGCCGAGCGCTTCGAACATTCGTCTCACTTGACGGTTGCGTCCCTCGTGGATCGTAACGTCCACGACCGAACGCTCGTGCTTGACCGTCAGCACTCGGATCTTTGCACCGGCAGCCCGACCATCGTCCAACGAGACTCCCTCCATGAGGCGACGCACTGCGTCAGGCGCCAGTCGCCCGGCGATTTCCGCTCGGTAGGTTTTATCTACCCCAAAACGTGGATGAAGTAATCGCTCTGCCAGTTCGCCATCGTCGGTGAGCAGCAGGGCACCCGAAGTCGCGTAGTCGAGCCGCCCCACCGGAAAGACGCGAGGTCGTTCGGGAACGAGCTGGGCAACGGTGCGCCGCCCCTGCGGATCGCTCATCGTCGTGACGACGGCGAGCGGCTTGTTCAGTAAAAGGTACGTAGCCTGCGCCGGCGGCAGGGCGGGCACGGCGTCGACCCGGACGTCGCTTCCGGGCTGCACCAACGTCCCCAGCGCCGTAACGACCTTGCCGTCGACGCTGACGCGCCCGGCAGCGATCAGTTCGTCGGCGTGGCGCCGCGATGCGACGCCCGCCTGCGCGAGAAATTTATTGAGCCGAATCGGACTCAGTGACGGAACGACTGGGCTTAATACTTTCCGCTGTTGTTGTTGTCTTCGTATCCGCGCGACATCGAGAGCGCCTCTTTGGTGACCGTTTGGAGAAACTCTTCGTTCGTTCGCGTCTGCGCCATCTTGTCGAGAATGATCTCGGTGATGTCGCCGGTATTGAGGACCGCCGTCGCACGGCGCAGCATCCAGATCTTCCGCATTTCGTCGGGGCTGAGCAGCAGCTCTTCGTGGCGCGTACCCGAACGCTTGATGTCGATCGCCGGAAAGACGCGCGACTCGGCGAGCTTGCGGGTAAGATCGATCTCCATGTTGCCGGTGCCCTTGAACTCTTCGAAGATCACGTCGTCCATCTTCGAACCCGTCTCGATGAGCGCGGTCGCGATGATCGTCAGCGATCCGCCCTCTTCGATCTTTCTCGCGGCGCCGAAAAACCGCTTCGGCTTGTGGAGCGAGGCGGTGTCGAGGCCGCCGGAGAGGGTACGGCCGGAGCTCGCGACGACCTGGTTGTACGCACGCGCCAAGCGGGTGATCGAGTCGAGCAGGATCACGACGTCTTTGCCAAGCTCGACGAGGCGCTTCGCGCGTTCCATCGTCAGTTCGGCAACCGCGGTGTGATTCTCAGGATGCTCGTCGAAGGTCGACGCGACGACGTCGCCGTCGATCGTGCGCTGCATGTCGGTGACTTCTTCAGGACGTTCGTCCACGAGCAGCGCGATGATGTGCGCGTCGGGATGGTTGATGGAAATTGAGTTCGCAATATTCTTGAGCAGGGTCGTCTTGCCGGCTTTCGGGGGCGAGACGATCAGCGCGCGCTGGCCCATGCCGATCGGGCAGAACAGGTCGATGACGCGCGTCGAGAGCTGCGTCGACCGTACCTCGAGCTTGAAGCGCTCCTGCGGATAGATCGGCGTTCCTTTTTCGAAGCTGCGCCGTCCCTTGATCGCATCGGGATCCAAACCGTTGACTTTGTCGACGCGGATCAGCCCGTAATACTTTTCGCTCTCTTTGGGTTTCCGCGTTTGGCCCTCGACCATGTCGCCGCGCCGCAGCTCGAAGCGACGAATCTGCGTCTGGCTAACGTAGATATCGTCGTTACCGATATAATAACCGGCGCGACGCAAGAACCCGTAACCTTCAGGCAATACGTCGAGGATGCCGCTGGCAACCTCGACCCCGGAGCGCGCGATCTGACCTTGCACGATCAGCTCGACGATCTCGTCTTTCTTGAGCTTCGCCGGGCTGAGAATTTCGATCTCGAGCTCCTTGGCGATCTCGATCAATTCGTTCTTCGTCTTTTCGCCGAGCTGCGCCGCCGTGGGCATCGGCGGGATCTCGACCTGCGGCATCTGTTCCTGGTAGGCACCCGGCTGCTGGCCGAAGTGGTGACGCCGGCGCGACCGCCGCCGCCGGTTTCCCTGGCCTGCGGATGCGGACTGACGCATGTCGTTATTTAAACGGTGATCTTGGTTGGGGCGATGTTCGGTTTGCAGAACGGTATCTCTCTCATAGAGCCGCGCACGCCAAGCTTCGATCAGCGAAGGAGAGGCGGCCGTCGCAATCAGATCGGAGAGGTGAGCGTGAGGATGTCAAAGGACGCCGCGGCTGTCAAAAGATCGACCGCTACGCGACGCTTCACACTATAACATAGCCGCCCGGCCGGGTTCAAGCGGTATTCAATCGAGCGGGGCCGCTGACGTAAGGACTGCCGGATTCAAAGAAGCGCAGCCGGCGATCCGCCGCTTTCGTTAGGCCGATCCGGCTGCTGCGCCCCACGCGCGCGGGAGCGGCCTCGGCGCCTGCCAACCAGAGGGTGCGATCGGAGAAGAGATCGGTTCCGTCCAGCGCGCGGTCGATTGCAAGCGCTTGGCATAGCCGCCCCGGGCCGCGGCACAGATCGCGCGGGGCGTCGACGCCGCGCCGCTCGTGCATAAGGGGAAGGCCCAGAAGCGGCTCGAGCGCGCGGATTAAGACGCCCGCGCCTTCACCCTCGGGCTCGCTGGAAAGATTAAAGCAAAAAGACGTGCCGTAGATTTGATAAACGTACGCGCGATGCGGAGGACCGAACAGCGTCGCATTTCGAGGACTCCTTCCCGTGAAGGCATGACAGGCCGGGTCGCCGGGAAGATAGGCTTCGGTCTCAACGATTCGCCCCGCGACCACACCGCTCTCACTCTCGCGCACCAGCACGTGACCGAGCAACGCACGAGCGAGGGCCTCGGTTTTGACGGGCAGATCTTGCGCGTTTACGCGCGCCAGCTTCACGCTGCTTGGTTCAGCGCTACCTCTGCCCGTGCCCGTTGCATCAGATCGTCGTTCGGCGCGGCCGCGATCTCAAAGTTACCGAGGGCATTGAGAGCGCACCTTACCCGTACGTACGGAAGCACGAGGTTATCCGGTACCTCCGATCGCGATGCCACCTCGCGCACGAATTCGGCATCCGGCAGGACGAATCGGACTTGCGTGACGCCGAGGCGGCGCAAGGCGCGCGCCACGGCGACCAGTGCGGCGTACCCGGCGGCCCGCTCGATCGACGAGGCAACCCCGTTGATCCGAAATGGGAGGCGAAGGACGTCGCCGGCGCCGCCAGGTGTAACGCTCGCATAGGCGACGCCCATTCCCGCGGCACCCACCGCGTACCCAATCGCCACCTCGTTTGCTCGTTGCTCTGATTTACGCATCACATCACCCTCGTACCCTTATTTTATGCGAACGTATGTTCGAGGTCAAGCGATGGGCGCGGGTTTCCTCAAGCTCGCATAGAGGGCAAGAGTGCGGGAGACTTGCTCCTCCACGGAAAAGCGCGCCGCCGAGCGGCGAGCGCGGGCCGCCGACTCCGGGTTCGGTTGCGCCGGCACTTCCGCCAATGCTCGCGCGAAGGCTTCGGCCTGCGCCGCCACGAGCAGGCCGGCACCCCCAAGCACGTCTCGATTCTGCGGCGCATCCGCGGCGACGACGAAGAGCCCCGCAGCGAGGGCTTCGGCCATGACGATGCCCTGGGTTTCGGTGAGGCTTGGCATCACGAAGGCATCGGCGCAGGCATAAAGGTCGGGGAGGCGGCTCTGCTCGACCAGTCCCAAGAACCGAACCCGACCCTCGAGCCGAAGCTCTTTGACCCGCCGCTCCAAGTCGTTCCGCAACGGGCCGTCGCCGGCGACGGCGAGACAAAGCTGCGGGTCGTTCGTTCGCGCCAGCGCCTCGAAGAGAACTTCGATGTTTTTTTCCTTCGCGAGACGCCCGACGTATAGAAGAAGCCGGGCGCCGTCGCGGGCACCCGCCGAAGCGCGCAACTCGTCGCTGCGCAGCCCCGCACCGAAACGTGCGACGTCGATTCCGCTGAGGACGGTCTCAACGCGGACGGTGACGCCGAGCTCGCGCAGCCGGTTCGCCATCGCCGGCGTCGGCGCGATCACCGCGTCGGCGCGGTTTGCAAACGTGCGGGTCAGCCTAGAAGCCGCGAAGCGCGTCGCGTTGGCCTCGAAGGGAACGTAATGCGCGTACGCTTCCAGCTGCGTGTGGTACGTGTAGATCAACGGCAGCCCGAAGCGCCGGGCATAATGCATGCCCATCCAGCCGGTGATGAACGGCGAGTGAACGTGAACGATGGAGAGCCCTTCGAGGACCAACTTCGTGTCGCGCCGGTTGATCAGGGGCAGGACGAGCCGGTAGGGGGTTTTCGCCGGGAGCGGCAGCGACGGGATGCGGACGATCTGGTTCCCGTCCGCGCTCGCGCCCGGCATCTTCGGTGCGAAGCAAAAGACTTCGTGGCCGGCACGTTCCAGTCCGTACGCCAGCGTCTCGACCGATGCCACCACGCCGTTGACCGCGGGGCGGTAGATCTCGGTAAAGAGCCCGATTCGCAGTCGCTCCGAGGGATCGGCCGCTTGGGGCGGGTCGCCGGAACGGCCGGTCACCGTGAGAGGGCTTAGCAAGAAGGTGCCACCTTGCAAATTGTTACTTTTGACATATTTTCGCGCCGAAACGAGTGTGGTATAGTGCCCGGGTCAGCCGGGCCTGCCCACTCGGAGCGAACGGCCCCATTATATTCAGGCGTTTCCGTCGGATCCGTTGCTCGAGCGGCCGTACGCGCCGCTTCAACAACAAACACGAATCGCGTCGATCGTCGACTCTCTGCGCGGTGTAGATTGCAGACCGTGGTGCGATTTGGGAAAGAAAGGAACTTCGGATTGATCGGACGCGTGCTCTGCGCCGCTTTTCTGGGAACCGCGCTCGCAGTTGGCCCGGTTTGGGCGGCGACACCACCCGCACCCACCGATGCCGCTGGGGTCACCTGGTACGGCAACGGCGTGATCGGCTGGCAACGCATCGAACGGCGCACGATCGCTCCGAAGACGATCACCCGCTTCAACTCGGCAGTCGAACCCGGAAGCTCGAAGATCCTCGCTCGCGGCAGCGCGGGCCTGCGCGTTCTTTACATCCAGTATCGTCAGCGCGATGGCGGGCGCGTGCACGCGAAGATCCTTTCTTCGGTCGTGATTCGTCCGGCAAAACCGCGTATCGTCGCGGAAGGCGTCGGCTCGTCGACGCTCGCCGCGTTCGAAGCGCGCGGCATTTCGCAAATGACCGAAATCGCGCACGGCGCAATGATGATGCTGGCAACGGCCTATACCGCGGGAAGTGCGGGCGGGAGCGGAATGACGGCGATCGGCCGCCGCGCCGGTTATGGAATCGTTGCCGTCGATCCGCGAATCATCCCACTGGGAACGCGGCTGTATATTCCGGGATACGGAATCGCCGTTGCGGGCGACACCGGCGGCGACATCGTCGGCCGGCGAATCGATCTCGGCTTCGATACGCTGGGTGCTGCAATGGCCTTCGGGCGCCGGGCCGTTACGGTCTATCGTTTGAAGTAAGCCGCTGACGGCGTAAAATAAGGGGATGACGAGTCCCCGAACGTTGCTCGACCGCTCGGGGCTGCGTCCCAAGAAGCGGTTCGGGCAGAACTTCTTGGTCAGCGAGCCGATCGCCCACCGCATCGCCGGCTGCGCGATGCAGGACGCTCCAAACGAGTCTCCCGTTATCGAAATCGGCGCCGGTACCGGCGTCTTGACGAAGGCCCTGCTCGACCGCGACGCACGGCTCACTGCAATCGAAATCGACCCCGAGCTCGTGGCCATTCTGCGCGCGCGTACGGATCTTTCACGCGCGGAGATCGTCTGCGCCGACGCGCTCGCCTTCGACTACGGCGCGTGGGCGGGCGGCAGGCGTTGGCGCGCGGCGGGAAATCTTCCGTACAATATCGCGACGCCGCTGCTGCTGCGCCTGATCGAAATGGAAGGCGGACCCGACTCGGTGACCGCGATGATTCAACGAGACGTCGCCGAACGGTTCGGGGCGTTGCCCGGAACGCGGGCGTACGGCAGCCTCTCGATCGCGGTGCAGTACGCGATGTACGTCGAACCGCTCTTCACCGTCGCTCCTCGCTCGTTTTATCCGCCGCCGAAGGTTTACTCGAGCGTCGTGCGTCTCGTTCGGCGCCCGCGGCCCGCAGTAGCCGTGCGGGACCTCAGCGTTTTTTGGAAGGTCGTCCGCGGCGCCTTCGCGTACCGGCGCAAGACGCTCCTCAACAGCCTCGCGCTCGCACTCGATCTCGACCGCGCGACGATTGTCCGAGCGCTTTCATCCTGCAACTTCGCACCGGAGCTTCGTGGTGAACGACTCGACCTCGGCGACTTCGCCCGGTTGGCCGACGAGCTGGCCAAAGGATAGCTTTAAGGGGTTTTGGACCTGGTTCTTAGCCATCTCCATCGCCCTGCTCTTCGCTTTTATCCTCGTCCTTCAGATCGTCGTTCCGCCGCCCACGAAAGTCAGCCCCGAGCAGCTCAACGAACTGCTGATCATTCAGCTCGTGCTCGACGCGTTGCTCGTTGCGATCGTGCTGCTCGCACTGCCGCGGCTCTCTAAGCGAAGCCTGCGCGAGCTTGGCTTTCGCGTCCCCGACGGTAAGACGCTACTCGTCGCCCTCGTCGGTGCCGCCGGAATGTTCGTTGCTGCCGACGGAACGGCCATTCTCGTCAACTATTTCGCTCACGCGCAGCATCAACAAGACATCGTCCAAATATTTCGCGGCCTAAAAGACCGCACGACGATCGGGCTTTTTGCCTTTTTCGCCATCGTACTCGCGCCGTTCGCCGAAGAGACTCTCTTTCGAATCTTCTTCTTCAACCTCGGACTTCGCTTCGGCGGATTTTGGACCGGCGCGATCGTCAGCGGCCTGCTCTTTGGAATCGCACACGGCGATCCTTTCGAAGTGATCCCGCTCGCGTTGGGCGGGGTCGTCCTCTGCGGCGTCTACTACGTCACGCGTAACGCCTACGCATCCATGATCTCACACGCACTCTTCAACTCGATTTCGATCTTCGCGCTCCTGTTCGCACCGCAGCTCACCCAATAACCGTTCGGGCGGCGGCCACGACCGCTTCGGCGGGAATCTGCGCGGTATCCAAATAGTGCAGGCGATGCTGCAGCGACGCGGGTTTGCTCGTCGTCGCGAGGCGCCGCTCGAATCGGCGATCTCGGACGTACTTCCCGATCAGATGGATCGCCGTCGCGTTTGGTTCGTCGTACCAATCCGGATGATGCGCGGTCCAGAGTCCGACCACCGGAATGCCGCCGCGCGCCATGACCAGGTGCAGCGGACCCGCGGGAATACCCACGAAGAGATCGATGCGGTTTGCGATCGCTTTGAAGAGTCGCGCGAACGGCTCGTCCAGATCGCCGAACAGGGCGCCGAAGGCTGCGACCCCCTCGCCGAGCTCTTCGCCTTCCATCGAAATGAAGCGCCACGCGGGACTCTCACGCGCGAGCGCTGTGACGAACGCGCGTGCTTCGCGTCCGTCTCCCCAGTTTTTGCGAGCCGCCGTCACGCCAGACCGGGAGATGACGCAGAGTCGCCCGCGCGGCGGCACGAACCGTGCGAGGCGTTCGTCGACTCGTCGCTGGGTCTGCTCTGAAACCGTAAAATTAATGCTGCTTGCCAGCGGCTGCGAAAGGTCGAACGAGGCGAGCCGGGCGGGCGCGACGAGCAGTCGCGCGAGGTTACGCGCTTTGGTGTGATAGGGAAACGCGGTGCGCCCCTCCGTTTCGGGATAGTCGGTCCACAGCAGGCGTTGCGGCGCAAAAGCTTCGACCGCCGGCGCCAGGGCCGGCGGCACGTTCAGCGTTACCGCGTTGCCGTTGCACCGGCGCACCGCCAGTCCGAGGTGCACCGCGCCCAACTCCGCTCCGTCCGACGGCCGACGCACGCCGGCGTACAGCGGCGTTACGATCGCATTGTCTTCCATCACGCTGACGTAGTCGTCGCCGAAACGCGTCATCGCGTATGCGTTGGCGGGTTCGAGCAGCGGCGCGACGCAGCCGAAGTGGATCCAGTCGCCGAGCCCGTGCGGCCAATAAATTAAGACGCGCGCGTCGCGGAGCGATGCGAATCGGCCGCGATCTTCTCGCATCGCCGGAATCGGTCCGTACGGCACGATCGTCACGGCGCGACGGGGACGCCGCCGCAGAGGGCACTCGGAGCGTGACCGGCGATGCTGGCGAAGAACGCGCGAGCGTTCGTATCGTACGCCGGACACGAACGCGCCGAAGCGTCGGGATGTGGATCGAGGCGAACCAACGGGTTAGCCGCAGCAACTGCCCACGTTCCTTCGTCGCTGCGCGCGAGCAATGCAGCGCGCCCGCCGTCTCGCAGGGCGACCGCGCGGGCATAGGCGGACCAGTCGACGATGTACGGCCATCGTCCGGGCCGTAGTACCGTGTCGTTAAAGATCAGGAGAACGACGATCAGCGCGCACGGCACCATTGCCCGCGCGGTCGCCGGCCAGCGTTTCAGACCGAAGGCGGCGGCGACGGCGGTTGCGGCCAGCAACGGCGCGGTATAGTGCGATCCGACGCGGCTGGGCTCGTAGTTCCACGGCTGCATGAAGACGATCTCGCCAAGCATCGGCAAGCCCAGGAACAACCATCTTCCGACGCCCAGCGGGGCAAATGCAAAGGGCGCGAGCAGCAGCGCGATCAGCGTACCCTTCCCGCCGGGGTCGTGCACGGCGAAGCCGTAGGGCGGAAGGTTCGGGTGTACCGCGGCGACGCGCTCGGACATCCAAAAGGCAACGCCGCTCGCCAGCGCTGCGCCGGCAGTCGCGAGGCCGATGCGACGGTCCCACCACAGCATGCTCGCCGCGGCGAACCACAGGAGAAAGAAGATCTCGTCCTCCTTCAGACCGGCGAGCAAGAGCGCAACCAGCGCCGTCGGCCAGACCAGACGCTTTCTCGCGAAAATCGCGCCGCAGCAGGCCAAAAGCGGCACGAACGCGTTCTCCGAGAAGTTGTCGTAGCTCATTCCTTGAGCCGACGGCGCGAGCAGGTACGCGATTCCGAGAAGGTTCGCCGCACGCGCGCCCACGCCGAGCTCCCGCGCGAGCAAAACCAACGGTATCGCTGCGGCGGCGACCGCGATCACCTGCACGACGATGAGCGTCTCCGCGCGCGGCGCGATCGCGACGAGCGGTACGAGGAAGAAAAGCGCCCACGAGTCGTGCACTTGAAGGTGCGGGCGCCATTCGCCGTAGTTCCACGACGAACCGTGGCGCAAATTGACCAGCGTCTGCAGGTAGGTTCCGAGATCGGCGCCGTACCGCAGCGCGTAGAGTTTGTTGAAATCGAGCGCGATGTAGACCGCAGCGAATACGGCCACGGCCACGTAGACCGGCCGCATCTAGGGAACGTGCCTCTGCGCGTAAACGCGTTGCACGATCGCCTGCAGCCGCGCGATGAACCGTTCGGGTGCGAAGCTTTGCGCGTGCTCGCGCAAACGTCGCGCTGGGAAGCGTGACGCGTCGAACGCTCGCAGCGACGCGGCCAGCGACTGCGCGTTTGGCTCGTCGAAGAAGCTTCCGGTCTCGCCGTCGACGATCGTTTCCAACGCTCCGCCCCCGCGATACGCGATCGTCGGACGTCCGGCCGACGCGGCCTCCAGAGGAACCAAACCGAAGTCCTCTTCGCCGGGAAGAATCGCCGCGCGAGCGTTGCCGAGCAGTTCGTTGAGCGCAGCGTCGGTGACGTACCCGAGCATCTTCGTCGTCGTGCCGCTCGCGAGCGCTCGCAACGAACGTTCTGCCGGGCCGCTGCCCGCGACCAGCAGCGGCACGTTCGCCATCGCCGCCGCCTCGATCGCGAGTTCGATGCGCTTATACGGCAGCAAGCGCGAGGCCACGATGAAGTAATCGCCCCCTCCCGCGCCGACGCTAAAGCGATCGACGTCGACGGGGCAGTGCAGCACTTCGGATTCTCGCCCGTAGTGTGTGCGAATTCGTTCGGCGACGTTGCGGGAGTTCGCGACGAAGTGCGTCGGGCGGGCGGCCGCGGCGCGGTCCCACGCCGTCAAACGATCGACCAGCGGGCGCACGACGCCGGCCGGGGTCATCCGTCCGACGTACTCGTCGTAGGCGAATGCGAAACGGCTGACGGTATTGATGTAGCACACGTGAACGGCACCGGGCGCAAACCGGACGCCCTTCGCCCACGAGGTCGTCGAGCTGACGATCGCGTCGAAGTCTTCGAGATCGAACGCTTCGAAAGCCCGCGGATAGAGCGGCGCCAACGCACGAAAATAGCTGTTGGCCAAAGGAAGTTTCGCCAGGTAGGAACGCCTGACGCGCTGCGGCGGAAATACCTGACCGAAGACGTTTTCGTCGTAGAGCGCGGTGTAGATCGGCGCATCGGGCCACGCCTGGGCAATTCGGGCAAAGACGCGTTCCGCGCCGCCGCGCTGATTTAGGTAATCATGGACGAGCGCGACTCTAATCTTGGAGGTTGGTGCCGCGCGGCAGCACCAAGGCGATCGTCGGATTTCCAAGATAGGTGCGCGCCACCCGCTGGACGTCGGCCGGCGTCGTCGCCGCGATTCCCGCGAGCGCGCGGTTGATGAAATCCGGCGACGCGCTCTCTCGCGAGAAGACGGCGGCCAGCCACGTGCGCGACTCCAGCGTGGTCGCGCCCCCGGCAAAATCGCCGGCCGCAACGGCCTTGAAATCGTCGATCGATCCCTGCAGCGGGGTCGCGGCCAACACGCTGACGACCGAGAGTGCGGTCGCAAAGGCGCGTGTCGGGTTCGCGATCAGGCCGCCGTTAACGTACAGCACCAGCGTCGACGGAGAGCGGTCGTAGACGTAGTCGGCTCCGACCGAGCGCGACGCAAAGGTCGGCGAAACGACGCCGGGGACCTGCGCGATGTCGGAGATCGTGCGCCGCAAAAACGCCGCGAGCACGAGCATCGGCCCGAAATCGCGGCTGTCCACGTTCGGCGCCGGATACTGCGCGATCAGCCACGGCGAAGGAATGTCGCGGTGGGCCACGATTTCGTGCGTCGCTCCGCCGAGCGTCGCAACGTGCACCGGCACCGGCGCGGTGTTTCCGGCGGCAAGCGCGCTCGCCAACGCCGCAAGCTCGCCGCTGGGAAGCGCATCGAGACGGCCGGCGGCGCTGACGAGCGCCCCGCCGTTGCGGTAGTACGCGTGATAAAATCTCGATACGTCGTCGGGGACGAGTTGCGCGAGGGATGCGGGCGTTCCGAGCTCGGGTAATCCGGTGTTGGCCTGCGGTGAAGAAGCCGCATAGAGCATGTCGAGGCCGACCTGCAGCGCGACCTGCTGGCTTTCGGCGATCTGCTTGCCGAGCGCGACTCGGGCAGAGCGTACGGTCGCAAACGAGAAGTCGGGCGCGGAGATCGCGGTCTTCAGCAGCGCGACCACCGCCGGCGCGTCTTCGGCGAGCGCCTCGACGTAGAAGCGAACGTCGCCCGGATCGATGTTGAAGTGGATCGATCCGCCGCGAGCGGCGATCGCCTCGACGAGCGGAACCATCGTTTTATCGCTCGGCGACGATTGCACCGGGGTGCGTAAGATCGTCTCGGCCGTCAGCGCGGCAAGACCGTTTTCGCGCATGGTCTGACGATCGAGACCGGCGCGAACCAACAGCGTAACTCCGGCGAGCGAGGCCGCCGAATCGACCTGCTGCACGACGGTCGCCCCCGAAACCGTATCGACGCTCGGCGGAGAGACCGTCGGCGCCGCGGCTGCGGCGGAGAGCGGCGCGACCGCCAGCAGGGCGGCGATCGCGGCGCAACGGGTAAAGTTCACTGGGGCGACTCCTTGGGAGTGGACGCGAGCAGCGTGACGACCACCGGCGTTTGCAAATAGCGCTTCACGACCTCGGCTACGTACGCCGGGTCGAGCTGACGCACCAGGTGCGCGTACGTGCCGTTGGTAATTCCCGGAGCGTACGAAACGTCGCCTTCAACGCTGTACCAGCCGAGGTTGTCGGCACGTTCTTGCGGCGTCTGCGTATCGGCTGCGACGTGGTAAAGAAATGCTTCGCGAGCGGCATCGAACGTTTGCGCATCCAGCGGAACCCGCATCGTGGACAACGCCGAGAGCACGCGATCGCGCGCCTCTTTTTCGCCGTCGCCGCCGATCGTTACGACCATGACGCCGGGATCGTGCAGGGTGATGAACTGCCCGATGACGAGCGTGCTGCCCGAAGAACGATCGAGGGCTTTGGTGACGACTCCGGTCTCTTCGCGAAAGAGGTAATCGGCGACGAAGTCGAGCGCGGTTGCGGCCTTTTCGTCGGCGATCGGCGGCCCAACCCACGCCAGTCCAAGTCCGCCGACGAGCCCCGAAGCCGTCGCGGCGGCGGGGGCCGAGGCGAGTGAAGAGTCGTACGGCGAGTCCATGTTTCCCGAGCCGCTACCGTCGGTTACCGCGGTAACGTTCGAGGCGTCGACGTTCCCGGTCAGCGTCAGCACCGCGTTTTGCGAACGAAACGCGCGCTTGGCAAAATCGTTAATCTGCGCCGTCGTAATACCGGTGATCTGCGGAATGCTCGTGGGCAAGGGCGGATAGTGTGCCGGCCCCTGCGCGAAGAGCTGCTTGAAGAGCAGATCGTGCAGCGTCGTATCGGATTCATAGCGCTGCTGCACGCCGAGCACGGCAGCGTTCGCGCGAGCGACCTTCACCGCGGCGTCGTTGACCGCCGGCGAGAAATACGCGGCGGTTAAGGCGGCCACGACGCGACGCGTTGCCGCCGCCGGCACCGTGATCGCGATGCCCACGATATCGGGATACACCTGGACGTTGAGTTCGCCGCCAAGGCTATGGACCAGCGCGTACAGCGTTTTTCCGCTGGCCAGCGGCGCTACGGCGACGGCGGTCGCGGCAAGGTTGGCGATTCCGGGCGTCGCGTTATCGTAACCAGCACCGGGCGCGCGAAACCACAATCCGATTGCGGCAGCGCCGACGGTCGGATCGGGATAGACGACGTACGTGCCGCCGTGCGGGAGCGCACCGGTTTGCTGCGGACCGGTCTCCGCGGCTGCGCCCGCGAGCGTAGGAAACGCCGCAGCGGCGACGAGCGCCGTTGCGAACAAACACGCGCGAAGCGTCATGCCGGTTCCGGTGAGATCTTTGGCGGAAAGCGGGTCGGCTTATCGGCGCGCTTTGCCTCGTCGGCGGCGGGCCGGTCGTTGGATGAATCGGAGGCGGTCGTAATCTCCTCGTTTCGCTCGCGATCGTACGGTTTGTCATCGAGGATCGCGCGAACTTCTTCGGTCTCGACGGTTTCGTACTCCATGAGTGAGGAGACCATGCGCTCGACCTTTTCCCAGTTTTCGGTCAGAATGCGTTTGCCGTTCTCGTACGAGGACTCGATGATTTTGCGAACCTCGTTATCGATCTGGCTCGCCACCTCTTCGGAGTAGTTTCGCTCCTCGCCGATGTCGCGGCCGAGAAAGACTTGATGCGCGCCGCGGCCGAACGTGATCGGCCCGAGTTCGCTCATGCCAAACTGCGTGACCATCCGCCGCGCGAGTTCGCTGGCCTTCTCAAAATCGTTGCTGGCGCCGGTCGTAACGTCACCGAACTTGATCTCTTCGGAGAGACGTCCGCCCAGCGACATCGTGATCTGCGCGATCAGTTCCTCTTTGGTGCGATTGTGCCGGTCGTCCTCGGGCAGCGACCAGGTGATGCCCAGCGCCATGCCGCGCGGAATAATCGTCACTTTGTGGACGGGGTCGGCCTTGTCGAGCATGCCGCCGACGATTGCGTGACCGGACTCGTGATACGCCGTGACCTCTTTCTCTTTCTGGGACATTACCAGCGAGCGCCGTTCCGGCCCGACCATGACGCGATCGATCGCTTCATCGCAGTCGATCATCTCGATGACGTTCTTGTTGCGCCGCGCGGCGAGCAGCGCCGCCTCGTTGAGCAGATTCTCCAAATCGGCTCCGGAAAAGCCGGGAGTGCGTTTGGCCAGCGTTTCGAGCGAGACCTCACGGCCGAGTGGCTTGTTGCGGGCGTGCACTTCGAGAATCTTCTCGCGACCTTTGAAATCGGCGCGACCGACGACGATCTGCCGATCGAAGCGGCCGGGACGCAGCAGTGCGGGATCGAGCACGTCGGCGCGATTTGTCGCGGCAATCAGAATGACGCCGGTATTCTGATCGAAGCCATCCATCTCGACGAGCAGCTGATTGAGCGTCTGTTCGCGCTCGTCGTGGCCGCCACCCAAGCCGGCACCTCGCTGGCGCCCCACCGCGTCGATTTCGTCGATGAAGACGATGCACGGCGCGGATTTCTTTGCTTGATCGAAGAGGTCGCGAACGCGAGACGCACCGACGCCGACGAACATTTCAACGAAGTCCGAACCGGAAATCGAAAGGAACGGCACGCCGGCCTCGCCCGCGATCGCGCGCGCAAGCAGCGTCTTGCCGGTACCCGGCGGTCCCAGCAACAGCACGCCCTTGGGAATTCGCGCGCCGAGCGACTGGTATTTCTTCGGATACTTCAGGAAGTCGACGATCTCGGCCAGCTCTTCTTTTGCCTCGTCGACGCCGGCGACGTCGGCGAAGGTAACCTTCGGCCGGTTCTCCGACAGCATCTTGGCCCGCGAGCGTCCGAAGGAGAGCGCCTGGCTGCCGCCGCTCTGCGCTTGCCGCAAGATAAAGAAGAGCAGCAGCACGGTGATGGCCAACGGCCCGAGCGTCATCAAGTTCGACAGCAGACCCGCACTCGATTGCTGGTCGAAGCTGATCGCGCCGCTCTTTACCTTTTTGTAGACCTCGTCGACAAATGTCTGGTCGAGGTTGGGAACGGCAACGGAGTACTTCGTCCCGTTAGAAAGGTCGCCGATGGCGTTGAGGCCGGTAGCGTGGAACGACTGAACCTGGCTCGCCTCGAGCTTCTGGTAGAAGGCGCCGTAATCGAGTCGAGTCTCCCCTTCGCTGGGTGCGAGGAAGCGTTCGACAACAATGAAGATGGCGATGACCGCGAGGATGACGAGGATGATGGACCGGAGATGCTTGTTCACGTTGGCGTTAGACCGTTTGACCCTCTCGAAGCTCGGCTAGGCAGGGAAGATTGCGATAGAGTTCCTGGTAGTCCAAACCGTAACCTATGGCAAAAAGGTTCGGCACCGCTAGCCCTACATAGTTAATTTCGACCTCGACCTCCCTATTTGCCCGCTTTTCGAAGAGGACGCCGGTCGCCATGGAGGCCGGATTCCGGCTCTCAATTAACGCTCGAAGGAAGGCCAAGGTTTGACCTCGGTCGACAATTCCGTCCAGGATCACGACGTTGGCCCCGGCGAGCGGCAAGCCGGCGTCCATTGCCAGCCGCGGCTCCCGGCCCCGAACTCCCCCGAATCCGTATCGCTCGACGCAGACGTAATCCACGAATAGCTCGCTTGGACCATCGCGGCGGCGGCTCAGTTCCCGCGCCAAATCGACCGTAAAGCAGAGCGCTCCCTTCAGCACGCCGATCAAGGTCAGCGGTTTCCCGCGATGGTCGGCGGCGATCTCGTCGGCGAGTCGTACAACGGCGGCGCCGATCTGGTTGGTGCCATAGATCGACGGCCCTACCGAATGCCCGAGTTGTCCGGCGGTCATTGCTCGGTAATAATACCCTTCATCAACCCGCGTTCGATTCTCAGATGAATCCCAGGTTTCATGAGGTAGGTGCCGGTCCGTCGGCTTTCGATCGCACGCACGGCGGCCTCGACGTGCGCGAAGTCGATGTCGCGCAACTCGTCGTCGCCGGCAAAGCGCTCGCGCACCAAACGCCGCAACGCGGCGCGCCGATTGCCCGACCGTTCTGCGCCGGCGGTTTCGGCGGCGCGGGCCACGGCGCGATCCAGGCCGGGGAAGAGGGGCCTCAGCGTCTCGAGCGCCTCCCGAACCGCGTTACGCCGCTTCGACGCGTCGGCATTGGTCGGGTCGACCGCGTACGGCAACGCCTTCGCGTGACAGTAACCGCGCAAGGCTTCCGGAGGAACGGCGAGCAGCGGCCGTACGATTTCAATGCCGGGTTGCAGTATTCGCCGAGCCGCAATTCCGTTCAAACCCGCCGGCCCCGTTCCGCGCAGAAGCGCGAGCAGCACGGTCTCGCTCTGATCCTGCGCGTGATGCGCGGTGGCGATCGCCGAACAGCCTTTACGCCACGCCGATTCTGCCAGTGCAGCATACCGCGCGGCGCGCAGCGCTGCTTCGTCGCCGTCGACGCCGGCTAAGAGGGCGATTTCGACGGGAAGGTCGAGGCGTGCGGCGAGGTCCAGGACGACGCATTCGTCTTGCCAAGCCGACGCGCGAACGGCGTGATTGACGTGCCCGAGGCACAGCGTCAGTTCGAGGCGCGGCGCGACCGCGTGCAATGCTGCGGCGAGCGCGATCGAGTCGACGCCGCCGCTGCACGCGACCAGGACGCGTTCGCCCCGCGCCACGGCGACGCTGCGCTCGATCGCCGTTTCGACTTCGCGTTCGGGATGCGCACCCCTCACGAACGCCGCACGTGCGCCGCAATCTCGCGTTCGACGTCGCGCTTGGCGGCGTCGGCGCGCTTATCCCACAGCTTCTTTCCGCGGGCGACCCCCAGCATTACCTTGGCGATGCCGCGCGTGAAATACAGGCGCAATGGAACGACCGTCAGGCCTTTTTCGCCGACGCGGCTCTGAAGCCGCGCGATCTCTTCCTTATGGAGGAGCAGCTTGCGCGGGCGGTTCGGTTCGGCGTTGGAAAAGCTGCCCTGCTTGTAGGGTGGAACGTGCATCCCCATCAGCCACGCTTCGCCGTCGCGAAACCGCGCGTACGCTTCGGTCAAGCTCGCGCCGCCGGCGCGGATCGACTTTACCTCGGTCCCGTTGAGCACGAGGCCCGCTTCGACCGATTCCATGATGTGATACTCGTAGCGGGCTCGGCGGTTCTCAAGGAGCATCGGCGGTTCTCGTCAGGGGATTGCGGCGGTCTTCGACGGCTTCGAGGCGGCCGCGCGAAACGAAGCTTCCCTCCGCGTGGGCCAGCAAGGTATTAGCAGCGTCGTAGATGTCGCCCTCGACTCCCACGACGCTGCGCCGCTGCCAGGTAACGCGTCCGCGGATGACGATCGGCGACTCCAGCGGCACGGGCCGGCGAAAACGGACGTGCACCGATGCGGTGACGCCGCGATGTCCGGCAAAGCCGGCGGCGTGGGCCATCGCTTCGTCGAGAAGCGCCATGACGATGCCGCCGTGCGCGATGCCGCGCCAGCCTTGGTAGTTGGCGCTCAGGCGCGCGTGCGCGCACACCCCGTCGGCATCGGGCGCGCGATCGAAGTGCAAGTGCATTCCGATCGGGTTCTCCGGGCCGCACGCAAAGCAGTTGCCGTCGTCGAACGGGACGTCGCTCACGAGCCTTCTATCTCCCAATCGAGAGCCGGTCGGAAAGATAGGGCGGCAGTTTTAGGGCGCGCATCTTCTGCTGCACCTCTTCGATCGGATAGGCGTAGCGGTTCCACTCGACGCGCTTCTTCTCCGGATCGTAAAAAACGAACGAGGCCAGCGGGTTGAGGTCGCGCGGCTGCCCGACGCTGCCGACGTCAACGATGTAGCGCTTTCCCTCTTCCAGTTCGAGTTCGCCGCCGTGCTGCATGTGCTTGTGGCCAATGACCCCGTCGGGTTCGCAAACCCAGTATTCGGCAATGTGCGTGTGCCCGACGAAGACGACCGGCGCGTCGGTCCGCGCGAACGCAGCCGCGGCCGCATCCTTATCGAGGATATAGTCAAAATACCGCACCGGCGCCCCGTGAACGAGCAAAAAGCCGGGAAAACGCAACTCGTAGGGCAGCGAGTTCAACCAGGCTCGGCTCGGCTCGTCGAGTACGCTTTGCGTCCAGCCGATCGCGGTGCGCGCCGCCGGATTAAAGCTTTCCACGCCGAAGTTTTCGATCGCCGCCAAGTCGTGATTCCCCAGGACCGCGTGACCGCAGCGATCGCGCAGTCTGGCCACGCACTCGTTGGGATTTGGGCCGTACCCGACGACGTCGCCGAGAGAGACCAGCGTATCCTCGGGCTGTATCGTCGCGAGCACCCGTTCGAGCGAATCGATATTTCCGTGGACGTCGGAGACGATCGCGTACCTCATCGCCCGACACTCATCCCCGCGAGTACCTCGCGCAGCGCGGCGGCGAAGACGGCGCGCATCGGCGGCGTACCCGCGCTCACGCGAATATAGCGATCCAGCGGCGGCGCTCCCGGCTTGCGGATCCACACTCCCCGGCCGAGCAACTCGTCCATGACCGCCGTCGCGCGCGCAGTCGAACCCATGTCAATGCAAACGAAGTTCGTGCGGGACTCGATATAGCGGGCATCGAGCTCGCCGGCCAATCGGTAGTAATCCTCTCTCGCACGTGCGGTTTCGTCCACGACATGTCTACGGAACGGCTCGTCCCGAAGGGACGCAATCGCGCCGACTTGAGCGTTGCGGTTGATCCCGTAGTGCAGGCGGATCTTTTGAAACGTCGCGGCGTTGCGTTGGGTGGTGAGCGCGTAACCGATGCGCGCCCCGGCCATTCCGTAGACCTTCGAAAACGTGCGCAGACGGATGAGGCGATCCGAAAAGACCGGAGGCAACAACTCGGCGTCGTCTGCGAAATCCGCGTAGGCCTCGTCGAGCAAAAGGAGCGATTCGTAGCCGAGCGCCTCGTAGAGGCGTATGATCTCGGCGCGCCCCACGAACCGTCCGCTCGGGTTATCGGGATTGGCAACGTAGACGATTTTCGGCCGCTTCGCGCGCGCGATTTGGGCGAGCGAGTCGAGATCGAGCGAGCCGTCGTCCCGGTAGCTCGCAAAGAGCGGCTCTCCGCCGTAGCCGACGACGTGATAGAGGAAGGTGGGATAGGTTCCGCGCGTCGTGAGGGCCGGCTCGCCCGGCCCGACAAACGCCCGAACGGCGAGCCCCATCAGGTCGTCGATCCCGGAGCCGATGACGATTTCGCTCGGCGAGCACACATGTTTGGCGGCGAGCACGTCGCGCAGGTCGAGCGACTCCGGATCGCCGTACCACGCGAGCCGCGGCAGCTCGGCGGCCATGGCCGCGACGGCTTTGGGCGACGGGCCGAACGGACTCTCGTTGGCGCCCAAGCGAACCAGAACGTGCTGACCGGTCTCCCGCATCAGCTGCTCGGGGCCAACGAACGGCGTCGTCGCCGGTATCGCTTCGATGGCGGGCGTTGGGCGGATCAAGGGCTAGCAGCCTCCCAAGAAGCGCTGGACCGTGACGAGCGATCCGGCCGGCAGCGAGTCTTCTTGCTCGTCCATGACGACGAAGCCGGCGGCGCGGGCGGCGAGGCTGACCGAGAATGAGTGCACGGCGAGAGGATGCGCGAGAGGAAGCCCTCCATCATTCTGCAGGGCGACCGGAATGTACGCCGTCCAGCCGATTCGGCTAGCGGCGGGCTCGGCCAAGCGCGCCACGACGGTCGACGTCTGCACCGGAGCCCCGCTGAGGGCGCCGACGATCGGTGCGGCCACCGCCTCCAGAATGAAGAGCGCCGAGGCCGGATTGCCGGGCAGGCCTAGGATCGGCTTCCCGCCGTTCGCGCCGAGCAGCGTCGGCTTCCCCGGCTTCACCCGAAGCCCGTGCACGACGACGCCCGGGTCGGCGATTCGAGCGACCGCCTCGGGCAGCCGGTCGCGTTCCCCGACCGAGGAGCCGCCGGTCAACACGACGCCATCGCACTCCGACAGCGCGGTCTGCAACGCCCGGTCGAACTCGGCCGCTTCGTCGCGAAGCGTCGGGTAGTGGAGCGGTGACGCACCCATCGCCCGCAGCGACGCGGCGATCGCGTACCGATTGGAGTCGCGAATCTCGCCTGCGCGCGGCCGTCGCGACGGGTCGATCAGTTCGTCGCCGCTGCTGAGCACGGCGATCCGCGGCCGGCGGTAGACGGCAACGTGCGTCGTTCCCACCGCCGCCAGTACGCCCATCTCGGCGGCTGCGATGCGCCGCCCGGGCGCGAGCAAAGCCTCGCCTTTGCACATGTCGGCGCCGCGTGGCGCGACGTTTGCGCCGACTGCGATGCTCGCCTCGATCCAAACGAAGTCGTCTTGCGCGCGCGCGTCTTCGATCGGTACGACGGCATCGGTGCCCGGCGGCAGCATTCCGCCGGTCGGAATGCGCATCGCCGAATCGACGGTCACAGCGGTTTCGGGAGCGACCCCCATCGCGACCGATCCGAGGATCTTCAGGCGCCCGGGTACCGTTCGAGCGGAGATCGCAAAGCCGTCCATCAGCGCTCGCGGAGCGTTTGGATAATCGTCGTCTGCGACGACGGAAACGGCGAGCACGCGCCCCGCGGCGTCTTCGAGCGCTACCGTTTCGACCCCAGGCGGCGTAACGGCGACGCGCGAAAAAAACGCCACGATCGCCTGACGCGGCGCTAACAGTCTTTCGGCAGTAAATCCGACCCCCGGTAGGACTGGATTTACGGGCTGCATAATGGCGCGGGTCTCCATGCTCGATATCGGTCTGATTCGCCGCGATCCCGACCGCGTGCGACGAGCACTCGCTCGTCGCGGGCAGGATCCGTCCGTGGTCGACGACGTTCTGCGTTACGACGAGCAGTACCGCTCGGCGTTGACTGCGGCGGAGCGGGCAACAGCGGAGAAGAATCGCCTTTCGGCTTCGATCGGAAAATCGGCGGACAAGGCGGCTGCAGCGCGCGAGTTACAGCCGCAACTCGCCGAGCTTTCACAAGAGATCGCGACCGCTCAAGAGCGCGCGCGCGCGCTTTCGGTCGACGATCCCTCGCCGTTGCGCGCGGCGCTCGAACTGATACCCAACGTGCTCGACGATTCGGTACCGCCGGGCACGGATGAAACCGCAAACGTCGAGCTTCGGCGGTGGGGGACACCGCGCGCCTTTGACTTTACGCCAAAACCTCACTGGGAGCTCGGCGAAAGCCTCGGCATCATCGACTTCACGCGGGCCGCAAAACTTTCGGGGAGCCGCTTTGCCGTCTTGCGCGGCGCGGGTGCGCGCCTGTCGCGCGCGCTCGCCTCGTTCTTCCTCGACCGCGCGAACGAGCGCGGCTACCTGGAGATCGCGCCGCCACTGCTCGTTTCGCCGTCGACGATGTGGTCGACCGGGCAGTTGAGCAAGTTCGCCGACGCGATGTTCGAGGACGCCGGTTCCGCGCTCTTCATGATTCCCACTTCAGAAGTGCCGCTGACCGCACTGCGCGGCGGCGAAATTCTCGAACTCGAGGAGCTGCCGCAAAAATACGTCGCCTACACCCCGTGCTTCCGCAAAGAGGCCGGCGCTGCCGGTAAAGACACGCGCGGACTCATCCGTCAGCACCAGTTCGAAAAGGTCGAACTGGTTTGGTTGACGCTGCCCGAGGCTTCGTTCGCCGCGCTCGAGGCGCTGACGAGCGATGCCGAATCGCTGTTATCCGAGCTCGGCCTGCCGCATCGGGTCGTCGAACTCTGCGGCGGCGACACCGGCTACAACGCGGCGAAGACGCACGACATCGAGATCTGGGTTCCAAGCAGCAACCAGTACCGCGAAATCAGCTCTTGTTCGAACTGCACGGACTTTCAAGCACGCCGTGCGTCGATTCGCTTTCGGCGAGAGGCGGGCACCAAACCCGAGTTCGTCCACACCCTCAACGGTTCGGGTCTTGCGATCGGGCGAACGATCGCCGGGCTGCTCGAGAACTATCAGCAAGCCGACGGTTCGGTAACGATTCCCGAAGCGTTACGGCCGTTTACCGGATTCGACCGGATCTCGGCTTACGAGACGTCTTGAATTAGCCCGAGCAGCACTTCGCGGTCGAGGTAGCGGATGTGCCCGTGCTCTCGCCGCAGCGCTTTGCGCGATTCCAACTCCGCGATCGCTCGAGCCGCTACTTCCTTGACGGTGCCCCCGGCCGCGGCGATCTGCGACTGCGTGATCGTCGAGAGCGACGCCGCTGCAGGGACGAGGCCCCGATCGGGCATCGCATACGGAAGCAGCACGCGCGCGATGCGGCCGAGTATCGGCAGCGAGCCTTGAACGCTCAAGGCATCGGCCAGTAGCCGTACTCGCTGGGCCATCACGATCCCCAGGGCGTTGGTCAGCTCCGGATAGCGGCCGGCGATCCTTCCGACGACGTCCCACGGAACCTTCAGCACGTGCGCGGTCTTGGAGAAGACCGCGATGCGCGCCATCTTGAGGCCGCGATCGAAGTACTCCGCAACGCCGAACAGCTCGTAGGGAAAGATCTCGTAGAGGATCCGCTCGCGGTCGCGGCCTCCGCCGTTGGCCCGGGCGACGATTCCTTCGGTGACCATCCCGATGAACGCCCAATCGACGTTCTCGGCGACGAGGGACTGCCCGCGCCGGCCGGTCTGCCAGACCGCGGCGACGGCCATCTCCTCGCGCACGCTCGCGTCGAGCGTGGCGAAGGCCGGGCAACGGCTCACGTGCTGGTAAGCGGAGTTACGGTCCGTCACCTCGCCTGGACGGTGAGTAAGGCGAAGGTGCCAAACGCGGCTCGCTATGCGCCGCGACTCGACGACGAAACGATCGGGCCGGTCTTGCGTGATTCGTGATGAGAGGGCCCGTGGTTCGTTTTCCATGATGAGGGTAATCGATGCTCCCGACGGAAGCCGGTCCAGCGCCTTGCGGACGTGATCCGGACGCTCCCAGGTCGGAAGATTACGCAGGTCAATTTCAGCAGGTTGTGCCACGACTAGTCACGTTCTCGGCAAGCTGAGCGCTCTACTCCCTGAGAAGGTCAATCGAGAGGAGTCAGAATGGTACGGTCTTTGGAACGCTTCGTGAGCTGCATCGCGCTCGTAGGCGTGGCCCTGGTCGCGACCGCCGGCAGAGCGCCGGCTCAAGACCAGCCGACGGAACTACATTTCAAAACAGCCATCACGCAAGTTTATGGCTCGGAGTACCCGCTTACGGGGATACTCGACCTGCAGGTTTTCCCAGGCGGACACCTGCGCGGTTACTATCACACGACGTTCAACAAGCTCTACATTGAGGTCGCCGGTGGACGCGACGGCGATTACATCTGGTTCGACATTGGGCCGTCGAGCGTCGATCTCGGGCTAGGCGCAGGCCCGCAAGGAAAACTTCACGTCGTCGCAACGATGAATAGCGACGGCTCATTCAAAGGGCAGGTCTATCCGCAAACGGCTGCGGTGCTCTCGGGAGCCGCAATGTCCAATAACTTCGCGTTCCCACAACCGACTGATGCAAACTCCAACGATCAATATATTTTCGCCGCGACCCCGACAACGGACAGCGGCTCGATGCCAACCCCCTAACTCGAAGCCTCAGTACTGCTCTTGACGGCCTTCCAGATGCGCTGCGGCGCTGACGGGAGGCCGTCCATGTGTTTGAGGAAGAGCGTAAGCTGCCAAATCTGGTTTTCGTTGAGAGCCTTACCGAACGACGGCATGCCGGTGAGCCGAATGCCGTGCGTGATCTTCCAAAACGTGACGCCGTCGGGATCGTCTTCGACACCGTCTTTGGCCAGTTGCGGCGGCTTTTGGTAGAGGCCTTGTGCGATCGTCGACGGCTGGGCATCGGCAGCACCGTGGCAGACCGCGCAGTTGGCGGCGTAGAGTTTGATCCCGGCGAGGAGGTTCTCATCGCTGAGCGGCACGGGATTGGACGTCTTCGGGGCCTCGCGTGCGAGCGCCGCGTGCAGCGACGTCCTCGCCATCCAGCGCTCGATGTGCGGCGCCTTTGCATCGGCGTTCGCCGGGACTAGACCCGCCTCGACGGCAAGATAGACGGCCAGGGCCAGCACGATCAGCGTCGCGACGACGCCGACAGCGATTCCACGTATCATGGCGCGAGGCGTTCGACGCTCGGCGCCGCGCAACCATCCTCGCCGGCAGCGCATAGTGGGAGGTATGAGCGTCAAAGTCTACGGCATCAACCACGTCGCGATCGAAGTGACCGACGTGAAGAAAGCGGTCGCATTCTACCGGGACGTCTTCAACCTGGAAAAGCTCGACGAAGGCGAGGGCGACGCGTTCTTTCGGGTCGGCGAGCATCAGTTTCTGGCGATGTTCGAAAACCCCAACGCGCAGCCGAACCGCATGCGCCACTTCGGCTTGATGGTTCGCGACGAACAACAGCTCGCCGAAGTCCGCGCGAAACTGACCGGTAAATACGGGATCCAATTGATTCCGCCGTTTCGCTGCGATTTCATCGACCCGTTCGGGAACCGCGTGCAGGTCGTCGACCTGCACGACGAGTCGCTGGTGTGGCTCTTACCGTACCGGGAGGTTCAAGACGTGTTCGGGCCGGAAGCCCAGGCCCACTAAGCGTCCGGGGATTCGCGGCAAAAACGGCAGCCAGCGAACGACCGCAGGAAGCCCTCTGAGAAACGGAGCTCGACCGTCGGCGAGAACTTTGCCGATAATGCCCCGCTGGATGAAGAGCTGCAGCATCTGCGTGAGACGCGCCGCGCCTTCCCGCCGTCGCTGCACGCCGTGGAGGTCCGCGAGCGTCAGCGTCCCCACGCGGAGCTTAGGCGCCAGCAGATTTGCCGTCGCGACGGCATCTTGGATCGCGAGGTTGATGCCGACGCCACCAATCGGCGACATCGCGTGGGCCGCATCGCCGATGCAGAGGAGCCCGGAGCGATACCACCGCCGCAAGCGGTTGACGCGCACCGTCAGCAGCTTGACGTCGTCCCACGAAGTCAACTCGATGGTGCGGCCGGCGAGGAACGGCACGAGCTCGGCGATCTGGCGCCGGAACTCCGCTAGACCTCGATCCCGCAGTTCAGCCAGCGTTCCTTTCGGAATCACGTAAGCGCATTGCCAGTATTCGCCGCGGTCGATTAGTGCCATGATCCGGCCGTTACGAACGTATCCGAACGTGTCGTGCGGATCGTCGGCGTGCTTGGTCAGGCGCAGCCAGAGGACGTCCATGGGCGCGCTAAGCTCGAGGAGTTCGAGACCGGCTTCTTTCCGCAGCACCGATTCTCGCCCGTCGGCGGCGATCGTAAGAGTCGCTCGGACTTCGAGCGGCCCGTCCGGCGTCTGCGCCCGAACGCCGGCAACGCGGCCGTCCTCCAAGAGCAGTTCTTGGCCGCGCGCTTCCATCTGCAGCGTAAAGTGTGCGTAACGCTTCGCCTCACCGGCGAGAAAGTTCAAAAACTCCCACTGGGGCATGAAGGCGACGAACTTGCAGCGCGTCGGAAGGTGCGTGAAGTCGGCGACGGTTACCAGCCGATCGCCCACGCTGCCCGAAAGGGTCGTCACCTCTTGATGCGGCCTCTGCAAGAAGGTTTCCAGTAGCCCGAGCTCCGCCATGACGTCGAGCGTCGACGGGTGAATCGTATCGCCGCGGAAATCGCGCAGAAAGTCCGCATGCTTCTCGAGCAAGATCGTCCTCACGCCGGCACGCGCAAGAAGAAGTCCGGCCATCATTCCGGCCGGACCGCCTCCAACGATGCAGCAGTCGTACTTCGCGGGCGTCACCGCAACGTCGTACTGTAGTAACGGTAGCGTGCGAACTCCGCCTCACGCCGATCGACGCGGGCTTGGCACGCCGTCGCGATTTCTTCGACGAAGTTCTCCAGCGATCGCGCCGCCACGCCCGGCGCAATCGCTGCGTCGAGCAGGTTGCCGAAGATCCGCATCGGGATATCGTAGGCTCCGGTTAAATAAAGGCTGCACTCACCGAGCTCGCCCGGCGTTACCCCCATCGCCCCCTTAAACGTGGGGAAGGCCGCCGGCAAACGGGCGGCACGAAAGGTGATATCGACGGCGTCGCGCTCGTGGTGTTTGCTTGCCGTCAACTCGATCGGAACGGCGACGTAACCGACGTCGGGAAGCCGCAGGTCGCCGAGCGCGACGTGAAGCGCGAAGCCCCGCCAAGGGCCCTCTTGGTTCGCGATCGCCATCAGAACGTCGCCCAGCACTTGCAGCGCCAGGTCGGCAGGGACGCGCAGACTCCGCTCTAGCCGTACGTCGGGCATCGAACCTCCTTTTACGCTTGAGGCTGTTCGCAGTCAACGCGCCCGGCCCATTGCCCGAACGACCGCGATAACCAGGCGCTTGGGAGGCCCACGTTAGGAGGAGGATTGCTGGGGGACGCTTGCTCCGTGCCGAAGCGCTCACGCAAAGGAGATGCCGGAATGATTTATTTACGCTGCGTGCGGGGGTTAGGTATAACCGCCGGCTTTGTGTTACTCGCGGGATGCGGCGCGTCGCAGCCAATGGCGAGCGCACAAACGACGGACGAGCAACCCGTTGCGCGTTCTTCGGGGCAGTCGCTGCAAGAGTATTACCTCACGAAGTTCACGACTTTGGTCGGGAGCAATCTCCCTGAATCGACTTTTTGCCTGCGCTTCCGGTCCTCCGGGCACTGGTCGAACATCGGTAGTGAGGATTTTAAGGGAACGTATCTCAAAGCGGGCAAACATCTCTTTGCATTTGGCACGTGGCCCGCGTCACCTGACGTCTTTTTGAGCCTACAAGGATCGGTCAATCCAAAGCGAGGCTCGGGCACATTTATGATCAGCGGCTTTACCGGCTACGCCTCCGGCGGCGGCACGTATGTGATGACGGGCAAACAAAACAAGACCTGTTCTTAAGAGTCGGCCATCGCGATAACGGACGGCGCGCGCCGGGATGGGGCGATTAGGGCAAAGCCCGCACGCTCGGCTTTGCACAAGAACCCCCAGCCTGCACAAAAAGCCGGGGAGGGGCTGCAACAAAAGCGGCTTTAGCAGTCTCCCTGAAACGGAGCGCTTTTGCTTTTGTCCCGGCGCTCAAATTGAGTAACTTTTCGGACTAGTTAGTATTTTTCCAACAAGCGCTTGATTTGCCAAGCTCGTAATTTTTCCCATTTTTGCGATTTTCTCGCTGTCGGAAAATGCCCTAAAGCTCGGCGCTCTACTCATGCAGTGATACCTATGGACCATTCCTCGAAAAACCGCGTCGAACTAGTAGGTACGGGCCGCTCACCAGGCGGTCGCGTTGGCCGACAAGCGACAAGAGAGCCGTAGCGTGACCAAAGCTCGCCATTGTAAGCATAGTAGTCCGGAAAGGAAACGATGACTTCGGAACAACTTAAAGCGATCACTGATCGCCTCGATCTTCAGAACGACAGCTTGCGCGATATTGTTGGGCTTCTCGAACCTCTCGTTCTGCGTGAAGCCGCTCCAGAATCCGCATCGCATTCGCCCTCGCGCTGGGGAGCAACTCGCGGCACCGTTGAGCGTACAGGGCGTCCTGAACCTCGATCAAGCCACCCGGCTCCAAAGAATCAGCCGGGTCCGCATCCGCAAGACCCTCTAGGCTAAAAGCGTCATCGCTGAAGCCGCTCATGCGGCCCACCGTACACTATGTGCGACGGGGCGTATTCCAGTATGGGCTCTTACACTTGGGGCAAACCCTCGGCTCTTGCTCCTTGTCTCGGGGGACCCATTCGTGTTCGCACCGTTCGCAACGGTAGCCCCATAGGCGGACTTTCGGCATAGCTCCATGCTATACCTAACAGGAATATACGTCAAGTCATACCTCCTTGGGTTGACTAACTGTGT